>NZ_JALJXU010000003.1 GCF_024170225.1 Streptococcus gallinaceus | reverse complement strand
TCTCCGAAACCAACTACAATGGCAATCCAAACTACACCTTCCGTAAATTATCTGGAGTGGATAGTAGCTTGAGTTTTGCTTATACGACGAAATAAAAAAGGATATGCTAACAAAATGTATAAATGTTAGCATATCCTTTTTAATTTTTTGGTCACGATTAATCAGAATTTATAGAAATGAGAACTGTTATGAGACGAATCATCTCATCAAGAACATCTGCAAGGGAAATCCCCTTTGTATAGCTATATTTTTTCGAATAATTTTGCCATTGTTTATTCTGAATAGGGTCAGATTTGAAACTCTCGAGTAGGTCAATAATCTTTTCAAAATCGAGCTCTGTTTCGCGATATGAAAATGTTCTCTGACAGGCATTTTTCAACTGAATGAAGTCAATGTCTTCTTTCTTCAGTTTTGAAAGTATATAAACATCGTAAAAATCTTTGCTTCTGCTGTTCAAGAAGTTACGTGAATAGATGGTTTGAAGTTTCTCAGCTAGGATTGTTTCAATTGTATAAGCAATGATTGGAAAATTATCTTCATCAAAAATAGCTTTATAGTCGTATGTAATCGGCTGAGGAGTTACAACATCACCTGTCGCAATATCCAAATGGATAACTTGTTTAATATTCTCAAGTTGGCACAAAATGGTTGCTCGATAGCCACCATAGTCATCACTTTCTTTAATAGCTGTGATGGATTGAATCACAAAAGAAATACCTTCTTCTGAATCTGCTAAAATTTCCTTGAGTTGCTGCTTCACAGTATCTTCTGAAAGTGTCATTTGATGGAACAAAAAATCAATATCAACTGTGCTACGAGATTCAACTCCAATAACATTTGACAGTAGGAATCCTCCTTTGAAGATATAGTGATTTGAATAGCTACTTTGACTTAATTTTTTCAAAATCACTTCTAGAAAGTAATAGGTCATCACGGAATTAAAGGTTAATCCAGTATTCTTTGATATTTTATGACAGAGTGCTGTTAGCTTAGCTTTATTCATACTAGGACCTCCAGAGTTTGTTTGACCTTGTCCAAGGTGTTCATTTTTGTCGCATATTCATAGAGTTTTGTAAGATTTTTTTTAGGATAGTTTCCATAATGTTGAAGTGTTTTGATAAAAAGCTCAGTATCTATTTTTTCTCGATGAATCACAAAATCACAGATAATACGTTCGAAATCATGGACTCTTACCTCGTTTCCCATAGGGGTTTTTACAAGAGTAGTTCCTAGTTCGCTATATTCCTTAGAAACGGAATGAATGTTCAGATTAGCTGGAGGAGTATTAAAACGGTAACCTCTAGGAATGGTTACGTCAAAATATTGAGGAATTTCATCTGTAAATTGTTGCAGATAAAGTGCTGAGATATAAGAGAAAACAGCCTTGGGATATCGGTACTGAAAGAAGAAGTATTCGTCGTAGTCTCCATTCTGGGTTAGAAAAATTCCTTTTTCGATGCGGTATAGAATTCCTTCTTTTTCTAGTCTTGTCAAATATATTGTTGGAATATTTAGAGCTTTACAATCTTTATAGGTGATAATGCCATTGTGGTTTTCTATAAATTCAAGTAGAATCTCTTTTTTTGACATGCTTACTCCTTTCTATGTTGCTTTTACACTACAATTTTACAACATTTGTAGTGTAAAAGCAACATTTTCTTTTCCCCGAACTTAATGTGATAACAAAATCAAACCTTCTTTTTTATGATGGTATTGAACTTGGGCTACGAGCTGTACAAAAAAGAGAGTTTCTCCTAGAACGGAAAGTTCTTCGTCAAAACTCCTATTTTTGTCGTGCTCGCTTAACGCCCTCGTATCTAATAAAGAGTGACAGTTTGTTGCTACGGAAAAAAGAAAAGAAGGACTATTTATGACCAAAACATGTAATCATCACTTTCTTGTCAATCAGATAAAGTAGAAAATAGCTTGAAAGAGAAAGTGGCAGCTAACTTCAATACTGCCAAAGCAGATGCTATTCTTGAAAAAGCTGCAGTTGATACCGAAATTTCTGAACAAACCAACGTTCTGGTACTTTGTGCAGGAGGCGGTACAAGTGGATTGCTTGCCAACGCTTTAACTAAAGCTGCAAAAGAATACGGTGTTCCAGTCACAGCGACAGCAGGAAGCTATGGTGCTCACCGTGAAATTTTGCCTGAGTATCAATTAGTCATCCTTGCACCTCAAGTAGCATCGAACTACGATGACATTAAACAAGAAACTGATGCATTGGGCATTAAACTTGCCAAAACTGAAGGGGCTCAATACATTAAGCTCACACGTGATGGTCAGGGTGCACTTGACTTTGTCAAACAACAGTTTTAATCAAAGGGGGAGGGAGTTATAATCTCCAACTCCTACCCCTTTATTTATTTTTGATAGAAGAAGGTAGGCATATGGTTAAAACATTACCGAAAGATTTTATATTTGGTGGAGCAACTGCTGCATATCAAGCAGAGGGTGCCACAAAGTCAGATGGAAAAGGTCGTGTTGCATGGGATAAGTATCTGGAAGATAATTACTGGTACACTGCGGAACCAGCTTCTGATTTTTATAATCGTTACCCAGTTGATTTAGAACTAAGTGAACAATTTGGGGTAAACGGCATTCGTATTTCAATTGCGTGGTCTCGTATCTTCCCAACAGGCTTTGGAGAAGTGAATCCAAAGGGAGTAGAGTTTTACCATAAATTATTTGCGGAATGTCATAAACGTCACGTAGAACCATTTGTAACGCTTCACCATTTTGATACTCCAGAAACACTCCATTCTAATGGTGATTTTCTAAATCGAGATAACATTGAACACTTTGTCAATTACGCAGCATTTTGCTTCAAAGAATTCCCTGAAGTTAATTACTGGACAACCTTTAATGAAATCGGTCCAATTGGTGACGATCAGTATCTTGTTGGGAAGTTCTCACCAGGGATTCAATATGATCTTTCTAAAGTATTCCAATCTCATCACAATATGATGGTTTCACATGCTAAGGCAGTTAAGCTCTACAAGGATGCTGGTTATAGCGGAGAAATTGGGGTTGTACATGCACTGCCGACGAAATATCCTTATGATCCAACCAATCCTGACGATGTCCGTGCAGCGGAACTCGAAGATATTATTCACAATAAATTTATCCTAGATGCTACATACTTGGGTTACTATTCTGAAAAAACACTTGAAGGTGTTCGCCATATTCTGAAAGTAAATGGTGGGGAATTAGACCTTCGTGATGAAGACTTTGCTGCCTTAGATGCTGCAAAAGATTTGAACGACTTCTTGGGCATCAATTACTATATGAGTGATTGGATGAGAGCTCATGATGGAGAAACTGAAATTATCCATAATGGTAAAGGTGAAAAGGGAAGTTCTAAGTATCAAATCAAAGGAGTTAGTCGTAGAGAGTCCCCAGTTGATATTCCAAAAACGGACTGGGATTGGATTATCTATCCACAAGGTCTTTATGACCAAATTATGCGTGTGAAAAATGACTATCCAAACTATAAGAAAATCTACATCACTGAAAATGGTCTAGGCTATAAAGATGAATTTGTAGATGGCACAGTTTGTGACGATAGTCGAATTGATTATGTGAAAAAGCATTTAGAAGTGATTTCGGATGCTATATCAGATGGTGCCAATGTTAAAGGTTATTTCATCTGGTGTCGAGTATCTTTGGCAAGGAGATCCGACCTATTGGAGTGGTCAAGCACCAGTTCTATTTCCGATTTGTGGAAGTTTACGAAATGATTGGGCTATCTATGAACCTGCAGAAAGACCGACATTTACAGGCACAATTCCAAGGCATGGACTTGTACGAAAAATGATGTTCAAAAATGTAAGAAGAACTGAAAATTCTTTGGAATTTTCTATTTCATCAAATGAGGAAACCGTAAAAAATTACCCATTTGAATTTGAACTTTCCATTAACTACTCACTACATGGCAATACAATTCGGACTGAATATCGTGTGAAAAATCTTGATGGACATAGAAAGCTACCTTACTTTATTGGGGGTCATCCAGGTTTTAATTGTCCCTTGTTGGATGGTGAGAGTTATGAAGACTATTATTTAGAATTTGAAAAAGTAGAATCTTGTACAGTACCTAGAAGTTTTCCAGAAACTGGCTTACTTGATCTGCGAGATCGCCGGCCATTCTTGGAAAATCAAAAGACCTTGAACTTGTCCTATCAACTCTTTGAGCATGATGCCATAACATTGGATCAATTAGCATCTCGAAAGGTAACCTTGAAATCCAAAAATCATCAGAAAAAACTTTCGATTGCATTTGATGATTTTCCATATTTAGTGATTTGGTCAACTACAAATCAGAGTCCCTTTATCGCACTAGAGCCTTGGAGCGGACTCTCTACATCACTAGAAGAATCTGACATATTCAATGCCAAACGAAATATTAGTTACGTCGCTCCAAAAGAAGTTGATAAAAAACATTTTGATATTATTATCGACATAGATTAAACTTAAAATTCAGATAATGAAGCTACTCTCAAACCGTCTAATTTGTAAAGAAATGAACGGTTTGGGAGTTTTATTTATTAGAACAATATATCAAGTTTCTCCTAGTTAACCTCTATACTTTTCTTAGGAGAAAGCTATATGTACCAACGTATAAGGGATTTGAGAGAAGACAATGATTTCACTCAAAAATACGTTGCCGAAAAACTTTCGTTTACCCACTCTGCTTATGCAAAAATTGAGCGAGGGGAACGTATTTTATCGGCAGATGTGATAATAAAACTTTCAAATCTATATGATGTCAGTACTGATTATTTGTTGGGGCAAACTGACTTTCCCCACCGAATAAAGAATAATATAAAATAGTCCCTCCTGATTTGTTCGTTGACAATTGAATAATTCTAGGTGGGACTTTATTTATTTGTTGAGCAATAAAATGTAATGCGCCAGGAAATGAGCGAAAATCATTTATTCAAAAATAGGATGGTAACCTATCTGCCATGACACAAATAATGATAATGATACTTCTGACCGTTTAGGCTGCCAGCGTAAAAGGACAGCGGGTGAAATTCCCATGAGTGATATAACCAGTCATACCCACAATGGATAAAAATATAAGAGAAAGAAGTAAATATGAAAATAAAGTTTGTATCTGTTGAAAATAGTATCGCTGAATGGGCAGATAAAAAAGCACTAATGAGAAGATGGGAAGGATTAAATCAATATACTTTGAATAGATGGTTAAGTGAAATGAGAGAAAGTAAACAGTTTAAAGAACATGTAATCAATCCAACTTATAAATTAGTCTTTATTAATTTAGAAGGATTTGAAGAGTTCTTAAGATGGAAACAAAGGGCGGTAAAATAAAGAAAATCGTGGTATAATAGACATTATCAATTTTTCTATTCTGCAAAGTGAAGGTACTGATTTAGCTATGAGAGATATTATGGAGCGTGTAGGTCATGCTAATTATGAAACTACAATCGGCTATACTCATAGACAAACTAACTCTCAAGAAAAAGCAGTGAATGCATTAAATAATTTTATTGATAAAAATCAAATTTCGTTCACTGCTTTAAAGTCTTGGTCCTGTAAGTATTCTCAACCAATAAACGATTGGATTGAAAACCACTATGAAAGCAGAAAATCAAATTTAAATTTAGACGAATTCCGATATGAAAGCAGAAAATCAAATTTAAATTTAGACGAATTCCGAAATATAATTGGAATTAAAGAAAGTTATCTTCCAAGGCATATTAATGTTAATATCCTACCAAAGTTATTAAAAGATATTAAGAAATATCATTCAAATTTTGATATTAAATGTATTCGAGAAGGAAAGCAAAAAATTATTGGGTATGAAATGGTTTGGTAAAATCAGTCTAAATTTGGTGACTTTTTGGTGACCTGATAGAATTTAGACAAGTTTACCACCGTCAAACCCTTGATACGAAAGGAATTATACACACATGGCTATTATTCAATGGTTTCCAGGGCACATGTCGAAGGCCCGGCGCCAAGTACAAGAAAATATTAAATTTGTGGATTTTGTGACGATTTTGGTAGATGCTCGTCTGCCTCTTTCTAGTCAAAATCCAATGTTGACGAAAATTGTTGGGGACAAGCCCAAGCTTATGATTTTGAATAAATCTGATTTGGCGGACCCCATTCTCACAAAAGAATGGCAACAATTTTATGAAAAACAGGGTGTAAAAACTCTCTGCATCAACTCAAAAGAGCAGTCCACTGTCAAGAAAGTTACGGATGCCGCTAAGTCGCTAATGGCTGATAAAATTGCTCGTCAACGCGAACGCGGGATTCAAATTGAAACCTTGCGCACCATGATTATCGGTATTCCAAACGCAGGAAAATCCACTCTGATGAACCGCCTTGCTGGGAAAAAAATTGCTGTTGTCGGCAATAAACCCGGTGTGACTAAGGGACAGCAGTGGTTGAAGTCCAACAAAGATTTGGAAATTTTGGACACGCCAGGTATTTTATGGCCAAAATTCGAAGATCAAGAAGTAGCCATGAAGCTTGCCTTAACTGGTGCTATTAAAGACCAACTTTTGCCAATGGACGAGGTCACTATTTTTGGACTAAATTATTTTAAAACCTATTACCCTAATCGTCTCAAAGAGCGTTTCAAACAAATGAATCTTGAAGATGAGGCGCCCGAGATTATCATGGATATGACTCAAAAACTCGGTTTCCGCGATGATTATGACCGTTTTTATACGCTATTTGTCAAGGAAATTCGTGATGGAAAATTAGGACTCTATACCCTAGATCGTGTGGCAACCGATGCAAACGATTAAAGAAATTATAGCCATTTTAGCAGAGGCTAGAGACTTGAATGATGCTCGATTTGACCAGTTTGCAGATGATAGCCGGGCTGGTGTTCAAAAGGCGATCACCAAGCGGAAAAAAGAGATTCAAGCGGAACTTGATGAGGAAATCCGTCTCGATGAAATGCTGCGCTATGAAAAGGCACTTTATCAAGATGGAGTGACGCTTATTGCGGGGATTGATGAGGTTGGTCGTGGCCCCTTGGCGGGTCCCGTAGTCGCTGCAGCGGTTATTTTGCCTCAAAATTGTAAAATTAAAGGGTTAAATGACTCCAAAAAGATTCCTAAGAAGAAGCACCAGCTCATTTATGAACAGGTGATGGCAGAAGCTTTGGCAGTTGAGATAGGGATTAAGGACCAGACGGTCATTGATCAGGTTAATATCTACGAGGCTACAAAATTAGCCATGTTGGATGCCATTTCGCAGCTGAGTCCGCAGCCCCAAGCCTTGCTGATTGATGCCATGAAACTGGACATTCCAATCGCTCAGCAATCCATCATCAAGGGAGATGCCAATAGCCTTTCTATCGCAGCTGCATCTATTGTGGCTAAGGTTACACGAGATCAGATGATGGCAGACTATGACAAAGAATTTCCAGGTTATGATTTTGCGCAAAATGCTGGCTATGGGACAAAGTCTCATCTGGAAGGACTGGAAAAATTGGGCGTCAGTCCCATTCATCGTCAGACATTTGAACCAATCAAATCCATGCTAAATAAATAGAAATCTCGCAGAAATGCGGGATTTTTTTCGAATAGTTTAGGTGGAGGAAGAATATGAACAATTTTGAATTATTTAAATTAAAAAAGGCTGGATTGACTAATCTCAATATCCACAAGATTTTAGAATACCGACAAAGGACCGATAAGAAGCTTAGCGTCCGAGATATGGCGGTGGTGTCAGCCTGCAAGAATCCGATACTTTTCATAGAGAGTTATAAAAATTTGGACGTTCAGCAGTGCCGAGAGGAATTTAATCAATTTCCGTCATTTTCAATCTTGGATGATGTCTATCCGATGGAGTTAAAAGAAATTTACAATCCACCCGTTTTGCTCTTTTATCAAGGAGATTTAGAACTGCTTGAGCAGCCCAAGTTAGCCATTGTAGGTGCGCGTGATGCTAGCAAGACAGGTGTTGCATCAGTCAAAAAAATAGTTCAAGAGTTACAGAATCGCTTCGTAGTTGTTAGCGGCTTGGCTCGTGGCATTGATACAGCGGCCCATATTGCCAGTTTGAAAAATGGTGGAAAAACCATTGCCGTGATTGGGTGTGGGTTGGACGTCTATTATCCCAAGGAAAATCGGGAACTTCAGGATTATATTGCCAAGCATCACTTGATTTTATCAGAATATCCGACGCAGGCAGAGCCTAAGAAATTTCATTTTCCAGAGCGAAATCGGATTATCGCCGGTCTCAGCCAAGGGATTGTCGTAGCAGAAGCCAAGATGCGCTCAGGGAGCTTGATTACCTGCGAACGTGCTCTGGAAGAAGGGCGGGAAGTATTTGCTATTCCGGGGTCTATTTTGGACGGAAAATCGGACGGCTGTCATCATTTAATCCAAGAAGGCGCAAAGTGTATTACAACAGGTTTTGACGTTCTTTCTGAGTATTCTTTTTAAATGAAGTTTTCCTATAGAAAAATAAAAATCTTGACACACACCTAAAAATAGTTTATTCTTTGTGAAGTTAAATTTATTTGAAGGTAGAAAAATGGCTACAAAAACAGCTAGTAAGAAAAAATCAACTACGAAGAAAAACTTGGTGATCGTGGAGTCTCCAGCCAAAGCCAAGACAATTGAAAAATATCTGGGGAGAAATTACAAGGTAATGGCCTCAGTTGGTCATATTCGTGACTTGAAGAAATCAACTATGTCGATTGATTTTGACAATAATTACGAGCCGCAGTATATCAATATTCGTGGCAAAGGTCCGCTCATTAACTCCTTGAAAAAGGAAGCTAAGAATGCCAAAAAAGTTTATCTGGCGAGTGACCCGGACCGTGAGGGAGAAGCGATTTCTTGGCATTTATCACACATCCTTGATTTGGATGAAAAAGATGCCAATCGTGTGGTTTTCAACGAGATTACAAAAGATGCGGTCAAAAATGCCTTCAAGGAACCACGTGCCATTAACCGTGACTTGGTAGATGCCCAGCAAGCTCGCCGTGTCTTGGACCGGATTGTGGGGTATTCAATCTCCCCTATTCTTTGGAAAAAGGTCAAGAAAGGCCTGTCAGCTGGTCGGGTGCAATCCGTTGCCCTCAAGCTGATTATTGACCGGGAAAATGAAATCAATCAGTTCCAACCAGAAGAATATTGGACCATTGATGCGACCTTCAAAAAAGGGACGAAAAAGTTCCAAGCTTTATTCTATGGCCTTGATGGCAAGAAGATGAAGTTGGAAAATAATGAGCAGGTCAAAGAAGTATTGGCTCGTCTTAAGGGCGATGACTTTGTTGTAGAACAAGTGGAGCGGAAAGAACGCAAACGCAATGCTCCCCTGCCATACACGACTTCAACCATGCAGATGGATGCTGCTAATAAAATCAATTTCCGTACGCGAAAAACCATGATGGTAGCCCAGCAACTCTATGAAGGGATTAATGTTGGTTCTGGCGGGACACAAGGTCTGATTACCTATATGCGTACAGACTCTACTCGTATTAGTCCAGTTGCTCAAGCACAAGCAGCCGAATTCATAACGGATCGCTTTGGTGAAAAGTATTCTAAGCACGGCAACCGTGTCAAAAATGCGGCTGGTGCACAGGATGCCCACGAAGCCATTCGTCCATCAAATGTCTTCCTGACGCCTGAGTCGATTGCCCGTCACTTGGACAAAGACCAACTAAAACTCTATACTCTCATCTGGAATCGATTTGTTGCAAGTCAGATGACAGCAGCAATCTTTGATACGATGAAAGTAGCTCTAGGTCAAAATGGAGTCCAATTCTCAGCCAACGGTAGCCAAGTGAAATTCGATGGTTACATGGCGGTTTACAACGATGCAGATAAGAATAAAATGTTGCCAGATATGGCCATTGGCGATACAGTTGTCCGTTCGATGACCAATCCTGAACAGCACTTTACTCAGCCACCTGCTCGTTATTCTGAGGCGACCTTGATTAAGACTTTGGAGGAAAATGGTGTAGGACGTCCATCGACTTACGCTCCGACTATCGAAACCATCCAAAAACGCTATTACGTAAAATTGGCAGCAAAACGGTTTGAGCCAACAGAGCTTGGCGAAATTGTCAACAAGCTGATTGTAGAGTTCTTCCCAGACATCGTAAACGTCGCTTTTACGGCCGAAATGGAGCAGAAGCTGGATGATGTCGAGATTGGTAAAGAAGAGTGGCAGAAAGTTATCGACGAGTTTTACAAGCCTTTCCAAGTTGAATTGAGCAAGGCTGAAACGGAAATGGAAAAAATCCAAATCAAGGATGAGCCTGCTGGATTTGATTGTGACGTGTGTGGTCATTCTATGGTCATCAAATTGGGCCGTTTCGGAAAATTCTATGCATGTAGCAATTTCCCAGATTGCCGCAACACCAAGCAAATTACCAAGGAAATCGGTGTCGTCTGTCCTGACTGTCAAAAAGGCCAAGTGATTGAGCGTAAAAGTAAGCGAAATCGCATTTTCTACGGATGCGACCGCTATCCAGAGTGTGAATTCACTTCTTGGGATAAGCCAGTTGGGCGCGCATGTCCAAAATGTGACCATTATTTGGTAGAAAAGAAGGTCCGCGGCGGTGGCAAGCAAGTCATCTGTCCAAATGGAGACTATGAAGAAGAAAAAGTGAAATAACATAAAATACATTATGTAAACCCCACCTCTCTGAAACTATTGTAATTTCAAAGAGGTGGGGTGTTTTTATAAATTTTCCTTTCTGCGAGAACAATAGGAAATATGCTATAATACTAATTGTAGTTGATGAGGGAATCCCCTCTCTAAAGCACACGTCATCAAAAGGATGGATTATATGAAGCAGTAGCGCGCATTCTGAAAAAAGTCATACTATAAAAATAGAAAAATCAAGCACGTCTTCTACTAAATCAAGTGAGAAGAAGACCACCTATAGTCCAAAACAAGATGCTTCTTTGGCAAAAACAACTGTGCTTTTCAATGGAGCAGATGTTGTGCAAGCAAAAATAATGCAGCGTTATGCAGAATTGACGTCAGTCTTTGATTATACGAATTTCACACCTGAAATGGCTCAAGAACGCATTGCCGAGCTTGCTAGTCTCAATACCTCTGGCGTAGCAAATGAAGAAGATAAGGCGACGCTAGTATCACTAGCTGATACTTTAACAGGTTTTAAACCTAGTCAAGGTGGCACAAAATTGCTAGAGCTAGGCATTTTCAAAGATACTACGCAAAAAGCTGCTGAAGATGGCTCATATGATGCAGTTTATCAAATCTTAGTTTCAATTGAGACAGAGGTTGAGGGGCAAGTCAAGGGAAAATCCTCTATAATCGGCATGGTTTGGATGAAAGGAGATAAAATCCAATCCACGACCAGTATCGCAGATCTAGGCAAAGTAGTCGACGCCCAAGAGTTCTTTGAATCCCTTTCTGAAAAGTAAACACTCTCCCATTCGCTTGAATGGGATTTTTTTGATATACTACTAAAGTTAACTATTTTAGAAAGATTTGAGGGACTCTGTCCCAAAGAGGTATTAGTTTCATGTCTCAATCTGTTGATTATATCAATGTCGTCGGAGCTGGTTTGGCCGGTTCCGAAGCAGCTTACCAAATCGCTAAACGTGGCATCAAGGTTAAGCTTTACGAAATGCGTGGGGTCAAACCAACGCCACAACACAAAACAGCTAATTTTGCCGAGCTAGTTTGTTCCAACTCTTTCCGTGGAGATTCATTGACAAATGCAGTTGGTCTCTTGAAAGAAGAAATGCGTCGTTTGGACTCCATTATCATGCGTAACGGTGAAGAACACCGTGTGCCTGCTGGTGGGGCGATGGCTGTTGACCGCGAGGGATACGCGGAAGCAGTGACTGCTGAATTGCACAATCACCCACTGATTGAAGTGGTACGCGGTGAAATTACGGAAATTCCAGAAGATGCTGTAACGGTTATTGCGACTGGTCCATTGACCAGCGATAGCTTGGCTGCGAAAATTCACGAACTCAATGGTGGAGATGGATTTTATTTCTACGATGCGGCAGCTCCTATTGTTGACGTGAATACGATTGATATGGATAAGGTCTACCTCAAGTCTCGTTACGATAAGGGGGAAGCGGCTTACCTCAACTGCCCAATGACGAAAGAGGAGTTTTTAGCCTTCCAAGAAGCCCTTATCAATGCTGAGGAAGCTCCGCTGAATTCATTTGAAAAAGAGAAATATTTCGAAGGTTGTATGCCAATCGAGGTCATGGCTAAGCGTGGTGTCAAAACTATGTTGTACGGTCCAATGAAACCAGTTGGTTTGGAATATCCAGAAGACTACAACGGTCCACGTGATGGCGAGTTCAAAACTCCTTATGCGGTTGTGCAATTGCGCCAAGATAATGCTGCTGGTTCGCTCTACAATATCGTTGGTTTCCAAACGCACTTAAAATGGGGCGAGCAGAAGCGTGTTTTCCAAATGATTCCAGGTCTTGAAAATGCAGAGTTTGTCCGTTATGGCGTTATGCATCGCAATTCATACATGGACTCACCAAATCTCCTCAATCCAACATTTGCGACGCGTAAGAACCCAAATCTTTTCTTTGCAGGTCAAATGACTGGTGTGGAAGGTTACGTAGAATCAGCTGCCAGCGGACTTGTAGCTGGTATCAATGCAGTTCGTCGTTTTCGTGGAGAAGAAGAGGTGGTCTTCCCGCAGACAACTGCTATCGGTTCATTACCGCACTACATCACTCACACTGAAAGCAAGCACTTCCAGCCAATGAATGTCAACTTTGGTATTATCAAAGAGTTGGAAGGACCACGTATCCGAGATAAGAAAGAGCGCTATGAGACGATTGCTCAACGTGCCTTGACAGATTTGGAAGCGTATTTGAATTATTAAAAAAACAGGCGTTTATCGCTTGTTTTCTTTTTTGCAAAAGTTATTGAATATTCTGACAACTTTTGTTATAATATGCCATAATATATAGATATCTATTAAAGAAATGAGCTGACCATGAACAAATCTTATTTTTACCTTGACATGAAAACGCATGAATTGCCTGTGCCCTACAGCAATTCCAAGCGCCGCATACGAGTACTGTTACCGAAAAATTATGACCAGAAGACCGAGCAAGACTATCCGGTTGTTTATTTCCATGATGGTCAAAATGTCCTCTATAGCAAGGAAGCTTTTTCTGGACATTCTTGGAAAATTATTCCGACTCTGAAGCGGAATCCAGACATTGCTCCTATGATTATCGTTGTAATTGATAACGATGGTTTCCAACGAATGAACGAATATTCAGCTTGGAAGTACCAGGAGTCCACTATTCCTGGCATGCAGTTTGGAGGGCAGGGCAGAGAGTATGCGGATTTTGTTATGGAAGTAGTCAAACCGTTCATCGACGAGCATTATCGGACTAAGCCTGACAAAGCGCACACCGCTATGATTGGTTCTTCTCTGGGAGGTAACATCACACAGTTTATGGGTTTGGCCTATCAGGACCAAATCGGTTGTTTGGGCGTTTTCTCGTCAGCCAATTGGTTACATCAAGAGGCTTTTGACCGCTATATGGAGCGAATGGAGCTAGATAGCCAGCAACGAGTCTATATCTATGTCGGAACGGAGGAGGCGGATGATACAGATAAGACGCTGATGGCTGGAAATATCAAGCAGGCCTACATCGACTCATCCCTTTCTTATTATCGTCGCTTGATTGCGGGAGGACTTCCTTTGGATAATATTTCCCTAGAAGTGATTTCAGGGGCGATTCATAACGAAGAGGCTTGGTCGCTGTATTTGCCGGCTTGTATCCGATTTTTAAGTGAGAAGTGGTAGGAGGAAAATAGATGCATTTTGAACATTTACATCATTGGTCAGGAAATCTCGGCCGAGAAATGACTTTAAATCGCTATGGACATGCGGGAGTCCCAGTTGTTGTCTTTCCGTCATCAGGTGGTTCTATTGATGAATATGCGGATTTTGGAATGATTGAAGCCTGCAAAGATTTCATCGAAGCTGGAAGAGTTCAATTTTTCACCTTGACTAGTATTGATAGCGAGTCCTGGTTGGCTGAATGGAAGTCCATTCACGACCGTGCTTTGGTGCATGCTGCTTACGAAAATTATGTGATTCAAGAGGCTATTCCTTTTATCAAGCATCTAACAGGCTGGTTTGACTCCATGATGACGACAGGGTGCTCTATGGGAGCCTATCACGCGCTCAATATTTTTCTCCAGCATCCGGATGTTTTTAATAAGGTTATTGCCTTATCTGGCATTTACGATGCGCGCTTTTTCAATCAGCAAGCGGATTATGGGCAAGATGACCTTGTCTTTCAAAATTCTCCAGTAGACGCCATTTGGCTACAAAATGATGGCTGGTTTATTGACCGTTATCGCCAATCGGATATTATTGTCTGCACGGGTCAGGGAACTTGGGAAGCAGATGGACTTCCAAGTTTTTACAAAATGAAAGAGGCTTTCGAGCACAAGCAAATTCCAGCTTGGTTTGATGAGTGGGGTGGAGATGTCGCCCATGACTGGGAATGGTGGCGCCGTCAGATGCCTTATTTCCTCCAGCACATTTTATGATTTCTCAGAAAGGACAAAACTGATGAACTATCTTATTATTTCTCCTTACTATCCAGAAAATTTCCAGCAATTTACCATCGAATTAGCCCAAAAAGAGGGAATTACTGTTCTTGGAATTGGTCAAGAACCCTATGAACAATTGGGTTCTGACTTGCAGCAAGCTTTGACAGAGTATTTTCGGGTTGAAAACCTAGAAGATATTGATGAAGTCAAGCGCGCCCTTGCCTTTCTATTTTACAAACACGGTCCAATTGACCGGATTGAATCTCACAATGAATATTGGCTAGAACAAGATGCTATCTTGCGGGAGCAATTTCATGTTTTTGGTGCCAAACCACGTGATTTGAAAAAGACAAAATTCAAATCAGAAATGAAAAAATATTTCCAAAAAGCAGGTGCACCAGTTGTTCTTGGAATTGTCGTTCGCTCTGTCAAAGATAGTCAACGTGCTGTCAAGAAAATTGGTTTTCCTATGATTGCCAAGCCCGACAATGGTGTGGGAGCAGCGGCGACCTACAAATTGAGTAATCAAGAAGATTTAGAACGATTTTTGGCAGAATGGGATCAGAGTACTACTTATTTCTTCGAAGAATTTGTCAATTCTAACCAACTTTGCACCTATGACGGCTTGATTGACCACCAAGGCAATATCGTATTTGAAACGAGCTTTAACTACGTCTACACGCCATTAACCCTGATCACAGAGCAAAAAGACAATGCTTATTATGTGGTCAAAGAAATAGATCCAAAATTACAAGCTTACGGCCGAGCCATTATACAAGCATTTGCCATGAAAGAGCGCTTTTTCCACATCGAATTTTTCAGAACTGCAGATGATTATATCGCATTAGAATACAATAACCGCCCAGCAGGTGGCTTTACTGTGGATGTCTATAATTTTGCGCATTCCATTGATTTGTACAGAGATTACGCTCAGGTTGTTGCCGGTGAGCCAGTCGCGGAGCGGATTTTTGAAACGCGTTATTGTCTTGCGACGACGCGGAGAAATCAGACACAGTACCATTATAGCCACGAAGAGATTTGTGAAAAATTTGCCCAGCAACTTAAGGCTGTCAAACTCATGCCAGAAGCCTTTGCGGCCTTACAAGGGGATGTGCTTTATATGCTGACTGCTGATAGTGAAGAGGAAGTGCAGCAGATGGTGGCAGAGATTGGGCGGCCCGTTTTCTGACTAGTCCATGACAAGCCTTTCAATCTTTGATATAATGAGGTTGTAGTCACGCATTAGGAGGAATATATGAAAAAGAAATACTATCTACTTGCCCTAGCGAGTGTCTTGGTTTTAGGGGCATGTAGCGCACAAAAATCTGAGAAAAAGTTGACAACTCCCTCATCAAGCATTGCCAAAATTGAGAATAAATTATTCAGCAGCAGTCAAACAGAGCAATCGTCTAGCACAACAGCGAGCTCGTCTGAAGCGAATGGTGAGACGACAAAAAAATACCAGTACCAATTACAAGCAAATGGTGTTACACAGACTCAGGTCTACGAAGTGACCTATAACGGGGCCCAGTTCCAACGCCTTCTGTTGACCTTAACTCAGCCACTTCCCGCTGAACAAGCAGCAGCACTCAATGATTCCAACCGCGAAGAGTATCTTCGTATCCTACGCGAAGCACCAGGTATCAAAGAAGCAGAAGGAGTGCAGGGCATGACGGCTACGGTTAATTTAAACGAACAAAACCAACCAGTCATTGCTTTTGACATGGATATGCAGCAACTGGACATTGATGCAGCTTCAAAAATCACTAGTTTCGGCCCAATGTTTTCTGGATTGAAAAACATGTCTCCGACAGACTTTATCAAGGGACTTGAGTTCTTAGGCGCAACAGAAATCAAATAATACGTAAGCCAGGCTGTTGGATGAGCTTGGTTTCTCTTTATTTTTTTGAAAATTAGGTTTATAATGAGACAAAGAAAGGGGAGAATATGAAAACTATTCAGGAGCGCTCTTACGGGTTAGGGATTTGTATCTTGATTGCCGGTGTGAGCCATTTTCTAGGAAAAGAATTTACAATTGTTGGAGGTGCGGTTTTTGCTATTTTAATCGGTATGCTGCTTAGTCCCACTATTAGCAAAATGGAAATTTTTCAGCCGGGAATCACCTATACTTCTAAGAAAATTTTGCAGTATGCCGTGATCTTGCTTGGATTTGGCTTGAATTTGCAGGTCATTTTGCAGACTGGTCAGCAGTCACTTCCCATTATCCTAACGACCATAGCAACGTCATTGCTGATTGCTTATGTTTTGCAGAAAAAGCTAGGTTTATCGACTAACATGGCAACTTTGATTGGAGTGGGTTCTTCCATTTGCGGAGGGTCTGCAATTGCAGCAACGGCACCTGTGATTGATGCTAATGATGAAGAAGTGGCGCAAGCTATTTCGGTTATTTTTCTCTTTAACATTTTGGCTGCGCTCATTTTCCCGACTCTGGGGAGTTTGCTCGGTTTTTCTACTACTTCAGGTCAGGCATTTGGGATTTTTGCCGGAACAGCTGTGAATGATACTTCATCGGTAACAGCGGCTGCAGCAACCTGGGATAGTCTTTACCACTTGGGGGCCCAAACTTTGAATAAGGCCGTTACCGTGAAACTTACGAGAACACTGGCCATTATCCCAATCACATTAGGACTGTCTTACTGGCGGGCTAGACAAGCAAAAGCAGCGGAAAAATCAGTGTCTCTCAAGCGAGTCTTTCCGGTCTTCATCCTCTATTTTGTCCTAGCTAGTATCGTGACGACTTTGGCTCTTGCAGCGGGAGTACCTGCGACATTTTTTAGCCCAATAAAGGAAGTCTCAAAATTTTTCATCATTATGGCAATGGCAGCAGTAGGACTTAAAACCAATATCGTTCAGCTGATTAAAAAAGGTGGTAAACCAATTTTACTGGGGCTATCTTGCTGGGTTGGAATTATTCTCGTTTCTCTCATGATGCAATTTTTGATGGGATATATTTAAAATAAAAAGTTATTGATTGCAAAATCAATAACTTTTTTACGTATATTATATTATGTAATTTCTATAGATTATCCAAGGCATTTTTTTGCTCGTCACTGACGATATGGGTATAGAGGTCAGTGACTTGTGTATTGGCATGGCCGAGCTGGTGGCTGACAAGGACTTGTGATTTTGTAGCATCGTAAAGTCGAGTGGCCAGTGTATGGCGCAATTTGTGGGGGGTCACGCGGATTTTGAAGTCAGCTGAGTATTTTGCGACCATTTTTTCTATACTGGAAGCATCCATCCGATTGGGCTTGCCACGGTATTCGGATAAGAAGAAGGCCGTATCCGTTTTTTCAGCCTTGTAGCGTTGTTGGCGGATAGCAGCATAGGCTTCTAGATAAGGCTTAGCAAACCCAGCAACATTGACCGAGTCGCGCTTGCCACCCTTGCGGGTGACATCAATAATCATCATCTTGAGATTGACATCACGAAGATCCAAATTCACTGCCTCTGATAAACGAACTCCAGAAGCTAAGAGAAGTGCTAAAATCGCTAAATCGCGCTCCTTATTTTTTCGGAAAGATGATTTGGCCCGATTAGAGAGCTTGGCCTCATACTCGACATCCACATATTCTAGAAATTCCATGGTTTCGTCGCCCAAAAAGAGCTTTTGCTTGATGTTCTCAGCTCTGGCAGCAAGGGTCTCTTTTTTCTTTTTGGTAGAAACTTTTTTCATGACATTTCGGTAAAAATACGGCTCACCTAGCTCGTTTTCAACCTCCTCAGTCAGATACTTATAGAGACTAGACAAGGCAGACAGAGTACGGTTAATGGTGGTCTGCGATACACCATTTTGCGTCGTATTGGTATTCAGCAAAGGTCGCTCACGCAAATACAGGATAAAGGCCTCCATATCTTTCTTGGTCAAATTTTCCAAAGTATCCAATGAAATATCCGAAATCTGCCGACAATCAACAATCCCAGCATCTATAAGCCATTCAAAAAATCGACGGTATTCTTTAAGATATTCGTATAAAGTTGTAAAACTATAGGGAACAGCCAATTTTGATTGGTAATAATCCAGCACATACCAAGGCATGATAGATTTTAATTCTTCAATTTTTTCAAGCAATAATTCACGACGCATATTTCTCTCCTGTTTCTTGATATTAGTAGTATATCATTTATATCTTTGTTTTTCAAGAAAATTATAGTTTTTCGGAAAGAGGTTAGGTAGAACATATAGAATGCTCATATTGCTGAATATCCTATTTATATAAAATAAATTTACGTAATATATGTTATGTATAAAATAAACAACTCATAATTGAGTTGTTTATTTGCGTTTTTTCTTAGCTTTTTTGATTTTATTGGCTTGGCGCTTCATGGCTGACTTCATGGCGAATTCACCAATTTTACCTTTTAATCCGCCACCAAGCATAGATGACATATCAGGCATGCCATTGGCTCCCATCATTCCTTCTAATGCTGACATGTCCATACCGCTCATATCGGGCATTCCTGGCATATTTTTAGGGAGATTATTTGGAGTAAGTCCCATCTGCTTCATCATTTTAGACATATCACCAGACATAACGCCCTGCATCAGAGATTTGGCTTGGTTAAAGTCTTTGATAAATTTATTGACGTCCACAAAGCTATTTCCAGAGCCTGTCGCGATGCGACGACGACGACTTGGTGTCAGCAAGTCTGGATTTTCACGTTCGGCAGGGGTCATTGAAGAGACAATCGCTCGTTTGCGGGCAATTTCTTTCTGGTCAACTTTAATATTTGCCAAGGCGGGATTTCCAGCCATTCCTGGGATCATTTTAAGCAGTTCTTCCATTGGCCCCATGCTTTGTACCTGGTCTAGTTGGTCAATGAAATCGTTGAAATCAAAGGTGCTTTCTCGCATTTTTTCAGCAAGTTCCAAAGATTTTTGCTCATCGTAATCCTTAGAAGCCTTCTCAATCAAAGTCAGCAAGTCACCCATTCCCAAGATACGGCTAGCCATACGGTCTGGATGGAAAGTTTCAATGTCAGTGATTTTTTCACCAGTACCAGTGAATTTGATTGGTTTGCCAGTGATTTCACGGATAGAAAGCGCCGCACCACCACGGGTATCCCCATCGATTTTCGTGAGAACAACACCGGTAATATCCAGTTGTGCGTTGAATTCACGAGCAACGTTGGCGGCTTCCTGACCAATCATAGAATCAACCACAAGGAGGATTTCAGTTGGCTGAGCCAGTGCTTTGACATCTCGCAATTCTTGCATGAGTTTTTCATCGATTTGCAGACGACCAGCTGTATCGATCAAGACATAATCATGCTTATTTTGTTGGGCGAGTTCAAGACCTTGACGGACAATGTCCACAGCAGCAACTTCTGTTCCAAGATCAAAAACCGGAACATTGATTTGCTGACCAAGTGTTTTTAATTGGTCAATGGCTGCTGGACGGTAGATATCCGCCGCAATCATCATAGGACGCGCCTTTTCTTCCGCAATCAATTTATTGGCTAATTTGCCTGCAAAAGTCGTTTTACCTGCACCTTGAAGACCAACCATCATGATAATAGTTGGAATTTTAGGTGATTTCTCGATTTCTGCCGTCTCAGAACCCAAAATCTCTGTCAATTCTTCATTGACAATCTTGATGATTTGTTGAGAAGCATCAAGTGTTTCGATGATTTCATGACCAACAGCGCGCTCACGAACACGTTTGATAAAGGTTTTTACAACTGGAAGTGCAACATCGGCCTCAAGAAGGGCCATACGAATTTCTTTCGTGACTTCCTGTACTTCTTTTCCGGATAATTTTCCCTTGCGACGTAGATTTTTGAAAACGCTCTGGAGACGTTCTGTTAAACTTTCAAAAGCCATAATCTTCTCTTTTCTTTTTAATCTCGGTTATCAATGCTGGTCAAGATAGCAATTTTTTCCTGCAAAAAGCCATCATCAGCGTATTTTTCTGAAATTTGGTCAAAAATTTGCCCCCGCACAATATAATCAGAATACATGTGCAATTTCATCTCATAATCTTCTAAAATCTTTTCTGTCCGCTTGATGTTATCGTAGACCGCTTGACGACTGACATGAAATTCTTCAGCAATTTCAGCCAAACTATAATCATCTGCATAATAAAGCTCAATATAGTTCATTTGCTTGTCTGTCAAAAGCGCAGCATAAAATTCAAACAGGGCATTCATTCGATTGGTTTTTTCAATTTCCATAAACTTTATTTTACCATATCTGAGCGATTTTTAGTAGGAAAAGTTTTTGAAGAAAAACCAAAAGTTGCGTAATATATATTATGCAACTTTTGGTTAATTATTTTCTAAGTAAAACTCAAAACGGTCTCCTACGTACTGACTACGGACATATTCGAATGCTTGGCCATCCGTAAAGTAAGAAACTTGAGTCAGTGCTAAAATCGCATGCCCTTTTGCCACCTCTAAGTATTCTGCTACACGGTCGCTTGCTGTTTTGGCATAGATTGTCTGTTGGCTTTTTCCAATTTCGTAGCCATTCACCGCCAATGTTTTGAAAAAATGATTGGTAATGTCTGTTTTATTGAAATTTCGGATTAACTTTTCGGGGATAGATGCCACTTCAAATACCAAGGGAACATTGTCAGCATAGCGAATCCGTTCCATCCGAATCACCAAATCATTCGCACCTAATTGAAGACGCTGGCGCTCCGTTTCACTGGCCAACTTTTTCTGATAAGAAATTAGTTTGGTGGATGGAGACTTTCCTTGGGAATGAACGATTTCTGTAAAGGAGGTTGTCCCGCGCATTTTTTCTTGTACACGCGTGCTAGCAACATAGGTTCCAGAACCAACTTTTCGTTCCAGCACTCCTTCTTCTACCAGCATGGTAATAGCTTGACGGAGAGTCATTCGGCTGACATTGAATCGCTCTGCCAAATCTCGTTCACTTGGCAGACGTTCCCCAATCTTCCAAATCTGATCATCAATTTCTTCTTTTATTTTGTCGTGTATCGTTATATAGGCTGCTTTCATTGTCGTACTCCATTTGTTCTCTTTCTATTCTACCAAAATTTTAGATTTTAGACTATTCCTACTGCAAAATGTTCGCTTTTATGTTAAAATATAGTGTAATATCTGATTTTTTTTCAGAATGAAAGGAAAAACAATGACAACTCAAGACATTCAAAAGATTATTGTTCTGGATTATGGTAGCCAGTACAACCAATTGATTGCCCGTCGTATCCGTGAGTTTGGTGTATTTTCTGAATTAAAGAGCCACAAGATTAGCGCTGAAGAAATTCGTGCTATCAATCCGATTGGTATCGTTCTTTCAGGTGGCCCAAATTCAGTTTATGCTGATAATGCATTCGGTATTGATGAAGAAATTTTCGAACTTGGTATCCCAATTCTCGGTATCTGCTACGGTATGCAATTGATTACACATAAGCTCGGTGGTAAGGTTGTGCCTGCTGGTGAAGCTGGAAATCGTGAATACGGTCAGTCAACGCTTCGACTTCGTACAGAATCAGCTCTCTTTGCAGGAACTCCTGAGGAACAACTCGTTCTCATGAGCCATGGAGATGCCGTAACTGAAATTCCAGAAGGTTTCCACCTTGTCGGAGATTCTGCTGACTGTCCATTTGCTGCTATGGAAAATACAGAGAAAAAATTCTACGGTATTCAATTCCACCCAGAAGTACGTCACTCAGTCTACGGAAATGATATGCTGAAAAACTTCGCAATCAATATCTGTGGAGGACGCGGCGACTGGTCAATGGATAACTTTATCGAAATGGAAATTGCCAAAATTCGCCAAACGGTTGGTGATCGCAAAGTTCTTCTTGGTCTTTCAGGCGGTGTGGACTCATCTGTTGTTGGTGTCTTGCTCCAACGCGCCATCGGTAACCAATTGACATGTATCTTCGTTGACCACGGTCTTCTTCGTAAAAATGAAGGTGACCAAGTAATGGACATGCTTGGTGGTAAATTTGGCCTTAACATCATCCGTGTTGATGCTTCAAAACGTTTCCTAGACCTGCTTGCCGGAGTTGACGATCCAGAGAAAAAACGTAAGATTATTGGGAATGAATTTGTCTACGTCTTTGACGACGAAGCTAGCAAATTAAAAGGAGTTGACTTCCTCGCACAAGGAACTCTCTATACTGATATCATCGAGTCAGGTACTGAAACTGCTCAAACCATCAAATCTCACCACAACGTTGGGGGACTTCCTGAAGACATGCAGTTTGAATTGATTGAGCCGCTCAATACTCTCTTCAAAGATGAAGTTCGTGCGCTTGGTACTGCACTTGGCATGCCTGATGAAGTCGTATGGCGCCAGCCATTCCCAGGTCCAGGACTTGCCATCCGAGTTATGGGCGAAATTACTGAGGAAAAACTAGAAACTGTCCGTGAGTCTGATGCCATCCTTCGTGAGGAAATCGCTAAAGCAGGGCTTGACCGTGATGTATGGCAATATTTCACAGTTAATACTGGTGTTCGTTCTGTTGGGGTTATGGGTGACGGTCGTACCTACGACTACACTATCGCTATTCGCGCCATCACTTCTATCGACGGTATGACAGCTGATTTTGCACAACTCCCATGGGATGTACTTAAGAAAATCTCAACTCGTATCGTAAATGAAGTTGACCACGTCAACCGCATCGTCTACGACATTACAAGTAAACCACCAGCAACGGTCGAGTGGGAATAAAAAAGTCTCCCAGACCATTTTAGCAAACAAGTCCTTTAGAGGGCTTGTTTTCATTATGCCTTCAAATCATCATAAAAACTGCCGAAATCACTGATTTCAGCAGTTTTCTTATTACTATTGTTATGGCTGATGTACAACAGTGCCATCTTCAGTTGTAATGGTTCCATTTTGGTAGACAAGGTAGATACTGTTATCATTTCCTTGGATGGTACTGAATGGATTGACCTCCGCCCGGTTATAGTTATCTTCGATAATTTTCCAACCTAGATCACCTAAAATTCGTGTCGCATAGTTGATCGTTTCCTGACCCTGCGTTAAGGAGATCGTTTGATTTGCAGGTGCCACTTCTGTACTATCTGAAACCTTGTAAAAAGTTCCCGAATTCAAAATCGTTTCTGACAGGGCAACCTGTGTTCCTACTAGACGGTCTCGAGTGCCATCCGTACTATCCTTCCCTTCATGAAAATGACTTTGTGGAATGACAACATTTTTAGGTACAAACAGTAGTACAAAGCCTCCTCCGCTTGATTGGTAGGTAATCCCGCCTTGGAGAATACCCTGGTCTTCTTTGGGAGGATTAACCATCGTCACACCAGTTGAAATCAAGCCACTTTGGTCAAAGACAAGCTTATCACCGCTTGCATTTTGCCAGGTACCTGCGATGCTAGAATAATCACCGTTTTGAATTGCTTGAATATTCATCCCTGTTTGAACTGGAGCTTCAGTACTGCTGCTCGATGAAACCGTGGAGGAATCTACCTTAGTGGATGATGATGCTTTGCTGACTTGGCTCGTTTTAGGAGTCTGACTTGTTTTAGTTGTTTCCTTACTAGAACAAGCAACTAGAAGGCTAGCGGTGCTGAGAAGAATTAGGGAGGTGTAAATTGACTTTTTCATATCTTTTCTCCTTTAGAAAATGTTTTTGTAAGGCTAGTATACACTGTTCCTGCTTAGGTGAACATGTCATTTATGTCATGTTTAGTTGTTTTCTTTTTGTACCATAAAGCCTGTGGCTTGCTTGGTTGCCATAATGGTAATATCTGAAATTTGCACATGTGCCGGTTGATTGGCGATATAAAGAGTAATGTCAGCAATATCTTCAGCTTGTAAGGCATCGATTCCTTGATAGACAGAGGCAGCACGATCGCGATCCCCGTGGAAACGTACTTGGCTAAAATCAGTTTCTACAATACCAGGTTGTACTGTCGTAACCTTGATATTTTTATCAATGGTATCAATACGAATCCCGTCACTCAACACCTTAACTGCAGCCTTTGTTGCTGCATAAACTGCCGCACCAGCATAGGCATAAATCCCAGCAGTCGAGCCGATATTGATTACATGACCAGTATTTTTTTCTACCATATTCGGTAAAATACAGCGCGTCACAGCCAGTAGCCCTTTGATATTGGTATCAATCATGGTCATCATGTCCACCATATCGTACTCTTGGAATTTCTCCAACCCCAAAGCCAATCCAGCATTGTTGACCAAGATATCAATTTGTGGCACATCGTGCAGTAGCTGAGAACAAACTATTTCTACTTCTTCCAGCTTCGTCACATCCACTTGATAAATCCAAACTTGAATAGGATAGTGACGATATAGGTCTTCTTTAATTTCTTCCAGTAAGTGTAAACGACGTCCTGTCAAAATGACATTATCACCTGATTTTGCAAAAGCATAGGCAATCGCTTTTCCGATTCCGCTTGTCGCACCTGTAATAAGAACATTTCTTGTCATAACAGCCTCCTTTTTCTTTATATTATACCACTTTCGCCCTAAGCCTGCATATGAGTAGCAAAAAACCGCCATTCAGACGGTTTCACTATTTTATTTTTTGTAAATGTCTCTTCGGTGTCCAAATTCTAAGGCCAGGATAATCATCTTGTCATCCTGAATATCACAAATGAGTCGATAATCACCGATTCGGTAACGCCATTCTCTCGAACGGTCTCCAGTCAAGCCTTTCCCGTGTTGCCGAGGGTCCATCGTCCCCTCCAGATTCTTATCAATCCAAGCAAATAATAGACGTTGAATCTGGCAATCCAGCTTTTTGATTTGCTTTTGAGCTTGCTTAGAATACTCCAATCGATACATCTTAGAAACCTAGTTCCTTCTTAAAATCAGCGTGAGAAATGGTTTCTGTATCTTTTTCATATTCTTTGTAGGCTTGCTGGTAGATATTTAAGTCATACTCATCTTCGATTTGCTCTGCCAGAGCTTTCTTAAATAGTTCAGACAAGGGTTTTCCTGTCAACACGGCATAGCTTTTGAAAAACTCTTCTTCTGTCGCATTCAAGCGCAACGATACTGTACTCATAATCCGCTCCTCCTTAATTGTGTAATACATTGTAACACAATTTATTTTAAATGGCAAGTTTTCCTTATTTAAAGGAGTCAATTGCCGAATCAAGGAAGTTGAAGAATTTCATCAGATATAGGTTGAACTGAACTTGGCGCGAGTAATAGATATTTCCGCCGTTGACATAGAGTTTTCCGCCGTAAAATAGCGCAATGGGGTGATAATAGGTATATTCTGCTCCAGTTGTATTCCCCAGACTAGGAGCAACGACATCGCGAGAATATTTTTTGGACAGTGCAATCGTATTTTCACCGCCGTTTTTAGCGACGTAAGGAATGTAGGCCGGACCGAAATTATAGGCTTGAACAGCTGTCCAGACATCTACTTTTGCTTCTTCTGCAGTTTCGAGATTGTGGCTCAAATAACTGACACCCTGACGAATGCTTTCTTTACTATCCGTTATGGTGTTTGTATAGCCAGTTGCAGATTCGCTAGACTGCATGACATCAGTTTGCTTTCCCTTGGTTTCCGTGTAAATCATGGCTAGAACTAACTCTTCATTAGCGGTT
The DNA here is from genome assembly GCF_024170225.1 of Streptococcus gallinaceus. Lineage (GTDB taxonomy): Bacteria > Bacillota > Bacilli > Lactobacillales > Streptococcaceae > Streptococcus > Streptococcus gallinaceus. Next base: position 251,677 of record NZ_JALJXU010000003.1, on the reverse strand, counting down.
GTATCATTTTCAGCAAGAACTTCTTCCACCAATGGCTGGTATGTCATCACTTGCTGAACAGCTACATGCATTTGATACGCTTTATAAGCCAGAAAAACAAGGACGACCAAGAGAATCGTTCTTGTTAATTTTTTCATTTATTTTGAATATCTTCTATATTTTTGATGAGAATCGAATAGGTTCCATTCTCGTTTTGAATAAACTCGACCGACTCTGCATCTTCGTAGACATTATTTGGGACGATGAGTTCAATTCCATTAGAAAGCGAGAGTTTTTGATTCTCGAATTTCTTGAGTTGGCGGCTGCTGTCAATTTCTGAGAAAGAAATCTTATCAGGAATGACTTCTTTCAACTGGTCCACAAAGGTTAACCGCGCAGTCAGATTGTCCTCAAACAACTGGTCTGCTAGTTTTTCAGGGGAAATCTCATTATCTTCTTCAAGATTATTAAAGATGGCTGATTTAACCTTAGTCTGAAATTGGAAATCATCTCTGTTGAAATTTTCAGCGATTTTCTGAGCTGTTTTCTCGACTTCTTTGATAGACTTTTTAGCCGAGATAGCAGGTTTTTCTTTGAGAATATTGTCCGAAAAATAATTTAAAAAAGCCCCATTGTACTTGATACGCTTTTCAATCAAGAGATACTGGTGAGTTTGCAAATTGAGAATAAAGGCCTCATCCGGAGCAGATCCAGCGCTTGGAAGATTGTTCTGCGTCAACTTCAAAGGACTATCGCTGTCTAATCCAACATGGGCCAGATTTTCCCGCAATGAGATTCGTAGAAAGGCAAATTGCTCGATGCCATTTTTTTCAAAATGTACAAAGATTAAATCATTGGTTTTGAGATTTTCAGACACAGAAAATTCTTCATGCCAAATTTTGGCAATCTGGCATGAAGAATCGATGAGTTGATCAGAGATGAGTTCGAGAAATGAATGATCAGCAGGCAGTTGACCTGTTTTAGCCTCGTCGGAGTAAACACGCTCGATTTTTTTGCGAAGGTATTCTTCAATCTTGGGTGTAATCGTCAGAAGACTGTCTGATAAGACTAACTCGGTATCATCAGCTGAAAATTGATGTATAATTGCTTGTTTAATATAAATATCCATAAATTAGTTTTCGTAAAGTGGGAAACGGTCTGTCAGAGCTTTGACTTCTTGGCGAACTTCTTCAAGAACAGCTTCGTTATCAGCATTTTTCAGTGCTTTAATGATCAAATGAGCTACTTGTTGGCATTCTGCTACACCAAATCCACGAGCTGTCACTGCAGCTGTACCCAGACGAATTCCTGATGTCTTAAATGGAGACAAGGTTTCAAATGGGATTGAATTTTTGTTGAGAGTGATGTGCACTTCGTCCAAGAGGTTTTGTGCTTCTTTTCCGTTTTCAATAACTTTGGTTACGTCTACAAGGAAAACATGATTGTCTGTTCCGCCAGAGATGACGCGGAAGTTTTCATCTTTGTTAAATACCTCAGCCATCGCTTGACAGTTTGTGATGACATTTTGTGCATATTCTTTAAAAGCAGGATCCAAGTTTTCTTTGAAGGCTACGGCTTTGGCAGCAATAATGTGTTCCAATGGTCCACCTTGCATACCTGGAAAGACTGCAGAATTGATTTTCTTAGCAAGCTCTTCGTCGTTTGTCAAAATAAGTCCGCCACGAGGACCACGAAGTGTTTTATGAGTTGTAGTTGTCGTGATATCCGCATAAGGTACTGGACTTGGATGCAAGCCAGCTGCTACTAAACCAGCAATATGCGCCATATCCACCATGAGCTTAGCCCCAACAGCATCCGCAATTTCACGGAATTTCGCAAAATCGATGATACGTGAATAGGCTGAGGCACCTGCAACAATGAGTCTTGGCTGTACTTCTTGAGCGCGTGATAAAATTTCTTGGTAATCAAGTTCTTCGGTTTCTTTGTTGACACCGTAGGCCACGAAGTTGTAGGTTTTTCCAGAGAAATTCACTGGCGAACCATGCGTCAGGTGACCACCAGCTGACAAATCCATTCCGAGTACAGTATCTCCCGGTTGGATCAAAGCCATATAGGCCGCCGCATTGGCTTGACTACCCGAATGTGGTTGAACATTGGCAAATTTTGCGCCAAAGATTTCTTTTGCACGCTCAATCGCAAGAGTTTCAACGACATCGACGACTTCGGTACCACCATAATAGCGTTTCCCAGGATAGCCTTCCGCATATTTATTGGTCAAAATAGAACCTTGAGCGGCCATCACTGCTTTCGAAACAACATTTTCTGAAGCAATCAATTCGATATTTCCCTGTTGACGTGCTTCTTCTGCTGCAATCGCATCCCATAGTTCTACGTCAAATGCTTTGTAATCTTCTTTGTCAAAAATCATGGCTTACCTCACATATTTTATAAATCGTTTTTGGACTTTATCGCTGTCATAACCAGCATGTTCATAAAAAGCATGTGCTTTTTTACGATGACTACCAGAATTTAGGCGAATAAAGTGAAATTGCCGCTCCCTAGCCTCCTTTTCGATGGCTTCTAGGAGTTGTCTACCAATACCTTTTCCTTGAAATTCCTCTAGAACAGCTAGTGCTAGAAGATTAAATCCAGCCTCTGAGTAGAGGCTTTCATAGACCTCAGCATGGATATAGCCGACTATAGAGCCACTATCCTCATCTTCAAATCCTAGAAAGAAATGGTGAGAATCGGCTGTTAATCGTCTAAATTGCTGCATTGTTTTCTCTATCGAATTGGGATAGCCAAGTGCGTATTCGTTAATATCACGAATGGCCTCCATATCCTCGACAACTAGGGCTCGAATCATATTCTACTCCTCAAATGGAATTTCAGGAACTTTAGCCAGTAATTCCTCCTTGGTAATCGCACCTTGGCGAAGAATACGAGCTGTTTTCCCAGACAAATCAAGAATAGTCGAATCCTGACCAGTAATCGCTTCATCATCCGCAATCCCTATCACTTGCTGATTGAAATCCTTGATGATATCAGAGAATTTCTTGCCACTTTCCTGCCCTGAAATATTTGCAGATGGACCAATCAAGGGACCAGTTTCGGCAATAATTTGGAGCGTTTGTGGGTGATTTGGGGTGCGGAATCCAACTGTAGGAAGTCCTGAGTTAATCCAGTGTGGAACTTGATCATTGGCCTCTAGAATAATGGTCAAGGGACCAGGCATAAAACTATTATACACTTTTTTTACAAAATCAGGAACATTTCGACTGTATTTTAAGACATCGTTCAGATTTAACACATTTAAGTTCATGGCTTTGTCTTTTGGTCTATGTTTTAATTGATAAACCCTTTCGACAGCATCTTCGTTTAAAGCCTCTGCAAATAGGCCATAGACCGTTTCCGTCGGTAAAACAACTGCTCCACCAGATTGGATAATTGTTCGTATATTACGATTTTCCATAGATAGCCACCATTCGTTCTTTGCCAAAAAGGTCTTTTAAAACCTGGCACTGCTTATGCGGAAGATATGTTTTTGCCAAATCCTGCAAATCTTGCCCTTGCTTGTAGCCGATTTCCAAATAGATTTTCCCATTCTCATTTGAAAATGACGTAGCATCACTCAAAATGGTACGATAGATAGCCAGACCATTTTCCTCTGCAAAAAGCGCCGAGTGCGGCTCATGCATGTAGACATTTGTCGCAACTTCAGCCGTATCCTCAAAAGCAATATAAGGAGGATTTGAAATAATGATATCAAACTGACCTTGGATATTCTCGTAGACATCTGACTGCAGGAATTGAACGTCAAGTTTGTTAAGCTCAGCATTTTCACGCGCAATCATCAACGCTTCCTGCGAAATGTCAGAAGCCAGAACCTCCCAATGAGGTCGAGCACTTTTCAAGGCCAAGGCGATCGCCCCACTTCCTGTGCCAATGTCCAAAACTCGAAGATTTTCAGACTCATTTTGTGACAAAACCAAGTCCACTAACTCTCCCGTTTCTGGTCGAGGGATGAGAACATCAGGGCTGACTTTCAAGGTCAAATCTCTAAAATAAGCCCGTCCCGTAATATGCTGTGCAGGAATGTGTTGTGCCAACTGCCCAAAAATCTCTTCTAACAGCGACTGGTCTTCCACTGAAATCTCTCTCGGAAAATGAAGAATCAAATCCGTCAAAGTCCAACTTTTCAGCTCCTTAAAGACATAAGAGAGGCTTTCTTTTTCCTCTCCTAATACTTCTAATTCACTTTCTAGCTGGCTAATGAGTTGTCCATAGGTCATATTACTTGTTCAACTTTTCCAGTTTTTGCGTTTGGTCATAGAGCACCAAGGCATCGACAACCTCGTCTAATTTCCCAGATAAGATTGTGTCCAATTTTTGAAGTGTCAATCCAATACGGTGATCTGTCACACGGTTTTGAGGGAAATTGTAGGTCCGGATACGCTCTGAACGATCACCAGTACCGATGGTTGACTTACGTTCAGCATCTTGCTCATCTTGGGCAATTTGTGCAAAGTGGTCAGCCACACGCGCGCGAATAATTTTCATGGCCTTGTCACGGTTTTTCTGCTGCGTACGTTCTTCTTGCATTTCGACTTTGATATTGGTTGGCAAGTGAACGATACGTACGGCTGTTGCTACCTTATTGACGTTCTGTCCACCCGCACCAGATGCGTGATAGATATCGACACGAAGGTCTTTTGGATCAATATCGTATTCCACTTCTTCCACTTCTGGCATAACCAAAACAGTGGCTGTCGAAGTATGAACACGCCCTTGACTTTCCGTTACAGGGACACGTTGGACACGATGAGCACCTGATTCATACTTCAACTTAGAATAAACTGCTTGACCTGAAACCATGGCAACCACTTCTTTGATACCGCCTACGCCGTTATAAGAAGCTTCCATGACTTCAAAGCGCCAGCCTTGTCCTTCAGCAAATTTTTGGTACATTTGCAACAAATCGCCGGCAAAGAGAGCAGCCTCGTCCCCGCCTGCAGCACCACGAATTTCCAAGAGAATGTTCTTGTCGTCGTTGGGGTCTTTTGGAAGAAGCAAGATTTTTAATTTTTCTTCATAGGCTTCTTTTGCAGCTTTGGACTCTTTTAACTCTTCCTTAGCCATTTCCTCTAATTCGGCATCGCCCGCTGCGTCTTTAATCATTTCTTCAGCGTCAGCAATGTTTTGAATGACTTGCTTGTACTCACGATAAGCTGTGACAGTATCGCGTGTATTCGCCTCTTCACGAGACAATTCCATAAAACGTTTGGTGTCAGAAACCACATCTGGGTCACTGAGCAATTCGCCTAATTCTTCATAGCGATCTTCAACTGTTTGTAATTGATCATAGATATTCATATCTAAAAGGTAACCTCATACTTTTTCAAAATTTCTGCCTACTATTATACCATAAAATGAGAAGAATTTGGAGAAAGGAAAGTCTAGAACTCACCTCTTATCCAAATTTTTAAAAAAACAAAAACAGCCTTTCGGCTGCTCTAGTTTTCACTTAACGCGTTTGCTCAAAACGTAAATGCACAATAATTTGGTCAGAGTATCCGTTACGCTCCAAGTCTCGTTGAAGACGGTAGGAGATATAGTGCTCCGCAATAGCGATATAGCCCGCATCAATGAGACGGTGCTCCACCTGAGATTGAACCATGCTGATAGTTGGACGTTCTGTCTGCGCCTCTTCTAAGTCAATAACAACTTTTTTTGTCACTTCAGCAAGATTTTTTCTCCATGTGTCGTCAATCACGTAGACAGTCTGTGCCGCTTTGATAATGGCTTGATAAATTTTTTCAGGGTCAAATTCGACAACTTCACCGCTTCTTTTAATAACTTGCATACTAGCTCCTTTTCGCATTCTTACAGGCTTTTATTACTTCTATTATCTAAGGAAATAGGACTTTTGTCAAGTTTTTGATACGACTGTGGTATAATGATTTTTAGGAAAAATAAAAAAGGAGTTCTTATGACAAATGCAATGCTAAAACGTCAAGAAGTTGACGTCAAAGACACCTGGGACACATCCCTAATCTATGAAAATGACCAAACTTTCAAAACAGCTTTGACTGCTTTCAAAGAAACCGCGAAAAATTTTGAAAAAAATTATAAAAACCAGTTAAACACGGTAGAAACTATCGTTGCAGCCTTGGCAGAATACGAAACTATTTTAACCGTTCAAAGCAAGCTATCCCACTACGCCTTCTTAAATCTAGACGTGGACAAGATGAATGCCGAATTGGCAAGTCAAGCCAATGAATTTGAACTCGTTCATGCAGAAACTTATCCAGCACTTGCCTTCTTGTCAACTGAACTTGGTCTCCAAGAAACAGCATTGTTGGAAGAAGTCATTGCTCAACATCCTGAATGGACGAGCTTCATCAACCACATCATCCGTTGGAAACCACATAATTTAGACCCACTTCAAGAAGAACTCTTGGCGAAATTTGCCCCAACCTTCTCACAAGCATACAGCAACTATGAAACGACCAAGTTTGAAGATATGACCTTTGACAACTTTGAGGCCAATGGTACATCCTACGGAAATAGTTATGTCCTCTACGAAAATGACTATGAAATCAGCCACGATACTGAGCTTCGTCGCAAGTCAGCTGAAAGTTTTTACGCTACTCTTCGTAAATACAAAAACACGACTGCCGCAACTTACCTGGCTCATGTGAAAAACGAGCAAATCGAAGCCAAATTACGCGGATTTGACTCAACCATCGACTACCTTCTTTTCCAACAAGATATCTCTCGAGACCTTTTTGACCGTCAAATTGACGTCATCATGAAAGAATTGGCTCCTCACATGCGTCGTTTTATCAAATTGATGGCGGCTTCGCACGGCTTGGATAAGATTACACATGCTGACTTGAAGATTAGTTTGCCATCTGAATTCAATCAACGCATCACACCAGAAGAATCGAAACAATTCTTAGTTGATTGCCTTGGTTTCCTCGGTGAAGATTATGTGAAGATGATTGAGCAAGCCTTTGATGAGCGCTGGATTGACTTTGCGCAAAATGAAGGCAAGGCTACAGGCGGATACTGTGCTACACTTTATGACGGACCATCTTACATTCTCCTCAATTGGACCGGTCTCATGAATGAAGTTCTGGTTCTTGCTCACGAACTCGGACATGCTGGTCATTTCCAATTAGCCAAAAAACAGAGCATTCTGAACTATGATCCATCGCTGTATTTCATTGAAGCACCATCTACTGCCAACGAAGTCTTGACATGTAATACTCTTCTCAAGCAAAATGAAGACCCTAACTTCAAGGCCTACTTGATTAGTGAATTGATTAGCCGGACTTATTTCCATAATATGGTGACTCACCTTCTAGAAGCTGCCTTCCAACGCGAAGTTTACACGCGTATGGATAACGATGAATACCTCAACGGCGATATCCTCTGCAAAATCAAGCTCTCTATCATGAAAGAATTCTGGGGAGATGAGTTTGAAATCGGAGAGGACGCTGGACTTATCTGGATGCGCCAACCGCACTACTACATGGGACTATATCCATACACCTACTCTGCTGGATTGACGATTGGTACTGCCATGGCCAAGCAATTAGAAGAAAATCCCACCGAAATTGTTGAAAAATGGTTTGAAACCTTGTCACTCGGTGCTAGCCTCTCTGCCCAAGAATTGGCACAGCATGCTGGTGTGGATGTCTCTACTGACAAACCATTGAAAGACACCATTGCCTATGTCGGCTCACTGGTTGACCAGTTGGAAACCTTAACAAAATAGCATAATAAAAACTGTGATTCGAAATTGAATCACAGTTTTTATTTTCTAATAATCAGGTCGAATAACCCCTGTCACCGTCTCACGAGTCGCTTCGATGTCTTCTTCTAGGACTACCTTGACAATGCGTTTTGACTCTTCAGGTGTACATGGAACAAGCGGCAAACGTAATGGCCCAACTTCAAAACCAAGATGATTGAGCAAGGCTTTAACAGGCGCTGGACTAACCACAGAAAAGAGAGCATGTACTTTGGGTAAGAACTGACGCTGAATTTTAGCTGCCTTTTGAATATCACTGGCTTTGATAGCTTGGAACATATCAAAAATTTCATCCCCACAAACGTGAGAAGCAACGCTAATCAGCCCATCTGCTCCCAAATTCATGGCATGAAAGGCTTCGCCATCTTCACCAGAAAAAATCAAGAAATCGTCTGGTTTGTGCTCGATGAGGTAGGCCATATTATCCAAAGTTGTACATTCTTTTACACCGATAATGTTTGGATGTTCAGCCAGACGCAACATGGTATCAGGGTCTACTTCTACAACCACGCGCCCAGGGATATTGTAAATGATAATCGGTAAATCAGAAGCATCTGCAATGGCTTTAAAATGCTGATACAGACCTTTTTGATTTGGTTTATTATAGTAGGGAACAATGGCCAAACCTGCAGCAAATCCGCCAAATTCGGCAACTTCTTTGGCAAATTCCACGGAGTCGCGCGTGTCATTTGTCCCGATACCTGCAATCAGGGGAACGCGACCATTGACAATTTTTTGCACTGCATCAAAGAGTTCCAACTCTTCTTCGTGGGTCAAAGTTGGACTTTCAGCAGTTGTTCCTGCCAATAATAAGCCTTCTGTATGATGGGCAAGTAATTCTTCAATCAGCTTAGGCAGTGCTTCAAAGTTGATGGAGCCATCAGCTTTGAAGGGAGTCACCATCGCGGTAATGATATTGACATTGCGTAAATCTTGGATAGACATAGGCATCCTTTCCAAATAGCTTTCGCTTATTTTAATTCAAATTTTAAGTCAGTAGTTGGGCGGACTAAGCCACGTTCGTGAAGAGTTTCTGCGATTTGAACAGAATTCCAAGCAGCGCCTTTTAGCAAGTTGTCGGAAACGACCCACATGTGGATTCCTTTTTCTGCATCAAGGTCTTTACGGATACGACCAACAAAAGTATCACGACTTCCAACAGCATTGATAGCCTGAGGGTAGATTTGGTGAGCGACGTCGTCCTCTAGTACTGCACCTGGGAAGGCCGCAATGGCCGCTTTGACTTCCTCAATTGGTGCCACTTCTTTTGTTTCGATATAAACAGACTCAGAATGGGCAGACAAAACTGGAATGCGGACACAGGTTGCTGATACAGCAATGCTGTCGTCTTCCATAATTTTCTTGGTTTCTTTTGTCATTTTCATTTCTTCGTAAGTGTAGTCGTTGTCAGTGAAGACGTCGATTTGTGGAAGAGCATTGAAGGCGATTGGATAATGTTTTTTGTCGCCGCCTGATGGGAGAATAGTTGCTTCAACATCTTTTGGATTGACACCGTCATTTAAGACTGAGCGGAGTTGAGCTTGTGTTTCCAAGATAGCACCCATACCAGCACCTGATACGGCTTGATAAGTCGATACGATGATACGGTCCAAGCCCCATTTTTGACGAACTGGCTCCAAAGCTACCATCATTTGAATCGTTGAACAGTTTGGACAAGCGATAATGCCATTATGGGCATCGAGTGCATGGGCGTTGACTTCAGGCACAACCAAAGGGACATCAGGATTTTGACGGAAATAAGAAGTATTATCCACGACAACTGCTCCTGCTTTGACCGCATATGGAGCGTATTTTGCAGAGGTAGAGCCACCAGCAGAGAAAAGCGCGATATCGACCCCGCCAAAAGTATCTTCTGTCGTTTCTTCGATGACAATATCTTGTCCTTTAAATTGCAATGTCTTACCAGCTGAGCGAGAAGACGCCAAAAAACGTACTTTTTCGATAGGAAGTGTTGATTCTTCCAACATTTTAATCATCTGTGCGCCAACTGCGCCTGTAGCACCAACAACTGCAACTGTATAAGCCATAAGGTTACCTCTTTCAAAATTAAATTTATACAATTATACTATATTTTTTTTCAAAACAAAAGGGATTTTTCAGAAAATTCCTGCATTTCTATAATTTATAGAGGATAGCTCGGCAGATTAGATTTAGTATAAAAAAACAAAGCTGGAATAAACCAACTTTGCTGTATCTGATTTAGAATAAACCGAGCGCTGTGCCGTCTTCTGCCACATCCATATTGAGAGCGGCTGGTTTTTTAGGAAGTCCTGGCATGGTCATGACATCTCCAGTAAGAGCAACGATGAAGCCCGCTCCCAGCTTCGGTACGACCTCACGAATCGTAACTTCAAATCCTCTTGGTGCACCGAGAAGAGTTGGGTCGTCTGAGAAACTGTATTGGGTTTTAGCCATACAAACTGGTAAGTTGTCCCAACCATTTTTCACGATTTGTGCAATTTGTGTCTTAGCTTTCTTTTCGAAAACGACCTTGTCAGCACGATAGATTTCACGCGCTACTGTCGCAATTTTTTCCTCGATTGACTGAGAGTCGTCATAGAGACGCTTGTAGTCTGACGGTGTCGCATCAATTGTTTTTACAACCGTTTGGGCTAACGCCACACCACCTTCAGCGCCGTCGGCCCAAACGCTAGCTAATTCAACAGGGACATCGATAGCCGCACACAGTTCACGAAGTTGGGCAATTTCTGCTTGGGTATCTGCTACAAATTCATTGATAGCCACGACAACGGGAACACCGTATTTGCGCATATTTTCCACGTGCTGAGCCAAGTTGGCAAAACCTTCTTTTACAGCCGCAACATTTTCTAGACTCAAATCTTCCTTAACGATACCGCCATTCATTTTCAGTGCACGAAGGGTTGCCACTACGACAATGGCATCTGGTGTGGTTGGTAGATTTGGTGTTTTGATATCCAAGAATTTCTCTGCACCAAGATCCGCTCCAAATCCAGCCTCTGTCACCACATAGTCTGCTAAACGAAGAGCTGTTGCAGTTGCCAAGACAGAGTTACATCCATGGGCAATATTGGCAAAAGGACCACCGTGAACAAATGCTGGCGTTCCATAGATAGTTTGCACCAAGTTTGGCTTGATAGCGTCTTTTAGAATGAGTGTCAGGGCTCCTTCTACTTGCAAATCTCGGACATAAACTGGACTGCGGTCATAACGATAGCCAATGACAATGTTAGCCAAGCGTTTCTTCAAATCAGCTAAATCCGTTGCTAAGCAAAGGATGGCCATAATTTCTGAAGCCACTGTAATATCAAAACCGTCTTCACGTGGAATACCGTTTAGCGGACCGCCAAGTCCTACGGTCACATGACGCAGAGCGCGGTCATTCAAATCAACTACTCGTTTCCAGATAATCCGTCGTTGATCGATACCAAGTTCATTTCCTTGGTGGAGATGATTGTCAATCAAGGCTGACAAAGCGTTATGAGCTGTCGTGATAGCATGCATGTCTCCTGTAAAGTGGAGATTGATGTCTTCCATCGGAAGAACTTGTGCATAGCCGCCACCAGCTGCGCCTCCCTTAATCCCCATGACAGGACCGAGTGATGGTTCCCGTAGGGCAATCATGGTTTTCTTGCCAATTTTATTGAGGGCGTCCGCCAAGCCGATACTCATGGTAGATTTACCTTCACCGGCAGGCGTTGGATTGATAGCTGTGACTAAAATCAGTTTTCCAACAGGATTTTTTTGAACAGCTTTAATTTTATCAAAGGTTAATTTTGCTTTGTACTTACCGTAAAGCTCAATATCATCAAAGGCAATACCTAATGGTGCTACAACCTCTGTAATCGGCTTTAAGGGAACACTTTGTGCGATTTCAATATCCGTTTTCATTCTATCACCTCACAATAAGATAGTCTTATCATAACAGATATTCGTTTTTATTGCACGTATTTTGTATATAAAAAATAAAACGTCCGCTTTTTACCTATTTTTGTAAAAAGTTAAGAAAATATCATACTGTTTTATTCGCCTTTGTAAGAGGTTGCTAAAACTTTACGAAAATCATAAATTCTTGTACAATAAGAACATGAAAATTTTGATTACTTCAGGCGGAACAAACGAATCCATCGACCAGGTTCGCGCCATTACAAATCATTCAACAGGCCAGCTTGGGAAGATCATTGCTGAGACATTTCTAGAGGCAAATTTCCCTGTCACCTTGGTCACTACCAAGCATGCCGTCAAACCGCAGCCACACCCACTTCTTCATATAGTAGAAATCTCCAATGTGGAAAGTCTACAAAGTAGTCTCGAGCCACTTGTCAAAGAACATGATGTGCTCATTCATAGCATGGCTGTATCTGACTACACACCAGTCTACATGACTGGTCTGGATGAAGTCGAGCAGACGAACAAGATTCGTGATTTACTGACCAAATCCAATACAGAAACCAAGATTTCTTCTCAAAACGACTATCAAGTTCTGTTTCTCAAAAAAACACCAAAGGTCATCTCGAAAGTCAAGGAATGGAATCCAGCCATTCAGCTGATTGGTTTCAAGTTACTAGTGGATGTCAGCAAAGAAGAATTATTTGCTGTGACGCGTGAGAGTCTGGCGAAAAATAAGGCTGACTATATCGTTGCTAATGATTTACGAGACATCAATTCGGAAGGTCACAAGGCATTTTTAGTTGATAAAGAAACTGAGCAGCTGGCTTCAACAAAAGAAGAAATCGCTCAACTCCTCCTCAAGCTCGTCTTAGAAAAGAGGTAATCATGGCACGTATCACACTAGCTGTAACGGGATCGATTTCGGCCTATAAGGCAGCTGATTTAAGTAATGAATTGACCAAGTTAGGGCATGAGGTTACTGTACTGATGAGCCGGTCAGCCACACAATTTATCAGCCCACTTACTCTACAGTCTTTAACAAAAAATCCAGTTCATACTGATATCATGCAAGAAGAAGACCCGTCTTCTATCAAGCATATTGACTTAGCAAAAAATACAGATTTGTTTTTAGTTGCACCTTTGTCTGCCAATACCTTAGCCAAATTGGCCCATGGGATGGCAGATAACATTGTGACGGCGGTCGCCTTGGCTTTGCCAATGGGTGTCCCAAAATTAATTGCACCTGCCATGAACACCAACATGTACCTTAATCCTGCAAGTCAACACAATCTACAGCTACTTCGTTCTTATGGCTTTGAAGAAATTAAGCCACGCGAATCCTTGCTGGCTTGTGGCGACTTTGGGACGGGAGCTTTAGCGACAATCGATACCATCCTAGACGAGGTTCAACAACGATGTCAAAAATGAGAATTAAAACCGAAACCACTGCGATGGAAGTTGTCGTTTGGGTAGGAGAATTGCTCATGGAAAGCGGCGCTGAAATCTACCGTATCGAAGATACCATGAAACGGATTGCGGCTCGACTTGGCATCCAAAATTTTGAAACTTATGTGGTCAATCAAGGAATCATCACTTCTGGTTTGGACAAGGAAGACAATCATCTAGGTAAGGCCTATACTACAAAAGACGTATCCATCCATATGGGGAAATTAGAAGCGGTTAATGCTCTATCACGCCAAATCGTCAAAGGAGAGGTATCTGACTTAGAGGATATTTCACAGCGGTTAGACAGGATTGAACATTTTCCAAAACAGTCTTTGTTACTGACTTTATTTGCCTATTTCTTGGGTGCAGGTGGATTTTCAATGGCGCTTGGAAGTGGTTTTCTCGACGCACTTGCATCTGCCATGACAGGATTGATTTTAGGGCTTGTCTATCATCTCATCTCTCCCAAAATTCATGCTGGATTTATTCATACCATTATCGGAAGTGCGGTTATCACGCTTTCTGCCAGTTTATTGCTTTATTTGCATGTCGGACAGCACTTGGGACCAATTGTACTAGGTGCACTGATGACCTTGATACCAGGAGCATTTTTTGTCAATTCTATCCGTGAATTTTCTCAAAACAATTATTCGACAGGGTTGACCTTACTCATGTCTGCCTTGTTATCTTGTATTTCACTTTCCGTTGGTGTGGTGACCGTGCTTGAAGCTCTTCCTTTTGCTGAGCAGATGACCGCAGCATTTACTAGCACGATTGCAACTCCAATGGATTTTGTGATTCGTGCCCTAACAGCTGCAGTTGGTACAGTCGCATTTGCCCTACTTTACCACGTTCCCAAGCGTTATCTAGTCTACATCGGTATCTTAAGCGGTCTTTCTTGGCTGGTCTATTTGCTTATCTTTGAGTACCATCACATAGATGCCCTGGCCGTCTTTTTTTCCAGTCTGATGGTGGCCTTTTGTTCCCGTTGGTTGGCTGTGCGTAAAAAATGCCCGATGACTTTATTTTTATCTACTAGCATTTTTCCGCTTATTCCTGGATTGAGCTTCTACCGGGCTGTTTATTTCGTATTGACTGGTGCAGATACTTTGGCTGTAGAATATTTGCGCATCAGCTTCATCACAGCCTTTACAATCGCTATTGCTATCGGCATTGTGCAGCAATTTTCGACAAATTATCCCCGCTTTTTTGCCCAAAAACAAGGGTAAGACCTGTTTATCTTCATTTTAAGGAGTATATTGTGAAACAAAATAAATCAAATCAAGTAGCTACTATTGCCATTTTCTTTGCAGTTATGTTGGTTATCCATCTGTTGAGCTCGGTTATTTTTAACCTACTACCATTTCCTATCAAGCCAACCCTGGTGCATGTACCGGTGATTATTGCTTCTATTCTTTATGGACCGCGTATCGGCGCTACATTGGGTGGACTTATGGGAGTGATTAGTATGGTCACAAATACAATCTTGTTTTTACCGACGAGCTATCTTTTCACCCCTTTTGTTCCAAATGGGAATTTCTGGTCACTCGTTATTGCAGTTGTGCCTCGCGTTTTAATTGGGATTACCCCTTACTTCACCTATAAAATGCTTAAAAATAAAGGTGGACTTCTTCTTGCAGGTGCCATTGGTTCTATGACCAATACTGTTTTTGTACTCGGTGGAATTTTTATCCTCTTTTCATCCGTCTACAATGGCAATATCCAACTGATGTTGGCAGGAATTATCGGCACAAATGCTATTGCAGAAATGGTGATTTCAGCAGCTTTGACCCTTGCCATCGTGCCAAATATGTTAAAACTAAAAAAATAAGGAAATAAGTCACGTGAGAGCGTGCTTTTTTCTTTTGAAAATGTTATAATGAAAGCGATTAACAAGATATTTTCAAAAAGGAGAAATACATGACCTATACAGAAAATTACCAAAAATGGCTTGACGTCGCAGATTTACCAGATTACCTCCGCGAGGACTTACTGGCTATGGACGAAAAGACAAAAGAAGATGCCTTCTACACAAATCTTGAATTTGGTACAGCAGGTATGCGTGGCTATATCGGTACTGGTACCAACCGCATCAATATTTACGTCGTTCGTCAAGCAACAGAAGGCTTGGCAAAATTAGTTGAGTCTAAAGGTGAGGAAGCTAAAAAACGTGGTGTGGCTATTGCCTACGACTCACGTCACTTCTCACCAGAGTTTGCATTTGAATCTGCTCAAGTCTTGGCAGCTCACGGCATCCAATCCTATGTCTTTGAAAGCCTACGTCCAACACCTGAATTATCATTTGCAGTGCGTCACTACAATGCTGTTGCAGGTATCATGGTTACTGCAAGTCACAATCCAAAAGAGTTTAACGGCTACAAGGTCTACGGTGAAGACGGTGGACAAATGCCGCCAGCAGATGCAGATGCCTTGACAGACTACATTCGTGCGATTGACAATCCATTTGAAGTTGTTTTAGCTGACCTTGAAACTGCAAAAGAATCTGGCCTTATCAAAGTCTTGGGCGAAGAAACTGACGCCCTCTACTTAGAAGAACTCAAATCTATCACCATCAATCCTGACTTGATTAAAGAATTTGGCCGTGATATGAAGATTGTCTACACACCACTTCATGGTACAGGCGAAATGTTGACTCGTCGTGCTTTGGCACAAGCTGGCTTTGAATCTGTTCAAATGGTTGAAGCGCAAGCTACTGCTGACCCAGATTTCTCAACTGTTGCTTCTCCAAACCCAGAAAGCCAGGCAGCATTTGCAATGGCAGAAGAACTTGGCCGTCAAGTAGACGCCGATGTCCTTCTAGCAACTGACCCTGATGCTGACCGTGTCGGTGTTGAAATCCGCCAAGCAGACGGTTCTTACTGGAACCTCTCTGGTAACCAAATCGGTGCACTCTTGGCCAAATACATTTTAGAAGCCCACAAACAAGCAGGTACTCTTCCAGAAAATGCAGCTGTCTGCAAATCTATCGTTTCAACTGAATTAGTGACGAAGATTGCTGAAAGTTACGGCGCAACCATGTTTAACGTCTTGACTGGCTTCAAATTTATCGCTGAAAAAATTCAAGAGTTTGAAGATACAAATAGTCACACCTACATGTTTGGTTTTGAAGAAAGCTTTGGCTACCTGATTAAACCATTTGTCCGTGACAAAGATGCCATCCAAGCTGTTCTCTTAGTAGCTGAAATTGCTGCTTACTACCGTTCTCGTGGTTTGACATTGGCTGATGGTATTGACGAAATCTTCAAAGAATACGGCTACTTTGCTGAAAAGACAATTTCTGTGACCCTTTCAGGTATGGACGGTGCAGCTGAAATCAAGAAAATCATGGATAAATTCCGTGGTAATGCACCAAAACAATTTAACCAAACTGAAATTGCATTGACAGAAGACTTCTTGGAACAAACTGCTACTTCTGCTCAAGGCGTGACTAGCCTTACTACACCACCAAGTAACGTTCTCAAGTACACACTTTCAGATGATTCTTGGTTTGCAGTCCGCCCTTCAGGTACAGAACCAAAAATCAAATTCTACATTGCAACGGTTGGCGATACACTTGAGGAAGCTGAAACAAAAATCGCAACTATTGAAAAAGAAATCAACGAATTTGTTGGATAAAATGAAAACCACCACTTGGTGGTTTTTTTGGTGGATAAGTCACAAAAAAAGAGGCTTTCGCCTCTTTGGGATTTCTAAATGGGAAGGTTCATTCTCTATAACAAGATAAATAATTAAAATTGTATTTAGCTACCCCTAATCTAACTTTCCTACTCTAAAATATGAATGATTAAAATAAGTCGTAACTGTCGATCAAATTTTTTTGAATACCAACAATAGACCTAGTAAAGCCTACTTGAGCGCATTAGCCTTTCTTATGATGTAGTAGGGTAGCAAGGCTAATAAAGTGATGATAAACAATAGATAAATGAATTTTAGTTGAGCACTAGAGAACAAACCTTCCTTTAAAGCAAAGGTTTTCTCGCCTATCATCATCTACTCTAGATATTTTCCTCCAAAATCTACAATGATGAGCACCGACCAGAAAACCAAGGAGTGAAAAGTAATACCTATGAGGGCACCTCCCTCATTTCGCTTACATTATATCTCTTTTTTAAAACGCTTTCAAGTTTTTGTGTGCAATTTTGGTAAAAAATAATAAACTAATATCAGGTAAAAATAATCATATGAGAGACAAGACATGAAAATCGAAATTACAAATGGAAACTACACAATCCAGTGGGGCGGGACTTATTTTATAGCTTTACAGGATTATCCGACGATTCATCCGGCAGAACTTGATCGGATAAGTAAATTTATTGCCTATGAAAAGTACTATCATCGAAAGACCGAGATTATTTGCAATAATAAATTACTTTTGGAGAAGATAACCGACTATGTCGCGCAGGATACTCCTGAATATCCCTTTTTCCCATTCTCCAAAGAATCAAGTGCGATTTATACTGAGGAAAGCCTTTGTTTAGTATCGGATTTTGTCAGTCACACAACTACTATCGATACAGCTAAACAGATTTTTACTGATGGCAAGCTATTGTCTGCGGTGCAAGCGTTGAAAAAATCTAGTACTGATTTGGTAATGGATTCTCGGAATGCAGCCAGCGATCCTGCAGATTACTTTGACTATATTATGTTTGCCTGGTCAAATGTAACATCTGGATACAGGCTTGCAATGGAACGCTTACTCCATCGAGCACCTACGGAAAACGAGCTCAATGAGTTGTTTGTGCCGGGAGTCAGCTTTCATTTTCTCTATGAAAATTTAGCGAAGGAGCCCAACTTTATCTTTGATGGTTACCATCTTGTTAAAATCAAAGATAAGGTGGACTTAGATGGCTTATTATTTATCTGTGTGATTCCAGAGCAAAATAGATCAGAATTTGAAAATATAGTTCCAAATTCACTCAAATCAAGAGTAGTATATCTGAAGTATGATGGGGATGGATTAAAAAATTGGACTAAAAAAGTTTATCAAACCGTCACTGAGTGGAATGATTTATAAACAAGAAAACAGCAGTTTGTCTATCACAATTCTGCTGTTTTTATTTTATTTGTGTTTTGCTTTGCCCTTGAGATAGGAATCCCACATTTTTTGCTGGGGTTTGGCAAAGGGGTAGGCATGAAAATCTTCGACGGAAACCCAACGTAACTCGCGGTCCTTATCCACCTTGTCTTCTTCCACAATGCCTTCAACCAAGTCAACTTGCCATTTTCGGTGACTAAAAATATGTTGAACCGGTTGAAATTCTTGCTCCAGCCATTGAACTTTCTGTCCGTAATTTTTTTCAAATAAACCCAAGACATCCACTACTTCTACGACTTCAAAAAGATTGATTTCTTTTGTGCTGGAAGAAGATTTTTCAATCAAGGGAAAAGACCAAAAACCAGATAAGAGGCCTGCATCTGTATTTTTTTCAAGTAAAAATTGGTTAGCCTGATTGCGGATGATATAGGCCTGATAATAGACGGGCGTCGGCTTCTTCTTAGGAGCTTTGATCGGATATTTGTCCATGGTTCCGTGCAAATAAGCTGCGCTAAACTCCTTAACCGGGCTATCCTCTGGACGTGGATTAACAGGTGATTCAATGTCAGAACCTAAGTCCATCAGAGCCTGATTAAAGTCTCCCGGACGTTCAGGGTCAATCAAAATCTCCATCATAGCTTGGAAAATTTTTCGATTGCTAGGAACACCGATATCATAATTGACCTCAAAAAGACGACTTAGCACCCGCATAACATTGCCATCCACCGCAGGCTCAGGTAAATTAAAAGCAATACTGGAAATAGCTCCCGCAGTGTAGGGACCAATTCCTTTTAAGCTTGTAATTTCTTGGTAGGTAGTGGGAAATTGTCCATCAAAATGCTCCATCATCTGTTGAGCCGCTGTCCGCATATTGCGCACGCGAGAATAGTATCCCAGTCCCTCCCAGACTTTGAGGAGGGTTTCTTCATCTGCTGCTGCCAAGTCCGAAATGGTCGGCAAGCGATACAAAAAACTTTCGTAATAGGGAATGACAATATCTACACGCGTCTGTTGCAGCATTATTTCTGATACCCAAATCGCATAGGGATCTGAAGTTCTACGCCAAGGTAGGTCACGCTTATTGGCATCATACCAGTCCAACAAAGCCTTACGAAAAGCTCGAATCTTCTCATTCGGCCACATCTCAATTCCATACTCATTCAAATCTAACATATATCCAGTATATCATAAAAGGGAGTGGGAAAGAACTCTGACTAATCAGAAAGAGTTCGTCTTCCCACCCCCGCACAGTTGAATTGTTCCCTGACTTTGGACCATTTGGTAATAGAATCCCTTGCTTGCCATCAGGCTATCGTGATTGCCTTGTTCAACAATCTTGCCGTCGACCATAACCAAAATGATGTCAGCTGACTGAATGGTTGACAGACGGTGAGCAATGATGAAACTAGTCCGCCCGTCCATCAGTTTATCAAAGGCTTCTTGGATGTAGACTTCCGTCCGTGTATCAATGGAAGACGTCGCTTCATCTAGGATTAGAATTTTCGGCACTTTGACAAAGATACGTGCAATAGCCAGCAATTGTCGTTGCCCTTGAGAGAGCGACTCGCCTGCATCGGCTAGATAGGTGTCATATCCGTTTGGTAATTGGCGAATAAAGAAATCAGCATTGGCTGCTTTGGCTGCTTCCACGACTAATTCTCGGGTTGCATTTGGATAACCGTAGGCGATATTTTCATGAATGGTAGCTGTTTTAAGCCACGTTTCTTGGAGCACCATACCAATTTGACGGCGAAGCGAGTCCCGACTATAGTCTGTAATTGAATTGCCATCTATCAAGATTCTCCCTTGATTGGTATCATAAAATCGCATGAGGAGGTTAATCAAGGTTGATTTACCTGCGCCCGTTGGTCCTACGATGGCTACTGTGCTCCCAGAAGGGATAGTGAGGTTGAGGTCTTCAATCAAGGATTTTTTAGCATCGTATGAAAAGGCGACATTTTCAAAATCAAAAGCTCCCTCTACATCTGAAAATTGCAGTTCCTTGACATTATTTTCCTGAATGGAAGGCTGCTCCAAAATATCAAACAGGCGTTCTGCACAAGCCATGGCACTTTGTAACTCGGATAAAACCGAGGAAATGTCATTAAAAGGCTTGGTGTACTGATTGACGTAGTTGAGGAAGGTCGTCAAAGAACCGACCGTAAAAGTCCCCTGCATAATCCGCCATGCCCCCAGACCCGTCAATAAGGCATAAATTGTCGCATTGACAAATCGAGTCGTTGGATTAATAGTCGATGAGGCAAAGATCGCTCGTTGGGAATGCTGTGCATACTGTTGATTTACAACTTCAAAATCAGCTGTAGATTGCTCTTGCGCATTGAAAGCCTGAATCAAGGAAAGATTTCCCATGCTTTCTTCCAGATAAGTCGTTTGCTCCCCACGCGACTGAGTTTGCTGACGATAATAAAGGTAACTTTTTTTGGCAATAAATCGAGCCATAAAGAGAGAGAGCGGAGTCAGAGCTACAACGATAAGCATCATCAAGCTATCCAGCTGGGCCATTGTGATAATGGTAAAGAGAATGGTTAAAATGCCAACTAAAAATTGATTAAAAATCATGACCAAACCATTTGTCAGCTGTTCACTGTCTGAAGAAATCCGAGCAACTATATCGCCAATACTTTGACGGTCTAGGTAGCTAAGTGGTAATTGGTGTAGTTTCTCAAAAACTTGCTGGCGTAAGTCTGCCATGACGGCGTAGATAATTTGATTGGTCAGTAGAGGGATTACCCACTGGATAAGAGTATTGCCGGCTACTACTGCTAGCATTTTCCATAGAATAACCATAACAGGAGCTAGTCCTTGACCGGCCAATATGGTATCAATAGCCTGCCCCATTAGGATGGGAAGATAGACTGTTAGCAGCACTTGGACAAGCGTTCCTAGCAAGATAAGCCCAAGTCGGAGAGGGTATTTGGTCATCAATTTCAGTAATTTTCCAAGGATTGGTTTCGTCTCTTTTTTTCTCATGACGCACCTCCTTTATTTTGCTGAGAATGATGGATTTCTTGGTATACAGGGCAATTCTCGAGCAATTCTTCATGTCGACCAAGGCCAGCCTGCTGTCCTTGGTCTAAGACTAAAATCTGATTGGCGTGACGCAAACTATTGGTCCGCTGCGAAATCATGATCAAGGTCTGAGAAAGCAACTCGTGACGAATAGCTGTCAACAAACGACTTTCTGTCAGATAATCCAAAGCCGATGTCGAATCGTCCAAGACCAAGATTGGGGCTTCTTGTAAAATAGCTCTGGCAATGGTTAATCGCTGCCGCTGTCCGCCTGAAAAATTCTGCCCAAAGGCTTCTACTCTT
This sequence comes from Streptococcus gallinaceus, assembly GCF_024170225.1. Classification (GTDB taxonomy): domain Bacteria; phylum Bacillota; class Bacilli; order Lactobacillales; family Streptococcaceae; genus Streptococcus; species Streptococcus gallinaceus. Next base: position 230,192 of record NZ_JALJXU010000003.1, on the reverse strand, counting down.
GCATCTAGACCGCCTTTTTCGACCACAAATTCCTTGGCTTGTGCAATGGTCAGAGCCCACCACATCTTCTCTTGAGAAACATCTGACAATCCCAAGGTCAGATTCGAAGCGATACTGCCGCTGAATAATTGGGCTTTTTGAGGAACAAAGGCAAATAATTCTCGCCAATTTTTCAGATTCTGAGGGCTATAATCATCTTTGTAGACAGTAATTCTACCTGTATCTGGTTGATAAAAACGCAGCAATAGCTGAATTAGACTAGATTTACCAGAGCCAGTTCCTCCGATAATACCGAAAAAGTCGCTCGCTTGCAAAGAAAAATCTATATTTTCCAAAGACGGCTCTACGGCTGTTGGGTAGGTAAAAGTTGCTTTTTGGACAAGAATCGCCTGCCCAGGTATTGTGCTCTTTTCCCGCTCCAAGATAGCTTCTAAATCCTCTGAATCCTGCTCAAAGATTTCCTGAACGCGTTGGGCACTGATAAAGGTCTGATTTAAAGCAGTAACAACCATAACCAGCTTGACCAACTCGACCAGTATCTGCAAGAGATAATTGATCAAAGCAACCAACATACCAACTTCCAAAGCATTTGCTGCGATAGAGATTTGGCCCTTCCAAATCAAGACAACCAAGGTCAGATTGACCACCAAGTAAGTTGCCGGTGTCAGCAAGGCAGACCAGTATCCTGCTTGAACTTGCAAATGTTGATAAGAAGTATTTTTCTCCGTGAAACCTGCAATTTCCCGATTTCGTTGGCCGAAAGCACGAATCACACGCATACCCAAACTATTTTCACGTACAGATTTGACCAACTGATCCAGTCCAAGACGAATCGTAGCAAAATAACAAGAAGAAATCCGCGAAATCACGATAACGATGGTAAATAAAATGGCAATCATCACCACAAATAAGATAGACAAGCGTGGACTAATCCGAAAAGCCATCAAGAGAGCTCCAAATACAACAATTGGAGCACGCAGAAAGAGGCGAAGGAAGGTATTGATTCCAGTCTGAATCTGCAAGCTATCACTGGTCAACCGAGTCAAAAGACTAGAGGTAGACAGCTGGTCTTGATTGACTTTTGGAAGAGAAAGTACTTTCTTATAAAGGTCTTGAGTTAATTGTTTTGTATAGCCTACCGCCGCCTTTGCCGAATAATACTGGGCAATCAAGGCAACGACAACTCCAACAACTGCTAATCCCATCAATAATAAAACCATGGCAACCAAGTTCCCCTGATTGCCATGTGGAATAATCTGATCAACAATTGCCGCAATCACCAAAGGGACAAACAACTCAAAACAAGCTTCGAGTAGCTTAAACAAGGGAGCAAGACTGGCTTCCTTGATATAACCTTTGAAATAACGCAATAATGATTTCATATTTTAAAACGCATCAACTGCTTGTGCTGCAGTGATAATTCCCAATTTGTATACATCTTCTGAACTACAGCCACGAGACAAGTCATTAACTGGTTTGTTCAATCCTTGGAGAACTGGACCTACCGCATCAAAGCCACCCAAACGTTCTGCAATCTTGTAAGCGATGTTTCCTGCTTCAATAGCTGGGAAGATAAATACATTAGCTTGACCTGCAACTGGGCTGTTTGGTGCTTTCAAACGAGCAGTGTTTGGCTCAAGAGCAGCATCCATTTGCAATTCACCGTCAATCAAAAGATCTGGACGAAGTTCGTTTGCAATACGAGTTGCTTCTACGACCTTATCAACGTGTGGTCCTGAACCAGAACCTTTTGTTGAGTAAGAAATCATAGCTACTTTAGGATCAATACCGAAGGTTTCAGCTGTTGCTGCTGAGTTAATCGCGATTTCAGCCAATGTTTCAGCATCAGGATCAATGTTGATAGCACAGTCACCAAAGATGTATTTGTGCTCATCTTTAACCATGAGGAAGACACCTGAAGTACGTTTCACACCTGGTTTTGTTTTGATAATTTGAAGGGCAGGACGAACAGTATCTGCTGTTGAGTGAGCCGCACCTGAAACCATACCTTCAGCCAAGCCCATTTGCACCAACATAACACCAAAGTAGTTGACATCACGCAAAATAGTATCTGCTTGTGCTTCGTCCACTTTACCTTTACGAAGGCTAACGAATTCTTGCTTCATTGTTTCAAAGTTAGCATAATCGTTTGGATTGATAACAGTGATACCTGGGTTTGAGAAGCCAAATTCTGTCAACAAAGTGTGTACTTCTTCTGGTACACCCAAGATAATTGGCTCAGCCAAACCTTCAAATTTCAAACGAGCAGCCGCACGAACAACACGCTCATCTGTTCCCTCTGGGAAAACAATACGAAGTTTTTTGCCGACGATTTTATGCTTCAATTCACCAAATAAGTTCCGAATTTCCATTTTATACCTCAAATTATTATTCATTTCTTGATAATGATAACGCTTTGAATCCTATTTGTCAAATGCTTCATCTTCTTTCTGAAAAGAATCTATAATTGCTTTAAAATCAGCTGGTAGTGTACTTTTGAGCACCAAGTTTTTTTCTGAAAAAGGATTGAAAAATTCCAACAGATGACAATGCAAAGCCTGCCGCTCAATTCCATAATCCAAGCTTCCACCGTAGAGGTCATCTCCTAAAAGCGGAAAACCGATATGGGCAAAATGCACTCGAATTTGGTGGGTTCGTCCTGTATGGAGCTGGATATCCACCAAATACACATCTCCCCAGGATTGTACAACCTTATAAGAAGTATGAGCATACTTGCCCGATTTTGTCACACATCGAGTGATGATGCTATCATTTGGACGTCCAATGGGAGCAATGATATCCCCTGTTTCCTCAAAATGTCCCGCTCCACGCACTAAAGCATAGTAGCGCTTATGGATTTGCTTTGCTTGTAGTTGTTTATCAAGGCGAGCATGGGCATAGCCATGCTTGGCAAAAAGCATGAGGCCTGAGGTATCCTTATCCAAGCGAGTCACGATGTGGACCCGCTTATTTTCGTAGTTCTGCTGCAAATAATAAGCCTTGACAAAGTTTGCGATGGTATTTGAATGCAAACTACTCGGAATAGAAGTCACACCATAGGGCTTTTCAATAATCATAAAATGCTCGTCTTCATAGACAATATCCAAAGGAACATCAACAGGTGCTAAACTCCCAGTCACATCTTCTTCGCTGGGAATGTCAATGGTAACACGGTCTCCAATTTCTACAAGGAAAATGGCATTCTGCCGAACGCCATTCACCTGAATATCACCCCCAGCAAACTTGATTTTTGCTAGAAGTGACTTAGAAATATCATGCTTTTTCAAGAGATTTTTGACATTCATCCGCTGATCAACAATAAATTCAAATCGCATTATTCCACCTCTCCAATAAAAGCATCCTTGACGCGATTCCAGAAACTGGTGTGGCGAGGAGTAGCTACGAAATTGATTTTATGGTTGTCAATTTGATAATCAATTTGTTCAATATTATCGTAGACAAAGGTACGGTTATCAATAGCGATTGAATAACGGTCATCGTGTTGCGGGTCGATGATAATTTTATCTTTTTTAGGCACTACAATCGAAGAACCCAGTGTCCGATAGACACGATTGTTTAGGCTAGCTACTTCTGCAATTTGCAAGGCTTCAATAGTCGGATGTAAGACGGCACCGCCAAGTGATTTGTTGTAGGCTGTTGAACCTGTTGGCGTAGAAACTGCAATTCCATCGCCACGGAATCGCTCAAAAGGCACCCCATTGATATGGATATCTGCCACCATTGTCTTGGACAAGCGCTTAATCGTCGCTTCGTTCAATGCGCGAGCAGTCACAACACGCCCATCAATCATCCGAATTTTCACATTGAGGATAGGGTACGACACTTTGGCACCTGTATCCAACTTCAAATTCTCGACCAATTCATCAATCTCAAAATTACGATAGTCCGTGTAAAAACCAAGATGCCCTGTATGAACACCTACAAAACGGACTTTATCAAGAATATTTTCATATTTATGAAAAGCGGACAAGAGCATACCATCTCCACCAATCGAAATAACGATATCCGGATTTTTAGGTGTCATGATAAAATTCGCATCTTTTAATTTATTCCATAATTCCTTGGAAACAGCTTCACTTTTCGGGTTTCTGCTACTGAGCAGGGCAATTTTTTTTCTATCTGTATTCTTCATCTGTATCGTCACTATTTCCAACACCGTCATTTAATTTGCGGTGAGCAGGATCAAAAAGAGCTTGTGCTTCTTGAATATCGTCGCGGATTTTCCGCATTTCTTCGTCTAATTGATAGGCAATTTTCGCAGTTACTTCTAGGCGCTTTTTGATTTCTTCCGGGAAATTCCCCTTGTACTTGTAATTGAGCGAATGTTCAATTGTTGCCCAAAAATTCATGGACAAGGTCCGAATTTGAATCTCTGCCAAAACGATTTTATTTCCATTGATAGTATCAACTGGATACTCGATCACCACATGGTAGGAACGATAACCTGAAGTCTTCATGTTGGTAATATAATCGCGTTCATGAACAATCTGCATATCCTTGCGCTGGCGAATAATTTCCAAAACTTCTTCCACGTCATCAACGAACTGCACCATGATCCGCACGCCGGCAATATCCTGCATGTCTCGAGCTAGATTTTCTTCCTTGATGTGGCGTAAAACCATCTTTTCCTTGATGGATTCAATCGGCTTAACACGACCTGTTACAAACTCAATTGGTGAATGACGATTCGCCTTGCGATACTGCTTCCGAATCCCACGTAACTTAATTTTTAGCTCGCCTACTGTTTGAATATAGGGATCTAAAAATTCTTCCCAGTCCAACTCCATCTATTCTCCCTTCGAATTCTCTTCTTGTAAAAATTTCATTTTTCGTATAGAATAACAAAGACTATTATATCATATGAAAGGCATTTCCTCTACTGAAAATGAACCACTTAGAAATTGAATACAAAACACTGCTAACACAAGAGGAATACCTGAAATTGCAACCTCTCTTTTCTGATGTTGACCTTGTAGAGCAAACAAACTACTATATTGACACACCTGATTTTGCCATGAAAGCCAATCGTTGCTCTCTTCGCATCCGAACTTTTCACGATGCTGCTGAGCTAACCTTGAAAATCCCTCAAGAAATTGGCAATATGGAATACAATCAAAGCCTATCGCTTGCTGAAGCGAAAGAAATAATTGAAGCGTTCTACCTACCTGCAGGCACCATTAAGGATCTTCTAGCCGAAAAAGAAATCCCCCTCTCTGAGCTGGATGTTTGGGGATTCTTGACCACAAAACGCTTGGAAAAAAGAACAGCCATCGGCCTCATGGCCTTGGATGAAAACAATTATCTCGGACAAACCGACTACGAACTCGAAGTCGAAGTTGGCGATGCAGATGCTGGAAAAATTGCTTTTGATGATTTTCTATCCAGCCACAAGATCCAGTTCAAATATGCTAGCAGCAAGGTTGCTCGTACAGCTGCTCAAAAAAAATCAGTCAAATAGGCTGATTTTTATTTTTCAAACATGAAAAATATGGTAAAATTTGGTAAAATAGGACTATTGGAAAAATGTGTGGTCTGCTAGACCACCTCATAGAATGAAGGAGTTATTTTGTCATGGTACAACCCTACGGCGATAAACAAATCAAATTGTTCGCTTTAAATGGAAATAAGGAAATTGCTGAAAAAATCTCAGAAGTTTCTGGTATCCCTATCGGAAAAATGTCTTCTCGTCAATTTTCAGACGGAGAAATTCAAATCAATATCGAAGAAAGTGTTCGTGGTGTTGATGTTTACATTATCCAGTCAACTAGCTACCCAGTGAATAACCACCTTTGGGAAGTACTCATCATGGTTGACGCTTGTGTTCGTGCCAGTGCAAACTCAGTTACAGTCGTCATGCCTTATTTCGGCTACGCTCGCCAAGACCGTACGGCTGCTCCTCGCGAACCAATCACAGCAAAATTAGTTGCCAATATGTTGGTGAAAGCTGGAGTTGACCGCGTTGTAACCCTTGACCTCCATGCGGTCCAAGTTCAAGGGTTCTTCGATATTCCGGTTGATAACCTCTATACTGTTCCACTCTTTGCTGAGCACTATACTAAAAAAGGTTTGACAGGTTCAGATGTCGTAATTGTTAGCCCTAAAAATTCAGGTATCAAACGTGCCCGTAGCTTGGCAGAGTACTTGGATGCACCAATCGCTATCATTGATTACCCACAAGATGACGCCGACCGAGCAGAAGGCTATATCATCGGTGATGTCGCTGGTAAAAAAGCAATCTTGATTGACGACATCCTCAATACAGGTAAAACATTCTCAGAAGCTGCTAAAATTGTTGAGCGTGATGGTGCAACTGAGATTTATGCCGTTGCCAGCCACGGTCTCTTTGCAGGAAATGCAGTTGAATTACTTGATGCTGCTCCGATTAAAGAAATTTTGGTAACTGATTCTGTTGCTAAACAAGAAGTGATGCCAAAAAATATTGCTTATCTGACTGCTAGCGAGCTCATCGCTGATGCACTACTCCGCATCCACGAACGTCGTCCAGTTAGTCCACTCTTTAGCTTCCAGAAAGAAAAGAAAAAACAATAGGAGGTCAGTCATTGATCTACTTGGATAATGCTGCAACAACTCCACTTTCAACAGTTGCGCTTGATGCTTTAATGCAGACTTCTCAGGAAATCTTTGGAAATCCGTCTAGCATCCACGCTTTTGGTCGAGCTGCTAATAAAGTGCTGCGCGAGGCACGTTACAGTATTGCAAACTCGCTAAAAACAAAGCCGGACAATATTATTTTTACATCTGGCGGCTCTGAGGCCGATACACTGGCTATCCAAGGCTACGCCCTTGCCAATCAAGACAGGGGAAAACACCTAATTACAACTGCAATTGAACACCATGCCGTTCTTCATGTCATGGACTATTTGGAGAAACGATTTGGGTTTGAAGTCACCTATATCAACCCGATTGATCAGGAAATAACTGCTCAGCAAATCGCTGATGCCTTACGACCAGACACCATTCTTGTCAGTACCATGTTTGCTAACAACGAGACAGGCATGATTCTTCCAATTAAAGAAATCGGCCAAGTCTTAGCTGACCATCAAGCCGTTTTCCACGTTGATGCAGTACAAGCAATTGGAAAGATCCCGATTTATCCTGAGGAATTAGGTATTGACTTCCTTTCTGCTTCTGCCCATAAATTTCACGGACCAAAAGGTCAAGGATTTCTCTACAGTAGAATCCCAAACTTTGACTCCTTGATTCATGGCGGTAAGCAGGAAAGTCACCACCGAGCTGGTACGGAAAACCTAGCAGGAATTACAGCTATGGCTGCTGCGCTGAATGAACAGTTGCAACACCAAGAAGAATTTTACGAAACTGTCCGTCAATTAAAATCCTACCTGCTTGATGGATTAGACAATTTAGATTTCTTTGTTAATGAATCCGCCAACACGCTTCCATATGTTCTCAACATGGGATTTCCTGGACAACTAAATGAACAATTACTGATGCGTTTGGATTTAGCTGGCATTGCTGTTTCCAGCGGATCTGCTTGTACAGCTGGCGTCATTGAAAAAAGCCACGTACTGACTGCTCTTTACGGACCTGATTCTCACCGTCTAACAGAGTCCCTTCGCTTTAGCTTCTCGGAGCAAAACACCAAAAAAGAACTGGATATTGTCATTCAGACCTTAAAAGAAATGATTGGAGGCCAAGATAATGGCATTTGAAAAATCAGTCACTCTTAAAGATTGTGACTTCACTTATGAAATTAGCCCGTCTATTAAAAAATACACTTTGCGTGATAACACCTTCGAGCAAACAGCTGTGGGAAATTTCCAGCTAACTCGTATGCTAGAAGAAGTTCCAAATTCAAATCAAGGATTCCTCTTAAAAATTATCCTTAACAAAGATTTATCAAGTTTTAAAATCAATATCACTGACAAATCAGGTTTGAAACTGGTAAACATCTTTAAAGAAGGCTCAAACAAGGTTATTCAAGAGAAATTCTACTTCCTAATGGACAGTCTAATTGACCGTGATATTTTCACAAAGAAGGCATAAATATGATTGAACTTCGTTATATTGACTCTTACAAACAAGAGCGTATTCAAACTTATGAACATTTTGATGACATTCTACTAGCTTTTTCGGGCTGTGTCACTGTTCCTGACCATCTCAAAGTATTGAGCTTAACACAAGACGGAAAAGACCTTGGATACAGTGGTTTAATCGGTGATTTGTATCACTTTTTGCAAGCGATTGATCCCAAAAATAACTAAGAAAAACCAAGTCATTATAGTGACTTGGTTTTTTCGAACTCTTATTGTTGCAATTTTCACAAACATGTTTTAAAATAAAGTATAAAATGCTGAATGGAGAAAAAGATTGTGAAAAATGGAAAAGAAACCGCTATTCCACGTGCAACAGCTAAACGCCTCTCATTGTATTACCGGATTTTCAAACGATTCCACCGCGAAAATATTGAGAAAGCGAGCTCAAAAGAAATTGCAGAAGCTATCGGAATTGACTCTGCAACAGTCCGCCGAGATTTTTCCTATTTTGGCGAGCTAGGTCGACGCGGGTTTGGATACGATGTTAAGAAATTAATGGACTTCTTCGCGGATATCTTGAATGATAATTCCATTACAAATGTGATGCTTGTCGGAGTCGGAAACATGGGACGCGCACTCCTTCACTACCGCTTTCATGAACGCAATAAAATGAAAATTGTGATGGCCTTTGAAGCAGATGGGCATCCTGCCATCGGAAGCAGCGATGAAAATGTTCCAATCTACGCCATTTCTGAGCTTCGAGACCGTATTGCAGAAGCAAATTCCAAAACAGCTATTTTAACTGTTCCAAGCTCAAAAGCTCAAGAAGTCACTGATGTCCTAGTTGAGGCAGGTGTGAAAGGGATTCTTAGCTTCTCCCCAGTCAATCTTACCGTACCAAAAGACGTGGTTGTTCAGTATGTTGACTTGACGAGCGAATTGCAAACACTACTCTACTTCATGCGGAAAAATTAGTTCTATGATACAACAGATACAACACATTATCGGAATTACAGGCAATCAATTTTTTGACCAAACAGATACCGTATCTCCACGGATGTCTTATGCAGCTACAGGATTTCCTGAAGCTGTGCGACAAGCTGGTGGCCTTCCCATTATCATGCCGATAGCTGACCCAGCTTATGCTGCAAGCTACATTTCCATGATTGATAAATTAATCCTAACTGGTGGGCAAAATGTTCTTCCTCAGTTCTACCAAGAAGAGCAAACAATTGTGAGCGATGATTACTTGCTGGAAAGAGATTTATTTGAACTAGCCTTGATAAAGGAAGCTAGATTGCAAGGAAAACCAATTTTAGCCATCTGTCGCGGTCTGCAGCTCTTTAATGTGGCTATGGGAGGGACACTTCACCAAGATATCCCTCAGCACTGGCAAGAAAGCCTAGCTCATGTGCCTCATCATTCTATTGACATTGCTGAAGACAGCCTCTTTGCTAAATTTTTTGGAAAATCCACTTTTATCAACTCTTTCCACCATCAATCTATCAAAGACTTGGCCAGTAATTTAAAGGTTGTTGCGACTTCTAGCCAAGATGGCATTATCGAAGCGGTCGAAACAACAGACGGTAGCCGATTTTTGGGAGTCCAATGGCATCCTGAGCTCCTCTGGAAATCTTCTCCACAGAACCAAGCCTTATTTGATTATTTTGTGCAAGAATTCTAAGAAAATTCACTTTCTTCACGAAAACTATAATAATCATCTTGCCCCACAATCAAATGATCCAGTAAAACGAGTCCTATCATGTCGCAGGACTCTTTTAGTTTGTCCGTAAAGAGCATATCGTTTTTGCTAGGCAAGACAGAGCCAGACGGATGATTGTGGATGATAATAATGGACGTCGCCATGCACTTGACTGCATAATGTAAAATCTCCCTCGGCTCTGCGATACTCCGATTCACGCTACCGATAAAAATCGTCCGCTGGGAAATGATTTTATTTTGAGTATTAAGGTAGAGTGCGACGAGATGTTCCTGTTTTTTCATCCCTATTTCCTGAATCATCTTGAGCCCCAGTTTCTCACTCCCTAAAATCTGCTCTCGTTGCGCAAGCTCTGACTTGTTAATCCGTTTGCCCAGTTCAATCATGGCTTTTATCTCAATAGCCTTGACTCGACCAATGCCCGTTATTTGCTGTAATTCTTCCAGCGACAAGTCTGCTAATGAAGATAGACTCTCTAATTTGGACAATAATTGATTGGAAACAACCGAAACAGGTTCTTTTTTCGTTCCAGTTCGAATGAAAATAGCCAATAATTCCTGATTGCTCAATTTATCAGCTCCTACTTCTACCAGACGCTCTCTCGGTTGCAACGCTTCTTCTTTAAATGAAATTTGATACATGCTATCCTCCTTACTTATCTATTCGAAAAAAACTGAAGTCAAATGACCTCAGTTTTTTATAATTGAACTTGATTATACGATTGCTCAAAATGTTTCAAGGTAGCAGAATCTGCATCTTTGTAAGAAATGGTTTCTGTCAGCTCACCTTGGACAATCGTACGCATGGTTGCATCCAAATCTTCACAAGTGACCAAAGTGATTGTTTTTTGCCCTAAGATATCATTGATGACATCCACACGATCTGGAGCAACAGTTTCAACGGTAGTAATAGTGTAGACGTAGATAGTTTCCTTGTCCGTCACATAAATTTTCATCCCATTTTTGGCTTTTTCCAGAGGAGAAAAGAGTGTGTCACTAGCTCCTGCAATTCCAAAGATATGGTGACTAGCAAGCGAATAGTTGCCTTCGCCCATCTTTTGATCTTCCTTCATGGTACCTGCGCCATACATGAGAGCAGTATTTGATAGTCCTTTGAAAATAGGTAAGTTGATTTTCAAATCCGGAATAGCAATTCCACCGATAACAGGTAATTGTTGGGCATCCCACTGTGCTTGGAGAACCTTTTCGGTTGAAATTGATTCAACCTGATCGAAATCAAAGGTAGTTTTAGCCGTTTGATTCTTTTTAATTTCCTTCTTTGTAACTTTGGAAATCTGATAACGATTGGTATTATTGGCAATGATCATATTGCGGATAGAGGAATTGAAAATCAATACCAGTGAAATCAATAACAACAAAGTAAAGACTAAGATACGCCAGAAACTTACTGGTTTTTTAGTTGTTTTTTTTCGTCTAGACATTCTCGCCCTCAACTACTTCTTCTTTATCATCAGCAGCATCAACCAATGCAAATGTAACAATTTTAGCTTCATCGTTGAGACGCATAACCTTGACACCCATTGTTGAGCGACCTGTTTGGGAAATATTGGCTACGCCTGTACGGATAATAACACCTGTATCTGTGATGACCATGATGTCTTCATCACCAGAAACTGTTGTCAAACCTGCAAGCGGACCGTTTTTCTCTGCCACATTCAGGGTCTTAATTCCTTTACCACCACGCCCTTTTGTTGGGTATTCAGTGGCTGGCGTCCGTTTACCAAATCCCTTTTCGGTAATGACTAAGACTTCCTGCTCATCGGTAATGGTTGTTGCACCAACGAGCACATCGCCGTCACGAAGGTTGACACCGCGAACACCTGTTGCTGAGCGTCCCATGTTTCGGACGACAGATTCATTGAATCGGACAGAATAACCTGATTTCGTTCCCATGATGACATCTGTTTGACCGTCTGTCAAGAAGACATTAATCAACTCATCTTCATCTTTCAGATTTAAGGCCTTGAGTCCATTTTGACGGATATTGCCAAATTCCGACACACTTGTTCGTTTGACCAAACCTTGACGCGTCGCAAAGAAGAGATAATGGTCGTTTTCTTGGTCTTTTGTGACATTGATGATGGTCTGGATGGTTTCACCCTCGTCTAATTTGAGGAGGTTAACGACTGGCAAGCCCTTGGCTGTCCGTCCATACTCTGGAATTTCATAGCCTTTCAAGCGGTAAACTCGCCCTTTATTGGTAAAGAAGAGCAGACGATCATGGGTACTGGTTGAGACCAGTTCTCGAACGAAGTCATCATCTTTAACCCCTGTTCCTTGGACACCACGGCCACCACGTTTTTGGGCATGGAATTCATCTTGGGCCAAACGCTTAATGTAGCCTTTGTTTGACAAGGTAATCAAGACGTCTGTTTCCTCGATCAAATCTTCATCTTCAAGAGAAAGAACTTCTCCGACCATGAGTTCTGTTCGACGAGCATCAGCGTATTTACGTTTGACTTCGCCTAGTTCATCTTTTACGATTTGCACCACGCGTTCTGGCTTAGCCAAAATATCTGCCAAGTCGGCAATCAGAGCCAACAAGTCATCGTATTCTGACTGAATTTTATCGCGCTCCAATCCTGTTAAACGACGCAGACGCATGTCTAGGATAGCTTGACTTTGTCGCTCAGACAAGTCGAAGCGCTTCATCAATTCAGCCTGAGCAATCGCGTCAGTCTCCGAATCACGAATGACACGAATGACTTCTTCGATATGATCCAAGGCAATCAGCAAACCTGCTAAAATATGAGCACGGCTCTCTGCTTTATCCTTGTCAAATTGTGTACGACGAGTAACAACCTCTTTTTGGTGGTCAATATAAGCTGCCAAAATTTGTCGAACAGACAAAATTTTCGGTATTCCACCTTGAATGGCCAACATGTTGAAACTAAAGTTCGTTTGCAATTGTGTCAATTTGAACAGATTATTCAAAATAACGTTAGCAGATGCATCTCGACGAACTTCAATGACAAATCGAACACCTTCACGGTTGGATTCATCACGAACTGCCGTTACGCCTTCAATCCGTTTTTCCTGGGCCAAACGAACGATGTGCTCTAGGACCTTGCTCTTATTGACCATATAAGGAAACTCTGTTACAACGATACGCTCACGACCATTTCCAAATTCTTCAATTTCTGTCTTGGCACGTAGAACAATCGAACCTTTACCTGTTTCATAAGCACGGTGAATACCAGATTTCCCCATAACAAGCGCACCTGTCGGGAAGTCAGGACCAGGTAGGACTTCCATAATTTCTCGCGTTGTTGCTTCAGGGTTGTCCATCAAAAGGGTTACCGCGTCAATAGTCTCACCCAGATTATGTGGGGGAATATTGGTCGCCATCCCAACGGCAATCCCTGTCGTACCATTAACCAAAAGATTTGGAAAACGTGCAGGAAGTACTTCTGGCTCACGCTCACTCGAATCATAGTTATCTGCGAAATTTACCGTATTTTTATTGATGTCACGCAGCATTTCAAGCGCAATCTTGCTCATACGAGCTTCTGTATAACGCTGTGCGGCCGCACCATCTCCGTCCATAGAACCGAAGTTACCGTGCCCGTCAACCAACATGTGACGGTAGCTCCACCACTGCGCCATACGGACCATAGCTTCATAGATTGCACTATCACCATGCGGGTGGTATTTACCCATTACATCACCGGTGATACGCGCTGACTTTTTATGTGGCTTATCTGGTGTAATGCCTAGTTCATTCATTCCATACAAAATACGACGATGAACGGGTTTCAGTCCATCACGTACATCTGGAAGAGCCCGTGCCACGATAACACTCATGGCATAGTCAATGAAGCTCGTCTTCATTTCACTCGTCAGATTTACATCCACTAAATTTTTATCTTGCATTGAAAAAATGCCTCATTTCTACTAGAAAGTATCTATATAATTATACCATATTTCAGCTTATTTTTCCGATATAAGAATCTATAATGTAAACATTTTCAGAACACCTTTCACTACTGACAAATGAGCTGAAAAGTGCTAGAATAATAGATGGTTGGGACGATGTCCCAAATAATTCAAAGGAGAATTGTAGAAACATGACTGCAACCAAACAACATAAAAAAGTGATCCTTGTCGGCGACGGTGCCGTAGGTTCTGCTTACGCTTACGCCCTCGTTAACCAAGGTATTGGTCAAGAATTAGGTATCGTTGATATCAACAAAGATCGTACACAAGGTGACGCGGAAGACTTGAGCCATGCGCTTGCTTTCACTTCCCCTAAAAAAATCTATTCAGCTGAATATTCAGACGCACATGATGCAGACCTCGTTGTATTGACAGCTGGTTTGCCACAAAAACCAGGTGAAACTCGTCTTCAATTGATCGAGAAAAACCTCCGTATCAACCAACAAATCGTTAGCGAAATCGTAGCTTCAGGATTTAACGGTATCTTCCTCGTTGCTGCTAACCCAGTTGATATCTTGACTTACTCAACTTGGAAATTCTCAGGTTTCCCTAAAGAACGCGTTATCGGTTCAGGTACTTCTCTTGACTCAGCTCGTTTCCGTCAAGCACTTGCTGAAAAAATCGGTATCGACGCTCGTTCAGTTCACGCCTACATCATGGGTGAACACGGTGACTCAGAATTTGCTGTTTGGTCACACGCTAATGTTGCCGGTGTTAAATTGGAACAATGGTTGCAAGATAACCGCGACATCGATGAGCAAGGTCTTGTAGACTTGTTTATCTCAGTACGTGACGCAGCTTACTCAATCATCAACAAAAAAGGTGCTACATACTACGGTATCGGTGCTGCGCTTGCTCGTATCACAAAAGCAATCTTTGATGATGAAAATGCAGTACTTCCACTTTCAGTATTCCAATCAGGCCAATACGAAGGTGTTGAAGATGTCTTCATCGGTCAACCAGCTATCGTTGGTGCACACGGTATCGTGCGTCCAGTGAACATCCCATTGAACGATGCTGAATTGCAAAAAATGCAAGCTTCTGCTGCACAATTGAAAGAAATTATGGATAACGCTTTTGCAAATCCAGAAATTGCTGCTTCAGTAAAAAACTAATAATATAAAAAGAGTCCTACTGAGGACTCTTTTTATTTTCCAATTTCCAAGCAGTTGTTGCCAACAAATGTCGCAACTGAACTGCGCTTGGAGATACTACTGGTAGAAAGGCACCTTCATTCCACCTGCGAATAAAGGATGAATTTGAGTGTTTAAAGTAACCACGACCTCCGCCCGCTTCTAGTTCGAGCAACAAACTGGCCACAACTACGTCAATAATATCTATACGAAGTTGAAAAAGTTCCCGAGGATGATCAATAAAATAATCGTCATTCTTCAAACCGCTGTACAATTTTTCTTGAATCGTGGTTAAATTTTCCTGCTGTTGCTCCCAATCAAGCTGAAGAATTGAACGACTACGCGTCAAGTTGGTCTTGGTCTCAGCCAATGAACGCTGAGCCAATCCAATGCCAAACCGAACTGATAACCTAAAAATTCTGGCGCATTGTCTGAAACAATCCATTGTGGATCTAACTCAACCTTATCAAAGATCAGAGATGCCGTATTCGATCCTTGTAGAGACACGAATTCTAAATCATTTGAGCGGCTCAAACCGATAGCTGTCGAAGAAACACTGAGAACAATTGGCGTGCGTCCATCATCGTATCCTGCGACGAAAATCGCTACAAATTGATCATTTCCCAAGTTTGTCACCCATGGAAGACGTCCTTGTAGGTAGAGCTTACCAGCTTCTTCTACTATGGAAACATTGAGCTCTTCTATGCTTGATAAAAATTTAACTACATTAGATAAGCCTGTTCCTGCAGCTAACTGACCTGTTAGGAGCTGGGGCAACCAGTATGTACGACCGTAGGAATTTTCAGACTGAAGGATATTCTCGATAAAGGTCCGATGTCCCCATGAAATAAAGGCAGCCGTTAGAGAATGTTGAGCGAGTTGACTCAAAGCATCAATGACATCCGTTGGATAACCTCCGCTTCCACCCAATCCTTCTGGTACGCCTATCTTGAAAAGCCCTTGTTTAGCGACTTTTTCAAGCAACTCGTCTGCCAACGGTCCCGATTCTTGGTTTAAAGCATCAGCATGCTGGTCAAGCCAGTCGATAAACTCTGTTGTTAAATAGCTCATTGATTTCCCTCCTTACTGTTCTAGGGTGACTTGGTTACAATCTAAATGATCTTATTGTAAAGTATATGGTTGCAATTGAGGATTAATTGGAGTTTCAGCCAAATTATTGGCAAAATTACAAAGAGTCGCAAGACTAACACCTAGTACAACATCCAGGGCATTTTCTTGTGTGTAGCCTGCTTCGAAAAAGTCAGATAGGATGGTTGGCCCCACTTGTCCTTTTTGGTGGATAACAGTCAGTGTGAATCGTGCCAGAGTATCCAACTTAGCATCACTCTCGATTGGTGCCGTCTCACGCAATGCCGTCAGGACATCCTCTGGCATTTTGATTTGCTTAATCGCGATAGCTGTATGTCCTGCCACACAGAAACCACAACCATTTGTCACTGCAGCTGTAATCTGAACGACTTCGCGCTCTGTTGGACTCAGGCTAGAACGACGATTGATACCTCCTACTGTACGATAGGTTTCAAGTGCTGTTGGGGAATTGGCAAGTACACCGATTAGGTTGGGAATGTAGCCACCGTTTTCACGTTTAACAGTCGTAAGGACATCTTTAACAGCTTCTGGGGCTGTTTCGATAGTGTGAATTGTAAGATTTGCCATAGGATACCTCCAAAATTTTATTAGACCCAGTTTAACAGACTTTTTTATAATTGGGAAATATAGATTTCTTATAAAAGAGATAAGCAAATATAAATAAGTATATTTATTAAACTGATATTATACCCGCTTTTTATAGCGCAAAGTACAGAAAAGCTCTCAACCAACTTGGTTGAGAGCTTTTTGTCTTATTAAATTGCTATTATTTTGACTTGATGTAGTTGATACCATCTGCTTTTGGTGCGACAGATGAACCAAAGAAGGCTGCTAGAGCGATGATTGTAATCAAGTAAGGTGCAATTTGCAAGTAAACGGTTGGAATCGCAGATAGACCTGGTAATTGTCCACCAATTACGGCTAAACTTTGAGAAAGTCCAAAGAAGAGAGAGGCAAGCATAGCACCGATTGGATTCCATTTACCGAAAATAACGGCTGCCAATGCGATAAATCCTGAACCAACAATCGTCGTTGCTGAGAAGTTAATGTTAACAGATTGGGCACTAACGGCACCACCGACACCACCAAGGAATCCAGCAATCAAGACACCAGCGTAACGCATCGCATAAACATTAATACCAAGCGTATCTGCTGCTTGAGGATGTTCCCCAACAGAACGTAGGCGCAAGCCAAATTTTGTCTTGTAAAGAATAAACCAAGCAAGGAATGTTGTCGCAATGGCTACATAGCCCATGAGACTTGTATTTTTGAAGAACAAATCTCCCAAAACAGGAATTTTAGACAAACCTGGGAACGAGAATTTACCAAAAGATTCACGAATAGAGTCTGTCTGACCTTTTCCATAAATAACTTTTACCAAGAAAACTCCCAAGGCTGGTGCCAATAGGTTTAATACGGTACCTGAAACAACGTGGTCAGCTCGGAAATTGATAGTTGCAACTGCATGAATCGCAGCAAATACAACACCGGCTGCTCCACCGACCAAGATAGCAAGTAGCGGAGTCATTTTACCAAAGTTTTCAGCGAATTCGATATTGAAAACAACACCTGCAAAGGCACCAATTACCATGATACCTTCTAATCCGACGTTGACGATACCGGCACGTTCAGAGAAGACTCCTCCAAGACTTGTGAAAATCAATGGAGCAGAATAAATCAACATTTGCGAAATTAGCAAAGATAAAATTGTCATTCCGTTCATTATTTTGCTCCTTTCGCTGCTTTTTTACGTCTTGTCAATAAACGTTCAAAGATAAATTTAACACCAATGAAGAAAATGATAGAGGCTGTTACAACGTTAATCAACTCAGATGGAATACCTGCACGAACCATACCAGGCGCTCCGACAGATAGCATTCCGAACAGGAAGGCTGCAAATGGAATACCTAGAGGGGCATTTGTTGCAAGCAAGGCCACAGACATACCGTTGAAACCGATAGCCAAGTTACCACCTTGGATGTAGACATTTTGGAAAGTTCCAAGTCCTTCAATCGCACCACCGATACCAGCAAGCGCTCCTGAAATAACCATTGAAAGGATAATTGTCCGTTTTGCTGACATACCTGCATACTCAGATGCAGATGGATTGAGACCAACTGAACGGATTTCAAAACCAAGTGTTGTCTTGGTCATCATAAACCAAATCAATACAACTGCAATAATAGCAAAGAAAATACCGATATTCATCCGAGAATTCTCTGTTAAAGCGCGCAACCACTCTGTTTGATAGGATGCATTTGCCGAAACGTTAATAGATGAGTCTGTGTTTTTCATGAGACTATCAGAGAAGACATCACGAACGATATAGTTACAGCTATAGAGCAAGATGTAGTTCATCATGATCGTTACGATAACTTCTGATGTACCAAGAAAGGCACGAAGGATACCAGGAATAGCTCCTGCAATTCCACCCGCAATCATGGCGATCAATACTGTCATTGGTATCAAAATCAAACGTGGTAAATCTGGATTTTCCAAAGCAAACCATGCTGAGAAAACCCAACCAACCAAGGCTTGCCCAGGCAAACCAACATTGAAGAAGCCTGCTCGACTTGCTACTGCAAATCCAAGTGCTGTAAAGACAAGTGGCGCCATGGCACGGAAGATTTCTCCGATAGATTTTATAGTACCAAAGGCTGAATAGAACAACTCCTCATAACCCCAAACTGGGTCATATCCAAAAATCAGCATGATTAGGGCTCCAAGAAGAAGACCTGAAATAACTGCCAAGATTGGAATCAACAAAGCTTGATTTTTCTTAAGCATCTTGCGCTCCCTTCTCAAGTTTTCCTCCGGCCATCAAGACGCCGAGTTCTTGTTTATTAGTTGTTGCAGGATCCACAATACCGCTGATATGTCCATCGTGGATAACCGCAATACGATCTGAGACATCTAAAATCTCGTCTAATTCAAAGCTGACTACTAATACAGCTTTTCCTTTATCACGTTCTGCAATAATCCGTTTTCGGATGTATTCGATAGCTCCAACGTCCAAACCACGAGTCGGTTGGCTGATAATCAATAAATCTGGATCACGGTCAATTTCACGGGCAATAACTGCCTTTTGTTGGTTACCACCTGACATGGCACGACCAGTAACAACTTCACTGGCAGCACGTACGTCAAATTCTTCCATCAATTTACGAGCATACTCGTTGATTTTTCCGTAATTCAAGAGACCATTTTTTGAGATAGGTTCTTTGTAATATGTCTGAAGGGCAAAGTTTTCTGCCACTGTCATGTCAAGGACCATACCGTATTTATGACGGTCTTCTGGAACATGTCCTACGCTTAGTTCTGTAATTTGTCGTGGTGTTTTTCCAACAACATTTTCATCTTTAATCCAAATCTCACCTGATTGGACCTTGCGAAGACCAGTAATCGCGTGGATAAGCTCACTCTGACCATTGCCATCAATACCTGCAATCCCCACAACTTCACCGGCACGAACATCAAGTGATAAGTTCTTCACTGCTGGAACGCCACGGTTTTCATGGACAACAAGATTCTTAATTGACAAGATGGTATCACTTGGATTAGCTGCAATTTTCTCTGTTTTGAAGGAAACTGCACGACCAACCATCCATTCAGCCAAGTCAGCATTGCTAGCACCTGCTACAGGCACCGACTGAATAGACTCCCCACGGCGAATAACTGTAACCGTATCTGCAACTGCACGAATTTCATCTAGTTTGTGTGTGATTAGGACGATAGACTTGCCTTCTTTAACCAAGGTTTTCATAATCTTCAACAGCTCAGTAATCTCAGCTGGTGTCAAAACAGCTGTTGGCTCGTCAAAAATCAGAATATCTGCACCACGGTAAAGAGTTTTGAGGATTTCTACACGCTGTTGAGCTCCGACTGTGATGTCAGAAATCTTAGCGCTTGGATCCACCTCTAAACCATACTTTTCAGAAAGCTCTTTGATTTCCTGAATGGCTTGTTTGAGGTTGAGGACACCATTTTTAGTCGTTTCACTACCTAAAATAATGTTCTCAGCAACCGTAAAGGCCTCTACCAACATAAAGTGTTGGTGCACCATTCCAATTCCAAGATGAGCTGCTTTGGATGGCGAATCAATCTGCACCACTTGTCCATTGATGGCAATTTCACCAGAAGTTGGTTCTAACAAGCCGGAAAGCATGTTCATGAGTGTAGATTTACCAGCACCATTTTCCCCAAGAAGCGCATGAATTTCGCCGCGTTTGACAGTCAAATTAATATGGTCATTTGCAACAAACTCACCAAAAATCTTGGTAATTTCACGCATTTCAATGACATTTTCATTTGTCATATCTATCTTCCTTTCAGACTAAAATTTTTGTCAGGAAAACCTACCAAGTTAAATGATAGGCTTTACTGAGAAAAATTTCCTCAGTAGACACAGCGAAAGGGGGCGAGACGAGCCCGTCTCAGCCTCCTTCCCCATGTTCTTATTTTATTTTTTTGCTGGAGTTTCTGGAACTTTAACTTTACCGTTCAAGATATCTTCTTTAGCAGCAGCAACTGCTTTTGAAGCTTCTTCAGAAAGGTTTGTTTCAGCCAATTCTACACCTTTATCTTTAAGTGAGTAGCGCAATGTTTTACCACCGTCAAATTCACCTTTAGCAGCTTTCGTAGCGATATCTTTTACAGAATTACCAACTTCTTTCAAAGTAGATGCAAGTACGAAGTTTGATTTTTTACCGTCTTTAGAAGTATATTCACCTTCGCCAGATTGGTCACGGTCAACACCGATAATCCAAACTTTATCTGCTTCGTTACGTGTTTCATTTTCAGATTTTGCAGCAGCGAAGACACCGTTACCAGTACCGCCTGATGCGTGGAAGATAATATCAGCACCTGATGCGTATTGAGCAGCAGCAAGTGTTTGACCTTTCGCTGCGTCACCAAATGAACCAGCGTAGTCAATTGTAATCTTGATGTTCTTATCTACAGATTTAACACCTTCTACGAAACCAGCTTCAAAACGGTCGATGATAACACCTTGCATACCACCGATGAAACCAACGTGTTTTGTTTTTGTTGATTTAGCAGCAGCTACACCAGCAAGGTAGGATGATTCATGGTCAGCGAAGCCAATGCTTACTACATTTGGCTGTTCAACAACTGAATCAACGATGGCATATTTTGTATCAGGATGGTTTGGTGCTACTTCGTTAATTGCATTTTCTAGGGCAAAACCGATACCAAAGACAAGGTTGTAACCGCCTGAAACGGCTGCATCAAGGTTAGTGATGTATTCTGATTCACTACCTGATTGGAAGTAAGTAAATCCATTGTCTTTTTTAAGACCTGCTTCTTTTCCCCAAGCTTGCAAGCCTTCCCAAGCAGATTGGTTAAATGAACGGTCATCTATACCGCCAATATCAGTAACAATAGCAGCTTTGATAGATGAAGAATCTGATGATGATTCAGATTTCTTAGCAGTACGACTACTACATGCTGCCAAACCAAAGACAGCTACAGTAGCAAGGCCTAAACCAACAACTTTCTTGTTCATGTGAATGAACCCTCCTAAAAATCTTTTGGCAATAATTGCCGGGTAAAATGTGCTCGCAGTCACAGACTGCATCACAGACTATTTAAGGTCTGTGAATGAATAAGGAAGTAACTCCTGGACTGTCATCACGACGGTCGATTTATCTTCAGCGACCAAAGTCACTGGTAAATCTTTCTCAAAAAATTCTACCATAACTTGACGACAAGCGCCACATGGAGAGACTGGTTGTTCGGTTTTTCCGAATATTACCAATTCTTTGAATTCTCTAGCTCCTTCAGAAATCGCCTTAAAAATCGCAGTACGTTCGCCACAATTGGTCAATCCAAAAGAAGCATTCTCAACATTACAGCCTGTAAAAACCCGACCGTCTTTTGCAACTAGAGCCGCACCAATCGGAAAATGTGAATAGGGAACGTAGGCGTTTTTACTGGCTTCAATCGCTAAATCGATCAGCTTAGTATCCGCCATCTGCTTTCATTCCTTCCATGATTGCAACACCAGATGATGCTCCAATACGAGTCGCTCCTGCTTCGATAAAGGCTTGTGCATCTTCCAATGAACGAGCTCCACCAGATGCCTTCACACCCATATCAGGCCCAACTGTCTTACGCATCAAAGCCACATCAGGAACTGTTGCCCCTCCTGTAGAGAAACCAGTTGATGTTTTGACGAAGTCAGCACCTGCACGTTGCGCTGCCAAACATGCTGCTACTTTTTCATCGTCTGTCAAGAGGCAAGTTTCGATGATAACTTTTGTCAATGTGCCATTTGCAGCTTCTACAACCGCACGAATATCTGCTTCTACAGTTTCAACATTGCCAGCTTTTAATTGACCGATGTTGATGACCATATCCACTTCATCAGCACCATTTGCAATAGCATCTTTTGTTTCGAAAGCTTTTACCGCTGAAGTATTTGCACCAAGAGGGAATCCAATAACAGTACACACTTTTACATCGCTATCTTTCAATTCTTTTGCTGCAAGACTAACCCAAGTTGGATTGACACAAACACTGGCAAAGTCATATTTTTTGGCTTGCTCAACCAAGGTCAAAACTTGCGCCTCAGTTGCTTCTGGCTTCAAGAGTGTGTGGTCAATATATTTGTTTAATTCCATTTTATTTCTCCTGTTACGAAATGATTTCAATAATTTCTTTTGTTTCAATCACAACGTCTTCTATTTTAACATTTTTTTGAAAATCTGTAAGCATATTTTCAGAAATATTTTGGTTGGCATAAATTGTGGCAAGTGGCTCACCTGCAAGGATTTTCTCGCCTACTTTTTTATGGAAAACAATCCCTGTTTCGTAATCAAGATTATCTGTCTTCACAGCACGACCTGCACCTAATTTCATAGCGAAAAGACCAAATTCAAGGGCTGGTAATGCAGTAATTGTACCTGTGGCTTCCGCTAAAACGTCCACCTTGTGACTGACCTGAACTGGACGATACAAATCTTCCAAATCTCCACCTTGTGCTTCAACCATTTCTTCAAATTTCTTGAGAGCAGCTCCATTAACCAAATGTTGGTGCACTTCTTCGAGGGATTTGTCAACATTTGCAAGCCCCAACATGATTTGCGCCAACTCACAAATGAATTCTGTCACGTCAGCTCTGCCTTTTCCTTGAAGAATATCCAGCGCTTCGAGGATTTCAAGGCGATTACCAATACTTGTCCCGACAGGTTGTGACATATCTGTGATGACAGCTACTGTCTTACGGCCAACAGCTTTTCCAAGTTCAACCATTGTTCGTGCTAATACACGGGCGTCCTCAATGTTCTTCATGAAGGCACCTTCACCAACCGTTACATCCAAGAGAATAGCATCTGCTCCTGCAGCAATTTTCTTAGACATAACAGAACTTGCGATCAATGGAATGGTGTCAACCGTCGCAGTCACATCACGAAGTGCGTAGAGAAGTTTGTCTGCCTTGACCAATTTGTCTGACTGGCCAATAACAGCTAATCCAGTTTCTTGTACTTGACGGATAAAATCTTCCTGAGCAACTTCGATTTGGTAACCTTTGATGGATTCTAACTTATCTAGTGTACCACCCGTGTGCCCCAAACCGCGGCCACTCATTTTTGCCACGGGTACGTCGAAGCTAGCTACTAAAGGAGCCAAAATCAAGGTTACCTTGTCTCCAACGCCCCCAGTAGAATGCTTGTCTACTTTAATGCCTGCAATGGCCGACAAGTCAATCTGCTCACCAGTCGCAACCATTGCCATGGTTAAATCAGAAATTTCTCGCGTTGTCATTCCTTTGAAGTAAATAGCCATGGCGAAGGCTGACATTTGGTAGTCCGGTACACTGCCATCAACGTAGCCATTCACTAGCCATGTGATTTCTTCTTTGGTGAGCTCCAAACCATCACGTTTCTTCTGAATTAAATCAACTGTTCTCATATTTCACACTTTCTAAAATATAATATCCTTTGTCTTTTTTTACAATTTGGCAATTTCCAAATACTTCTTCCATTTTTGCCTTGGCACTCGGAGCACCTTGCTTTTTCTGGATAACAATTGTTAAACTGCCTTCATTGACCAAATGGTCATACGAACCTGCGATAACTTCATGAACCACTGCCTTTCCTGCACGAATCGGTGGATTTGAAATAACATAATCAAATTGACCGATCACATTTTCATAAATATTTGACTGGAAAATAGAAGCTGAGATTTGATTTTTCTCAGCGTTCTTTTGGGCCAATTCGATTGCGCGACTATTAATGTCAATCATCGTTGGCTCAACTGCAAATACCTTGCTTAAAGTCAAACCAAGTGGACCGTATCCACAGCCCACATCCAAGAGTCTCTTACCATTCTCTAAGTCCAAGCTATTTAACAGAACCTGACTACCATAGTCAATCATCTTCTTACTGAAAACACCTGCGTCTGTCAAAAAAGTCATTGGAGTCCCCAATAATGTCACTCGCAATTCATGTATATCATGAGCAACATCGGGATTTTTTTCATAATACATATTTGCCATGTTTTTATTATACCACGTTGTAAAAACGTTTACAAGCTGTTTTACAATACTATTAAATCATGCTACAATGTTGCTATGAAAAATGAACTCATGAATTTTGAAAAAATCAAACGAAAAACCTGGCAGAAACTGCATCGCAACACAACTGTGCCACTTACGCAGGAAGAATTAAATTCCATAAAAAGTTTTAATGATAAAATTAGTTTGCAGGAAGTTTTGGATGTTTATTTGCCATTAACCAATCTGATTCGCATTTATAAAAAGGCAAGCGGAGATCTGGCCTTCTCCAAAAGTCTATTTTTGCAGACACGCAATCGTCCGCAGCCTTTCATCATTGGTATCGCAGGGAGTGTGGCTGTCGGAAAATCGACCACCAGCCGTCTCTTGCAGATTCTTCTCGCGCGGACTTTCAAACATGCTAAGGTCGAAATGGTCACGACAGACGGATTTCTATTTCCCAATAAAGTTCTTGAGGAACGTGGAATTTTAACCAAAAAAGGCTTCCCAGAGTCCTACAATATGGAATTATTACTGGACTTTTTAGACACCATAAAAAACGGTCAGAGTTGTGAGATTCCTGTCTACTCCCACGAAATCTACGATATCGTGCCAGATAAAACTCAAAAAATCGAATCTCCGGATTTTCTCATCGTAGAGGGGATTAATGTCTTTCAAAATCCGCAAAACCAGCGTCTTTATGTGAGTGATTACTTTGATTTGGCCATTTATGTCGATGCAGATATTGAAAATATTGAAAATTGGTATCTCGAACGTTTCCAAAAATTATTGAAACTCGCTGAGACAGATCCTAACAACTACTACCATCGCTTCACACAGCTTCCATTTAACGAGGTGCTCGGCATGGCACAAGATACCTGGAAGCATATCAACCTAGCCAATCTAGAAAAATATATTGAACCAACTCGAAGCCGCGCCGACATTATTCTTCATAAAGGACAAAACCATGAAATTGATGAAATTTATTTGAAAAAATAGATTTTACTTGCCAAAGTATGGTTTTTCCGATATAATGATATGGTTAGTACAGAAAAGGGTGGAGGTGAAACCATTGGCAAACATTAAATCAGCTATCAAACGCGCTGAATTGAACGTTAAACAAAACGAAAAAAACTCAGCTCAAAAATCAGCTATGCGTACTGCAATCAAAGCATTTGAAGCTAACCCTTCTGAAGAGCTTTTCCGCGCTGCAAGTTCAGCAATTGATAAAGCAGAAACAAAAGGTTTGATTCACAAAAACAAAGCAAGCCGCGACAAAGCACGTCTTTCAGCTAAACTTGCTTAATAAAAAGAGCCCTATGGCTTCTTTTTTTATTTTCTTCTAAGGAGTTTTTATGAAGATTCTGATTATTGGCTTTAGCGGGTCAGGTAAGTCTACACTGGCTGAAAAACTGTCACATCGCTACAAATTTCCCCTTCTTCATCTGGACAAGATTCGCTTTGCTCCAAATTGGGTGATGCGTTCGGACCTTGATTTTTCAAGTGATTTGGAGCATTTTTTAGATCAACATGATTCGTGGGTTATGGATGGTTTCTATAGCAAATTTAGTTTAAAACGACGATTGGAAGAGGCTGATCAGATTATCTTTTTGAATTTTAACCGTTGGACTGCCCTGCACCGGATATTGAAGCGTTATCTAACCTACCGAGGTAAGGTGCGTTCATCTGCTCCAGATGGGTGTCAGGAAAAAATTGATTGGCCCTTTTTGAAGTTTGTCATGATAGACTCTCACAAACCAAATCGACAACAGCTCTATCATGATATTGAAAAACAGTATACTAAGAAAATCATTACTCTCAAAAATCAGAAGGAAATTGATGACTTTTTACGAAGGACAGAACAAAAACTTACCTAGCATTTGCTAGGTAAGTTTTTAATTTGTTTCAGTTGTGAAGCCGTTATCCGTTTCCTGATTTTCTTCTGTTTCTTGATTTTTACTCTTGGCTTGATCTGGGGGCGTGGTGCTTTTACTTGATGAATCTGAATCGTCTTGGCTGTCTTGGTTATCATTTGGTTGACCTGGAGGAGCCATTCGCTCTTGTCCTTCATTTCCCTGCTCCATGTTTGGTGGTTGGTGTCCCTGATCGTGATTAGGGAATTGGCGACTGGCATGCTGACTGGTACTATTTCCGAGGCTAGAAACTCCTATACCTCCTGCAAATCCAATAGTCAAACTAGCCAAGGCTAGGCTGATTCCCCATAATTTTGGCTTGGCCATGAAGTTCTTTAGGTGCGCTTGAAATTTGTCTTTAGTGGTTGGTTGATGATCTGTTGTCATAGAATATCCTTCGCTTTAATAGATTAGTTCGAAGTGTGTTGCTACAAATACGCCCAACAAGAGTAGAAACTTAGTACCTAGACTAATGGCAAGGCCTAGTACTTGCTTTTTGTGAATGGATTGCATATCTGTCTTCCTCCTTCTCAACTGTACTTAGTATAGCAAGCTTGTCTTAAAGGATACTAAAAAAGCCGAGCTAACTCGACTTTTCCTATTATTTTGGAACTTTTACTTCAAAGATAGAGCCTTGAGGTGTATTATCTTGGACAGTGATGGTGCCATGAAGACTTTCTAAAATCTGCTTGGCAAGAGAAAGTCCCAAGCCAAAGCCACCTTTTTGACGCGTACGCGCCTTATCAACACGGTAAAATCGGTCAAAAATCTTTTTCTTGTCATCATCGCTAATGCCAACACCATTATCAGTCACTCGGTAAATGAGATAGCGGTCTGTCGCAGCTAGATCAATCTTAATTTGACCGTTCGTATCGGTATACTTCAAAGCATTATCAACCAATATGGTCATGACTTGTTTTAGAAGCGTCTTGTCCGAATGAATTGCCCCCGTCAGTTGGTTGGTCACTTCTAACTCTTTATCACTTTCTTCTGCAATCAACTGGTAGTTGCTGAGCACTTCTTCAAAAAAAGATGCAGGAATATCTGCCAAACTTGGCTTAAGGCCATCATCCCGTCTGGCTAGATTGAGAAGATTACTTGTGAGCAAACGCATATTGCGCACTTCTTCTAGACTTGAAGCGATACTTTCACTCGACTCAAGGATAGTGGCATCCGGATTTCGGAATAAACTTTCCAGACGATTTTGCAAAACAGCCAAGGGTGTCCGCAACTCGTGACTGGCATTTTCAACAAAGTCTTTTTGTCGCTGGTAACTAATCAAAATCGGACGAACGCTGACGGTCGCCAGATAAATACTAGCAACGATGGAAATAATCCAGAAGCTAATCATGACGACGACAACTGTTGTCTCATAAGAAGAAATGGAATCTCGAATCTGAGTTGTATTGAAGAGGACCGTCACATAGCGAACGTCGCTAACAGCGGACATGGCTTGCTGCTTATCCGTTAGTCGGAGCGTCATTTTTCGGTAGTACTCTTTCTCGCCGAAGAGGCTTTCAACGCGAATTTCTTTGATCTCATTGATGCTTGATTTGTCTAATTTTAAGCTAGAAAGTCCAGATAGGATATCGATATTGTTCATAGCTTGACCAGCACTATTGTATAGAATAATGTGGTAATTGGTATTGAGGGCTAATTTGGGGTGTGTGCCTTCAAATCCTGTGGTTGGGCCACTATTATCGGTATTGAACCAATTCACATCCGGCACTGTCCCTCTAGCAAGGGCGAAGTTAATCACCGCACTGGGGTCATCGCAGATATGGTCAAAAGTCTCATCAGAAGTGTGGTACATAGTGGACCGCATCAGATTTAAAATGATAATGGACATGAGACCAAAAATCAGCGTGAAAACAGCAAAATAACGGATAAAATAAGAGAAATTATCCGTGTGAAGTCCTTTTCTAACCTTATTCAGCATTTTTCAGGATATAGCCAACGCTACGAAGAGTTTGCAAATTGTCTCCGAAAGTCGTTCCTTTCAATTTTTTCCGAATTTTTGACACGTAGACTTCGACAACTGAAATCGTGGTATCGCTATCAAATCCCCAGATACGGTCGAAAATTTGTGTTTTTGGCAGGATAACATTTTGATTTTGTAAGAAATAAACCAGCAAATCAAATTCCTTACCCAGCATTTCTACTTCTTGGCCGTTCACAGTGGTAGAATTTGTCGATAAGTTGACAGACAGGTCTCCATAATGTAGGAAGTTCTCATTGAATTTCCCAGCCCGTTTCAAGAGGGCTTGAATCCGCATCTTCAACTCTTCTAGGTAAAATGGCTTGGTGAGGTAGTCGTCCGCTCCAAGTTCAAATCCTTGTCCCTTATCATCCAAACTTTCTTTGGCTGTCATGATGAGAACAGGGGTTGTCACGCCTTTTTCGCGCAATTCTTTCAAGACTTGGAAGCCATTTTTTTCAGGCAACATTAAGTCCAAAAGAATCAAGTCATAAACACCAGATTCGGCTTCGTAGAGCCCTTCTTCGCCATCAAATACTTGCATAACGTCTGCAAAGTCATCCAAAAAATCAAATACCGAATTGGACAGGCTCAAGTCATCTTCTACTAATAATAATTTAATCATGTCTCATTCTCCTCTATCTCTCTATTATATCATGAATACAAAAAATTCATAAGTTTAACTCTCTCTAGACTTATCTTAACATGGTTAGCTTAAATCATCCTAAAAAAGCTGAAGGAGAGGTTTCCTTCAGCCTTTGGTTATGTCGCGAGCATGTAAGCGCCCATAAGATTGGCATCTCCATGAAAATGACAGGCTTGTACTGTAGGTAGTTCTGGAATATCGGAATTGCGAGCCTGGATAGACTGGAGACTGGCTTGTACTCCTGCTAAAAATTCTCTATTTTGGCTGATAGCTCCGCCAAGAAAAATATCCTTGGTACCAAGACAGTAGAAAATAGTAATCAGGCCTAGGGCTAGTTCGTCATACATGTTTTGTAAGGCTGTTTGGCAGACTGGATCTCCCTCTGCTGCCGCCTTGTAAATCGCGACTCCGTCCCAATCTAGCTCTGCTTTTGCTCGACGTACACCTGCAACCATATTGCCAGTAGATGCTTTTTGAGACCAGTTCGTTAACGGGTCAGACAACATATAGCCAAACTCACCAGCATAGCCTTTCCACCCGCGAATGAGTTTTCTATCTAAAACGACTGCCCCTCCGATGCCTGTTCCAATCACGACACAGGCAAAATTTTCCAGTTCTCCTTGAGCAGCTAATTGGCTAAGGCCGACACAATTTGCATCATTTTCCATAAAAATTGGTAAATTCAGAAATGCCAATATGTCAAACCAGGACGGCCCGTGAATATAAGGCACCGCACTAATTCCCGCTACAATCCCGGTCTTCGGGTCGACAGAGCCAGGCAGACTGATGGAAATTGCTAGGACATCTGAAGTCGGTCGAACCTGCTTTTCTATCCAGTTGACTAAGTCAGCCAAACTTTTTGGAGTTGGACAACTCTCTCTTTGGAGAATCTCCTTGTTCCTTATCGCTGCAAACTTGACATCTGTCCCTCCAATATCAAAACATGCAATCGTCATAAACTCCCCCTACTCTAAAAGCTCAGTTCGAATTTCTTGGGAATGAATCCGAGAAGCATCTCTTGGAATTTCGTGCTCCAGCAAATCAAGACAGGTCGCTTGATGGCCTTCTAGGACAACTTCTTCGTCTGCCATATTGTAGTAGCGTAGAACAGTTGATTGCCCATCTTCTGCTCTTTTTAGGCTGGTGATACAAAGTCTGTCATCTGCCAAAGCTGGGTGTAGGTTGACAAGGCTGCTTGAGGCAATGCTACCGGCATGTTGGCTGATTTGTTTGGCAAGAAGACTGCTTGAAAAAGATTTTGCTCGGCTATAAGCAGCATATTTGTCCTTGCTAGCATGAAGTTCAATCGCAAAATCTACTTGGAACTCTCGTAAACATTGAGCATCTGGTGTTGGGAAATAACCCCAGTCTCCCAATTCTCCCGTAGCTCTCAAGACAGTTAAGGCCAATTCTGACTGATTTACTACCTCGTATTCATGTAATCCCTGACTGGACAAAGTAACAGCTCTGCTTTCTTCCGCTAGAGAAACAAAAGTTCTGTGACGTTGTGCAAAACTTGGATTTTCCCAGTATTTTGATGGCGTATTGAAACGAACAACTGTCTCAAAAGTTGAGTCGGCTTCGTGGCTATCAGCGGTCAATCCTGTCGCAATCATCGCCCGAAGACGATGGTCCTTCATCTGGTTGGTAAAGGTTGCTGTGACATGAAGTTGCGGTGAATGGTCATACAGAGTAAAGGTCACCTGAATTGGCAAGTCCATCAACTGTTCAGAACGACTACTCTTGCGTTTCATACATTCGACGAGCTCAATCTGCTCAGCTAGTAAGCTTTCAGCCGCACTAACAGGCACCGCAAGACGAAAATCTGATGTGAAGCGTTGCATTGCACCAATACGTTCTAATGAACGAAGATTTTCTGCGTGTGCTCTGACCACTTCTCCATCAGCTGTCTGTACGAAAATGTATTCATTTCCCATGTCGCCCACATCTTCAAATGAAAGGAAATTGTCTACAGTGCGTCCTGTCGCCTTTTCCGTCAATTGCAGCCCCTTGCCTTCTTGAAAGGAAATCGCAAGGAAGTCATTTTCAAAGGTAAGGGTTTGTTCTTGAGCAGTTTCTTCCACTTCAATGAGTTGGAAGGTCTTCCAAGACAAGGGCGGCATATCTTCCATTGGTACGGTCACGCGCAATTTCCGAGCGAATCCTGCTTGTCTAAACTTGTCTTTTGGCAAGGTATAGTCAAAAATGA
The DNA here is from genome assembly GCF_024170225.1 of Streptococcus gallinaceus. Lineage (GTDB taxonomy): Bacteria > Bacillota > Bacilli > Lactobacillales > Streptococcaceae > Streptococcus > Streptococcus gallinaceus. Next base: position 198,976 of record NZ_JALJXU010000003.1, on the reverse strand, counting down.
CACCCAAATCTTCAATTTTCGCTGGAATCCGATTGCCCTGAGCATCAGCTACACCGAGATTTGGTAATGGCAATTGCTCCAGTTCTGCATGTGTTTGAGCTAACTTTCCAGCCAATAGGGCTTCTTTTTTCACGGTCAAATCCACCGAAACAGTCTTGGTTTGACGATGGGGTGTTGGATTAACCACCGTAAATGCCAAATCCGATAAGTCTTCCGTTTGCAGTTCTTTTGCCCATTGGTCAAATGTCCGGTGCAATAAGAAATCCCCGACCTGTTGCACACGTGCCAAGCGCACTTCCATTTCACGGTGAACGTCGTCAATACTACAGCCACAGATGCTATCGTGAGGAGCATTTTGCAACAATAATTTCCATGCATAAGTAAGCTCATCACTAGGATACTTTTGACCTGACATGATAGCAAACGGTTCAACTTCTTCCGCTAAAAGAGTGCTGGCTCGGTCAAATGCCTGCTTCAGATAGATGCGTGTAGAGGCTGTGTTGGCCAATGTGTACCAACCATCCGTTTCTTGACTAGTCAATTCACCCTTGACCACTGACAGACCTTGCTGGTTCGCCGCTTTTACAGCTTCTGTGTAGGTTTTGAAGTCACTGTGAACAAAGTCGATATCTGGATACAATTCACGCGCCACACGAATGGCTTGACTCAAATTCTTTTGAACTGGTTGATGGTCACAGCCGTTCATAAAGAGAAGGTGAGAGGTCGAAGCATACTTGCGGGCATCAGCCAATTTCTTGTCCCAGAAAACTTTTGCTGCGCTTGGCTCGACTGGAATTTCATTACCGTTACTGTACCAGTTGGCGAACAAAATTCCCAATACCTGACTGTCATCTGCACCTTGCCAAGTCATTTCAGAAAATGAAGATTGGAAAACGTCATCTGAGAGGACTTGGTTGTCAAATCCAATCGGCTTCACACCGCGTCCAAAGGCAACTGTGTCCAATTGAGACAACTTGGCCAGCTGAGGAATTTGCCCAACATTTCCGAAGGTATCCGGATAATAGCCTACCGGAACATGACCTTCTGCCCCCCACTTTTTACTCTCCAAGTGACCAATCAAAGCATTCCGCGCATGCGCTTCATCCGTAATCAAGTAATCATCTTGTAAGATATAAAATGGACCAACTTTCAATCTGCCTTCATGGATATAGTGCAAAAGCTTGTCACGATTTTGCGGTCTAATTTCCAAATAATCATCAAGAACAATAGTCTGCCCATCTAGATGAAAACTCTTAAATTCAGGATCTGTCTCAAATAATTCGAACAAATCTTCGAAAAGCTCTACCAAACGCATCCGATGCGCTTCCAAAGGCAGATACCATTCACGGTCCCAGTGGGAATGGGAAATAATATGAACTGTTTCTCTCGTCATCTTACACCTCCACTTTCATATCATAATAATCCAACACTAATTCACAAAACATCATATTGGCCCATGAGAACCATTCACGTGAGTAGAGACTTGGATCGTCTACATGGAAACTTTCGTGCATGACACCTGTTCCACCATCGCAGGCAACCAACAAGTCCAAGATACGTGCTTTTTCATCCTTGTCTCTCGTTGTCAGCCCCTGAATAGACAAAGCAATTGGCCAAATGTAACGATAAAATGTGTGACTAGAACCTAGACCAGCAGCGTGACTTCCTTCGTAGTAATAGGGATTTTCAGGACTCAAAATAGTTTTTCGAGTGGCTTGGTAAATCTCATTATCAATCGAGCAATAGCCCAAATACGGTGCCGCAAGCAGGCTTGGTACATTTGGATCATCCATAATCGAAGCATGTCCAAGTCCATCCACCTCAAATGCAAAAACGGTTTCCCCAGCTGCATTCTTGGTCAGACCATGCTCCATAATCCCCGCATCAATGCTACTACGAAGACTATCAATCCGCTCTAAAAGAGTCAGATCTAAACTGTTCGACATGGCTGGCAAGATTTCCATCGCGTATTCCAATACTACTACAGCAAACATATTGGACGGAACGAGATAAGGGTAGATGCAGGCATCATCACTCGGTCTAAAGGCAGACCACGTCATACCAGTATAGGCGCATTCTGGCCCCATCCCATCATTGACCAATGTATCTTCTTGACGGTCTGTATCACGGACAAAACGGTAACTTGACTTCGCTGCATGATCTTGCTCCGTTTCCCAGACAGTCACAATCAGCTCCAAGGCTTGGAAAAACTCCTGGTCGAATTGAGCTGATTCTCCTGTCACCTTCCACAGCAAATAGGCTAATTGCAGCGGATAACAAAGCGAGTCCACTTCATACTTGCGTTCCCAAACCCAGCCAGTCAAGTCTGTGTGGTCAGTTTCGTGATGACCATTCCAATTGTCTGTTTCATTGAAAGAATTGGCGTAAGGGTCTTTTAAAATCAACCGAATTTGACGTTTGACCAAACCCAAAATCGTTGCTCGAAGTTTTTCATCTTCCTTGGCTAAGAACAAGTAAGGTTTGAGCTGGGCAGTCGAATCCCGTAGCCACATGGCAGGAATATCACCGGTCAAGACAAAACTCGTTCCATCTTCTAAAATTTTAACAGTATTATCCAAAGTGTCCGTGTAGCAACGACTGAAGACTTTCCCCCAAGCAGGATGGTCACTGGTTTTTTCAATAATTTCTTGCAACCATTTGTCCACTTTTTCTTTTGTATATAACATAAATTCCTCCAAATCTAAGGTTTGACTCTATCTCAAGTATAGTTTAATAAACCAAGCCAAAATTCGTCATACACAAATTAAATACTTTCTTCTACAAAACTTTTCAGCTCATTTGTTCAGGCATTTTTCGCCGTAAAAACATGATAAAATAAGGAAAAATCTACAAAACCGAGGATATATTTATGAGTATTTTGGTAACAGATATTGATACCCGAGTTGGAACCTACAATAGCCATGCCTTTTCAAATGGCAATACCCTTCCCCTGACGGGTTATCCTTTTGGAATGAATTATTTTGCACTACAGACAAACCATGATAAGGGTTCTTGGTTTTTCAATCCTCATGAACCGGTTTACCAAGGCATTCGGTTGACCCACCAACCGAGTCCTTGGTTGGGAGATTTTTCTTGGCTGTTAATGACACCGATGACGAGTCGTCCTAAGTCAACAGACATTTTTTTCCGTCAATCGAGTTATCATCGCGATTGGGCTATCTTCTCACCGCACTGCTTGCAGATTGATTCCACGCGTTATCAGCTAAATACCGAATTGGTCCCAACCTTGTACGGTGCTTGTCTCCACATGGAGGCCGAAGATGCTATTCAACTAGCGCTTTATGCACCTGGACTGAGCAGTTACCTGCAGGTTGATGACTTTACGATTCAGGCCCGTTTGGAAAATGCTAGTGAGACGCAAGATCCACATTTCGCCATGTATGTCCGGTTCTGCTTTGACCAACCAATCCAATTTTTTGAGAATTTAGATGCGGAGAAAAAGGAAGAATTGACTGGTCAAGAACTGCATACCTTGCTTGGATTTTCCAGTCAGTCTGTTCATTGTCGACTGGCAACCTCCTTTATCAGCCCAGAACAGGCCAAATTCAACCTGAGCCAGATCCAAGACTTCGCGACAGAAGCATTTGCCACCCAAGCAAAATGGCAACAGTTGCTAGACCGGATTCAAGTTACAAAAAAAGGCACTGCTTCTACTGATATGTTTGGTCACTGCCTCTACCGCACCCTACTCTTCCCTCAAACCTTCTACGAACTAGATGAAAAAGGAAAAGCATGGCATTATGACACAACTAGTCAATCTGCTCGACCAGGAAAATTTTTTACCAATAATGGTTACTGGGATACTTTCCGTTCCAACTACCCGCTACTAAGTCTCTGCTACAGTGATTATTTGGAGCAATTTTTAGAAGGTATTTTAACTTTCTACCACGATACAGGCTATTTACCAAAATGGTTGTCGCCAGATGAGCGCGGTATCATGCCGGGAACTCTGGTAGATGGCGTCATTGCTGACGCTTGCCAAAAAGGTCTGCGACCTGACCTCATGCCACAATTATTGGAAGCCATGATAAAGACCAGAGAAACTCCTGATCCGACTCTTCGTTACGGCCGTCACGGAGCTGATGTTTTTGAGAAATATGGTTACCTGCCAAATGATTTACACGAAAGCGTCAGTCATACCTTGGACTATGCTTACAGTGACTACTGCATAGGCAAGGTAGCCAGTCATATTCAGCCAGAAATCACAGACACATACTTGGAAAAAAGTCTCGGTTACCGGCAATTATTTGATTCTAAAAAGGGCTATATCCGCTCAAAAAATCGACAAGGGCAATTCCGCGATGATTTTAATCCTTATACTTGGGGGAGAGATTACGCAGAATGCTCAGCTGTTCAAGCCAGTCTTGCCCCTCTCCACGATATAAAGGGATTGATAGACTTGATGGGTGGACAGGAAGCCTTTCTCGACTACCTCCTCAAGCTCTGCAAGGACGACCCTACTTTTTCTGTTGAGGGCTACGGATATGAAATCCATGAAATGAGTGAAATGGCTCAAGTTGAATTTGGGCAATTCGCCCTATCCAACCAGCCTAGTTTTCACATTCCTTATCTTTTCCAGTGGACTGACAAACCCGAATACACCGCCATCTTGCTCCATGCAGCACGAAATCAACTCTTCAAACCAAGCTTTGATGGCTATCCAGGCGATGAAGATAACGGCTCCATGTCTGCTTGGTATATCTGGTCCTGTCTCGGATTTTACCCTGTCTGTCCAGGAAATGGCGACTACCAGCTCGGTTTGCCACTCTTTGAGGAAGTAAAAATTTATGTGTCACAAACTAAAAACTGGCTCACACTTCATTGTGAGAATGCCTACGAACATTTCCAATTTCTTGCAAAAACGACGATAGATGGTAAGGCTGTTCACTCTATCCAGCACGACCAATTACTCAAAGCGCAGCGAATTGATTTTAGTCGCTCTATCTTTCCATAAGAAAAAATCTCTCAATGATTTGAGAGATTTTCTTATGCCTTAGCCGCTTCCAATTGCTCACGATACACTTTCGGTGACTCGTTGCAGAAACGCTTGAATATCTTATAAAAGTAGCCGACATTATTGTACCCAACTTGGAAACAGATTTCTTCAATACTCTTATCCGTTGTCATCAATAATTGTTGCGAAACCTTGATACGCTGACGATTGAGCAACTCTGAAAACGGAGCACCTGTTTCTTTTTTGATAATTTGCCCGAGGTAGACGGCATTTAAGAAAAGACGATCGCTCATCATTTTCAGCGTCAATTCCTGCTGGTAATCTTCGCTGACAATTTTCAAAACAGCTGTGACATGGGCGCTGTAACGATGCGCTTGACAGAGAGCATTGACCTCATCGCGTACGTAATCTAGCATCTGCTCAAGACTATGGTATGAATGAATAGCATCCACTACAATGTGGAAATTGTCCGTATCAAACTTATTTAGATGCTGGTAAACTTCTGACATGAGTTGAACGAAGATTTGCTGCGTGAGATACATGGGCATTTTTCGTGCTTTTAGCATGCCTGCAACTTCTGGCAACAAGCTGACAAAGTCCGAAAAGAGTCCCGTTGTTAATTTATCCGACAAAAGTTTATAGGGATCTTGCGCGTCACTATCTGCTCGAATTGGCGTATCCGCGTAATAAAAATATTGCTGCACTTCTTTGTAGATATCGTGAATCTGCTCAATTGAAAATTGGCATTCCTCCACATACAAAAAGTTTCCTTCTGGTTTTTCTTGCCATAGAGCAAGTACAATTTTTTTACCCAAGACCGTCGCTTCATGCTGGCAAATAGCCTCCACCTGCAGCGTATGTCCCGCCGTCAAATAGAAAGTCTTGTCTTGAAACTGGTCCATATCCACATGCTTTAGACTCTCTTCGTGGCCTGCCAAAAATTCACGCGCCCAAGACCAATTGCCCTGACGACGATTAGCCACCAACCGCGCCAAGATATCTGTTAAAGCCGCACAGTCAACTGGCTTCACCAGATAATCCACTACTCCAAGAGAAATTGCCTGACGAGCGTAGTTAAAATCTTGGTAGCCAGACAAGACAATACACTTCGTCTCGGGAGAGCGCTTTTTCAACTCTGCAATCATCTCTAAACCCGTCATGTCCGGCATGGAAATATCTGTAATCACAATATCCACTGGATGTTGGGCTAGGTAGTCTAAGGCTGACTCTGCATTTTCATCCGTATGGACGATTTCAAGTCCCAACTCCTCACAGGGAATCAATTTTTTCAACCCTTCTACAATCATATATTCGTCATCGACCAACATTACTTTTTGCAATTTCATACTCCCTCAATTCTAATCAAATAGGTCAGTCCACCAAAGGGACTATTTTTAATTTCCATCTGGTAGGCATCCTTAAAATACAAACGAAGTCGCTGATGAATATTCTGGATACCTACAGAATTAGTCTCTAGATATCGATCCGTTGCCACCATTTCTTGGTATTCCGCCAAGGTATCGGCTGGCATTCCCTTCCCATTATCCCGAATCAAGATACAAACCGCTGATTGTTCGCGGTAAACTTTAACGCTAATTGCATTGGATTTTTTCTTATAATCCATCCCATGGATGAAGAAATTCTCAATCAGTGGTTGTACAGCAAACTTAGGAATTTCCACATCACGGCAATCTGCTGCCACCTGATAAGCGTAGGCAATAGATTTTGGAAAGCGTAGCTGGCAAATATAAGAAAATTTTTCGCAGAACTCCAGCTCACGTTGGATGGTCGTCGTCTTTTCTTGCGAAATGCTGTTGCGCATCAAGCTACTAAACTCAAAAATCATATCCCCCAATTCATCCTGGTCATGCGTGACCGCATACATCCGGAAAAATTCCAGCGTATTATAGAGAAAGTGAGGATTGATTTGCGATTGCAAGGCTCGTAAATTCGCCTCCTGCTGGGCCAACTCCAAGCTATAGATTTCTCGATTTGATTCCTCCAGATAGTCCAACATTTCATTGATATTAGTTGAAATCGTCAGCAATTCTCGCCGCTTATGTTCTAGATTAATCCGTAAATCACGGTCCCGTCCGGTGATATTTTGCATGGTCTCTACCAAGTCACTCACCTGATTGCCATAATTGGCAAATACCCGTTGCAAGATGAGTAAGAGTAAGATACCGACAATCAAGCTCAGGCAAGTAATGCCACCTACCAGTTTGACAATATCCATCCGAATATCCGATCGCTTCACACCGATTTGTACTCTAGAACGCTTTCCTAGATTTTGCTCATACAGTCGAGTGTCCTCGGCGGTACGCAGGTGATAAAAGGGAGAATCATTTAAGCGAATGTTGACATAAACCGGGAGGTCAGTCCGATCAAGGACTAAATTTTCAAAATAAGAGGTATCAACCGTGATATAGACAATAGCAATGACCTCAAAATTTTGCTGGCTATGGACAGCAATAGAAAAGGAATTTGGGGGCTTGTGGTAGGCTGCTGCAGGAATTTGTCGGCCATTTTTCATCAGACTGGTTGAAACGAACACCGTTTTCCCACTTGTCAGCGCAATATCAATGCCCTTGATAAACTCATTTCTCCGGTAAATGTCTGCGATGTTTTGATGGAGGGATGGATTGGCCAACCAACTATCTGACTGGTCTAGATTCCATTTTGCGTACTCTCCAGGAGACAATTCAAAATATTTGTAAACTCCTTCTAAACGAATGTCGTTATGGAAAATATCATAAATCTCTTCCGATGCCATACTGTACATGCGATTGGCATCTGACTCCAACTGGGTCGCCAAATCTATCTGCATTTTTTCCAGGTCTCTGTAATAGGCTTGGCTATTGTTGATAGAGATGACACCTGCAAAAACTAACAAGATACAAATGGTAATAATCGAATATAGTCGTAAGAGCGAATCAATCAAGAATTTTCTCATAAGCCCCCCTCTTTGATGACACCTTTTTATCTTACACTAACTGAAATCGTTTTACAATTCCATATTATAGGACTATTATACCATTAAAATACAGGCACTCCGTAAAGCTCGACATAGTCCTATATTTTGTAGAATGCTTGGTATTATTTGTACAATTCTTTTTTTCAACCATGTGCTAAGATAAAACAGAGAGACGAATACTGAGGTGATAATATGATTCAATTTCCTAAAGATTTTCTCTGGGGTTCTTCGACTTCGGGGGTACAAACGGAAGGCCGAGTAGTTGGAGATGGAAAAGGCGACAACACTTGGGACCATTGGTTCCGAATCGAACCCGCAAAATTTCATCAGGAAATCGGTCCTGAAACGACTTCCACTTTCTACCAACACGTCGAAGAAGACTTGGATTTGCTCGTAGAAACTGGCCACACAGCCTTTCGTACATCTATCCAATGGAGCAGATTGATTCCTGATGGAGATGGAGCGATCAATCCAATTGCTCTTGAATTTTACGAGAGAGTCTTTCGTGGCGTCAAAGAGCGAGGTATCCAACTCTTTGTCAATCTCTATCATTTTGACCTCCCCATGGCACTGGAGGAAAAAGGCGGCTGGACCAAGCGAGAAACGGTCCTAGCCTACGAGCGTTATGCGCGTACTTGCTTTGAGCACTTTAACCACTGGGTAGACCGATGGATTACCTTTAATGAACCCATCGTCCCTGTCGAATGTGGCTATTTTTACCAATTTCATTATCCAGCTGTCATTGATGCCAAAGCTGGTGTGCAAGTCGCCTTTAACACCCAACTCGCTTCGGCCCTAGCCGTGAAAGCCTGCCACGATGTCAATCCTGATAAGAAAATTGGTATCGTCTTAAATTTGACTCCTGCCTACCCACGCAGTCAGCACCCCGCCGATGTCAAAGCAGCGCGGATTGCCGAATTATTCCAGGCCAAGTCCTTTTTGGACCCAGCTGTAAAAGGCACATATCCACCCGAGTTAGTAGAGATTATCCGACACCATGATTTGTTGCCTGAATTTCTTGAAGAAGACTTGGCTACCATCAAAAATCACACGGTAGACTACCTCGGCGTTAATTATTACCAACCACTTCGCGTGGCAGCACCAAAATATCTGCCCCATCCCGACTCCCCATTCTTCCCAGAATTCTACTATGACCACTACCAAATGCCAGGTCGCAAGATGAATCCTCACCGAGGTTGGGAAATCTATGAAAAAGGGGTCTATGATATCGCTAAAAATATTCAAGAACACTATGGAAATATCGAGTGGATTCTGACAGAAAATGGCATGGGCGTGGAAGGCGAAGAAAAATTCCTAGTAGACAATACCATTCAAGATGACTATCGGATTGATTTCATCAAAGGCCATTTGACTGAATTGCACCGCGCTATCCAAGAAGGAGCCAATTGCAAGGGCTACCTTGTCTGGACCTTCATAGACTGCTGGTCTTGGCTCAACAGCTATAAAAACCGCTACGGATTGGTTCAACTCGACCTAACCGACCAAAGTCGCCACATCAAAAAATCTGGATATTGGTTCAAAGAATTAAGCCAAAACAACGGATTTTAACTAAAGCATATTAAGATTAGTAGTGAGAAAATCTCCAACAGGAGAAATTACTCGCTACTTTTTCTTTATGATAAAGTCGAGGTCTCTTGTTAAGCGGTGGATATTTTAGAGGGAATGTTATCAAGGTATGTGCGCCCCAAGACGTCGTGTATTGAAACGGCATCACTATATCTACTGGCGCACCGGTCTTAGTCTTACAGTGCCGTCAAAAAACCTCTCCTATAATAGAAGAGGTTCTTTACTATGCCCAAGAACTGCTTAGACTTTCTGAACGAAGACAAACTTTCTTAGATGAGATGGTAACTCTAGCTCGGCCACTAACAGAATATGAAGTGCTAATCGCCATTCCTAGCATTGCGGAGACAACTGCTACAAGCATTATTGGGAACAAGAGGAGATTCGTCGCTTTCAGTCTGCCAACCTAACCAAATTTTGAAAAAATGACTGATTTTGACCTCTGAGCGAGGTGCTACAACATGTTATTTCCATGAAGCTCCTTGTGAGACTTAGCAAGTAGTAGAAAACACAAAAAATCGGATAGGCAACGCTTGGGGCACCTTATCCGATTTTACATCCCATTTGTAAAATAATCCAAATTTCCTAAAAGAGTTCATTCATAATATTCGCGCTTGCTTTATTTTATCAATATAATCACTAAGTTCTAAAACCAAATCATATCGCATAAATGGCGTGATAAGATAGATGCCATTAAAATGCTGGAGAGCCACATCAATTAGCCGCTTACTTTCTTCTAAAGCAAGTTCCTGACACTTTTCCTTATCATCTTTAACAGCCTCTAAGGAGTTCAAAAAATCTGACGATAATTCAATACCACGAACCTCATTATGTAAAAATACTGCGTTATTATAACTAGTTATCGGCATAATACCAATGAAAAATGGCTGCTCGTAACTAGATGTTAACTTTGCTAATTCCTCAATTACCTCTTCCTTAAAAATAGGCTGAGTAATAAAATAATCTGCTCCCGAATCAATTTTCTTTTCAATCAATCGACCAGAGCGAGCTAAATTTTTTATATTTGGATTGAATGCAGCTGCAACTGTAAAATTTGTAGCCTTTTTCAAATTCGCTCCACTATAACTCTGTCCTCTGTTGAGTCCTTTAATTAATTCAATAAGTTTAAAGCTGGTAACATCGTAAACACTGGTAGCCCCTGGAAAATCTCCTATCTTTGATGGATCACCGGTTATAGCTAAAACATGGTCAATCCCTAGAACATCCATACCTAGCAAACGTGATTGCAGCCCGATCATATTATGATCTCTACAAGTTAAATGAAGTAAAAATGGTGTAGAAATATTATTTTTCATTACTGCCGCTAGACTTAAGTTACAAATCCGAGTTCTAGCTAAGGAATTATCAGCAAAGGTAATTGCAGCAATATTACTAGCATCTAATGCTTGAATCCCCTCCTTAAATTTAGTTATATCAAGCGTTTTCGGAGGATCCAATTCAGCAATAACCGTTATTTCCCGTTTCACCTTATCAACTAAACTCTCTCCTTTTGAGTTTCTTGGAAATAATTCCGCCTCTTCAACAAGCGGAGTCACCTGCTTTTTATCAATTGGTGTCATTCCTTTTAAGGCACGCTTAGCGGCTTTAATATGAGCAGGTGTAGTCCCACAGCATCCCCCAATCAGACGAACCCCTTCCTTAGCTAATAGCACTGCTGATTTCCCAAAATATTCCGCGTTAGAAGAAAACTGGTAAGTACTCTCTTCTGCTGTATCTAATGACAAAAGACTGGCATTGGGATAGACAGCTAAGTATGCTTGAGCAAAAAGAGGAATTTGCTTAAGAGCTTGAATCATATGATAGGGACCTAGATGACAATTAAGACCGACTAAATCTACTCCTTGCAGGACCAATTGACTAAAAACTTCGACAACCGATTGACCAGAAGCCGTTAGTCCTACTTCTTGCAGAGAAATATTTGCAATAATCGGAAGTTCTGTTAGAGGGCGCAATGCCTTTACAACCGCCTGTAATTCCTCTACATCATAGTAAGTTTCTAAAAGAATGCCATCAAGTAACCCTGTTCCTAAAAGGTATCCTGCTTGTTCTAGTGTCTCTGCAACAATTTCTTCCAGAGCCAAATCACACTGACGAATCCCTCTAGAAGCTCCTATAGTACCAAGAACAAACGTATGTTCTCCTGCTACTTCTCGTGCCAACTGAACCCCAGCTTCATTCACTTCTTTAACCTGATTTTCATACCCATAAACTTTCAACTTATGCCTTTTAGCTCCATAAGTATTCGTTTGAATAATATCAGCTCCAGCTTCTATATAGGCTTTATGAATGTTCTTAATATCCTTTGGATTTGTTAAATTATACACTTCATAGCAATTATCTAATCCGTTACTATAGAGTAGAGTCCCCATCGCACCATCTGCTATAAGAATTTCATTTTTTAATCGTTCTAAAAGGTTTGCCATTGCTTCTCCTTTCAAAGATTAATTTCCAAAACGCTTACGAACTTTTTTAGTAGCCTGAACCAAAATTTCAAGTGCTGCAATTGTCTCCGGTTTCCGACGTGTTTTCAGACCACAATCAGGATTTACCCAAAATTGCTCTATAGATAATTGTTTTAGAGGTCGTTCGATATTGGCAACTACCTCATCTAATGTGGGTACACGTGGTGAATGAATATCGTAGACACCTAAGCCTATACCAAGAGGATAAGTTGCAGTTTCAAATGCTTCAATAATATCCCCGTGACTGCGACTAGTCTCTATAGAAATAACATCTGCATCCAAATCACGAATGGAATCGATAATTTCAGCAAAGTTTGAATAACACATGTGGGTATGAATTTGAGTGTTATCCTTAACAGATGATGTTGCCAAACGGAAGGCTGCAACAGAATCGTCTAGGTAAGCTTTTTGATTAGCCTTACGAAGTGGAAGTCCTTCACGAAGCGCAGCCTCATCCACCTGAATAATAGGAATACCAGCATCCTCTAACAGTTTGATTTCATCCTTAATAGCAAGTGCAATTTGGTTAAATAAATCTTGACGAGGAATATCAGTCCGCTCAAAAGACCAGTTAGTAATTGTGATAGGACCGGTTAACATTCCTTTGACAGGACGATCGGTTAGACTCTGAGCATAAACAGTTTCATTGACTGTTAATGGCTGAATATGTTGCACATCCCCGTAAATAATTGGAGGTTTGACTGCACGAGACCCGTAGGATTGTACCCATCCACTAGCTGTTGTCGCAAAACCGGCTAGTTTTTGTCCAAAAAACTCTACCATATCCACACGTTCAAATTCACCATGGACTAAAACATCAATGTCTAAGTCTTCTTGAATCTTAATCCAGCAAGCAATTTCAAATTTAATAAAGTCTTCATATTCTTGATCAGAAATCTGCTGACGCTTCCATGCTAGACGAGTACGTCTGACTTCAGCTGATTGAGGAAAGGAACCAATTGTAGTAGTTGGTAAAATCGGCAAGTTCAGTTTTTCTTGTTGGAGGGCATACCGGTCTTTAAACGGAAGCTGACGTTCCTTAGCAACACTGTTAAGGTCTTCTAGGACCACATGCCGAAAATCTGCTGCTTGTAAAGCTTCAAAAGCTGCCACTTTTTGAGAAAAGCTTGGGCTAGGTTCTACTAACCCACTTTGGTCAGCTAAAATACGTAATTCTTGTAACTTTTCATCTGCAAAGGCTAAACCATCTCTCAAAACAGGTTCTAATCCAGTTTCATTTTGCGTTGTAACTGGTACATGAAGGAGAGAACATGATGGTTGAATAACCACTTCTTTGACGTGTTCTTGAATCTTAGCGAGCAATTGTTGTGAATCCCGCAAATCCGTTCCCCAGACATTACGTCCATTAACTATCCCCGCAAAGACAACCTTATCTGCAAAATATCCAGCTTCTAGCGCAGCCACATTGTCCTCTAAACCATGAACAAAATCAAGACCAAAAGCTGCAACTGGTAAATTTGATAAGACTTTAGCATATACTAAACCTTCAAAGTAGGTTTGAAAAATCAGTTTAGCTCCAGGTACCTCCTTCGCAAAGTACGCATAAACTTTCTTTGCTGCTTCTAGATAGTCATGACCTTCGTCTGTTACAAAAATCGGTTCATCAACCTGAATATAGCTTGCTCCGGCATCAACCAATTCCTGAATAATCTGCTTATAAAGTGGTAGGAGACTCTTAATCGCTGCTGTATGATCCCTTACTCCCGATGATAAAGCGACATATGTAATAGGACCAGTAATAACTGGCTTAGCCTTGTCTCCTATCAAGTCACGTGCTTCTAAGTAAAGCTCTAAAAGACGATTATGCGACAATCTAGGTTTTTCTTTCGTCCATTCCGGTAAAAGATAGTGATAATTGGTATTAAACCATTTTTTCATGGCCGAAGCGACATGATCTTTATTTCCTCGTGCGAGGGCAAAATAAAGATCTAAATCATAGTCCTCTTCTGCAAAACGCTCAGGGATAATATTAAATTGAAAAGATAAATCTAAGATATGATCATAAAGTGAAAAATCACCAACTGGAATTAAATCAACACCAAGCTCCTCTTGTTTGATTAAGAATGCTTTTCGTAAAGCTTTTGCTTGAACTAACAAATCTTCTTGGCTAATGTCACCATTCCAATAAGACTCAATCAATTTCTTCCACTCACGATTTTCACCCAGTCTTGGATATCCCAAATTTGAAACTATTACCATAGTTGCCTCCTATCTGGTTATACTTTTTAACTATAACCTTTTTGTTGAGAATAATTTTACAATAACTACATAGACTATTACAATAGTTTTTATTATATTATTCCTTTATCCCAAGGTATAGTTTTTAGCTATATGTCAGATTTCCCCAATTGGTAATTTAAGTGCAACAGTAGTTCCCGTAGTGTGACCCCTTAGGAACAAACTCCATGAGTAAACCGTGAATGTTCACATTAGTCCCACATTCGTGAGATGAGTAGCTATCAATGCTGTTCAGTTCACTTCGTAAAGCAACAAAAATCATACAAGAATTAGGCAAGAAATTCAATCTGACGCTGTTACTCGATGTTCTGAAGTTGTCTCGCTCAACCTACTATTATCAGGTTAAGTGACTGACTATTTGATCACCTAAATAAATAAAAAGGACTAAAACCTGCACTTAGCAGACTTTAGTCCTTTTACATAGGGCATTTATCAATGAGGTGAAAAGGTTCACACAAATCACCAAGGTCCGCTCCTGCGTTTTCCAGCTATGCTGGCGACCTCCCTAGCGTCGAATGTGGTAAAACCACTACTCAGCTCATCGCATACATTTAGTATAGCATAATCAATTTCTCTTGTAAATAATTTTGCGCAGCCTTCCTGCTACTCTTCAACATCATTTCACTTTGAGAGAGTTTATCATTAAATACTATCTTATTTCCATCACCAATAGCTTTCAAATACACAACTAACTGATTTTTTTAATCTCTGATTGGTCTAGCTGAGACAAGTATTTCTGATAAGTCTTAGATTCTTTTGGCACGCTTAGTGTCGGGTCAATTTCTAATAATGGTACAAGTACAAAAGCCCTTTGATCCATATACGGATGGGGTACTCTTAAACGTTCAAGATCCATACGATCTTCTCCATAGAGCAAGATATCAATATCAATGGTACGTGGCCCCCAGTGTTCATGCCTAACCCGGTCCGGTTCTTTTTCAATGCGCTGGCATTCATCCAATAACTCCAAAGCACCTAACTCTGTTTCTAAGCAGGCAGCCACATTTAAAAAATCGTCTTGCTCAGTCATGCCCCAAGCCGGCGTTTCATAAAAAGAGGATACACTTACCAATTTGGTTTGAAATAGGTTTCCTACTAATTTTGACAGACCTGTCACTCGACCGTTACTTGGTAAGTAAGCTACATGAGCTACACCATAAAAAGGTACTAAGTGATGTTCACACATGGAATGAAAAGGAATATCCTTAACCAGCACCACTTCTTTGTGTCCTTCTGAAAAGACTGCTGTGAATTCATCCTTAGGATCCTTATCAAGTCCTGAAAACATTTCAGCATACATTTTAGCAACACGCTTTGGCGTATCGAGTAAACCCTCACGGTCAGGATTTTCACCAACCGCCTCTAATAGTTGGTAAACGGCTTGCTCAATTCGTTCTTCTTGTGTCATTATTGTCTCCTATTATGCAGGTTATTACTTACACGATAGAGCAATAACCTATCACTATATACAAAATATCATTGATAATCCTATCAATACTTGCTATTTTCACACTTCGTTTTTAGAGCAACAAGTTGCAACGGTTCCTTGGGACAGCCTAGCGATTTCTGTAGCCAGACAATGTCGCGCCATTCTCCCAGCTTATAGCCAACATGCTTAAAATGCGCCACTTGCTCATAACCACGTTTCTGATGAAAAGCGATTGACGGCTCATTCGGAAACGAAATACAGGCTAGAAAATTAAGAACACCTTGCTCAGCTAATGCTTCCTCCAAGGCATTATACAAGGCACTACCAACTCCCTTGGCACGCGCTGCTTGGTCGACATAGATAGACAATTCAACCGTCCAAGCATAGGCAGCCCGCCCATAATAGGGATGGGCATAGGCATAGCCTAAAATCCGACCATTTTCCTCCGCTACCAAGTAAGGATGCTTTTCTTGTGTCTCTAAAATGCGTTTTTCAAACTCGGAGACAGTCGGAACTTCCGTTTCAAAGGTAATGGCAGTTTCTGTCACATAAGGACTGTAAATCTCCAACAACTGAGCGGCATCTGCCAGCTGCGCAGCACGAATCTCCATATTTCACTCTCACATATCCGGTTTAAAATAATGCTTGCGGCAAACAGGTATATAGGTCTCATTTCCACCGATTTGGATTTGCTCCCCTTCATAGACAGGTTTTCCATCCACTGTCCGTAAGACCATGGTCGCCTTTTTAGAGCAGTACTGGCAGATGGTTTTGATTTCTTCGATTTTATCTACCAAGAGCAAGAGGTGCTCTGAGCCTTCAAACAATTGGTTGCGGAAGTCATTTTTCAAGCCAAAGGCCATAACGGGAACATCCAATTCATCTACCACACGCGCAAAGTCGTAGACATGTTGTTTGGTCAAAAATTGAGCCTCATCAATAAGAACGCAATAAGGTTTTGGATCTAACTGCTCAATATAGGCATAGACATCCATATCATCTGTGATAGCAATAGCCTCTCGGCTCATACCGATCCGACTGGCTACCACACCATAACCCGCGCGGGTATCCAAGGCAGAGGTCATGATGACGACATTTTTTCCTTGCTCTTCATAATTGTGAGCTACTTTAAGGATTTCAATCGTTTTTCCCGAATTCATCGAGCCATATTTAAAATAAAACTGAGCCATTCTTTCATTCCTAATCTTATAATCGTTCTTTCCATTTTATCATAATTCAAGAAATTCTGCTTTTACTTTTTATCAGCATAGGCTGGATTTGCCTGACGAACCAAGTGTCCATAGGAAGCCTGTAATGCCTCAAAAGCTTCTTCTACCTCGTTTGGCAGGTCTACTGCTGCGATAAAATTTCGTCCATTGGGACCGTAGCCAGTTTCATCATTGCGCAGACGAGGAATCTCGCCCATCAAGAGCTCAATATACTTTTCGACAGACCACATGCCCCACAGGTCAGACGGACGAAGACTCAATTCACCGTCTATTTCTTGGAAATTCGCTACATAACTAGCATAATTGAGCACCAATTGGTCGTCTCTACAGTATTTTTCGAGACAAGCCGACATGCGGTACTGCATGGTCGCATCTTGCGACAGTATCATGGATTTCCAGTCCAATTCCTTTTCCGCCAAAAGCTCCAGGAGATAGGTAATGTTATTGCCACAATTGGTCGAGGACACTTCTAACTCATCCGCCTGATAGCCATACTTTTCTAGCAAGATTGCTTGGAAAATCTCCGCCTCACTTGCATCTAAAATGTCCATATCAGGATAATCCAGCAACACATTCTCACGCAAGGCTGCCGTCGTGTGCCCGACTCCTCCAACGATAATGTAGTGCTTAGCGATTTGCTGACTCATGGCTTCTGCCAATACGTCAACACCTGCTAGGATGCTGCCACCAAAGAGGACAAAAACATCAACTTGTGACAGCCCATAACTCTCCTGCAACTGAACAGTACTCAGCATAGGAAGGTCTCTTCTTCCTAAAAATGAAGCTAATTGATTCAAAGCTTGCACGTGATTCATTCTGCATCCTCCTCTTGGCTCATGAAAACTTGGTCTGCTTCGGGAACTCCCTCTTCATCTGCACGTAACTTTTCTGCGCGCGCCGACAAGCCGTATTTCTCTCGTAAGGCTAAAATCTCCTGCATCATCGGCGACGCATGGTGCAGGTCCAAGGCCTCTTGATCTGACCAGCTGTCCACCAGCAAAATCGTCTTTGGATCCTCCATGGATTGAAAATAGTGATAGGAAAGATTGCCGGGTCTGTATCTAATTTGATTAACGAGCCCTCTCTCTGTCATTTCCGCAGCAAAATCCCGAGCTGCATTGTCTTTTCCCTTATAAAAAATATGAAAGATAATTGCCATATCATTCTCCATTTCTTTCAAAAAACGAACTGTGCTATAATAATACCATAAATTCAAAAGGAGAAAGCCATGCCATTTGTAAAAATTGACCTCTTTGAAGGCCGCACCGAAGAACAAAAAATCCAACTCGCACGCGAAGTCACCGAGGTCGTCTCTCGCGTAGCCAAAGCACCGAAAGAAAACATCCACGTTTTCATCAACGATATACCAGAAGGAACCTACTACCCAGCTGGTGAAATGAAGAAAAAATAAAAGCAACCAATTGGTTGCTTTTTTACTCTTCTTCCTGACTAAATTGGCTCATGTAGAGGTCGTAATAGAAGCCCTTATCCGCCAAGAGGGTCTGGTGATTGCCCTGCTCGATGATTTGACCATCTTTTAAGACTAAAATCTTATCTGCCTCTTGAATGGTTGAGAGGCGGTGAGCGATGACAAAACTTGTTCGCCCTTGCATGAGATGTTTCATAGCTTTTTGAATCAGCAATTCCAAACGCGTATCAACCGATGAAGTTGCCTCGTCCAAAATGAGGATTTTAGGATCTGCTAGGAGCGCACGCGCAATGGTTAACAATTGCTTTTGCCCAAGTGAAATATTGCTGGACTCTTGGTTCATTTCCATATTGTAACCGCCTGGCAAGGTACGAATGAAATGGTCCACATTAGCCGCCTTGGCAGCATCAATTATTTCTTGGTCACTGGCATTCAAGTTCCCAAAACGGAGATTTTCCTTGATAGAACCCTCATACAACCAAGCATCCTGCAGAACCATCCCAAACTGCTTGCGGTATTCTTGACGAGAAAGTGTCCGAATATCATGACCATCCACAGTAATCGAACCCTTGGTAACATCGTAAAATCGCATGAGAAGATTGATGAGAGTTGTTTTACCAGCCCCAGTCGGTCCGACAATAGCAACCATTTCTCCCGGCTTGACATCCAAGTTGAAGTCGCGAATGAGCGGTTTGCCCTCCACGTATTGGAAATCAACATGGTTGAAGCTAACTTGCCCTGTCAAATCCTTGTCCAGCACTTCTATCACTTGCGAAACTTCTTCCACTTCGTCAATCACTTGGAAAATCCGCTCCAAGGACGACTTAGCACTCTGCAAGACACCCGCCAATTGGGTCAAGGTCTGAATTGGTTGACCGATTTGGAAAACATACTGCACAAATGCCTGCACATTCCCAATGGTCATCTTGCCTGCCAAAACCTGCAATGAGCCAAAGAAGGCTACCAAAAGGTAGGTCATATCTGAAATACCATGTAAAATCGGCATCATAATCCCTGACATGAAACTCGCCTTAAATCCGACATCTTGGAGTTCGTCTGTGATTTGAGCGAATTCTGTCGCAGAAGCTTCCTCCCGACCATAGAGTTTCAAAATATTGAAACCAGTTAAGTTTTCTTGGACAAATCCATTCATCTGCCCGAGAACATTGGCTTGACGTTTAAAATAAGGCTGCGATCTTTTGACGAGAAATTGAGCCGTCACATAGGTCAATAGAATAGACAAAATCACGATAATAGCCAACTTGATATTAAGCACCAAGACCATGACAATGACTAAAACAAGAGTCAGAACAGCATTGATAATCTGCAAAAATGACTGTTGAAGAGCGTTTGAAACGGTCTCCACATCGGACGTAAAGCGTCCCAACATATCCCCAAACTGGTGTTTGTCAAAATAAGAAACAGGAATACGATTGATTTTCTCAGACAAGTCATTACGCAAATCTCGGATACTAGTCTGCACTGCCCGTGTCATGTAGAAATTTGAGCCATAAGAACCAATTTCATAGAAAAGAGCACGGATGGCATAAATGACCAAAATCCAAAAAATATAGCCAACATTGATGTGCGCACCTGGAACGCCTTTTGCCATATCAAGCAAATTGGCTGTCAACTCTGTGATGACAAGCCCCAAGACAAATGGCTCTAAGACATTCATGACTGAACTGACAATTTTCAGGAAAATCGCCAAAAAGAGCTGACCTTTGTACTTGCGTAAGTAGATCCACAAGCGTAAAAATACAGATTGTTCTTTCATCCTATTCTCCTTCCGTCAATGATTGATTGTTAAGCTGAGATTGGGCAATTTCACGGTAGATATCATTGGTCTGCATGAGTTCATCATGTGTCCCACGACCAACGATTTCGCCTTGATCCAAGACGATAATCTGGTCTGCATCCATAATGGTTCCCACACGTTGCGCCACGATAAGCACCGTTGCATTGTCCGTCACTTCCTTAAGACGACGACGCAGAGTCGCATCAGTCTTGTAGTCCAAGGCAGAAAATGAATCATCAAAAATATAAATATCTGGTGTTTTAACGACCGCACGCGCGATGGACAAACGTTGCTTCTGACCTCCAGAAAGGTTGCTACCACCTTCAGCCAAATGCGTCTCGTAACCCTCTTCCTTGCTTTGGATAAATTCTTTGGCTTGGGCCACATCCGCCGCCAAATCCAACTCGCCAAGGCTAGCGTCTTCTTTTCCGTACTTGAGATTTTCGGCAATGGTCCCTGTAAAGAGCAGAGCTTTCTGTGGAATAAAACCAATCTTTGAGCGGAGGGCTTTGAGATTGTAATCACGCACATCCACACCATCGACCAAGATTTTTCCGAGAGTCACATCGTAAAAACGCGGAATCAGATTGACCAAGGAAGACTTACCTGAGCCCGTTGACCCAATGAAAGCCACCGTTTCACCCGGTCTCGTCTTAAAGGAAATATTGTGCAAGACAGGAGATTCCGTCTCACCTGGATAGGCAAAGGTTACATTTTCAAATTCCAAATAACCACGTGTATCCGTCTCTGTCATACCATTTTCATTTTGACTGATGGAAATTGGCATAGCCATAACTTCTTCAATCCGACTACTAGAAACAGCCATACGAGGATACATAGTAAAGAGGTTGGCAAACATCAAGAATGAAAAGAGAGCGTGGAAGCTGTATTCGATAAAAGCGACCAAGTCTCCAATTTGGAGATTTCCTTTTGCCAATGGATCCAAGGCAAACCAGACAATAGAAACAATCATAGCGATGATGATTTGCACAAAGAGTGGCTCGGTCAAGCCAGTCAAGGTAAAGAGGCGTTTTGAAATACCCGAGTAGGTATCATTTTCTCCCGCAAAACGCTCTTCCTGGAAGTCTTCACGCGCAAAGGCACGGATAACACGCAATCCCATGAGGTTTTCACGGACATACTGGTTGATTTTGTCCAATGTTTTTTGTTGCTTTTCAGACAAGGGACGTGTTTTGACCGCCACATACCAGACAACAATGACCAAAAACGGCATGGCAACTGCTACAATCCAAGCAAGAGATGGACTGGTAATCAAAATCATGATGACAGAAAAAATCATCATCATTGGCGTAATCATCCCCAAACGGAGGGACATTTCTGCGAACTGCATCAAGACATAGGCATCACTTGTCATACGGGTCACAAGTGACGATACCCCAATTTTTTCAAACTCATGGTGCGAATAAGTCTGAAGCTTGTCATACATATCCGTCCGCATTTCCTTAATCATGGTTGTCACCAATTTACTAGAGGCAAAGGTCAGGAGAATCCGCCCTGCAATCCCCAGCAAGATGATGATGAACATGATAACGGACCAAAAATAAACTTTTGACAAATCACTTTTGGTAATCCCTTCATCAATCATTCGTGCCAAGACAGTTGGCATCCCAAGATTGACCAAGACGAAGAAAAAGCCACCGATGAGGTCCAAAACCAGTAAACCTGGATTTTTCTTCAAATAAGACCAAATTAACTTCATATATCTTCCTTTCTAGATAAGAGAAAGAAGCACATCAGTGCTTCTTCAATGTTCGATATGTCTATTTTAACATAAAAATAGAGTTTAGGTAAGTCTCGTACTGGTTAAGGTTTCTCGAGCGACCTTTTTCAGACGCAGTTGCAATAAAAGCCCACAGGAAACGATCCCCATAATCAGACCAATCCAGTAAGCGACGGGACCTAAATCCGTCGTATTTCCCAAAAGAAAAGCCAAAGGAAGGGACATACTCCAGTATGCTCCGACGCCAATCACAAAGGGCATGGTCGTATCCTTGTAACCGCGAAGAATTCCTTGCAGCGGCGCCGCAAAAGCATCAGCCAGTTGGAAAAAGAGGGCAAAGGTCAAGAAATTCGATGTCGTCTGGATAAACTCTGCATCGTGACCGTACAAACCAGCTACCTGTCCTCTGAAGAAATACAGAAACGTCAAGGTAAATCCAGCAAATCCCATTGCCACCAATCTCCCAATCCGTGTATAGTCTCGCACAGCTTGCGCTCGTTTGGCACCCAGTTCATAGGAAATAACGATTGGTAAAGCCATTGAAACGGAAACTGGAAAAGCATACATGAGGGTTGCAAAGTTCATTGCAGCTTGATGGGCAGCGATGATTTGCGAAGAAAACTTAGCCATCAACAGACCAACAACTGCGAAAATCGCTACCTCGGCAAATATTTGAAGGCCGATAGGAAGTCCCAAACGGAGGCCATCTACTAGCAACTTCGGATTGATGGGGCTCCATTTCCAAATCTGATAAGCACGAATGCGCTCATCCACTTGCATAACGACAAGAATGACCACCAGTAAAAGCCAGTAAGATAAGGAAGTTCCGAGCCCTGCTCCTGCTCCTCCCAATCTTGGTAGACCAAGTTTCCCAAAAATCAACACATAGTTGAAAAAGGAATTAAAGGGCACCAAAAGCAACATCAGGTACATAGACATGCGCGTCAATCCCAGTGCATCGAAGAAAGAGCGAAATACGCTAAAAAGCAAAAGTGGGAAAATACCTAGGCAGATAAACGATAAATACTGCTGTCCCACTGCCAATACATGTGGCTCTAAGCCAAATAGCCCCAAGGCAGGAATAGCTCCGAAATAAATCAGCAACAAGAGAAAAACGGACAAGCCACAAGCCAAGTAAAGAAATTGGTGCAATTCCTCTCGAATAGCAGCTTTTTCACCACGCCCCAAACGATGACCGATGATGGGCACCAGAGCTGAAACTATGCCTGTCAGCAAGGAGAAAAATGGATTCCAAAGCGAAGAAGCCATCGACACTCCGGCTAAATCTTGGGTGCTAAACTGCCCTGTCATCATGGTATCAATAAAGGAAGCCGAGAAATTGGCAAATTGATAAATCAAAATCGGTATAAAAAGTTTGAAAAAGAGAATGTATTTTTCTCTTAAAGTTTTGGTTGGGTGCATATCATCTCCTCAATCTAATCAGCATACAAGTCCCCAGCATCTCTCAATCTGAAAACAAAAGAAGCTAGGCCTGACAGCCTGCCTCTTCATTATATCCTATTTTATAGTTCTTTTAAACCTTAAATAGAATCTCCATTCCAGATGGAATTTTTCACGACAACATAATCCACATGTTTAAGACTTTGCAAATCTCGACCACCTGCGTAAGAGATAGAAGACTGCAAATCTTGTTCCATTTCGGTCAGGGTATCCTGCAAATGTCCTTTAGCTGGTAGAAGAATTTTCTTCCCTTCAACATTCTTATGCTCGCCCTTTTGGTACTCAGATGCTGAACCAAAATATTCTTTGAACTGCTCGCCATCCACTTCAACAGTCTTACCTGGACTTTCGATATGACCAGCAAAGAGTGAGCCAATCATGACCATGCTAGCACCAAATCGGATTGATTTTGCAATATCACCATGTGTACGAATCCCACCGTCTGCGATAATGGGTTTGCGTGCTGCTTTTGCACACCAACGTAGCGCCGCCAGCTGCCAACCACCTGTACCAAATCCAGTTTTTACTTTTGTGATACACACCTTACCTGGGCCAATTCCAACTTTTGTAGCATCTGCGCCAGCATTTTCTAGCTCACGCACCGCTTCAGGTGTACCAACATTTCCTGCGATGACAAAGGTCTCTGGTAGCTCTGACTTGATGTGCTTGATCATCTTGATAACGGACTCGGCATGACCATGAGCAATATCAATGGTCACATAGTCAGGGGCATCGTCTTTCAAACTTGTTACAAATTCGTATTCATAAGGTTTCACACCTACCGAGATAGAAGCAATCAAGCCTTGCGCATGCATTTTTTGGATAAACTCCTTACGGCCGACTTCGTCAAAACGGTGCATAATGTAAAAATAACCTTGTTTAGCCAGCATTTCTGCAACATCTTCATCGATGATAGTCTGCATATTGGCTGGAACCACTGGCAATTTAAAAGTATGCTTTCCGAATTGGACAGATGTATCTGCCTCAGAACGGCTATTGATAATACATTTATTTGGAATCAATTGGATATCTTCATAGTCAAAAACAGGTGTTTCGTTAAACATATTCTTCTCCTTAGTTCGGTACTTTCTCATACCACTCTTATAATTATAGAACATCATTCGTTATTTGTCAATGTATACAAAGAAGAGACACCTATAATTCGTTTTTTATCATAAAAAGAGACCAAAAAACACCATTCTATTCGCCTTGTGAGAAATAAAATGATGTTTTTGTTGATTGTCTCTCATTCCGTTCGTTTATTATCTATTTTGTTCGTTGTTTTGAGTTAACTTTCCAACTTTTCCCGAACTTTTTGGATATCAGATACTTGAACTGCTAGGAAAATCGTATCTCCCAAGTGCAATTTACTATTTCCTTTGACGACTTGGCTACGTCCATGACGGATCTGCGACGTGATTAGTGCGCTATGTGGTAATTTCAAGTCACTGACAAATTTATCGGCGATTTTTTCAGAAACAACCACTTCAATCAGGGTCATTTCGTTATTAACTTGGACCTTTTCAGGAAGAAGGTTTTCAAGCATGGCTTCATAAACTGGCGCTCCACCAAGTAAGTCCATAACGACATAGGCGGTCAGACTGACCAATCCGATGACCATCAATTGCCGCATATCGCCCACCATTTCTGTCACCAAGATCATGGCTGTCAACGGCGCCTTGGAAATCGCTGCAAAAAATCCAGCCATCCCTAAAATGATAAAGAGCGTCACTTCTGACTGACTTATCATTCCCATATCAAAGGCAAGGCGCCCGCCAATCATTCCCAAAACAGAACCAAGAGCAAGGATTGGAAGGAAAATCCCGCCAGGCATACCACTACCATAGGACATCATACTCCAGACAAAGCGCACGATGAGATAGATAAGAAGCGTTGAAAGGAGCGGCATCTGATGTGGCAAACTCAACACCATGCCATTACCACCACCAAGCAACTCTGGCAAGTAATAACCAATTGGCAAAATCAGGACAAAGGCAATCAAACTATGGTAATAGGAAGACAAATGAAAGACTTTGCCTAACCAGCCATAAACCACGTTCATATTTAAAATGACTTTTTCATAAACAAAACCAGCCAAACCAAGAAAAATTCCCAGTAAAATGTAACCCCAGTAGTGTGGCAAGGCAAGGATTGGCAGATGATCAGGCATATTTAAGACCGGAGTGAGGCCAAATATGTTGAGCGAAATGAAGTTTGCTGTGATACTTGCTGCGAGGGCTGATATCCAGACAAGCCGTGAAAACTGATGATAGACCTCTTCCACGACAAATAGGAGACCGGCAATTGGAGCATTAAAAGCAGCTGCAAGTCCAGCCGCAGCACCACTGGCAATCAAACTACGTTTTTCCATCTGACTAGCCTTGAGCCAGGAAGCAACTCCTTTACCAGCAACTGCACCCAGCTGAATACTTGGCCCTTCACGTCCCAGCATGAGACCTGATCCAATGGCCAGGGTTCCTGCGATAAATTTCCGCCAAAGAACAGACCACCAATTTTGGTTCATCAATCCCTTTAGTTCTGCTTCCACGTGTGGAATCCCTGAGCCTTTAATATCTTCATCGCCTTTGACCAGCCAAGCCAGAATGAAAACTAAAATCAGATAAGCAACGGCAATTCCTAGTAGATAAAGTGGTTGACTATGAGAAGCCTTGTAGATATGCACGACAAATTCAAACAGTTTTTCAATCGCCAGCCGAAAAGCGGCGACAACTCCACCGGCAACAATCCCAACAAGGACACCGCGTAGTACATATCCCAAAAT
Organism: Streptococcus gallinaceus; assembly: GCF_024170225.1. Classification (GTDB taxonomy): domain Bacteria; phylum Bacillota; class Bacilli; order Lactobacillales; family Streptococcaceae; genus Streptococcus; species Streptococcus gallinaceus. The sequence continues at coordinate 172,832 of NZ_JALJXU010000003.1, read as the reverse complement.
AGCCTGATGCACAAACCGGTATTCTTTCCTATAATTTTCCATATTCTCTCCTTTCCTTTGATAAAAGGTAGAAAGAATTTCTTCTTCTACCTTTTTTATTATTTACGATACATCTTGAATTGCAAGTACAAGTCATTATAGATACCCAGGTACTCACGTCCGAGATTATTATAAACTTCTAAATTTGCAATTGTTCCTTCTGTCGGATAAAAGGCTTTATCCGATGTGATTTCTTTTGGCAAGAGTGCTTTTGCAGCCTTGTTTGGTGTTGCATAACCAATGTATTCTGCATTACGAGCAGCAATTTCTGGTCGCAACATAAAATTGATAAACTGATAAGCTCCATCTACATTTTTTGCAGTTTTTGGGATGACCATATTATCAAACCAAAGGTTGGAACCTTTTGATGGAACTACATAATGCAAATGTTCATTGCCGTCTAGCATCTCGCTAGCCTCTCCTGAGAAGGAAACAGCTACTGCCGCTGCATCTTGAATCATATAGCCCTTGATTTCATCCGATACAATTGCCTTGATGTTGGGCGTCAAAGTATAGATGAGATTGGCTGCTTCTTCTAGCTCAGCCTTATTTTTACTATTCAGACTATAGCCCAGCGTTTGTAAGCCAATTCCCATCCCCTCACGGGCACCATCAACGAGCATAATGGAATCTCGAAATTCTGGTGAGAAGAGATCCTTCCATTCCTTGGGCGGATTTTTCACCATTTTATCATTGTAGACAATTCCCAAGGTTCCCCAGAAATAAGGAATCGAGTAGGCGTTTTTAGGGTCAAAACTAAGTCCCAAAAACTGACTATCGATATTTTCCAGACCATTAATTTTAGAATGGTCTAGTTTGACCAACATCTTTTCGTCCATCATCTTAGAAATCATATATTCAGACGGAACTGCCAAATCATAGACTGTTCCCCCTTGCTTGATTTTGGTATACATGGCTTCGTTGGAGTCAAATGTCTGGTAATCAACCTGAATCCCAGTTTCTTTTGTAAATTCCTTTAGCAAGTCTGGATCAATGTAATCGCCCCAGTTGTAAATAACCAACTTATCCGTCGTTCCAGCATTTGATTTATTTTCCAAACTAATTGTCAGGACAAATAGAATCAACACAATGGCAACAATACCTGAAAAAAATGAATACAAACGTTTCATTAAACTGTCTCCTCCTTCTCACGTGAAATGAAATAATATCCGATTACTAAAAGGACACTAAAGAGGAAAACGAGTGTTGACAAGGCATTGATTTCCAAGGAAATCCCTTGGCGCGCCCGAGAATAAATCTCAACAGATAGATTTGAATAGCCATTCCCTGTCACAAAGAAAGTAACCGCAAAGTCATCCAAGGAGTAGGTAAAGGCCATAAAATAACCTGCGATGATGGCCGGTGTCAAGTAGGGCAACATAATCTCTTTTAGCATTTGTGGCTGAGTTGCTCCCAAATCATAGGCTGCTGAAATCATATCTGCATTCATTTCCTTGAGGCGAGGCAAAACCATCAGCACCACAATCGGAATAGAAAAGGCCACATGACTGAGCAAGACTGTCAAAAATCCTAGCTGAAACTTAATCATGGTAAAGAGCAAAAGGAAGCTGGCACCAATCATAACATCTGGTGCTACCATGAGGATGTTATTGATAGACAGGAGTTGATTTTGAAAACGGTCCTTGGCTTGGTAGATATAAATTGCACCAAATGTCCCGATAACCGTCGCAATCAGTGAGCTGAGAAAGGCTAGCAAGAAAGTTTGAGCCAAAATCAACATAAGACGACTATCACCAAACATATTTTGGAAATACTCAAGAGTAAATCCTGTAAACCGATTCATGTCTCCGCCTGCATTGAAAGCGTAAGCCATGAGATAAAAAATCGGAAAATAGAGAATCACAAAGGCAAGTGCCAAATAAATCTTCGAAAACTTTTTCATTATTTTTTACGCTCCTTTGTTAACCACATGATGGCCAGCATGGCCACAATCAAGACAACTCCAATGGTTGAACCCATTCCAAGATTCTGAGTGGTCAAGAAGTGCTGTTCGATGGCTGTCCCGAGGGTAATCACGCGATTTCCTCCGATGAGACGAGTCAACATAAAGAGACTGAGACTCGGAATGAAAACTGCTTGCACACCTGAACGGACACCATTCATTGAGAGCGGAAAAATAACCTTTGTGAATGTCTGCCAATTATTTGCCCCAAGGTCACGACTGGCATTGATGAGATTGTGGTCCAAATCATCCAAGACGTTGAAAATGGGTAAAATCATGAACGGAATCTCAATGTAGCTGGCTACAGCGATGAATGAGAAATCCGTAAACAAGATTTGTTGGACTCCAAGTCCGAAAAATCCTAGAAATTGATTAATAGTCCCGTGTTGACCAAAAATCCCGATAAAGGCGTAAGCTTTAAGCAAGAGATTGACCCAGGTTGGCAAAATGATGAGCATGAGCCACAGCTGCTTGTGCTTGAGTTGCGTCAAGAAAAATGCAGTTGGATAGGCAATCAGCAAGGTCACCAGAGTGATAATTCCTGCATAGAGAATGGAATTGAGGCTCATTCGCAAATAAGTCATATTGGGCGATGTAAAATAGGTCACGTAATTATCTAAGGTCAAATGACCGTTGATATCAAAAAAGGACTTATAAATGATGAGCAAAACCGGCGCAAAGACAAAGAGGAAGACCCAGATTGCATAAGGAAGTACAAAGAGTCTAGAGGTTTTCTTCATTTCGTTCCTCTCTTTCCTCTTCAATGGCGTTAATCAAGCCATCTTCAACTTCTTCGATCTCTACATACTCTTCAATACGGGCGTCAAACTCTTCTTCAGTTTCGTTGAGACGCATGATATGGATGTCTTCGGGTTCAAAATCCAAGCCAATGACTTCTCCCTCGATGGCCTTACGCGTTGAATGAATCATCCATTCATTTTCCAAATCATCGTAGGCAATGATTTCATAGTGAACACCTCGGAACAGTTGAGTATCGACCTTAACCTGCAATTTTCCTTCTTCTGGAAGCGTAATGCGCAAATCTTCTGGACGGATAACGATTTCAACTTCTTCATTTGGACGCATCCCACCGTCAACCGCTTCAAAGCGTTTGCCATTGAACTCAACCAAGTAGTCCTCAATCATCCGACCTGGTAGAATGTTGGACTCACCGATAAAGGTCGCAACAAAGTTGTTGATGGGCTCGTCGTAGATGTCAACTGGTGTACCAGATTGGACGATTTCCCCGTCATTCATAACAAAAATCCAGTCTGACATCGCTAAGGCTTCTTCCTGATCATGCGTCACAAAGACAAAGGTGATGCCCAGACGTTGTTGCAATTCACGGAGTTCGTACTGCATTTCTGTTCGTAGCTTCAAGTCCAAGGCTGAAAGCGGCTCATCCAAGAGCACCACTCGCGGTTCATTGATAATGGCACGCGCAATGGCAACACGTTGACGCTGACCACCAGATAATTTCTGGATAGAACGCTTTTCAAAACCTTCCAAACGAACCATTTTCAAAGCATCTTGTACACGACGATTGATTTCTTTTTTATCAACTTTTTGTAATTTTAGTGGAAAAGCCACATTTTCAAAGACTGTCATATGCGGAAAAAGGGCATAGGATTGAAAGACGGTGTGAACATCACGTTTATTGGTAGGAACATCATTGATGCGCTCTCCATCAAGGAAAATATCACCACTTGTTGCATCTAATAGACCCGCGATAATATTCAAAATCGTTGATTTACCAGATCCTGATGCTCCTAAAAGGGTGTAAAATTTCCCTTCTTCCAACTCAAAGTTAATGTTTTTCAAAACGGTTGTCCCACTGTCTTCGAAGACCTTTGAAACATCCTTAAATTCGATAATTGGCTTTTTCAATTCTCATAAAATCCTTTTGATTGTATTACAGATTGAGGCTCTGTGTGGCCTATCTATGGCTACTGTAGCTTACTTGTCTCCTAAAATTCGAACTTCTCGCTCGAGTCGGATACCTGAGTTTTCTTCCACCTTTTCAATGACATGGGCAATCAATTCCTCATAGTCACCCGCTGTTCCATCTGCTACGTTGACCATGAATCCTGCATGTTTTTGCGAGACTTCTACGCCACCGATGCGGTAACCTTTCAAGTCAGCTTCCATAATCAATTGGCCTGCAAAATGTCCAACAGGACGCTTGAAAACAGATCCACATGATGGATATTCTAAGGGTTGCTTGAGCTCACGCAAATGTGTCAACCGCTTCATTTCTTGTTCAACCACTGTGTGATTTCCAGGTTTGAGAGCGAATTTTGCAGATAATACAATGGCTCCATTTTCCTGTAAAATCGATGACCGGTAGCCAAAACGCAACTCACGAGCATCCATGGTTGTTACATGACCAGACGGCGACAAGACTTGAGCGGATACCAAGATATGGGCTACTTCCCCACCGTAAGCCCCCGCATTCATAAAGACTGCACCGCCAACACTTCCTGGAATGCCACAAGCAAACTCAAAACCTGTCAAGGAATGGTGCAAGGCCACGCGCGTTGTTTCAATCAAATTTGCCCCAGCCTCTGCCTCAATCGTATAACCAGACACGGTGACCGAATTCAGACAATCCATCCGAATCACAAATCCACGGATACCACCATCTCGGACAATAATATTACTAGAATTTCCCAAAACCATCCAAGGGATATTTTCTTGGTTTGCAAATTCAACAATTCGAACGATTTCAAAGCGGTTACGAGGAAAAGCCAGATAGTCAACTGGACCTCCGACTTTTGTGTATGTATAGCCTTTTAAGGGCTCATCAAAACGAATATCAATTCCATTTAATGCCTTAGCAATTTTATCTCTCATAATGTCTCGATTCAAAAATAATATACTCTTGCTATTATATCATAATCTTAGCAGATCTTCTTAGAAAAAGAAAAAAGACTGGGATTGCTCCCTAGCCTTCTTTCCACTATTCTTCCACCAAAATTCCTTGAGTGTCTACACTTAGTTGGCAGACTTCTCCTTCTAGATTTTCGGCCTTGATTTTTGCAATGATTTGGTCGACTTTATCAAAAGGTGCTAGAACCATGACAGTTGGGCCTGCACCCGACAAGTAAGTAGCATAAGCACCATTTTCACGACTAATTGTTTTGATTGTGTGAAATTCCTTAACCAATTTTTGACGGTATTGCTCGTGGAACATATCTGATTCAATGGCTTGTCCGGCTCTTACCATGTCTCCTGTTAGGAGAGCTGCTACTGCTACATTGGCAATAGCGCTCGCGGCAACTGCTTTTTTATGAGATAGCTGATTAGGCAATACATTGCGGCTATCACTTGTGCGCAATTGGTAATCTGGAATGAAAGCAACAAAAGCCGTTTCAGGAAATGCTACGGTAACTGCATTGATTTTTTTATCGACGTAGGATGCAATGACCATATTTCCGAAAAGAGCTGGCGCAACATTGTCTGGATGACCTTCGATTTTCGTCGCGATTTCCAGCTTTTCTTCTTGACTTAGTTCCAATTTTCCGAGCTGATTGGCTAATTCAATTCCTGCTACAATGACCGAGCTAGAAGAGCCCAGTCCCCGTGCTAGAGGAATGTCGCTGACCATTTTTACGTGATGAGGTTGTAAGTCTGACTTGACTGTCAAGGCCGTTTTGATGAGCAAATTATACTTATCTGTCGGTACATATTCCAAGTCGTGTTCGACAAACCAATCCTCTCGTTCTTCGAGGATTTCGATGGTCAGGTACTTCGACAAGGCAACACCGACCGAGTCAAATCCTGGTCCAATATTAGCTGACGTTGCTGGTACAGTAATTTTCATACTATTCTCCCAATACTTTGAAGATATTGCCAACTTGGAAATCAGATACAGTATTCAACTTTTCAGTAACATTTTCAAGTTGAGTCTTGCTCATCTCGTGTGTAACAATCACCAAACGGGCATACTGTCCATCAGAAGCTTGATGCAAAATTTGCTTAAATGACACAGCTTCACTGTTGAAAATCTCTGCTGCGCGAAGCATTTTCCCATTTTCATCTGGCGTCGCAATAGAGAAATAGTACTCACTCTTGACATCATCTTTTGCTGCTAACTGAACAGATCGACTAAATTCATTGAAGGCTTTGCCGACATTGTCTTCTTTGAGACGGCGAACGATACGGATGATGTCAGCCGTTACGCTGGCAGCGGTTGGCTTTTGACCAGCCCCTGGCCCATAAAACATAGATTGCCCAATCCCAATTGACTCTACAAAGACTGCATTCATCACACCATTGACACTGGCAAGTGGGTGCTGTTTTGGCAAAAATGTCGGTGAAACTTCAGCTGACACACCTGACTCCGTCTCCTGAACATCGCCAACTAGCTTGATGACATAGCCCAATTCTTGGGCGACGGCCACATCTTCAGGACGAATATTTGAAATTCCTTTGTGGGCTACGTCATCAAAATCAATAGTCATCCCAAAGGCAAATTGGCTAAGAATAACTGCTTTGTAGGCCGCATCTATTCCTTCCACATCGTTAGTTGGGTCAGACTCCGCATAACCAAGTTCTTGCGCAGTTTGCAAAGCTTGCTCGTAAGTCCATCCTTCATCCACCATCTTGGTCATCATGAAGTTGGATGTACCGTTCAAGACACCGAGTACACGTGTAATCTTATCTGAAACGAAAGAATTTGCCAAGGTACGCAAGATTGGAATACCACCTGCTACCGCAGCTTCATAATAGAGGGCAACGCCGTGGTTTTCCGCAACAGCGCGCAGCTCTGAACCATGAACTGCCATCAAGTCTTTATTAGCTGTCACAACGTGTTTACCAGCTTCCAGAGCACGTGTAATAAATGTCTTAGCAGGCTCAATACGCCCCATGAGCTCAACGACAATTTGAATGCTTTCATCTGATAAAATCGCATCAATATTGGTCACAAAATCATAATCGTGTCCCACAGCTTGAAGGCGTTCTTTCTCAGCATCATCCCGCACTAAGACTTTTGCGATACGGATATCATCTTGTGCCGCTTGTTTGATTTTCTCTGTATTTTCTTTCAATAGGAAGGGTACGCCGCTTGCGACCGTTCCAAAACCTAATAAGGCGATATTGACAACCATATAATTCCCTCTTCGATTTCTATATTTTGAGTATTATACCAAATTTTCTGATAATTTGCCACTAGTTTTTTTGTTATAATAAAAGGAAAAAAACAAGGAGGTTCCTATGACCACAAGACAAAATCGTTCTGCTCAACGCCAAGAAAAGAAACGCCAGCAACGACGAAAACGAACCGGGATTGCACTGGCGCTTATTCTTCTACTCATTTCTACATTTTTAGTCGTAAAAACCAATGCCATTTCTCATTTATTTAATCATGAGACGACAAAAACTAGCACGGCAATTTCTAAGTCATCCGAAAAAAATACTGCAAAAAAATCAGAGACTGAGCAATCAACCACAGCCAGCTCGGCTACGGCTGCGGCAGACGTCAACTGGGTCAAACAGAAGGCTCCTGTCAAAGTTCCTATCCTCATGTACCATGCCATCCACGTCATGGGAGCAGGCGAGGAAGCCAATGCCAATCTGATTGTCGACCCAACAACCTTTGAAAGTCATTTACAAGCCTTGCAAAACGCAGGTTACTACACGCTTTCTCCTGAAGAAGCCTACAAGGTATTGACCGAAAATGTTTTACCAGAAGGTAAAAAAGTTGTCTGGCTTACCTTTGATGATAGCCTCTGGGATTTCCATGATGTGGCCTATCCTATCCTCAAAAAATACAACATGAAAGCCACCAACAATGTCATCACAGGTACTGTTGGCAATCAAGGCAATCTGACACTGGAGCAGATGAAGGAAATGAAGCAACATAACATTTCCCTACAAAGTCATACGGTCAATCACCCAGACTTGGAATATTCAAGCATTGAAAACCAAACAGCTGAGCTACAAAATTCGAAACACTATCTCGATACTGAACTCAACCAGGACACTATTGCCGTCGCCTACCCAGCAGGACGCTACTCAAACGACACCTTAACCATCGCTGGAAACAGCAACTACAAACTCGGTGTTACGACAAATGAAGGACTTGCAACTGCTGCTAATGGCTTACTCAGCCTAAACCGTGTACGCATGTTACCTGTTACTACAGCAGTTATCTTGCTTCAGAGCATTGCTACAGAGTAAGAGCGATAGACTAGATAAGTCTATCGTTTTTGGTTCTCTCCTCAGCCAGTTCTCGGAGTTTGGCATAGGTTTTTCCATTACGAATAGTCAGTTGGCGATAGTAGGCTTGCTTGATGAGTTGTTTGTGGTAGGCGGTTTTGAGGTAGTCTGCCTCGTCCATTTTCCCCCAGAATATGGCTTTGTGTCCAATGTACAGCCGCTCATTTCCAAGTGGCATTGCCTGAAGTGAGTCAGAAATCGCGTCAATGGTCAAATCCTGCGTGACAAAGAGCACATCTCGTCGTGCCATCTCTTCTTCCCACCAATCAGCCACCTTTTCCGCTAGAAAATCCTGTGTATTGACCAATGAAAAATTCAGCTGAAACTCATACTCTTTCTGAAAACATTGCTGCAACACGGCGACCAGCTGTTCCTTCAATATGGGCATACTGACCTTGTTTTTTCCGCCAACATTGATGCCACGCAGAAGTAAAATATAATCCATACCTTTCCTTTCTTAGATATCTCAATAAAATCATCACGTTTTAATGATTTATTGCTCGCTCAAAGCGTCAAATTTTGCTTTCATGGTTGGATTTTTGCGTGTCAATTTTTTGACAGAGACATCGTCCAATTTATTGTTGGCCAAGCGGAGCTGATTTTCAGAAGTGGTCAAGAATTTTTTAACTTCTTCCATACATTTGATGGCCTTGTCAATCTCATCAATCGCTTTCCCAAAATTTGTTGACGCTGACTGGTAGTTCTTAGCGAAAGCTATTTTAAAGGCGTTTAAGTCATCTTCGAAATTCGTAATATCAATATTCTGCTCACGAATCAGAGCCAATTCTTGCTTATAAGATAGGCTGTTCAAGGCCGCATTTCGCAAGAGCCCAATCAGCTGAATAAAGAACTGGGGTCGGATAACGTACATTTTTTCGTACTCGTGACTAACATCGACAATGCCCGTGTTAAAATAATCGCTATCCGCCTCCAACATGGAAACCAAGACTGCATATTCACATTTTTTCTCGCGACGATCTTTGTCTAATTCCTTATAAAAATCACTATTTTTATGCTTAGTCTTGGTCGCATCCGCCTCATTTTTCATTTCAAACATGATCGAAATGAACTCGACTCCATTTTCATCTGCTTCACGGAAAATAAAGTCTCCTTTTGAGCCGGAACCTGATACAGTATTGTCCTTGCCGAATTGCGCACGAGGAAAGGCATAGGCACGAACTTTGTTAAACTCGGTTTCTGCGTAAATTTCAAGACTTTCACCGATTGCCTTTGTAGACTGTTGTGCCTTGAAATTCTTGTAAAATTCTACCTGTTCATTGGCTGCCTTGAGCTGGACTTGGTAATCACTTTCCAAGGCTGTCAGCGCCAGCTGACTTTCTTTTTCTTGTAGAATCAATTGATTTTTAGCCGAGTCTCGTTCTTTTTCCAGATTGGCTAATTCTTTTTGTAGTTGATGTTCGTGCTCCAATTGCATCTTGTCAAGACGAGCCATGAGCTCCTGCAACTGCTTATCCTTTTCAGCTAATTGACTGGATAACTGCTGCTCTGTTTCTTTTGCGACCAAGGCTTTTTCTGTCCCAAAGTTGGCAATTTTTGCTTCTAGGGCTTGAATTTCAGCATCTTTTTTTCCTAAACTTTCTTGCTGCTGATTTTTTGCTTTTTCCTCGACCAAGGCTACTTCACGCGCCAAACGGTCATGAATTTCCTGTTCAAATTCTGCTGTTCTGACCTGACTTAGGAGCTCGCTGTATTCTGTTTCGTTGACTTGAAAAGCTGTCCCACAATGCGGGCATTTTATTTGATTCATCCTAATTCCTCCTAATTTTCTATATTATATCACATTCCCTGTAAGCCTTTCCTGATTTGTGCTATAATGTTCCTAGTGACTTTTAGGAGGAAGCTATGATTAAATTACTAGCACTTGATATGGACGGCACCTTACTGGATGACCAAAAAAGACTGTCCCAAGAAAATATCCAAGCCATCCATAAAGCTGTTGATGCCGGAGTCAAATTAGTCCTGTGCACCGGTCGGATGTTGCCTGGCGTCAAGCCCTATTTTGACCAATTAAACCTAGACGCTGAAAATGAATACGTCATCGTAAACAATGGTTGCTCAACTCACCAAACCAAGGATTGGAGCTTGGTTGATTGGGCTGAATTATCTCCAGATGATATCGCCTATCTAGCAGGATTTGCAAAGGATAGCCAGCTGCAACTGACTTTATTTGATGAGGAACACTACTTTGTCCTAGATGAGGAGGCAAATGACTATGTCAAAGCAGATACGGAAGTCGTCTTTTTAGAACCCATCACCCTCCCGCTAGACCAGGCAATTCAATTTCCTGGACACCTTTTCCAAGGCATGTATGTTGGAAGTCAAGCAGCCTGCGATGAATTTCAAGAACGCCACCAAGAAGAACTGACCCAACGTTTCAACGGTGTTCGTTCGCAGAAAACCATTTATGAAGTCCTGCCACTCGGAGTCAGCAAGGCTTCTGCTCTCAAAAAACTAGCCAAACTATTGAACATTGATCCTAGCGAAATTATGGCCATGGGCGATGCCAACAATGACATTGAAATGCTCAAATTTGCCGGACTCAGCATTGCCATGGGAAATGCCGATGACCATATCAAAGCACTGGCAGATGCTACCACCGCTAGCAATAACGACAACGGTGTGGCACAGGCCATTCACCAATACATCTTAAACTAAACACCATCTAAAAGGAGAAAACATGAGATACCCTAACCTACTCGAGCGTTTCTTGGTCTATGTAAAAGAAAACACCCGCTCTGACGAAAACTCAACAACCACACCTAGTACACAAAACCAGGTTGAATTTGCCAAAAATATCCTCTTACCTGAAATGGAAAAAATCGGCTTGCAGGACGTTCACTACTTGCCAAACGGCTACTGTATCGGTACCCTTCCTGCCAACGACCCAGCCTTGACACGCAAGATTGGCTTCATTTCACACATGGATACAGCCGACTTCAATGCCGAAGGTGTCGCACCACAGATTATTGAAAACTATGACGGAAATCCTATTACGCTTGGTACTTCTGGATTCAACCTTGATCCAAAAGACTTCCCTCAGTTGAAAAATTATCTTGGTCAAACCTTGGTAACTACAGACGGAACAACCTTGCTAGGTTCAGATGATAAGTCCGGTATCGCTGAAATCATGACTGCTATCGAATACCTAGTTGCACACCCAGAAATCAAGCACTGCGAAATCCGCGTTGGCTTTGGTCCAGACGAGGAAATCGGCGTCGGTGCCAATAAGTTTGATGTTGAAGACTTCAATGTCGACTTCGCTTACACAGTTGACGGTGGGCCTCTTGGCGAATTGCAGTACGAAACATTTAGCGCTGCCGCTGCAAAAATTGACTTCATCGGACGCAATGTTCACCCAGGTTCTGCCAAAGATCAGATGATCAACGCCTTCCAACTGGCTATCGACTTCCACAATGCTCTTCCTGAAGCAGACCGCCCTGAAAAAACAGACGGCTACCAAGGATTCTATCACCTCATGGACATGACTGGTAGCGTTGACCAAGCCGCAACAAGCTACATTATCCGTGACTTTGAAGAAGAAGATTTCCAAGCACGCAAGCAGGTCATGCTCGATATTGCAGAAAACATGAATGCTGCTTTTGACACACCACGCGTCATCGTTAACCTCCACGACCAGTATTACAATATGAAAAAAGTCATTGAAAAAGACATGACTCCGATCAATATTGCCAAAGAAGTGATGGAAAATCTTGACATTAAGCCAATTATCGAACCAATTCGCGGTGGAACAGATGGCTCTAAGATTTCCTTTATGGGAATTCCAACACCAAACATCTTTGCAGGTGGGGAAAACATGCACGGCCGCTTCGAATTCGTTTCAGTCGAAACCATGGAAAAAGCTGTTGACGTGATTCTTGGTATTGTTGCTTATGACAAACAATAAAAAGCCTGCTATCAGGCTTTTTATTATACTCTAAACAAAACCATGAGCGCCGTCATGACCAGTAAACTGACAAGAATGCTCAGTGAGTTAAGATTGGCTGCTTCTGACGCATTCCCATCCAGCTGCATGACATAAACTGGAGCCACGACTGAAATTGGAGAGGCCACGCAGATAATCAGCATTTGCCGCATGTCAAGTGGAATAGGCAAAAGAAAATAGAAGGCTACTCCCAGCCCCAAAGCCATGGTTACACGAATAGCTAACAGCTTCATCAATCGCTTGCAATCTTTCCAGTTAACCTCCACATCCACCATCATTCCTAACATGAGCATGGCTAAAAATGGATTTGCATTGCCTGCAATATTGGTAATGGAGAGTATCTCTTGTGGAATGGAAATATGAAAAGCAGCTAAGAGCAAGGTTCCGAGATAAACTTTAAATGGAAGAGACGAAAACAAATTTTTTCCAATCATTTTCAGCATCATGGGCTCTTTTTCGTGATTAAGACTAGCTGCAAGTGTGTAATTTCCACCCAAAACCATGAGTGCATTTCCCGTATCAAACAAGAGAACGCTGGTCAGGTAAGAAGCTGGAAAAAAAGTCTGAATGAACGGAAGACTAAAGGTTCCGATATTAAAACCTGAAATCTGAACCATACCTGCACCCTTTTCCACGATGCTCCCCTTGCGAGCCTCCCAGTAGCCGATAGCATCCATGAGCAGGTTGCTAGCGAAACCGAGTAATAATGGAATCAATAAAAGTCCAGACAACTTCACTTCTGAAGCCGACGCCAAAAGAGCACAGGGTAAGGTCACATTCATGACAATGGTTGAGAAAATCTTAACATCCTTCTTCTCGACAATGCCCATCATTTTTAGATAATATCCTAAGCCAATGACCAGCATAAAACCGAAGGCTTTCAACAATATTGCTATCATACAACATCTTCTTTCTCAGCAAATTATATCATAAATCACTCTTGGACAAAAAATATAAAAATTTTATATATATAGTTCTTGACATAATTTGTGTATAGGTATATTATTTATATATAAAATATTTATACATAAGGAGGACAGGATGTATTACCCAGTTTCATCCATTTTGATTGAATTTTTGGTTCTATCCATCATCGAAAAACATGATTCCTATGGATACGAGATTAGCCAAACCATCAAATTGGTCGCCGATTTCAAAGAATCCACCCTCTATCCCATCTTGAAAAAGTTGGAAAAAGCTGGATTTCTGACCACCTATTCACAAGAATTCCAAGGACGCAAGCGTAAGTACTATACGATTACGACCGAGGGACAAGAGCATCTCCCCTTTCTCCAGCAAGAATGGGAACACTACAAAACAAGCATCGACCAAATTATTGAAGGGAGCCTCCGCAAATGACACAGACACAATTTTTAGACGAATTAGCACAGCTACTCCAACCACTTCCACGAGAAGAATACAATGAAGCCATTGACTACTTTACAGAGCTTTTTGAAGAAGCAGGTCCTGAAAATGAATCCAGCATTCTAGACGGATTAGGCAGTCCAAAAGAAGTCGCAAACGAATTACTCAGCAAACTTGCATCTAGCCCAGCTACCATCCAGCAAAAAGAAAATACTTCCAATCACTCTAATTTCCATCAGGAAGACACTACATTCTCTCAAGGAGAAGCTGATTCAAACCAAGCCCGCGTAGACCTAGACGACTTTAATCAGCTGTCCCTGCATTTCGGATCGCTAGACATTTCCATTTTCCCAACAGAGGAAAAAAATGCCTACCTGCTTGCGGATAGCACTAACCAGCTTGAAATTGAAAACACGGATGGCCATCTTAACATCCGTCAATCCTTTAACAAGCAAAAAGAAAAATTTTCATTTGGCTTTAACATGGAATTTCTCATAAAAGGGATTCTGACAGAAGTCTTCTCTGGAAATACCATTAAGCTGTACATTCCACAAGATAAAAAACTGGAGCAAGTCAGTATCCAACTCGGTAGCGGAGATGTGATGACAAGACATCTAGCTATCACATCTGGAACCATTCAAACTGGTTCTGGCGATATGGATTTGAAACAGTGTCAATTGACCCAGGTCAAATTAAGTGCAGGATCGGGTGATATGGACCTCCGTTCATGCCAAGTTAAAAAAGGAATCATTCAGATTGGAAGCGGAGATATTAGCTTGACAGACAGCACAATCAACTATTCTCAAATCCAACTAGGAGCTGGCGATATGGAAATCAACAAAAGTCAGCTTGAACAGGTCACTCTTCAAAGTGCTAGTGGCGACATGGAGCTACACCATTGCAATTTTTCAGGAAAATCTAGTTTGACTACTGCTTCTGGTGATATGGAAATCAATGGATTTGCTGCGGCAGCACAGACCACCTCACTTCAAATCGAAACCAATTTTGGCGACTGTGAAACCAATCTTCCTCTTGTGAAAACGAGACGTGGGTATACCTACCACGCTCCAGAATCCCATGCTGACCTCATTCTCCAAACGAAGTCAGGAGATATTGAGATCTACTAAAAAAGAGCCTCTGGCTCTTTTTTGTTCGTTTCCTTTCTTTGAAAAATAGCTCTATTTTTGCTAGAATAAATGGATACAAAGGAGATACCATGCAAGATCAAATGAAAAATCTCAAGGCTGCTGAGAAGGGAGCTATCCTCTCTATCGCAGCCTATGTCCTCCTGTCTGGCTGCAAGCTAGCAGCAGGAAATCTCTTCCACTCTGATGCCTTAACTGCCGATGCTTTCAATAACATTTCTGACATTATTGGGAATGTCGCCGTCTTACTAGGACTCCGCATGGCACAAAAACCTGCGGATACCGACCATCGCTTTGGCCACTGGAAAATGGAAGATCTGGCCAGCCTCATCACATCCTTTATCATGTTTGTGGTTGGTTTCCAAGTCTTGGCCAGCACCATTCAAAAAATCCTCAACAACCAAGTCGTCGAGATTGATAAAATGGGTGCCATTGTCGGAGTTGTCTCCGCCATCGTCATGCTGGGCGTCTACGAGTACAACAAGCGACTCGCCAAAAAAGCACGTTCTCGTGCTCTAGAAGCAGCTGCCAAGGACAATTTATCGGATGCTGTTACCTCAATCGGAACGTCCATCGCCGTATTTGCAGCTGCTATGGGTTGGACCATTATTGATAAGATTGCAGCTATTATCATCACATTTTTCATTCTCAAAACGGCATATGAGATTTTTATGGAAAGCTTCTTTACCTTATCTGATGGTTTTGATGAAAATCTCCTCCACCAGTATGAAGAAGATATCTTAAAACTCCCCAAAATCGTTTCTGTCAAATCACAACGAGGCCGGACGTACGGAGCCAATATCTACCTCGACATTGTCCTGGAAATGAATCCCGACCTCTCTGTCTATGAAAGCCACGAAATTACCGAGCATGTTGAAGAACTCCTCAAGCTAAAATACGGGGTCTTCGATGTTGATATCCACGTAGAACCGTCTGCCATTCCCCACGACGAAATGTACGAGCATGTCTATGACAAACTTTACCGCTTCGAAGGACAGATACTGGCACAAGAAAAAGGTTTCGAAGATTTCTTCGCTGACAACTACACCTTTATCACATCCGACGGCCGTTACATGGACAAGGTACAAACTTTAGCCATTCAGCAACTTCCGCAGGGACAGATGCACAACTACCAGATGACATCCATTAGTCAAAAATCAAAACTCGTCACCTTCGAGCTGGATAATCGTGTTCATACATCGCTTTGGCGTCGAAAGGAAGTCTGGCAAATCGTCTTCCACCAAGTTTCTAAAAAAAACGATCAATAAAAAGAGCTCAAGGGCTCTTTTTTGATTTATTAAGCGACTTCTACCGCATTTACGATTTCAGCAATCAAGTCTGCATCTGTCAAACCAGTCACCTCTTGGACAACTTCTGTCAATGACTTTTCAGCCAAGAGAGCTTGCAATTGAACAGACTGCTCATCTGCTTCATCACGGTATTGGAAAACATAAGCCACTGTATTGAGAAGATTATCGTAGCGCAGTCCGCATTCTTTCAATTCACGGATTGGCCGAATGAAGCGCTCGTCAAAGCCAAGCTTACGGATTGGTGTGCGAGCCACACGTGTGACATCATCCACGATAAATGGATTTTCAAAACGGCTAATGATGACCTTATGGTATTCAACCAAGGCTGCCTCATCAAAGTTCCATTTCGCAATCAAAAGACTACGGATTTCTGCCAAAACAGCTTCTACAGTGTTTTTAACGGTGACATTTTGAAGGGCTTCAAGGATTGTTTTTGCACCGTAGTAAGCACCTGTATAGGCTGAAGTCGCATGTCCAGAGTTTACTGAGAAAAGTTTCCGCTCGATAAATGGTTCCAAGTCAGTTTCGTAGTGAACACCATTTAACTGAAGTTCTGTATTTTTCATGCGGCTTGTCTCAACCACCCACTCGTTAAATGGTTCAACGACTACAAAGAGGGAATCTTCATGTGATTGGGCTGGTACGATACGATCAACAGCTGCATTTGGGAAACCGACAAATTCTTCTGCGAATGCCAAACCTTCCTCTGAAAGGTGTTTTTTCACTTCTTCATAAAGGAAAGCTGATCCACCAATCATATTTTCACAAGCCAACACATCAATTGGTTGTTGATTGCCAGTAGCCTTACGCGCTTCAATCCCTTGTGCAATCAAGCCTGCGATGAAAGGCAAGATATTTGGACCGATGGCGGTTGTAATCAAGTCTGCTTCTGCAATAGCTGCCACAACATCTTCAGGATTTTTAGCATTGTTAATCCCACGAACGCCTGAAACGGCAATGTGGCGTTGGCCGTCTTCTGCAATTTCAATCTCGTATGAACCACGCTCATTCAAGGCATCAATAATTTTTTCATTGACATCCACAAAGGCGATTTCAAAACCATTTTCAAAGAGAATTTCTCCGATAAATCCACGACCAATATTTCCGGCACCAAAATGTACTGCTTTTTTCATTTTCTTCCTTCTTTCTTAGGCAACGCTATCGAGTAAAGCGATTACTTCATCTGCTAATTGGGCATCTGCCAATTTGACAACATTGTCAACATCCGCACAAAAGATTGAAATTTTTTGGATAATTTCCAAATGTTCATCGCCAAGTCCTGCAATCCCAAAAAGAACAGTTGCTGTATTTGGATTTTCTTCTGTTCCAAAATTCACACCAGCAGGCACTTGTACAATCGTAATGCCTGATGAAAGGACTTCTTTTTTCGCATCGTCTGTTCCATGAGGAATCGCAATGAAGTTGCCCATGTAGACTGACAATTCTTCGTTACGTTTAATCATGGCTTCGATGTAAGCCTCATTGACATGTCCAGCTTCAAACAATTGCTGACCACAGAAACGAATGGCTTCTTCCTTTGTCGCAAATGTTTGATTTAATTTGATAAGTTCTTTTTGAAATTCCATGTTAGTTCTCCAATTTTTTAATTTTTTCAGTAAAGATGGTATTGAGCAGGTGGTAAATGATGTCCCGATTTCCCGCTCGATAAATTTCAGTGTACAATTTATTTTCGATAATCGACTGGCTGATGGCTGTCATCAAATCACGCATTTCTTGGTTTTCATCCAATTTTGTCAACATGACCAGAATCCGTTTGACTTCTTCTTGTTGGTAATTCATGGACAAGGCTTGAACAGGTTGAGATAATTCAACCACCATAAATTGGCTTGAGTTCACCTTGCTTGATTGCGTGTGCAAAAGCGCCAAATTGGTATTTGGAATGGCTAATGGACTGGTCTCAAATCGTGCCAAAATCTTCTTAGCCACATAATCACCGTCCGTCACGACAGATAAGTTTTCGATAATCTGATAAACGGTTGCTTCAAAACCAGCTGGATTGTCAATCATGTCAAAGTCAAAATGTTGCAAGAGTTGGCTTGACGACTGGATGTAGGCTTGCAAATCATAGGAAACTTCTGGGCGAATATCTTCACGCGCAGAAATGGTTCGATTTTCTTGGATGCACTGCAAGGTTTCCTGTAATTCTAAGATTTCCTGCGTATTTGGAAAAGTTGAAATCAAGTCAATTCCCTCATGCGAAAGAGGTTTCGTAGACAGACAATAATCATACTGTTTCAGCTGTAAATGAGGTAAATCCGTTGTGCTTTTCACATCGATTAACTCGACAAATGGAGCAATGTTTTTGATTTTAGAGACCAGGACACTCGTCGTCAGCGGACGCTCATCCGTTAACAAAAGAATGCGAATAGGATAAATATCCGGACTGCGACGCAGACTCGCTGCAAAATGCAACGTTACCAGCTCGTACTCGTATTCATTTTGTAAAAATGGTGGAAAAATATCCTTCATGAGCAAGCTAACTAGACTATGCAAGAATTGATTGTTCTGCGTTGCTAGATGAGCTACATTTGACAAGGAATGCTCCGGAAAGAGCTGCGGCACTGCCAAACTCAACTTCAAGTGATTGAATAATAACTGAAAGAGCATCTTATCCTTAACGAAATCAATCTTGGTAAAGCGCGACACCGAATCCACCAACTGAGATACATTGTAATAAAACTCACTGTCAAATTTTTCCCGGAAAAGGGGGACTTCCTGCCGCTTCAAGATCACCTCATCCAAGATATTTGCAAAATAAATAATCTCTTGAATGTTGTAAAAATGCTTTGTCGCCTTGGCCAAATCCGCAAACAATTTTTGTGAAATATCCAGCGCGTCCTTGGAGACATTGACCTGTGAATACAAGTCTCCCTGATTGTCCGCCAAACTCAACAACATCATCAAAAACTCTTTTAGCTTGGCATCCAGTTCACCCAGACTGGCTTGGTGTTCTTCAAAAACCTGCCGAATCACACCTGTCATCTCTGGATTGAGAATGGTAAACTCTGTGATGTTATCATGCCAAAAATCATGCACCGAAATAGCATTTGTTAGAAGATTTGCTAGAAAACGTCTACGATTCGCCCCAGGCCCTCCAATACTGTAGCCCTTTACCCGCACCAATTCTAATCCAAAATCACTCAAGCGCTTCTCTAAAACAGCCATATCTTGGATAATGGTGACATTGGAAACAAGAAAAATATCTTGCAACTGTTCATTGGTAATGGGAGAGGAGCTGGTCAGAAGACTATAAGCAATCCGTAACTGACGTTCACTAACTGAAAATTCTTCTAAAGATGAATCCAGCTGCACATTATCCAAATCTCCAGACAGATGGTATTTCTTTCCCTCCTTGATAATGAGAATCCCCTCATCCGCCAAGGTTACCGTCAAATCTGACAAGGTGCGATAGACCGTCCGACTGGAAACTTGTAAAATTTCAGCCATTTCTTTCAACGAAAGCTTTCCCACTTTTAGGAAAGCTTTCAATAATTGTTCTTCACGTTTGGTTAATAGCATAGCCTTATTATACTATAAATTGTTTGCTAAGTCTTAGATTGTTGCGACCAATTTGTCGTAGTCTGGTGTAGTAACAAGACTATCTACCGCAAGGATACGAGCTGCTGGTGCAATAGCTTCTACACCTGCTGCTTTATCTGCAGTAACAACCACTAAGATAGCTGGATTGTTTAATTGAGCCAACCCTGTGTAGGCAACTGTTTCAACTGGGATGGTGATGTTCTTGTTCTTGAAAATAGCTTTCAAGGTTTCTTTACCCATAGTCGCTGAACCCTGTGCCTTATCATAGGCAAATACCACTTTTTCTACACCTACGAGGCTAGCTTGACTTGTTGCTTGGCCTACGGCTTCAGACTTTTTTTCAGCTGGTGCCTTGTCTGCCAATTTTGCTACGATTTCATCGTATTTTGGTGATGTCAAGAAGTTATCTACTGAAACATGGATGGCGCGTGGTGTACGTTGTTGTGCACGTAGTGTCAATTCTTCTTGTGTGACAATCAATGTCAAATCAGTATCCTCAAGTGTTGAGATAGCTTTATTTGTTACAGGGATATCAAGACCTGCTTCTTGTACTTTTTTGCGAAGAAGAGATGCGCCCATTGCTGAGCTACCCATACCTGCATCACATGCGAAGATGATTTGTTTAACAGCGTCTGTTGAAATTTCTGCTGAAACTGGAAGAGCTTGACCTTTTGAAGCTGCTTTAGCTGCTTTTGTTGCTGCTTGCGCTTTTGCCAAATCATCACCTTCAGATTTATCTGCTTTCAAGATAACAGCTGCGACAAGGAATGAAACTGCTGCTGCGACAAGAACACCAAGGAATACATTCACGTGTGGCCACACACCTTTAGGAGCCATCAATTCAATAGCGATAATAGAACCTGGTGAAGCTGGTCCAGACAAACCTGAGCCAAGAAGAACATTTGTAAATGTACCTGCTACACCACCTGCGATAGCTGCAAGGAAGAGAGCTGGTTTCATCATAACGTATGGGAAGTAGATTTCGTGGATACCACCAAGGAAGTGGATGATCATAGCACCCCATGAAGAAGATTTAGCTGAACCTTTACCAAAGACTGCAAAGGCAAGGAGGATACCAAGACCTGGACCAGGGTTTGCTTCCAAAAGGAAGAGAACTGATTTACCTGTTTGAAGAACTTGCTCTGTACCAAGAGGTGTAAAGATACCGTGGTTAAGGGCGTTATTCAAGAAGAGAACTTTAGCTGGTTCAATCAAGATGTTTGCAAGTGGCAAAAGATGGAGGTCAACCAAAACTTGTACTCCGTTACCAATCGCTTCTGTCAAACTTGCTACAACTGGACCAATCAATTTATTGGCAATCAAGAGAAGGGCAAAACCAATCAAACCTGCTGAGAAGTTATTAACCAACATTTCAAACCCTGCACGGATTTTTGATTGGAATTTTTCATCAAATTTCTTAATGCACCATGCACCAAGAGGACCCATAACCATTGCTCCGATAAACATTGGAACAGATGAACCTGAAATAGCACCAAATGTTGCAATAGCACCAACTACCGCACCACGTTGACCGTAAACGGCATGACCACCAGTATAACCAATCAAGAGTGGCAAAGCATATGTCAACATTGGACTAACCGCTTTTGCAAAGTGGGCATTTGGCAACCAACCTGTTTCAATAAAGAGTGCTGTCAAGACACCCCAAGCAATGAATGCCCCAATGTTAGGCATAACCATGTTTGATAACGTCGTACCGAGTTTTTGAACCCGTACTTTCCAAGAAGAACCATTTTCCATGTCTTCTCTCCTCCTAAATATAAGATGTGAGACCGTATAAAACTCGAAGGAAAAATAGAAAGCCTGACAAAGTATGGTCAATACTTGGAAGATTTATCTTTTTTCCAAAGAGTTTAGGGCGAACTCAATTCCCTAAGATGTGAGACCGTATAAAACTCGATTAATTAGAATTGAACTTTTATCTTGCTCACTCATTTTGATAAGTCTATTATAACTTGCTTCCTCTGTCAAAAACACTCAAACTTTGTCACAGTTTTTGTGCCAAGATTTTTTTGTCACAAACATACAAAAAAACCAGACCATGTCTGGTTTCTATTTATTTCTTAATATCATCCGCAGCAACATCTTCTCCGAACCATTTGTCAGAGATTTTTTGGAAACTGCCATCTGCATAGAGTTCTTTCAAGGCTTTATTGATATTGTTAACCAAGGTCTTATCTGCTTTTCGTGCACCGACTGCAAAAGCCTCACTGTCATAACCAGCATCTAAGACATTGTAGTCTGCAAGAATTCCTTCTTCTTTCAAGTAGTAATTTGCATAAACGCGGTCAATCAAGAGTCCATCAATCCGATCATTTTGCAAATCAATCAAGGCTTCGTTAAAAGTTGAGTATTGCGTTGCATCATTGTCTTTGACGATGTCTTTGAGAATGTCTGCTTGATTTTCAAAAGCCGTGTAGCCAGACGAACCAGCTTGGGCTCCCAAAACTTTACCCTTCATAGCCGCCACTGTATCAATTTTTGAAGACTTTTTCGTTACCAAGACTTGAGCATTGGCCATGTAATTATCCGTAAAGAGCACTTTCTTCTTGCGCTCAGCTGTAGCAGTATAGCCGTTCCAGATGAGCGCGATGTTGCCATTACTGAGTTCTGTTTCTTTCAAATCCCAGTCAATTGGCTGCCATTCAACTTTGACGTTATATTTGGCAAAAACCGCTTCTGCTAGGTCAATATCAAAGCCGACATTTTTTCCTGACTTATCTTCATATCCCATTGGTACAAAGGTATTGTCAAAACCAATCGTAACTTTTTTAGCAGATTTAATGCTGTCCCAACTGTCTTTTTTCGTTTCCGTTTTCTTGCTCGTTCCACAAGCTGTCAATGCAAGACCTGCAAGAAGCACAGTCGCTCCTAGTAACATTTTTTTCAGTTTCATAAGCAAACTCCTAGTGTTTTGGTTCAATTTTGATGATCTGGTCTGCAATATTTTCTGCAAACTGCATATCATGAGTGACAACAATCTGAGTAATTCCCGTGTCCTTATTTTTGAGGATAAGATTTTCCACTTCCTTACGCAGCTCAGGGTCAAGCGCTGAAGTCGGCTCGTCATAACCGATAATCTCTGGGTCAATCATCATGGCACGCGCCAAGGCAACCCGCTGCTTTTGCCCACCTGACAATGAAAATGGATAGGCAGTCGCATGATTAGCCAAGCCCAATTTTTCCAGCAACTTCTTAGCCTTTTTTTCTGCCTCGTCAGATGACAAACCCATGGTCTTAATCGGCGACAAGGTCAAGTTTTCCAAGACAGACAAGTGCGGGAAGAGTTGAAAATCCTGAAAGACAAAACCAAGCAAGTTTCGTTTTTCTAGCTCATCCAGTGACAATTCCTCACCGTTGTATAAAATCTGGCCTTCGTCGATTGTCTCTAGTCCAGCTAGCATACGGAGCAGAGTTGTCTTTCCGCCACCAGATTGCCCCACGATGGCAATGATATTCCCCTCAGGAATCAACAAATCATAATGAGAGAAAATCTGTTTATTGCCAAATTTCTTAGATAGATTTCGTAATTCTAACATATTTCCTCCTATTTGTAATAATCAAACTTCTTCTCGATCCACTTAGAACCAAGTGTAGTGATTCCAATCATGATGAGATATATTGCTCCTGCAATGAACATCGGTGCCAGACTGGCATCACGGTTGGCTGCTGTCTTACTAACCTGCAAGAGGTCTCCAACACCAAGGATGTATACCAGAGAGGTATCCTTGACCAAATTGATGACCTCATTGAACACACTCGGTAAAACGATTTTCACGACTTGTGACAAAATAATGTAACGTATGGTCTGCAGGTGAGTAAATTTCAACACCTTGGCCGCTTCATACTGACCTTCAGGAATCGCATCAATCCCTCCGCGGAAGATTTCTGAAAAATAAGCCGCATAGTTGAGCGTGAAAGCGATAATGACAGCTGGCATCCGGTCAAAGGTCACTCCAATCGTTGGCAACACATAATAAATGAAAATCAACTGCAAGAGCAAGGGCGTACCACGCATAATCAAAACATAGAGATTAAGCAACCAGCGTAGGGGCGGAAAATGAATCCGCATCAAGAAAGCGACAACTGCACCCAATGGCAAGGAAAGCACCAAAACCATACAGAATACTTGGATTGTCACCCCTGCACCACTCAATAATCTCGGTAATACATCTAAAATATAATCCATAATAACCTCTTCATTTTATACAAATTTTATTATATCACACTTCTCTCATTTTTTGTATACTGACTTGTTTTTTGTATATATATGCAAAAAGAGAGCTGCTGCTCTCTTTGGTTTTCTATTCAACGGTAACTGCTTTAGCAAGGTTACGAGGCTTGTCAACGTCCAAGCCTCGTTGAAGTGATGCATAATAAGCAATCAATTGTGTTGGAATAACCATCGAAATACTTGATAGGTAAGGATGTACGGAGTTCAAGACGAGGTCATCTCCCTCACGTTCGACACCTTCTTCTGCAATTACTAGAGTATGAGCGCCACGTGATACTACCTCCGCGATATTTCCACGTGTATGGGCTGCAACTTTTTCATTGGCAGAAAGGAGAGCGATAACCGGTGTTCCCTCTTCAATCAAGGAAATAGTACCGTGTTTCAATTCACCAGCTGCGAAACCTTCTGTTTGGATATAGGAAATTTCTTTCAACTTCAAGGCTGCTTCCATGGTTACGTAGTAATCATTTCCACGTCCGATGTAGAATGCGTTGCGTGTGGTTGCCAATAATTTTTCAACTTTTTCTGCAATCACGTCTTTTTCTGACAAAGTAGACTCGATTGACTGAGCAACCAATGACAATTCGTGTACCAAGTTAAAGTCAAGTGCTTCTTGTTTGCCATTTGCTTCACCGACAGCTTTTGCGAGGAAGGCAAGGGAGGCGATTTGTGCTGTATAGGCTTTAGTTGAAGCCACGGCAATTTCTGGTCCTGCATGAAGGAGCATGGTGTAAGTTGCTTCACGAGAAAGAGTTGATCCAGGTACATTGGTAATGGTCAAACTTGGGATACCCATTTCATTTGCTTTTACCAATACTTGACGGCTATCAGCCGTTTCGCCTGATTGGGTCAAGAGGATGAAAAGTGGTTTTTTGCTGAGCAGTGGCATGTGGTAACCCCACTCTGAAGCAACACCCAACTCAACTGGTGTATCTGTCAAGGCTTCTAGCATGTTTTTAGAAGCAAAACCAGCATTGTAAGAAGTACCTGCTGCCAAGATGTAAATGCGGTCTGCATCTTGTACTGCCTTGATAATGTCCGCATCAACTGTCATATTGCCTTCTTCATCAGCATATGTCGAAATCAACTTACGCATAACAGTTGGTTGCTCATCAATTTCTTTGAGCATGTAGAAAGGATAAGTCCCTTTACCAATATCAGACAAGTCAAGTTCAGCAGTGTAGCTACCACGCTCAATAGCATTTCCATCGTAGTCCATCACTTGAACACTGTCTTTTTTCACGATAACCAATTCTTTATCGTGGATTTCCATATATTCGCTAGTCTCACGGATCATAGCCATGGCATCTGAGCAGACCATGTTGTAACCTTGGCCAAGACCAATCAAGAGTGGTGATTTATTTTTAGCGACGTAAATTGTCTCTGCATCTTCTGCATCAATCAAGGCAAAAGCATATGAACCTTGGATGATATGAAGAGCTTTTTTGAAGGCTTCTAAAACTGACAAGCCATCTTCTACAAATTGACCGATCAAATGCACAGCAATTTCAGTATCTGTTTGACCTTTAAGGCTGTGACCTGCAAGGTAGGTATTTTTGATATCCAAGTAGTTTTCAATCACACCGTTATGAACGAGAACAAGACGTCCTGTTGCAGATGTGTGCGGATGCGCATTGTCTTCGGTTGGTTTGCCGTGAGTTGCCCAACGTGTGTGGCCGATACCAATCGTATCTTCTGTATGTTGACCAACTTTTTCTGACAAATCAGCAATACGTCCAACTGACTTGACCAAACGACCTGTACCAGCTCCTGTTACGAAGATACCCGCAGAATCATATCCACGATACTCCAGCTTTTCAAGTCCCTGAATCAAAATTTCCGTTGCATTTGTATTTCCTACAACACCAACAATCCCACACATATTTATTACCTTCAACCTTGAGGTTGCTTTCGTTTCTTTTTTAAAATTGGTCTAGTTCATTTAAAACTCTTTAGACCCGAACGATTACAGTATATTACAAGTTTTTTTACTTGTCAAGAAATAAATTGGTATAGTCTATTTTTGCAAATAGATAACTAAAAAAGACTAGCATTACTCTGCCAGTCCTGTATCGATAAATCCAAATTGCTTGAGTGGGCTGATACGGAAAAAGACTTGCCCGATAATATCTTTTTTGGCAATTAAGCCAAATTGGCGACTATCTCGCTTGTCTGCACGATTGTCATTGAGCAAAAGATATTCATTTTTAGGGACAGAGACATGCTCACCTTGCGTCAATGTTGCAATGGTCATATCTTCTGTATAGTATTCCGATTTATTGATTCTCTTTAGATAGTTTTCGTCAATGATTTTATTGTTGCGATAAAGGACATCGTCCATATAAGTGACGGTATCGCCTTGCGCCGCAACAATGCGTCCGACATACTCTTTTCCATCAACTTGATAGAGAACAAAATCTCCATAAGTAATATCTGAATTTTTTGAAGCCAGTACGACACTATCTTTTTTCAAGTATTGATTGTCCATTTGACCATTGATTGTGACTGGTTCAAAAAACCACACGCGCAACACCACGAATCCCACTACCAACAATAGTCCTACTACAATCTGCGTTATCAAATCTCGCTTTACCATAATCTCTCCTAAACATTTCCTTTCCTAACATTATAGCATAATCTTCGAGAAAAATCTCAGGCCTTTTCCCCTAATAAATGAGAAAACACTGTCTGTGCCACTAGCTGATTTCCCAAGGGTGTGAGGTGCAGACCATCACTATAATAGGCTTCTTTCCTATCCGTTAAGGGATAAAGATTGATAAAGGGTAGGTCAAATTCTTGGGCAATTTTCGGAATAATCTCTTGCAATTCATCTCTTATAATGACGTTATTCAGCCCAAATCGACTGGTTGGCACAAAGGGTGGCACGACCAAAAAAACATCTGGATGACTTGGTAAGTTTATGTAACGCTCTACCATTTTTCGGTACTCGCTGACAAATCTTTCCTTATTCCAATAGGGACCTCGACTGTCATTACTGCCAATCATAATGATAACAATATCCGCATCGCTTTCTAAAGAAAGTTGTGCATTTTTTTCATTAAAATAAGGAAAATCAGCTGTTGATTGCAAGGAACGACCGCTAAGCCCAAAATTGCTAACTTGATAATGACTTCCTAGCAAATCCGCTAAAATAGATGGATAGGCATCTTGTTCCCGATTTTCCAAGCCATATCCGTAAGTTAAACTATCACCAACTGTCGCAACCTTTATGGCTCCAGCTCCCTTGACAAGGACATCTGGATACATCACATCTGTCATTTCTCTCTCCTTAAAAAATAAAACGATGACTTCATTATAGCAAAATCAGTTCTAAATGAGCGAATTTTTATTTTGGGAAATCTATAAGTGAAATTCATCTAAGATAGGAAAGCATTTTTTGATGATAAATATATTTTTTAGAAGAACATTGACTCCCATTATGATGATAATGATTAAGAAAAAATTTTAATCAAAAATACCGGGTTTTGAATACAGGTTCTTATTGGTATTACGTTCATTTTATAAAAAAAGTAATAGACATGCTTGAAAACAGACATAGATTCAAACAAGTTGTAAGCAATAATTGAATTTATCAAGTTTTATTTATCAAATTTTCGTCTGTCTCAAACAAGTCGGAGCATTTATTCTCTTGATAAGAGAGGTCAAGTCATTCCTGTTTTGTTTATTGTGAAGGACTTCTACTTTTCAAAACTAATTATATTTAATAACTTATTTTTCTTTTAAGCCATCATCTAATCCTCCTACGATGGGATCCAAAAAGTATTCTAGTACAGTTCTACTTCCCTGTTTGATTTCAAAACTCCCTGATAATCCTGATTTCAACTGAACACCCTTTGGGAGTTTTTTCATTATCGGATCAATCACGATTTCATAGACCATCCCATGACCTTCTACTTTTATAGCTGTTGAGCCAATACTACTAATCTGACCCGCTATGGAGCCGTAGTCAGCATAAGGATAAGCAGATAGCTTAATTTCAACAGCATCACCAACAGCCACATCAGCCATATCCTTATCAGATAAATATCCGGTAAATGTATACGGAACATCATCAGGCAGCAAGACTGCAACTGGCGAAGATTGAGTTAGCAACTCTCCTGTATGGTGTTGGGCCAATGAGAGGACCCTACCATTAATAGGAGCTTTCAAAATTAAGTGCTCCATTTGGTATTTTGCTTGTTCTAAAGACACTTTCGAAAGACTTAGTTTGTTTTCGAAAGTGAGAATTTTTTCTCGTATCATTGCCGCGTACTGATTACGAATTGTTTCCCCCTCCCGTCTCCATAACTCTTGGTAATAAGCCTGTTCACTAATAATAGCATCAATGCTAGAACGCTCTCCTTCTTTATAGCTGGATAAGTCTAGCGTTTGAAAAACATCGCTTATCAGCTGTTGATAGACGCTTATTTGCGTCTCAAGTTGTGAGACTTCCTGCTGTATCTGCTGGACTTGAGTAGAAATAACCGTCTGATCCAAACTCAAAATTGTCTGTCCTTTTACCACACGGTCACCTTCTTTGACATGAACCAAGTCAATAAATCCAGTGGATTGCGAGTAAAGTTTTGAAGACTCTTTGCTAGGCTGTACGGTTCCTGTCCCCCTGACAACTATATCAATACGCGAAACTGATGCCCAGATTCCAGTTACAATAACTAAAGTGAAGATTGTCAAAACAATTACACTTCCTGCGATGTGGCTAGGCCGCTCTATAATTTCAAGTAAAGAGGGCATAAAATCATAGCGCAACCGTTCTTCTTTCATCTGGCTCGTTCGTTGAATATAGCGACTCAGCATACTTTCTTTCTTATTATCCAGCATCAACCTCTCCTTTCACCTGCTTCTCATATAGAGAAGCATAAAGCCCTTTTTGCTTCAGCAAATCTTCGTGACAGCCAAAAGCATCTATTCTACCATTATCAATCACCATAATCGCATCCACATCACGTAAGGTGGATAGTCGATGCGCAATCATGATTACTGTTCGACCTTGACAGATAGCCTTGAGATTTTGTTGGATAATACTTTCTGATTCATAATCAAGAGCCGAGGTTGCCTCATCAAAAATCAAAATAGGTGGATCTGCAATAATTGCACGTGCAATGGCTAAGCGTTGTTTTTGACCACCCGATAAGCCTTGCCCCTTTTCTCCGACTATCGTATCGTAGCCATTTGGCAAAGCCAAGATAAAATCATGGGCTCCGGCACGTTTTGCTGCTAAAATAACCTCTTCTACACTAGCTGTGGGATAGTGGATGGCAATGTTATCTCTCACTGTTCCATTAAAGATAAAATTTTCCTGTAAGACAACTCCGATTTGCTTACGCAATTGTTTTGGATCTAATAAAGAGGTGTCCATACCATCAATCCGTACTCTGCCCATCTCCGGTCGATAAAGGCCTTGAATCAACTTTGCAATAGTGCTCTTGCCAGAACCGCTCCGACCAACAACTCCAATCATACGACCAGGTTCTATGGAAAAACTTAGTTGCCGCAAGATTTCTGGTGTATTCAGACGATAACGAAAAGTGATGTGATCAAACTCAATACTTCCTTGGAGTCTCGGTACTTGACCTTTTGCGGAACTTGCCTCAACTTCTCTAGGAGAATTAAAAATATCTCCTATACGTGTCACAGATAATGAGGCTTGTTGGTACTCTTGCCATAGTTGGACCAAACGCAATACTGGACCACTAATGCGACTAGAAAGCATACGAAATGCGACAAGTTGACCAACTGAAAATTGTCCTGCCATTACCATCTGTGCTCCAATATATAGAACAATTAAGTCACACATTTTCTGTATATATTGGGCGATTGTGCCTGATGTCCCTGCTAACATGGCTGTCTTGTAACTGGCTTTGACATAGTCTGCCTGTAGTTCTCCCCATTTGCTTTCAAACTTAGGCTCTAAAGCGAACGATTTCACCGTTTGTACCCCTTGAATGGACTCTACAAGAAAGGAGGAAGTCTGGGCTCCTGCATAAAATTTCTCATCTAACCGTTTCCTAAAAAGTGGTGTTACAATCAGTGACAGGATGATATAAAAGGGAACCGACGCAACAACTACCCAAGATAGCGAAGTACTATACAAAAAGAGCACTACCAAATACACCGTGATAAAAAGACCATCAATTAAAGTTGATAAAGGAGTACCTGTTAGAAATTGTCGGATGTGATTTAACTCCTGAACCCTTGCAACTGTCTCACCAGCCCGTCTACTTTCGAAATAGGATAAGGGGAGTGAAAATAAATGTGCAAATAACTTCGAGCTCAGTAAGACATCAATTCTATTGGTTGTATGTGTAAAAAGATAGTTCTTGGCTAGAGACAAGATAAGCTCAAAAAGGTAGACTAGACCAATTCCCAAAGCTAAAACATAGAGTGTAGCAAGTGTCCGATGCGACAAAACTTTATCAATGATGACTTGTGTCATAATAGGAGTCAATAGTCCCAAACACTGCACAAGAAAGACTGCTAAAAGAACTTGAACAAATTCCTTTTTAAATTTTAAAATAGTAGGAATGAACCATCGGAAGCTAAATCGTGCCTGCTCACTAGCGCTTTCTCCCTTTTTAACCATCCAAATGCCGTCTCCCTCCCAAATCTCCCATAACTCTTCCTGGGACAATACCCTAGGAGTTGTCTCTGCTGGAAAAAGGGCGACAACAGATTCTTCTCGATAGGCCAACATTAAAAAGAAATCTCCATCTTTGCCTTTGGCTAGGTAAGGTAGGGTTGAGACAGTTTTTTTCTTCCATTTTTTCGGTGTCACCCTTGCTAACTTACATTTTAACCCGTAGTACCTACCGATTTGAAGGAGCAAAACTTCCCCCCTCGTTTGAAATTGTTCCGCCAATTCCGTCAGATCAACTTGGTTCGTACTGATGTCCTTGAGTTTTGAAAAAATTAAAAATGCGGTTAGTTCTGAATATTCATTCTTTGTCATTGTTCTCCCATCATTTGGATGAGCAAGGAGACTTTCCCCACTCATCCATTTTTCTTCATTATTGTACTTCTACGCCCCCAATGTAAACTGCTCTGTATAGAGTTCCTCAGTTACTATAACATTTGAGTTCAGAGTATCTGGTGCTGCATTCCTATCAGGTAGGCTTGATAGGAGTTGAGTAGCTAGTTGAGCTTTGTAGGCCGCCTCTTGATCAGCTACTGACAAGTCTGTAGGCGCCATACCGTCAGCCACTATCTCAGTGTTTCCTGCATCTTCTAGCACTGCCCTAGCTCCCCGTACTTGGTCTTCAACAGAGAACGCCTTTGCCTCCAAAGATGCTGGTGTCACATTTAGGGTCCAATCTGTCTGATCGATCACAGCTGTGCTCTGGTCCGCAAAGAGCATTGACACATCACGAGCAGATGAGGAGGAATGGTAGTTGGACAAGCGAATGCTATCCGTTTCCGAGCTACTAAGTACTAAGTCGGATCCCTCTCGAGAGACACGAAGAGCATCTGCGCTACTCCCACTTTGGAAGGATACGGTCGTATGACCTGAGCTATCTGAAATCCGGTCCTTACCGTGACCACGACCGAAGACATAAATATCATCTCCGTCTCCACCATACAGGTTATCATCTCCTGCACCACCAATGATAGTATCATTGCCTGAACCGCCATTGATAGTATCATCGCCGTCTTCGCCATAGAGAGTATCGGCACCATTGGAGCCGTTGAGGGTGTCGTTGCCAGCGCCTGCTCGGATGATCCCTCCATCAGATAGGAACAGGTCTATCGTTTCATCCGCAGCCGTTCCTGTTAAGTTGCGGAAGATAGAATCTTGATTATCAATTGTATGCACAGTTCCATCTGAGAATTCTAGAATCACTCTACGGTGTGTGGAATGACTAGCGAAATAAGCGATCGTTAACTGGTCTCCACTAACCTGATTCATCAAGACAATGTGCTGACCATCTCGACGAACGAGGAAGTCGGAAGCCACGATGTTATCGGTAAACCGAATAGTGCTCGTACCATACTCGTCATAGAGATAATCCTTACCGTGACCGCGACCGAAGAGATAGACATCGTGGTCATCCTTATCATCGCCACCTTTTAAGGTATCATCTCCTGCACCACCAATGATAGTATCATTGCCTGAGCCGCCATTGATGGTATCATCGCCGTCTTCGCCATAGAGAGTATCGGCACCATTGGAGCCGTTGAGGGTGTCGTTGCCAGCGCCTGCTCGGATGGTCCCTCCGTCAGATAGGATCAGGTCTATCGTTTCATCCGCAGCCGTTCCTATCAGGTTGCGGAAGATGGAATCTTGATTATCAATTGTATGCACAGTTCCATCTGAGAACTCTAGAATCACTCTACGGTGTGTGGAATGACTAGCGAAATAAGCGATCGTTAACTGGTCTCCACTAACCTGATTCATCAAGACAATGTGCTGACCATCTCGACGAACGAGGAAGTCGGAAGCCACGATGTCATCGGTAAACCGAATAGTGCTCGTACCATACTCGTCATAGAGATAATCCTTACCGTGACCGCGACCGAAGAGATAGACATCGTGGTCATCCTTATCATCGCCACCTTTTAAGGTATCATCTCCTGCACCACCAATGATAGTATCATTGCCTGAACCGCCATTGATAGTATCATCGCCGTCTTCGCCATAGAGAGTATCGACACCATTGGAGCCGTTGAGGGTGTCGTTGCCAGCGCCTGCGTAAATAAGTGATTTTTCTGCAGTTACGGTCAGCGCTTCTCCACTGTCATCCCCCACAATTGCCTGATTAGTCGAAAGGGCTATTTGCTTACTGTAAATAGCTGATTGAGAACTATAGTAATCTCTAAATTCTTCCCACCCTTTTACTCCATACCTACTAAGGTAATGAAGAGTTCCTGCATATTCACCTATTTTTTGTACAGTTTCGGATTCATCCATTACTGTCGCTAGAGCTTCTTTTACTTGATCAAGACGAATCATTTTTTCGTTTTGGTCTATCATAACGAGTACTTCCTGCACTCTCGTTTGAAGCATTAAATCATGGTAATACATTTGAAGGATTTCTTGATAAGCTGTTTCCAGTTGTTTCGCAGCATTTGCATTGGGTTCCGCGCCATTCTGACCGATGAACTTTCTGCCCATAAAGGCTTCTACGACTTTCAACTTCTTCGCACTAAATCGACTACCGCGGCTATTGTCTGCGATATCAGTAGCACCTGCGATGATTTGCAGGATGGACTCAATCTGTTGCTTCCGAGTCTTGGCATCTTCGGTCACCTTAAAGGTTGCCAGCATATCTCGTAACTGACCACTAGTATCCATAGCAATTGCGGTATGCAATGACGGAAGGGCACCATGGGATGCTGTATTTGGAAGTTGGGCATCATCTCCCACTAGGCTACCTTTATTGTGTTCAATCGTATTGTGGGTCTCTGTCTTCACCCAGTATTCTGCGATGTTCAACTGACTACCATCAACCTTGGTAAAGGTTGCAGTATTTCCAAATGTTACTCCTGTGTCAGACTCTTCTCCAAATTGACTATATTCTAGTTGAATAGACTGAATACCCGCCTCTTTTAGACTAACCAGTTCGCCGTCTTCTGTCTGGGCATTTCCGTTATCCTGCCAAATGAGGAGTTTGCCAAAGTCCACATCCTCACTTGAAATAAGGCCATCCTGGTTACTATCATACTCTCTCAGGGCTTCAAAGCCATTCTTAGCATACTGACCGTCCTTGAGACGGGTCTGATCACCAAAGATTTCGTTTCCATCATCTATGATGTCGTTTTCATTTTTGTCAATTACTAACATGGCATCATCACCTGATATCCAGTTCATCTTTTCTGCAAATCCATTCTGATCCAAATCAAAATGAGCTCCTTGACCCAGGGTTGTCGGATGGAAACCATTGCCAGCCATATCTAAAATCAGTGGATCAACCGGTGCAGCGACAAGCTCCGATGAGGCAAACAACTGCTGGATTAACTCATCTGCCTTACTTCCGATATAAGATGCAATACCATATCCAATCAGCCCTGCTACCAGGGTCGTTGCGACGAGACCAACCACGCTACCACCTGCGATAACAGCTCCTAAACCTGCCAGCTTAAGGGTAAGGGCAGCTCCCAATTTATTGGTGATACCCCACTCAACACTCCCACCAATGGCCGCTCCTATTGCTCCCTTGGTGTCACCTTTATGGAGATGCTTGTAAACATCGTGTAAGACCAATCCCGCTTCCAAAACATTAAATCCGATATCCATACCACGTAGTAAAGTGTTGGAGGTATTGGTCAGACGTTCATGGTTTTTGGCGAACTCCATGAGTTTGTCGTAGGCGTTGCCCTTCTTGAGGGTTAAGGACTCCCCGATCTTGATGAGGCGCTCATCTGTCTTAGATAGTTGATCTAGGCTGATACCTGTAGCTGTCGCATAGATATTTTTCGCAGTTTCATCCAGGGGCATATCGTCGATATGCTTGAGTAACTGCGTGTATTGCTTATAGGTCCGCTCAGTCGTGATTTGCTCAGGGGCAGTTAGTTTTCTAAAGGCTTCATTCTCGACTAAGTCTGGGTCAGCCTGATACTTTTGTAGCTGGCCAACTGTGACCTCAGGTAAACGGCTATTCGCACTTTTGGTAGAGGCCAAATCCATACTTCCATCAGGATAAATGACCAGCTTGGTATCACTTGCATGCAACGCCTTTGATTCGACCTTCATAGCTGTATTTAGAGCATCATTGTAATGTCGGGTCCGAAGTTTCTGCAAAGCCTCTGGCCTTGTCTTGCGAATATCTAGATTATATAACTTACCCAACTCCACATCTGTAAGCCAGGCAGGATTTTGATGCCGAACCCTAGAGTCGAAGGAGTCTGTCACTTTTTTGGAATCTGCAAAAGTTTCATAGTTGAAAATATCACTGAAATATCCATCCTTGACCCGTAAAAACTCTTGATCCCCAACACGGTAAATCTCTGCCTTTGACAACTGTGCTACTGATTCCGCCTTAATGCGATTGAAGCGCTCCAAGTCGCTGGAAAGACCGGCTAACTCCTCTTTAGGGATGCCATTAATATGAGTAACTCGCTCATTAGTCATCAGTCCCGGCAGCTCGGTCTTGGCAAAGACGCTATTGTCATGAGCGTTGCCTCCCATCAGAACAGCCACATCCCCCTTAGCATGCTTCTGCACCAATATCTCTGAAATCACATCATCCAAAGCTAGAGCCTTGTCTCCGAAAACTGTCCTTTGACGAGTATTGTTGGTCCAGGTTCCGTGTAAGACATCATCAGTTTTATTACCAATAAGTGAACGCAACGTTTTATCAAACATAGTACTATTTAAAATATTTTCTGCCACATCATTTATGAAAGACAGCTTGCCCTGACTAGCTTGTATGTGTCTACTAACTGATTGAAACATGTAGCCATTGGCAGAGGAATCTGCCCCGGTGAAGCCTCCTGAATATAAGATGATATTACTCCCCTCAGGTAGATCAAAAGACATCTGGCGGATCTGGTCAGCCAAGTCTAGGGCAAACTGTTCTAAGTTTGCTTTAGGATTAGAATAATTTTCTATCCAAGTAATAATATCCTTGATTGTTTTGTACATTCCCTAAAACCACCATTCTACTTAATTGGAATCAAACGGTCATCACTATAGGTTATGTGGATACCATTGGGATAAATCATCACCATTTTATCAGGATCTCCATCTCTCGCAGCAGCCATCCTCGCTTGCGTAGCCTTAATCATTTTAATAACTTTCTCTTCTTCATTCTTGAGTTTGGTAGGTGCTACTATTGCAAAGAAGGTCACTTCTTCGTAGTCATTTCGACTATGAGCTCTGTAGGTCAATTTCACGAGACTATCTTTATAAATCATAATATCAATTGCATTTTGGCAGCGATCAGGATTTGAATTTTGTGATTGAAAAATTAAGCGATAGATCTTATCGGCTTCAGAATAAACCAAATAATCCCTCTCTTCTACCAATGGATAACCAACTACTCCATTGATATAATCTTGTTCTTCTTGGGTTAGGTGCATTTTTAATTTAAATTCCATTTTGAACCTTCTTTCGTTTTCTTATTCTTTATTTGTTGCGCCATTTCCTGTCTCTGCCCTCTAACTAGAGTCCAGAAACGGTAGTGAGCGAACAATTATCTTTTGGCACATCATCGTTTTTTCTCCTTTCACTGAAATCTATCACAAAACCAGCGAATTCATATAAAATTTATTGATTTTAGAATAGATTTCTGCCTTTGACAACTGTGTTACTGATTCCGCCTTAATGCGATTGAAGCGCTCCAAATCGCTGGAAAGACCGGCCAACTCCTCCTTGGGGATGCCATTAATATGAGTAACTCGCTCATTAGCCATCAGTCCCGGCAGCTCCGTCTGGGCAAAGACCCGATTTTTATCAGCATCTGGCCCCATCAGGACTGCCACATCCCCCTTAGCATGCTTCTGCACCAGTATCTCGGATATGAGATCATCCAAAGCCAAGGCCTTATCTCCGAAAACGGTCTTTTGACGAGTGTCACCCTTCCAGGTTCCACGGAATAATGTATTAGTTTCAAAATCAATCGCTTCATCAATCGCTTTTTTAAAATCTAGATCATTTAAGATATTTTCGGCGACATCGTTGATGAAGGACAGCTTGGCCTTACTAGCTTCGCTGTGTCTTTTAGCTGTGTGAAACATGTAGCCATTGGCAGAGGAATCTGCCCCAGTGAACCCTCCTGAGTAGAAGATAGTTCTGCTACCCTCAGGCAAGTCAAAAGACATCTGGCGGATCTGGTCGGCCAGGTCTAGGGCAAACTGTTCTAAGTTTGCTTTAGGTTGAGGGTAATTTTCTACCCAAGTAATGATATCTTTGATTGTTTTGTACATCGCTAAACCTCACTAGATGCAACAACTGGAATCGTTATCTCATCACTGTAGGTCAGCGGAAAACCATCGGTATATATGTATGACCATCGACCAGGACTGCCATCTTTATTTGCACCTATTGCCTCGGTTGTCCCCTTTATAACCTCAATGATCTTTTCCTCCTCATCCCTAAACTGAGAAGGGACTAGGATAGACTCGAAATGGAACTCAAGAATATCTCCCTTAACACAGTAAGTATAGGTTAGTACAATTACCTTATCTTTATAGATAGTAATATGAATTTCATCTTGAGGACGATCCGGATTGGAGTTGTAGAATTCGATAATCAGACGATAGATCCTCTCAGTTTCAGAATAAATTAGATAATCCTTTTCTTTTGCCAGAGGATATCCAACTACTCCATTGATATAGTCTTGTTCTTCTTGGGTTAGTCGTGTCTTACGTTTGAATTTCATGTTGAACCTGCTTTCTTTTCTTATGCTTTTGTTTTTTTGTGCTATTTTTCTCTTCTCTTTATTGTATCATGTACAAGCAGATAAAAAAATTCTCTATTTTATGCTATAATATTCCTATGAAAAGAGAAATAGTCATTATCGGAGGGGGAATTGTTGGTTCGACAGCCGCGTTCTATCTATCACAAGAAAAAGATTGTCAGGTGACCTTGATTGATGAAGGTACTGGTACGGCGACACGTGCTGCCGCTGGAATTATCTGCCCTTGGCTGTCGCAACGTCGCAATCAAGATTGGTATCATTTGACCGCTAGCGGAGCGGCATTTTATCCGCAACTAATGTCGGATTTGCAAGAGGTTGGATTTTCGAACCCTGCTTACAAGCAGACTGGGACACTGGTCTTTAAAAACAAGGAAAAGCTCCTGAAAAAATTAGAAAATATAGCTCTTGAAAGAAGAGAAAAAGCTCCCATGATTGGGGAGCTTAACCTATTCACTGGACAATCCGTAACACAAATCATTCCTCAACTATCAACGGAGCAAGGTGCTATTTTAGCAAGTGGGGGTGGCCGTGTGGACGGCAATCTTTTGCTAGATCATTTACAAGAAGCCTTTCTGCAAAATGGTGGAAGACTACTCCATGGGAAAGCCGAGTTGATGGATGAGCAGACTATCTCTATCAACCAGCAAGTGCTGAAGACCGACCAAATCATCCTAGCTGTGGGAGCTTGGTTACCACAACTTCTTGCTCCGCTAGACTATACTGTGGATGTCCGTCCACAGAAAGGTCAACTGCTGGAAATCGAAACAGACTTTACTACTGATGAGTGGTCTGGTTGCATGTTGCACGGCGAGATTGATATCCTGCCTTTTGAAAATGGAAAACTGGTCATCGGTGCGAGCCACGAAGACGATATGGGCTTTGACTTGACGCTGGATAATGACAAGATTGAAAAAATGAAAGAAACGGCTAGCCAATTCATCCCTGAACTAGCTGAGTTGCCTATTAGCGCTAGACGGGTGGGAATACGCGCCTACACATCAGACTACTCCCCATTTTACGGCAACCTTTCTGACCAAGAACACATATGGGTCGCTAGCGGTCTAGGTTCTTCAGGACTTACATCTGGTCCTTTTATCGGTTGGCAAATTGCCCAAGAAATCCTCGACAAAAATCCCCATTTCGACCGTAGTCCCTACTCACCCAGTAAATATATCAAAAAAATCGACTAAAACTAGTCGATTTTTTTGATGATTATTTAGCTGAGATGGCAGCTTTTGCGATGTAGTTCAATGGTTGGTTGAAGTGTGGCAAGAAGAACAAGTCAAGGAGCGCCAAGCGGTCGATTGTTACGCCTTCTTGGATTGCCAATGAGAACATGTGGATACCCATAGACATGTCTTCACGTGATACCATTTGTGCACCAAGAACTTTACGAGTATCTTTATCATAAACGATTTTCACTGTTACTTCGTGGTTTGCTTCTTCGATGAAGGCAGCTTTTTGAAGGTCAGTTGATTCAACAACAACTGGATTGAAGCCAAAGCGTTTTGCTTTTTCTTCTGTCAAACCAGTTGAAACCATGTTAAGGCCATAGATTGAGATACCGTTTGATCCTTGTACACCAAGTGATTCAACTTCAACACCAGCAGCATTGTGACCAGCTACTACACCTGAACGAAGAGCGTTTGATGCAAGAGCGATGTAATTCACATCGTTAATAGCATTGTCAAATACTGTCGCACAGTCACCAACTGCGTACACGTCTTTGATGCTTGTTTCTTGTTTTTTGTTTACAAGGTAAGCGCCGTTGCGGAATGTTTCCAATTTACCAGCACCAAGAGATGTATTTGGACGGAAACCTACTGCAAGAACGACCATATCAACATCGCGGCTTGTTTTGTCAGTTACGATGCGTTCAACTTTACCGTCGCCTTCGATAGCTTTAACTGTTTCACCAAATGCCAACTCGATACCGTGGTCAGCCATGTTTTTGCTCATCATGTCTGAAAGCTCGCGGTCATAGTAACCAGCCAAGCAAGTATCTACAACGTCGATCAAGATGACTTCTTTACCATGACGTTGGAAAGCTTCTGCTAATTCAACACCGATGTAACCCGCACCAACAACTGCTACGCGTTTGATGTCGTTTGATTTGTCTTCCAATTTATCAATAACTTGTTGTGCATTTTGGAACAATTTAACGAATTGAAGGTTTTCAAGTGTTGCTTCAAACTCAAGTGAGCCTTCTTTGATTTCTGCACCAGCGATTGGTGGCAAGATTGGTTGTGAACCTGTAGCCAAGATCAACTTGTCATAGCTTTCTACGTGTTCTTTACCGTCTACCAGGGCAGTAACTGTTTTTGCATCGTAGTCGATTGCTTGAACTGGTGAGTTCATGTAGATACGAGCGCCTTTTGCTTCAAGCATTTCTTTGTTTGCGTAGAAAAGACCTTCTGAACCAGAAATTTGGTTACCAATCCAAAGAGCCATACCACAACCCAAGAAAGAGATGTTTGAGTTTTGGTCAAAGACAACTACTTCATTTTGTGCACCGTAGTTATCCAAAAGTGTATTGATACTTGAAGTACCGGCGTGGTTTGCACCAACAACAACGATTTTTGCCATAGAAAAATCTCGCTTTCAAAATATTATTTTATACCATACATTATAACTGACTCTGTTACCGATTACAAAAAATATGCTCATTATTTCACAAAATATTTATTTGAGGAAATATCGACAAAAATTCGAAACTTCAACTAATCAGATTCATACCAAAAAACAGAACTTGCGATAGTCCTATTTTTTCCTTATCTTGTTTTTAAAAATTCTACCAATGAGGTCGCTGGTCGGCCCAATACCTTTTCAATATCTGACGAAAGGCCTTCTTGCTCGCTAGCTTTAATGGCTGTGTAGGTCGAAACCCAGCTATCGTATTCCCAGTCTTCAGCTGGCCAGACCTTACGCGATTGGTAGGCTTCTTCAACCGTCTCATCGATATAATTGATTTTCTTTCCCCAGGCTTGCCCGACAACCTGAACAAGTTCTGCCATGCTTAGATTTTCTGGACCAGTCATGTCCAGTGTCTGATTTTCCCATTTTGCAGGGTGTTTCAGGATTTCCACTACCACGTCTGCAACATCTTGGCGCACGACAGCTGAAACCTTGCCTTGTCCTGCAGGTCCACGGACCTCTCCATACTCCTGACATAGTTCGACAAAAAAGTCCATGTAGAAATTATCCCGCAAAAATGTGTAAGTAAAACCATTTTCCTTGATATAATTTTCCGTCTTTGCATGGTCGCGTGAGAGGGTAAAGGTCGCCTCATCACTAGCACTATAAAAGGAAGTATAGATGATATGCTTGACCCCAGCTTCCTTAGCGGCATCAATGAGGTCAGAATGCTGTTGGAGACGGTCTGGGTGTTCTTTCCCAGAAACCATAAACAGGGCCTCTACACCTGTCAAAGCCTGGACGGCTTGCGGGCTGTATTCGTAAGAAGCCTGAACCAATTCTGCATTAGCAAAACGAATCGCACGCTCTGGACTGCGTGCCAAGTGACGCGCTACAATTCCTGCTTCTGAGATTTTTTTAGCGACATAGCCACCTAAATGACCTGTCACGCCTGTAATTGCAATAGTTGTCATATCAATCTACCACTACTTTTCCAGTAGTCCTTTCTTTTCTAAATAGGCACGCGCTACATTTTTAGCGGATTTACCTTCTACACCAACTTGATAATTCATTTGGCTCATTTCTTCTTCGCTAATCTGACCCGCCAATTGATTCAGAATCTTTTTCAATTCTGGATGCTTTTTCAACAAAGATTGGGATAAAAGTGGCGCACCTTGGTAAGGTGGAAAGAGCTTTTTGTCATCTTTCAATACGACCAAGTCATATTTGGCGATTTCTGCATCGGTCGAGTATGCATCTATAATCTGGATATCTCCTGACTGAATAGCTTGATATCGGAGAGCAGGTTCCATAGTGGAAACATATAACTGGAGCCCATACAAGGATTGCAGGCCTTTGTTGCCATCTTCGCGGTCGTTAAATTCCAAGGTAAAGCCTGCCTTTAATTCTTGCTCGACAGCTTTCAAATCCGAAATCGTCTTGAGCCCATATTGCTCTGCAATTTTCCGAGGAACAACGATAGCATAAGTATTTTGATAGCGCATCGGTTCAAGCAACACTAACTTATCTTGCTTGAGAATACCGTCACGGGCTGCTTCATAGACTTGTTCCGCATCATTTGAGACAGACGGTGCAGGCTGTAGCAAAGATGCCGTGACTGTCCCCGTAAACTCTGGATAAAGATCAATCTTCCCTGACTTCAATGCTTCGTACAGGAAAGTCGTCTTGCCAAAATTCGGCTTCAGGTCAACCTTTAACTTACTACTATCTTGCTCAATCAAGAGCTTGTACATATTGATGAGAATTTCGGGTTCAGGACCCAATTTACCAGCAACAGTAATGATTTCCTTTTCTTGCATTTTTGGGAAAAAGGCTGGCGCGTAAGAGACAGACAGACCCA
The DNA here is from genome assembly GCF_024170225.1 of Streptococcus gallinaceus. Classification (GTDB taxonomy): domain Bacteria; phylum Bacillota; class Bacilli; order Lactobacillales; family Streptococcaceae; genus Streptococcus; species Streptococcus gallinaceus. The sequence goes on along the minus strand of NZ_JALJXU010000003.1, from coordinate 131,143 downwards.
GAATCAAGACTGCAAAACTAGCAAAAATCGTCCGAGGACGTGCCTTTTCTAAAAATTTTAAAAGGAAATTAAAACCCACTGCCAAAACGGCTGAAGACAAGGCTCCGATTAAAATCAAGCTCGTATTGTTGCGGTCAATTCCCAGCAAAATGAAAGAACCCAGTCCGCCAGCCCCAATCAAGGCAGCCAGAGTCGCCGTCCCGATAATCAATACCGCCGCTGTTCGAATGCCGGACATAATCACAGGCATGGCCAGGGGCAACTCGAATTTCTTCAATCGTTCCCACTTGGTCATCCCAAATGCCACCCCTGCTTCCGTCAAACTAGGGTCCATCCCTGCTAGACCGGTCAAAGTGTTTTGTAAAATAGGAAAAACAGCATACAAGACCAAGGCAGTCAAGGCTGGCAAGGTTCCGATTCCCATCATTGGAATCAGCAGTCCTAAAATCGCCAGCGAAGGAATGGTTTGAATCATTCCAGCAATTTGCAAGATAGCTTCTGCTGCTTTTCGATGCGGACTGAGCAAGATTGCAAGTGGCAATGCCAGTACAATGGCGATTAAAAGCGTCACCAGCGAAAGTTGCAAATGCTGACCAAGTGCTGTGACCCAGTCGCCAAATCGATTTTCAAAAGTTGATACGAGACTAGTCATCCTGACCTCCTCCAAATAAATCTCTCACAAAGTCATTGACAGGACTTTCTAAAATAACTGTCGGACTAGCCAGTTGCACAATCTCTCCCTCATGAAGAACAGCAATCTTATCAGCCAAAAGCAAAGCCTCATCCGTGTCGTGCGTCACAAAAATGGTCGTCATGCCAAATTCCTCATGCAATTCCTTGGTCAACAGCTGTAATTGCTTACGGGAAATAGCGTCCAAGGCAGAAAAGGGTTCGTCCATGAGCAAGATCTTTGGCTGTGCAATAATCGCCCGTAAAATGCCAATTCGTTGCTGCTCACCACCAGATAATTCTTTGGGATAGCGGTGACCATATTCAGAAAACGGTAGCCCAACTTTCTCCATCAAGACTTCCATCCGCTCCTGAGCTTGGCCTTTCTTCCATTTTTTCATCTCTGGAATCAAGAGAATGTTTTCGGCCACCGTGAGATTTGGAAAAAGAGCAATCTGCTGCAAAACATAACCGATAGACAAACGGAGAGCTCGTAAAGGCAGACTAGTTAATTCCTGGCCATCTAAGAATATCTGGCCCGCGCTTGGTTCAATCAACCGATTGACCATTTTCAGCAAGGTTGTCTTCCCTGAACCACTCGGCCCAACCAAAACCATAAATTCTCCAGACTGAATCTGCAACTGAATAGATTTGAGAATATCTCCCTCGCCATAGGTCTTTTTTACATCTTTAAATTCAATCATTTCTTCTCCTTATTTCACAGAAGCTGCCTGTAAATTTTCTAAAATTCGCTCCAGATAAGCCTCGAATTCTCCCATTTCTTCCTCCGAGAAGCCCTTATAGAAAATATCCGCCAATTCCCGACTGACCTTGTCGCCAATTTTCTCCTGAGACCAGCCCAAGTCTGTCAAGCTAACGAATTTTTTCCGCTTATCGAGAGGATGGCTCTCAAAAGCAATCAAGCTTTGTTCCTCCAGCCGTTTTAGCATGCTGGTTAGCGTATTATTAGCCAACCCCGTCTTTAGGGCAATATCCGTAGCCGTCATACTCCCCTGACTAGACCAGAGAGCCGATAAAATCTTGCCTTGCTCACTGCGATACAGAACACCCGGCTCCTTGTTGAGCAGACTTTGGAAAAGCCGACCATTAAGCAAATGCACTCGCATGTTTAAATAGCCACCATTACTTTTTTCAATCATATGCCACCATTTATTTCTATATAGAATTACAACTTGAAACATATACTACCATATGGAACTATTTTATTCAACAAATTGCTACGAAAGCAACTTATTTACATTTTTTCGTATATATTTTTTGTTTTACAAATGATTTTTCGTATAGTATACTAGTTAGCAAGGAGGACATCATGACCGAACTAGAATTAAAAAAGCTAATTGAAGCAAAATACGGCAGTGTACGTGCCTTTTCGATTGAAAACGACATTCCCTACACAACCATCCGCTCTATCCTTGAACGTGGTATCTTAAATGCCAAAGCAGACACCGTCTTTAAGATTTGTAAAATTTTAGGATTGAAGCCAGAAATTTTTGACAAAGAAACAATGGCTAATCAAGCAACTGCTCAAACTACCAAGAAAACAGAAAGCTATTTCCCAATGACAAAAAAAAGCGCATTCGACTCAGAAAAATACCTCAATCTGCAGCGTGACCACATTTTAGAGCGTATCAATCAATTTGAAGGCAAACTCTATCTTGAATTTGGTGGAAAAATGCTGGAAGACTTCCATGCTGCGCGCGTCTTGCCAGGATATGAGCCTGATAACAAGATTAAACTACTCCAAGAATTGAAAGAGCAAGTCGAGATTGTCATTGCCATTAACGCAAGCAATATCGAGCATTCAAAATCACGTGGCGACCTTGGTATCTCTTATGACCAAGAAGTTTTCCGTCTGATTGATAAATTCAAAGACTTGGACATCTTTGTCGGTTCAGTTGTCATTACCCAATACAGCGGTCAGCCTGCGGCAGATGCCTTCCGTAAGCAATTAGAGAAAAACGGTATCCCATCTTACCTCCACTATCCAATCGACGGCTATCCTACCGATATGGACAATATCATTTCTCCAAATGGTCTCGGAAAAAATGATTACATCAAAACCAGCCACAAGCTCGTTGTCGTGACAGCACCCGGACCTGGTTCAGGTAAATTGGCGACTTGTATGTCCAACCTCTACCATGACCAAATCAACGGGGTGACTTCTGGCTATGCCAAATTTGAAACATTCCCAGTTTGGAATTTACCATTGCATCACCCTGTCAACTTGGCCTATGAAGCTGCAACGGCTGACTTGGACGACGTCAACATGATTGACCCATTCCACTTAGAAGCCTACGGCAAAACAACTGTCAACTACAACCGTGACATCGAGATTTTCCCAGTATTAAAACGGATGTTGGAGCGTATCCTTGGCAAGTCTCCTTATGCATCACCGACTGATATGGGTGTCAATATGGTTGGATTTGCCATCGTGGACGACGAAGCAGCTATCGAAGCATCTAAGCAAGAAATCATCCGCCGTTACTACCAAACCCTCGTTGACTTCAAGGCAGAACGTGTACCTGAAACTGCTGTTAAGAAGATTAAACTGCTCATGAATGACATCAACGTAACACCTGCCGATCGCAAAGTGACCGTTGTGGCGCGCGAAAAAGAAGAAACAACTGATCATCCTGCCCTTGCACTCGAATTGCCAACTGGCGAAATTGTAACGGGTAAAACATCCGAACTCTTCGGACCATCTGCCGCTGTCATCATTAACGCCATCAAGAAATTAGCCAATATTGACAAGGCGACTCACTTGATTGAACCTGAATATGTCAAACCAATCCAAAATCTCAAAATTGGACACCTTGGAAGCAAAAATCCACGCCTCCACTCAAACGAAATTCTCATGGCTCTTGCCATCACTGCCATGAATAACGAGGAAGCTCAATTGGCTATGAACCAACTGGCCAACCTCAAAGGAAGCGAAGTCCATTCGACCGTGACCCTACCTGAAGAAGATAAAAATGTCTTCCGTAAACTGGGCATCCACGTGACCTTTGACCCAGTCTACGAACAAGACAAATTGTATAGAAAATAAAAGAGCTGGAACGAAAGTTCCAGTTCTTTTATTTTCTATTTAAATTCGTTTGCAACGTACCAAGACACGCGCTAGCCCACTTTGTGTACAGGTAAAGAGACTCAAATCCCAGTCATCATCTTGACCAGTTCCCTTCGACACCTTGTCTACAGCTGTCGGCTCGATAACCTCTCGATTGGTCACCATGTACTGAATCTTCTCACCGTTCACTGTTTCTAAACTTATTTTTGTGCCTATAGCAATCGTTTGCAAGGCTAAAAAATGGACCGCATTGTCATGACCACACACGACCAAATCATTTGTCAGGTAAGACCCCATGTACCGCGTTGGGTTCTTTGATATCTGCTCAAAACTATAGTCCGCTGCGATAGGAAGATAGAGATTCTTATCTGGAATGGACAGGACACCCATATAATTGGTCTGGTCAATCTTTTCAACAGGAAGCTCTTCATCTGTCGCATCAAAATCCCGTTTCTCTACTAATTTCAAACTAGATAATACATGATCTGAAGCCTGTTTCACTTGATAATTTTCAACCAAATTCCACGCCAACCATGTCATAGAAAGCAGGATACAAAGCAAGCCCAGAGCTAAAAGCAACCGACTTCTTAAGTCTCTCTTCTGCATGCTAGCCTCTTTTCTTTCGAGAAGCATAGATGCAAGCCATCCCCACCACAAACAAGACCGGAATCGGCCACCACAATTGACCTGTAAAGGGAAGCTCCGTCTGTTTCTTAACCTTGCTGTCATCAATCACAGTCGAAGGAGTTGTCTCTTTTTTCAAGCTCATTTTCTCGGTCGCTGACAAAATGTAATTATCATCTGTTGGCAAGGCCACTAAAACTGGACTGAGTGGTTCAAATCCATCCTCTGATTTAGTCTGGATAATGAGATAAACTCCTGCTTCCAAATCTTCAAACTTCGCTCCTGAAAGCGGGATGTCTGCTACTTCTTGCAGCGGGCTGCTAGCGAGGGCAAGTTGCTTTAATTGTTGACTGTAGTTGCGATTGTTGACAGCGATACTGCTTGCGCTTAAGTCCATAGTAGCTGCAACATCGGCAAATACTGGCGTTGAAACCATATTTCCTTCCTGCAGACTGGCAACTTGATACAATTTCAAATCACCACCAGCTCTCACCTCGCCTTCATAAGATTGACTAATCGTGATACTTCCTCTTGGAGACTTGGCAAATACAGCTAGCTGAAAAAAACAAGAAAGAAGGAACACGATTCCTGCTAAATAACTTAATTTTTTGACAGTCATTTGTCTTCTCCTTTTTTGATTTTTTCGACTAATTGCTTGCGTTTCTGTTGCTGTCTCGTTGAGAATAGGAAGAGCATGAGTAAGGATAGAATGAGAGGAATAGCGATAAACGGCGCAATGTAAATTGGTTCAATCTGAATGGCATCAGCCAAAACCAAGGCATCTCCATCTTCATTCGCCACTCGGTGCCCTCGCACCAACAAGCGATGCGTATTGACCCCGTAAGGCGTACAGGTCAATAGAGTCTGGTAATCTTTTCCAGCTTCAATCTGAATATTGCTCAAATCTTGTGGCAAGACCACACGAATCTGGTCAACTTCATAAGTGTAGGTTTCATTGAGAATGTGGACGGTCCAACGATCTCCAACTCGCAATTTATCCAAATCCGAAAACAGTCGCGCTGACGGCAAGCCACGATGACCCGACAAAACGGAATGGGTACCACTCCCACCAATTGGTAGACTAGTTCCCTCCAAATGCCCAATAGACGTTTGCAATACCTCTTCGGTCGTTCCATGATAGATAGGCAGTGTGACCTTGATTTTTGGAATAGAAACATAGCCCATATTACCCGTATTATCAATGGACAGAAGCGAATTGTACCGGCTCCGCTCCTCCTTGTTCATGTGCCAATTGATGCCAGTTTTTGCCATTTCTGCATTATAAACTTCAGCATCTGCTATCATCTTTTGGTACTGGCTAGTATCTAAAGTTGTCACCTTCTCCTGATAATCCATGATAGCCTGCGACTGGTGGAAAGAATTCCAATAATCTGCCACAGACGGATAGCTCAGCAACACCACACCTGCCACGATAATGGCAACCAAAAAGAAGGAAATTGCTTTATCCGTCAAACGCTTTGTTTTTTCTCTGTCACAATTCCCTCCTCTTCTATCATTTAATTAGTTTCTTGCACGACGACGCGCGATTAGGACAACACTACCACCGATAACAAGAACGGTACCAAGTATGTAGAAAATCTTCGTTCCCATACCACCAGTTGATGGAAGCTCAGCACCTTGTTTGTTGGCTACTTTAGAAGTGACAAGAAGCGTATCTCCATCTGCTATATTTTCATCAAATGCCAATTTGACTGCAACTGGTTCTTTCAAAAGATTGTAACCAGCTGGTGCTTCAGTTTCAAGCAATTCATACTCACCCTCATCCAAACCAGAAATAGTGATTGCTCCTTGAGTATCTGTTGTAAATACTTGAGCTGTATCACGACCTACCCAAGTCACATTTTCAGTAGTATCTGCTAACTTCAAATACTCTTCTGTACCTTTTTTACGCAAAACAAATTTTGCAGCTTTCAGTTTTTTATCTGTACCAGCTGCTACTTTGTCAATCGTAATTTGTCCATCATAAACCGTCGCTGACGAACCTTTATCAGTTGTCAATTCATTAGGATTGATATAAGCAGTATTTTTATTGGTATCTGTTTCTGTTGAGCCTTCTGAAGCAGCTTTCAACATTGTTGCTGTATAAGTTACTTTGATAGTTGAGATTGGATTATAGTAAAAATCATCTTTATCCCCAAGTGTAGCAGCTGTTGTTTGATTTCCTACTACATCTCCTGTAGCTGTTGTAGCAGTTTGAGTTGCTGCCCATGGAATTGTCACTGAAAAACCATTATCGGATTGGTTTAAGATATAAGTTGTTTTTCCTGTTCCTTCTGTAAGAACCTGTCCATTGACTTCGACTTTTACAGAGCCTTCATTGAAATCAACACCTGTTGGAAGGGCATCCTTGACAACATATTGGTATACCTTGTTACCTTTAGTATAATATGTTGCGTTTGTATAGTTTAGCGTATAGGTAACGGTTTCTCCAACCGCTTTTACTTTATCGTCTACAGATTTACCTGATTTACCTTGGTTATCCGCATCACCCCATGTAGGTTCATTATTTTTTTCGCGAATAGTTGCATTTGGTGAAGCCGATGTCACCATAATAGTTGCACCATTGTTTGCAGTCGTACCGACATAGTAGTAACCGTATGGTACTGACAACTCTGCCGTACCTGCTGCATCTTCTGTAACAGTATTAGCTGGTGTTTGACCCGCAGATACACTTTTAGCCCACTCGGCGATTTGTGAATCCGTTGCACTATCTTTTTTCGTTACATAAGTTACACCACCATTGGTAGTAAGGGTAAACAATGTATCAAAATTGGCACTTGCTTTATACGTATCTACACGATCTGCTGGAACAGTATAAGATACAGCACCATTATTGATAGCTGGATCAGCCACAGTTGCATCAAAAATTTTGTATGCAGAATATACTGCTCCTTTTTGCGTACTTTCGATAGTTATCGTTCCATTATCCGCCGCAAGTACGGTGCTAGTTGCAGCTGGTGCTAGGCTGCCGAGTGCGATTGTTGACAACAGCATAGTGGTTAAGATTTGTTTTTTCATAGTTTCCTTCTTCTAGTATTGTGTATCAATACTATGTTTTTCTTTTGTATAAAATATAGCTAGCTGGTAAGACTAGGAGTAAGCCTAAAATAAGATAGATGTGTTCACCCATTCCCCCAGTGCTTGGCAATTCTGTACCTTTGGAGTTGGTAATCTTGTATTGGAAGAAAATTTCTCCATCTTCTAATGTCGCAGTTGTAACCGCGGCAGCATTTCCATTTTGCAGGAAGCTGACACTTGTACTTGTGACTTGAAGAGTCATTGCTTCTTGCGGAAGTAAGTAACCATCTGGAGCTTTCTTTTCAACAATCGCGTACTTACCGACTGGAATAGACAAATAATTTGTACTCTTACCAACTAGGTAACCATTGCCATCAGACGTAATATTTTCATAGGACGGTGTAGCAGAACGATTTCCATTTTCATCAATGGTATACACATCAAATATTGCCCCTGAAAGTGTATTGTTAAAGTTTTCAATATCCACTTTTTGAACGCGCAATTTTTGTTTGTTCCGTGTGTTTGTAAAGACAATATCCACATCACCTTTAACAACAAGTGATGGTGTATTATTAGCAGGATAGGTCTTATCTGCTGAATGATCTGCTAGATTTTTCTCTGTAATAGTTTCAGCGACATTAAAATCTGCATAAACCTGTTCATCAATACTAATCGTCGTTCCATATTCAACCGTAAATGCTTTTGACTGTCCATCTTGTAAGAAGAAATTTTCCGCTTGCAGACTGTCACTAGGGTCAAATGTGAAGTCTTTATTTTTATCACTTTCCACTCCAATTACTTTCTTGGAAATGGTCACTGTGTATTTTTTCGGCTTCCATACCGCATACAGAGTATTGGAGACATTGGCTTGATTATCAACCCCAATTTCTTCATTTGGTTGGAACTGCACAACTCTCAAGTTAGCTTGAATCTTGTCTGTATTCCATCCCACCAAGTCATAACCTTCACGAACAAAGTAAGTCGTATCAGGTACATTCATCTTAGTATTTAATTCTAAGTGACTGAGCTGTGTCTCTTCTACTTCTACACCACTCTCCCCAATTCGCTTACCACCATTACCGTTAAATTTAATAAAAGTATCTTCTAAGGTAATAGCTTCAATAGGAATCAGTGCTGGATAAATCATAATATCCTTATTAGTATTGGCTAGTTTACTTAATACCGGTATGTAGTCGTAGGGATTGTATAACTTACCGTTATACCACCATCCTCGGAATCGATAGCCCTCTGGAATCTGCGGGCGACTCAGTAAAGCCGAGTGAGACTGGTCATCATAACTATTGGTGTCAACCGGTGATTCTGACGTTTTGACTTGTGCGCCGTCTTTCAGGACCGGCTTGCCATCCAAACCAACTGCATCGTCTGAATACTTGATATGGTACTCACCGACACGCCGCCAAATTGCACGAAGGGTGATGTCGGTTGTTACCGAACCCGAAAAGTCATATGGTCTAACCGTTCCGTCTTTATTGACATAATACCATCCTACTAATTTGTATGCATCTTTCTCAAAGCGATACTTCTTACTTGTATCTACATTTGGCTCTGTTGGGTCTGTCGTATAACGGGCATAACGTTGCGTTTCTATTACCGCAGTTGCATTAGCCCGCGTATCATAGCGATAATAGTAAGCACCATCTGAATCTTCAACATAATCACGGCTAATGTCATAGTATTCACTAATTTTCTCACCGTAATTCACATTGAAGTAGGTGGATTCACCTGCTGATAAGGCTCCTCCATCTGGCTCGATAGTGACTTTATATTTTATATTGCGCCAACCAGCATATACTTTCACATCATGGTCAGGCATTTTTGTATTAAAATCAAACTCTGTAGTACGAGCCTGGTCTTTGTACCACTTTCCATCCCATTCATAACCAGGCAGGCTCGGAACAGGCTTAGTGGTAGTTGTATCAGGCTCGTATTTCGATAAATTCTCTTCATACAAGGCTGATTTTTCTGGGAAATTACTTAATTCCTGATTGGTAAAAGGATCTAAATAATGAATCTTGAAGGACTTGCGTTCGTACCAAATGGCTAGATTTAGATAATTACCATAATACGAATCCAGCAATGATACCCATTGTCCAGAAGCGACACTCTTCGCAGATAAATCATATACACTACCACTATTATAGTATCTCTGAGCATATGCTACTTTGAAACCTGTATATTTTTCAGAGAAAGTAAATCGCTGTGCATTGCTTCCTGCACCAATATCATTTGGATCATTTGAATAGCTGCCATCAATGTTCTGTTTAAAGAAACGATATTCTTGCGTTTTTCCACCACCTGGAAAAAGTTCAATAACAGTACCAGTTCGCTCCGCAACTGTATCAGGAAGAATAAAGTCGCCTAAGTAACTCATACCACCTATACCATTGTCTGAATAATAGCTCCAAGCGTAATTTGTTCTAGGCCAAGTATATCCATTTGCTGCTAAACTAGTTCCATACAAACCTGTAAATATTTTTCTTGTACCATCTCGGAATGTAAACCTCATTGTAATCAGTTTTCGGTCATAGTAGACATTCAATACTGTTGAGCCATCTGGTTGAACAACCTTGGAATATTCTGTTCTTCTGTTATTCAATTGGAAACCATTAGGAACCTTGGTCACACGATCGTAGGCGGTAGTATAGACTAAACTACCCGTCGTCCCTGCTCGTGTCTCCTGCCCCAAATAGTCATATGTCTTTTGACTGTCTGGGGCATTTTGGGAGTCATTTGCGGATTGTTGCCAATAAACCACAGTATAGCTTGTCTGGGCTGGAATCCAGCTAGCATACAATTTGATATCACTTGTCACAACTTCATCAAAGTTATAAAGATAGCCTCCTGTTTCAGAAGTATACCACCCTACAAATGTATACCCTGGACGCGTCGGCTCTTCTTTAGGCTCTACCCTTGCTGCTGTTTCTCCCTCAAAGACTCGTCTCGGTGCTATATAAGTCGCACCAGAAGCCAGATCTCCCGTAAAAAATTCAATCTTTTTAGCCTGTTTAAAGACGGGATAAAGGGAGATATTGCCTGTAATCGGATAATTTTTAGCAAGCTCGGCATCAATAATGGCTCCGTGCGGTGTTAATGACCAACCCGCAAAACTCAAATCTGAGGTCGGAGCCTCCACGTCATGCGTTGTCAAATCTATCTGGCCATCACCATTACTATTCAAGACAAACTCATGGCGATCTAAAATGGCTCCACCATCTGGACTATCATATAAGGTCACATAAGCAATCTTACCGTAGCTAGGACGAACATAAATATCTTTTGTCTCTGTCACAGGTATCGGCACATCAAATTCAATCCTATCACCGAATCGACCTGTCGTTTTATCATAGAGATACCAGCCATTAAAGTGCTGGTTACTACTGACAATCGGAATACCGACACCTTTCAAACTTTCACCATTCTTCAGCACCTGCTCATGCACCGCCTTACCAGATGACGTTAAAAACGTATAATCTGTGCCATCTGCATTTTCAAAATGGTAAGTAGCACGCGGAACTGTCACATCACCTTGTACAATCGCATAGATAGAGAACGAGTCTGTTTTAAAGGCAATATCACTCCTTGCATTTTTCGTTTCTTCTGTATCTTTTGATCTCAGAACTTCAATTTGTCCATCATCTTTGAAATGGACAATTTTGACCTCTTCGTCCCTTGATTCTATCGGCTGGCTATAAGATATTTCCACCTGCACAGCAGATGCAGGTTCGACTTCCTGTCCATCTACTATAATGGTAATATCGTATAGCTTCAAACTCTTAATTTTTGTATCAATCTGATTCTCAACTTGACCCTTGTAATCATTAAAGTCTTGAGCTTCTTCTTTTAACTCTTCTACTTTTAAGGTCGCACTTTTAGGAATCCTTGCATCTTTCGTAACACGAACAGAAACGGTATAAGCTTCTGTTTTATCATAGAGGGTATCTTCCAAGTATTCTCCACCAGTAGTTACAGTCACTTGCTCTGTTTCTACCGAACTAGAACTCGTTTCTGTCTTTGAACTTTGTTCAACACTTGATGAAGATGTTTCCTCACTTCCAGTCGTTGAAGATGACTCAACGACTAGAGCAATCTCCTCAGCCTTATCCTCTTCAATGGTAATGGCTGGCAGAATTAAGAAATAAGTTGTTGTAAATGTTAAGAGTAACATGGTAGCCCACAGGAAAAATTTCCATTTTCCTTTGTGACGACCATATTGGATAGAATCATAAATAATTCTATAAATATCCTTCAAAACTTATCCTTTCATTTATTTGATAGCCCCAAATGATTTCAGCGGCCAAACTTTAAAAACAATTTTTCCGACCACTTGTTCTTCTGTTACAGTCCCGATAGACGTATTCCGTGAGTCAATCGATACTTCACGATTATCTCCCAATACAAAAATCTGATCATCCGGTACCTGATAGGGGTAGGTAATATTGCTATTTCCGAGAGACTTTTTATCAACATAAGGTTCAGCCAATTCTTTCTGATTAACATAGACTGTCCCTTCCGAGTCAATATCCACCCAATCTCCTGACTTGGCAATGACTCGCTTCACTAACACTTTGTTGTTATAATAAAAAGCCAAAACATCACCCGTTTCAACCTTATCACTTGATTCCTTGACAGTCAGAACAATATCATCTTGCTGCAAGGTCTTGTTCATAGAATTACCATAAATTCGCAAAACAGGCAGCCATAAGACTGCCACCAATATTGCAAGTGATACAACTGCAAGAAGTGTAAAGAGCGTATTTCTCACAATCATCCAAAAGCTGGATTGATACCGAACTCGCTCTAATTCTCTTGCAACATCCCTTGAAGTTAATTTTTCAGATTCCATTTTCTTCTTTCTCTTCAACAATCCGTCGTACATTTTCCAAATACAAGTCTGCAGCTGCTTGAGCCTCTTCAAAAATTCTTGTCAGCGATAAAGAAGCCTCCGCAATGGACCCTACTTGTTCCATTTTTAAATGACGATTCGCGAGCTCTTTTTCTAATTCATTGATCCGAGCCTGCTGCTCTTCAATCACATTTTGCTGTTCCAGCATCAATTCTAACAATTGTGCTCTTCGTAAAAATTTTAATTCTTTTGTGTTCATTTCCCTAATTTCAATTAGTATACTTGATTGGGTATATTAACACTAAAAAAGATTAAAGTCAAACAAATAAGCTCTCGAAAACCCTTACAATACCATGTTTTTTAAACATTTATCTTTTCTTAATTTAATATATAGTCAAGTGAAACAAGAATAGGACAAAAGAGCATCTAGAAAGGTATTACAAGTTGACAATACCTTTCTAAGATGCTTTTTAATATGAGCCCAGATTTTCTCGATGGGATTCAGCTCTGGGGAATAGGGTTGAAGAGGTAATACTATATGTCCTCTGTCCTCACATAATATCCTTAGCTGCCTCATTCGATGAAACCTTGCGTTATCCATGATAATCAGAGAAGGGCTATCTAAGTTAGGCAACAAGAACTCCTTAAACCAGGCCTCAAAAAACTCACTTGTCATGGTGGATTCATAAGTCATGGGAGCAATAATCCTATCGCCAACTAGACCTGCGACCAGAGAAATACGTTGATACTTCTTACCTGAAACCTTTCCCTCAATCATCCGACCACAAGGGGAACGACCATATTCTCGATAAAAGTAGGTATTAAAACCTGTTTCGTCAATATAAACTGTGGGTAAGTGACATAGTTTTTCAAAAGCGGCTTGAAAAACAGCTACTTTTTCTGGGTCCTGCTCATAGTAGGTACAATTCTTTTTTTCGAGTGTAGCCCATGGCTTTAAGTGCATAGTGAATTGCACTCGGATGACAATCAAATTCCAAAGCAATCTCAATGCTCTTCGATAAAGGACTTTAACCGCTCGCGATTAACTTTGCGAGGCTTGGTCCCCTTGACTTGATGCTCAAGTTTTCCTGTTTGCTTCCGCAACTTTTTCCATCCATAAATAGTGTTGCGAGAAAGACCAAACACAATCGCAACCTCTGAAATATTACCTGTTCGTTCACAATAATCGAGAACTTTTTTACGAAAATCTACTGAATATGCCATAATTCTATTATAACACATTTGTACTATTGTAAATTCAAAATAATATAAATAAAAAAACTAGCAAGTACATCTTGCTAGAAAATCAATCTAAAATAAAAGCGTCAACAAGGTCAGAATAGCCAATCCACCTTGTTTCAAAATAATCATCTTATCGCTAGTCATACCGCCGTAAATAGCCACCAAAATGATGTAGACCAACAACACCGCCAACCAAGTAACGCTTGGGAAAATATAGAGCGCAACCAAGATAAGTAGACCAATCAAGAGATTGTAAACACCTTGATTTTTAAATAAAGTTGTAACGTTTTTATTTTGCAGCTCTTCCTGGCTCATATTGAAGACACGCGCAGTTGCTGTAGATGTCGTCGCAATCGTTTCAAGGTAAAAAATATAGAAAAATTCAAGTGCGACAAGAGTTCCTAAAATAATTGTAATAATAGACATAAAGTCCTCCTTTTCTCGCCCTAGATTGTAGCAAAATTTTCAGAAAAAAACCAGAAAATCATTCTGGTTTTTCTATATTATTTGAGAAGAGCCTGGCTAACAGCTGATTTTTCACGTTCGATGAAGTCAACACGAGCTGCAATTTCTTTGATTCCCATGCTGATATTTCGGCTAATCGCCATATCTGTCAATTGAGGTTCAAAGAAGGCTTTGTACTCAGCCAAACGCTCAGTAGTCTTGAATGCGCCAGCTGGGTAAATGACGAACTTGTCAAAGCTCATATCGCCTCCAAGAGCAGACTTGATCCAATCCCAATTTTCTTGTGCCCAAGCCCATACAGTTCCTTGTGTGAAGTCATGACCAAGGAAATTGAAATACCAGATAGACAAGTCTTGTGGTTTCACCACATATTTATCTTGCCAATTAACCAAGAGCTGTTCAACCGTTTCTTGGTTTTTGGTATTTGAGAGGGCAGCCATGAGTTGACGTTGGTAGTTCCCATCATTGGTTGCAATGTATTCTTGAAGGTAAGTGTCTGTCACTTCCTTGCTTTCAAAGTTTTTGACTTGGTTGCCAAGGACGAGAGCACGAAGGGCAGCTGGTAATGATGACAATTTGCCGTCATACTCTTTATACAAGTTTGCAGCTGCATCGATAGCAGATTGTTCTCCTGCATAAATCATCCATGACCAGACCATTTGACGTGATTTTTCATCTTCTTCTGCTTCACCCTCACGTTTTTCAAATCCAAGACGTTCGTAGTTGTAACGAAGAGTTGACTTGACCAATTCTTTGTAGGCTTTTTCCTCTTCAGAATCTTCATCAATAACTGTCTCAACTGCACCAAGGATATCTGCCACGGCAACGAGAACGATATTTTCTGTATCTTTTTCTAAACTTGGTAATAAGTCCAAGAGACTGGCTACGGACACACGACCCCCACGAGACAAGAGATTGCGTTCCAAGATAATTTGCAACTTAGATACCTTGTCTAAACCTGCCAATTCGTCAACGATAGCTTGGTAAAGCTCGCCTTGATAGTTGGTAATATAGTGGGCTGTATTTTCAGTATTGAAACGGAGGGCACCTTCATTTTGTGCAGCCAGAGCGCTGTAGTTTGGAATTTCCAAGGTTTCAGTTGTCAATGTGTCTGGAAGACCAGTCCAATTGCTGTTGAGCGGTACTTGCCAGATGCGACCCTTGTCTTCATTTTCACCAATGAAGAATTGCTCTTGATGAATTTTCAGAGTGTCATTTTCTACAGAGACTGTCAATACTGGGTAACCTGGTTGTTCCAACCATGAATCCATAAAGCCTGCAACGTCACGGCCAGAAGCTTCTCCAAGTGCATTCCAAAGGTCTGTTCCGACAGTATTGCCATACTTGTGTTTTTCAAAGTAAGCGCCCAAGCCTTTTGCAAAATCCGCATCCCCTAACCAACGGCGCAACATGTGCATGAGACGGCTTCCTTTTGCATAAACGATAGCAGGGTCAAAGAGTGTATTGATTTCATCTGGGTGATGAACCGCAACGTGAACGGATTGGACACCGTCCGTCGCATCTCGTTTGAGTGACAAAGGTACACCTGACGTTTGGAAATCGTCAAAAATTTCCCACTCAGGTTTGATGCTATTGACACAGACGTACTCCATCATGTTGGCAAATGATTCATTGAGCCAAAGGTCATCCCACCATTTCATAGTAACGAGATTACCAAACCATTGGTGAGCCACTTCGTGAGCGATAACAAGAGCCACTTGCTGACGGCTTGCCAAGGTCGAATTTTCATCAACAACCAAGTAGACCTCACGGTAGGTCACAAGGCCCCAGTTTTCCATGGCACCAGCTGAGAAGTCTGGTAAAGCGACATGGAGAGACTGTGGAATTGGGTAGGCTACACCGAAGTAATCTTCATAGAACTCAATGGCCTTGACTGCAATTTCCAATGAGAAATCAAGACTTTCCATGGAATGAGCCTTGGTTGAGTAAGAACCAACCAAAGTACCATTTTTAGTATGTGTCGTTTTGCCTTGCAAGTCTCCACAAACAAATGCCAAGAGATAGGATGACATGCGTGGTGTCGTGTCAAATGTCCAAACACCAGTTTCCTTGCGGTTCTCAACTTGGATTTCTGGCATGTTCGAAAGGGCGATTTCTCCTTCAGATTGGTCAAATTTCAAGCTAAGATCAAAGGTTGCTTTCGCCTCTGGTTCATCAATAGATGGGAATGCTTGACGAGCAAAATGGCTTTCAAACTGTGTTCCCAAGAGTTCTTTTTTCTCACCATCAAGTGTGTAGTAAGAAGGATAGATACCATCCATGTTGTCTGTGATATTTCCAGAAAAGGCCACTTCAAGGACTGTGTCACCAAGATTGGCTACTGAAAATGCAACAGTTTCCAATTCATTATCCACTTGGAAATTCACTTCTTGACCAGCAACTTTGACAGATGAAACCGACAAATCACGTTGGTGCAAGGCAACAGTTTCCTTCAAGGCTTGACCAGTAATGGTAACCAGACCAGAAAAAGTCTTATTAGTACGATTCAAATCCAAGAAAAGATTGTAGTTTTCTGGGACAAATGCTTCAATTAAACGAGCTACAGAATTCATTATTTCTCCTTTATTTCCGTAAATTCTTCTCTTATTCTACCACAGATAGAGATTTTTTTCAGAAATTAGGTGAAAGAAAAACAAGTCAAAAGACTCGTTTTTCTTGGGGTTCTAATTGCTATTTTAAATAGCTTGTGTAGTAAAGCTACGTCCTTCTAGAACGCGCACCATTGCCTCAGCCGTATCTAAGGCTGTAAAGAGGGGAACTCCTTGTTCAATCGCCGAACTTCGGATGACTTGACCATCCGTGTCAGCAGTCCGTTTGGTTCCAACGGTATTGACAATGGCTTGCACTTGACCTGAGCGAACGAGGCTTGGGATGTCATTTTCGCTTTCTGCGATTTTTCCAACTAAGCAAGCCTCTAAGCCGTTTTCTGCAAAGAAGGCTGCTGTTCCACTTGTGGCAAAAATGGCATAGCCGATTCTATCAAAACGTTTTGCGAGTTGCAAAGCCTCTTCCTTGGTATCATCTGCAATGGTAAAGACGACATTTCCAAATTCCGGCATATGGAAATAAGTCGCTTCAAAGGCTTTGTATAGGGCTTTTTCAAGCGTTGTGTCTGTTCCCATGACCTCACCTGTCGACTTCATTTCCGGTCCTAGGAGGCTATCAACCTTAGCCAGCTTGGTGAAGGAGAAGATAGGGGCCTTGACATGGACCAGATTGCTTTCAGGATAGAGACCATCTTCATAACCTTGCTCTGCCAAGCTCTCGCCCAAAATCAACTTGGTTGCAACTTGCGCCATTGGGATATTGGTCACTTTTGAGAGGAATGGTACCGTACGACTGGCACGTGGGTTTACCTCAATCACATAGACCACTTCGTCTTTTATGACAAACTGGATGTTCATCATACCGATACAGTTGAGACCGATAGCCAAACGCTTAGTGTAGTCTGCAATGGTATCTTTGACTTTTTGGGACAATCCTTGCGGTGGGTAAACAGCCATGGAGTCGCCTGAGTGAACGCCTGCGCGCTCGATATGCTCCATAATCCCAGGAATCAGAACATCTTTTCCGTCCGAAATAGCATCTACTTCGCACTCACGGCCAACGATATAAGAGTCAACGAGAACTGGATGGTCTGGGCTAGCCTTAACCGCTGTCCGCATGTAGGAACGAAGATCATCTTCATTCTCAACGATTTCCATAGCCCGTCCGCCGAGGACATAGGATGGACGCACAAGTACTGGGAAGCCAACCTTACGAGCCGCTTCAACGGCTTCTTCTTCATTAGTCGCCGTATAACCTGGTGGCTGTGGAATGTCTAGAGCTTTCAAAGCTTGTTCAAAGAGGTCACGGTCTTCAGCACGGTCAAGATCAGCAACCTGTGTCCCAAGAATTTGCACACCTGCCTGAGATAAACTTTCTGCCAAGTTAATCGCTGTTTGTCCTCCAAACTGGACCACAACTCCTTTTGGCTGCTCCAACTCGATGACATTCATAACATCTTCAAACGTCAATGGTTCAAAGTAGAGCTTATCTGAAACGGAAAAGTCTGTCGACACTGTCTCAGGATTTGAATTCATAATAATGGCTTCATAGCCCGCAGCCTGAATAGCTTTTACTGAGTGAACGGTCGCGTAGTCAAACTCCACACCTTGGCCGATACGGATTGGACCAGAACCAAGAACGATAACTGATTCTTTATCGGATTTGATAGACTCATTTTCCCATTCGTAGGTCGAGTAGAAATAAGGCGTCGCTGATTCAAATTCAGCTGCGCAGGTGTCTACCATTTTGTAGACTGGTAAGATCTTGTAAGCATGACGGAAGACGCGTACTTCTTTTGCCGTCATCTGCCACAATTCAGCAATTTTACAGTCAGAAAATCCATTTCGTTTAGCTTCCTTCAAAGACCAGACGTCCTTAGGATGGCTAGCCAAGTCCTGCTCAATTTCAAAGATATGCAACAATTTATCCAGGAAGAAAATATCAACTTTTGTTAAGTCAGCTAATTCCTCAATGGTAAATCCTCGGCGAATGGCTTCGGAAAGATAGAAGATACGGTCATCTTGTGCTTTTACAATTTTTTCAAGAAGGGCATCATCAGTCACCTGAATCAGCTCAGGCATTTCATTGTGATGGACACCGATTTCAAGCGAACGGCAAGCCTTGAGAAGACTTTCTTCAATGTTGCGCCCGATGGCCATAACTTCGCCGGTGGCTTTCATCTGGGTCCCCAGACGACGCTCACCATTTTCAAACTTATCAAATGGGAAACGCGGAATTTTAGCTACGACATAGTCAAGCGCTGGCTCAAACATGGCGTAGGTCGTTCCTGTAACAGGGTTAATCATCTCATCCAGAGTCAATCCAACAGCAATTTTCGCCGCCAATTTAGCAATTGGGTAACCTGTCGCTTTGGAAGCAAGGGCTGATGAGCGAGACACCCGTGGGTTAACTTCGATGACATAGTATTTAAAACTATGCGGGTCAAGCGCCAGCTGAACGTTACAGCCACCTTCGATTTTAAGAGCTCGAATGATTTTGAGACTGGCATCGCGCAGCATTTGGTTTTCAATGTCTGAAAGAGTTTGCGTTGGAGCAAATACGATGGAGTCTCCTGTGTGAATCCCAACAGGGTCAAAGTTTTCCATGTTACACACTACGAGGGCATTGTCCGCGGCATCACGCATGACCTCGTACTCGATTTCCTTAAAACCTGCAATGGAACGCTCAATCAAGCACTGAGTCACCGGTGACAGCTTGAGCCCATTCTCAGCAATTTCTCGTAACTCATCCTCATTGGCACACATGCCGCCACCCGTACCACCAAGGGTAAAGGCTGGACGGACAATGACTGGATAACCAATCGTCACCGCAAAAGCAACAGCTTCCTCAACGGTATTGACAATTTCAGATTCAGGAATCGGTTGCTCAAGCTCCTCCATGAGTTGCTTGAAGAGGTCACGGTCCTCGGCCTGATCAATAGCAGACAACTTGGTTCCAAGTAACTCCACGCCCAATTCATCCAAAATCCCATTTTTGGACAATTCCATGGCCATGTTGAGACCTGTTTGACCACCAAGCGTTGGCAAAAGCGCATCCGGTCTTTCTTTGCGCAAAATACGCGTCACAAACTCCAGCGTAATCGGCTCAATATAAACCTTATCTGCAATTTCCTTATCGGTCATAATCGTCGCGGGATTTGAATTGACCAGGACAACACTGTAGCCCTCCTCCTTCAAAGCAAGACAAGCTTGCGTTCCCGCATAGTCAAACTCAGCAGCCTGACCAATAATAATCGGACCAGACCCAATCACCATAATTTTATGAATATCAGAACGTTTTGGCATGTTTAAGATATAAAGGGCGTCTAGC
Organism: Streptococcus gallinaceus; assembly: GCF_024170225.1. Lineage (GTDB taxonomy): Bacteria > Bacillota > Bacilli > Lactobacillales > Streptococcaceae > Streptococcus > Streptococcus gallinaceus. Next base: position 111,254 of record NZ_JALJXU010000003.1, on the reverse strand, counting down.
GAACAAAGACAAAATAGGAGATTTGACGAAGAATCCATTGATTCTAGGAAAATCTATCTTTTTGTCACAGTTCGTAGCCCGTATTCAATTACAAAAATTAAATACGCCCCCTCTTTTTCTCCTTTCCTATTCGTCACCTCGCGGGGTGACATTAAATACTACAAACGTGTTTTTTCCAGTTGGAAGGCATCAATCATTTCGAGAAATTCATCGAAGAGATAGGAAGCATCGTGCGGACCAGGTGCTGCATCTGGGTGAAATTGCACAGAAAAAGCTGGTAGATAACGGTGCCGTACCCCTTCGACTGACTTGTCGTTGATTTCTTCATGTGTGACAATCAACTCTTCAGGCAAGGTCTCACGATCAACTGCGTACCCATGATTTTGGCTAGTAAAATCAACACGCCCCGTCGCAATTTCGCGGACTGCATGGTTGAAGCCACGGTGACCAAATTTCATTTTGTAGGTTGTCGCACCATTTGCCAGACTGAACAATTGATGTCCCATACAAATCCCAAATATAGGAATTTGCCCCTGAATTCCACGAATCATCTCCAAAGCTTCCGGCACATCCTCAGGGTTACCAGGGCCGTTCGACAACATCACTCCGTCTGGATTAAGGTGGAGAATTTCCTCGGCTTTTGTGTCAAATGGCACTACAGTCACATTGCAGTTTCGCTTAGAAAATTCACGTAAAATCGAGTGCTTGAGCCCAAAGTCAACCAAGACGATATTTTTACCGACACCTGGTGCTGGGTAGGCCGTCTTGGTAGACACCTGCTCAATATTATTTGTCGGAAGGACCGTTGCACGGAGCTGGTCGCTCAAGTGCTCAATACTGTCGCCCTCATCTGCTATAGTAGCTTTCATCGTGCCGTGTTGGCGAATAATTTTCGTCAAAGCCCGTGTATCAATCCCTGAAATCCCGGGAATATTTTTGGACTTGAGAAATTCATCAAGTGATAAGTGGTTCCTCCAGTTGCTAGCTCTGCGGGCATTTTCAGCAACCACTACCCCTTTGCAGGTCGGCTTAATGGACTCGTAATCGTCACGATTGATACCGTAATTCCCTATTAAGGGATAGGTAAAGGTCAAAATCTGACCATTGTAAGACTGGTCTGTAATGGATTCTTGGTAGCCGGTCATCCCTGTATTGAAGACGATTTCTCCCGTCACATCAATATCCGCGCCAAATGCCTGACCTTCAAAAATGGTCCCATCTTCTAAAATTAATAATCGTTTGGTCATGTATTTCCTTTCGTAAACCCTCTCTGGAGTTCTTTAACGTTGATTCTTGCTAGGCTTTGCCATTCAAAACAGCTTCGAGAATAGCCATGCGGACAAAGACACCATTTGTCATCTGACGGACAATCCGCGATTTTGGTGCCTCTACCAAGTGGTCATCAATCTCCACATCCCGGTTGACAGGCGCAGGGTGCATCACAATGGCTGTACTCTTCAAGCGTTTGTATCGGTCATCTGTCAGTCCGTAGCAACGATTGTATTCTTCTTTTGAAAAGCTTTCATTTCCATCATGACGCTCATGCTGCACACGCAAGAGCATCATAACATCTACTTCTTCGATCATGTCATCAATGGCAATGTGCTGTCCATAGACATCAAACTCATCAGAATACCACTGGCTTGGTCCGGCAAAGTAAATCTCTGCTCCAAGACGCTTGAGAATTTGCATATTTGACTTGGCCACACGAGAGTGTGTAATGTCACCTGCAATAACCACTTTCAAGCCCTCAAAGCCACCAAATTCTTCATAAATGGTCATCAAGTCAAGCAATGACTGGCTGGGATGCTGCCCCGATCCGTCTCCTCCATTAACAATAGAAGTCTGGATGGTCGGACTATCAATGAGCTGCTTATAATAGTCCACATCCGGGTGGCGAACCACACAGATATCCACTCCCAAGGCACTCATGGTCAAAATGGTATCGTAAAGCGTCTCTCCCTTATTGACCGAGCTAGTTTTGGCATCAAAGTCAATCATTCCCATTCCAAGTTTTAACTCTGCCATTTCAAATGACTTATGCGTCCGAGTTGAATTTTCAAAGAAGAGATTAGATGCAAAGTACTGCCGATCGGTTTGAAAATCTGCTTGTCCTCGTTTGAAGGCTAGACCACGCTGTATCAAGCCAAAAACTTCCTCATTGGAGAGAGTTTCCATTGTAACCAAATGCTTGAGTGAAACTTTACCATTCGTAACTGTCATGACGAACACCTACCTTTTTATTGATGAATCTACTGAAACTTACTGTGCTACTTCTACTAGAAGAACCTGATCTTGTCCATCCACTTCTGTGACATGGACAACAATTTCTTCCAATCGACTGGTTGGAATATTTTTCCCAACATAGTCCGCTCGAATAGGCAATTCGCGGTGACCACGGTCTACCAAGACTGCCAAACTTACACGAGCAGGTCGCCCAAGTGAAACCACATTATCAATGGCTGCACGGATGGTACGTCCAGTATAAAGTACATCATCGACAAGGATAACATCGCGGTCATTCACATCCGCTTCCATCAGCGTCGTGTCTTCTTCCATCTTGACATCATCACGGAAAGGCTTGGTATCCAATTCACCGATTGGAACATCGATACCTTCCAGCTGTTTCAAGCGTTCTTGAATGCGGCGAGCAATATAGACACCACGTGTCTTAATTCCAGCCAGGACGATCTTATCTAGCTGTTTATTGCGTTCGATAATCTCATAAGTAATACGCGTGATGGCGCGTTTCATTGTCATTTCATCGACAATTTCCTTAGTTTTCATGTCTTCCTCCAAACTCTTGCCAGGCAAGAAAAAAATCTCCCTTTTCAAGGAGATTTCAGCAAAATGTAGGCAGACAGACTGTCTCCCTATTCTACGTCTACTCCTTGTCTGTCTCACGGGACAGTTCTTAAAGGATTCATTGACTATAGTATAGCAAAACTTCTTTTTTCTGACAAATATTTACCTAAAAATCAGGAAATAATTCGTGTTCCCAGGCTCTTTTCTTAAAGGAAATGGATTTGATACCTAGTAAGACAAATCCTGCGATTAAATAAACGACAAAGATGGTGCCGGCGTAGGTCAATACAAAATTCCAGCCGTATTTGGTCACATTTAGGAAGAAATAGGCAAAGGGACTGTCTTTAGCATCAGGAATTGGAATCTTGATAAAGAGGCCGTTGACCAAGCCAAAAATCATATAAAGCAAGGGAAGCGACGTCCACCAGATTGGGTCAAACCACTTGTACTGCTTTTGCTTATCAAAGAACAAGGTATCCGCGAAAAAGTAAAGCGGTACAATGTAATGGCAGAGAATATTTTCAACGCGCCAAAAATCTGTCACAATCGGCGCCAACAGCAAATGATAAATGACAAAGGTAATCATGATAGACATGGTAACCGCTGCTTTTATCCGTAAAAATTTAGGTGACTGCATATCCAATTTTCGACTCATGACATAAACCATATAGAGCGAAAACAGCGCCACTAATAAATTGGACTGTACTGTATAATACATCAACATGCCGATGCCGTACTTGGCAATCTCCATGCTCGTTCCCACAACCGCCAATAAGGCTAGCAGACATCTCGACAAATATAATAGTTTGATTCTCATAGTATACTCCTAAAAAGAAAGAGACATTTGTCTCTTTGGATTAAATTTTCTTGACAAATTCTGATTTGAGTTTCATGGCACCAAAGCCATCAATCTTGCAATCGATGTTGTGGTCACCCTCAACGATACGAATATTTTTCACGCGCGTACCTTGTTTCAAGTCTTTGGGTGCACCTTTGACTTTCAAGTCTTTGATCAATGTCACTGTATCACCATCTGCCAAACGATTTCCATTTGCATCAATTGCAAGAATGGCATCTTCCTCAGCAAGTTCAGCTGGGTTCCATTCGTAGGCACACTCAGGGCAAACTAAGAGAGCCCCATCCTCATATACATATTCTGATTGGCATTTTACACAATTTGGTAAAGTTTCCATGTCATCTCCTTCAATAAATAATACAGACTCTAGTATAGCATGAAGGGAATATTTGGGCAAGATGACAATGGTTTCATACTAAACGATTCCGAAGAAATGCTTAAGCACGGTCGTCAATCCCAAACTGTAAATCAACAAGGAAGCGGGCTTTCCAAGTAAAATAATCCAAGTAAAAGTCTTATAACTCATGCTGGTTGTCCCTGCCAAATAGCAGAGCAAATCATCTGGCGCCACCGGCAAAAAGATGGCCCAGGCAAAATACTTGGTAAACTTACTGTCAGAATTGGTGTGTTTTTCATAACTGGCAATGGTCTTGGGACTGAAAAAGGCATGTAAAATGGGACGACCAAAGGTCTTAGCGATATGAAAGCCCAAAACAGAACCAGCACAAATACCGATATAATTCCATACAAAGCCCCAAAAATTCCCAAAAATCAGCACACCTGCTAAAGTTGTCACGCCACCTGGCAGAATGGGAATAGCCACCTGCACAATCTGAACAGCTAGAAAGAGCAATGGACCCCAGATACCCGCTTTATGGACAACAGACTTCAATTTTTGAGCATCCGTTAAGTAGCCTTGGAAAAAGAGATGCACGACCAAGAGCGTTGTCAAAATCAGCATAATCCAGCCAATGCCCCTCACGACCATACGAATTCTTTTTAATTTTTCTTCAGATTTTAACATACTTACTTTCCTCTACAGTCATTGTACCATAGCTATAGGACAAGAACCTCGGTCTTTAGGCTGAGATAAAACAGTTTATAGAAAAAAGACGGGAACACCTGACTTTTAATCTTTTCTTAATTTTTCTAGTGTTTCTTGGAAAATAGCTGGCGCTGGTGCTGTGAAGGTCACAAGCTCGCCTGTTTTTGGATGTGTAAAACCGAGCGTCTGTGCATGGAGAAATTGACCATGCCCCTTCAATGTCTTGCGTGGGCCATAGACCTCATCTCCTGCTACTGGATGACCAATATAAGCCATGTGAACACGAATTTGATGGGTACGCCCTGTCTCTAAGGTGAGCTCCACCAAGGTATAATCTCCAAAGCGTTCCACTACTTGAAAACGTGTCACCGCATCTTTTCCTTTAGCCGTTACTGCTTGCTTCTTGCGGTCTTTCTCCGAACGACCAATGGGTGCATCAATGACGCCACGGTCATTTGGTAGATTCCCATGAACGATAGCAAGGTATTTGCGCAAAGACTTCTTAGCTTTCAATTCTTCTGCCAGAGCTGTATGTGCCTCATCGTTTTTAGCAATCATGAGCAAGCCAGATGTATCCTTATCAATCCGGTGGACAATTCCTGGACGCGCAACTCCATTGATACCTGATAGGTCTTTGACATGATACAAGAGCGCATTGACCAAGGTACCAGAAGGATGCCCCGCAGATGGATGAACAACCAGGCCTTGTGGTTTATTGACCACTGCAACATCTGCATCTTCATAGACCATATCCAAAGGAATGTCTTCTGCCACATAGTCTACTTCTACGATTTCTGGTAATTGATAGGTGATGATATCGCCTACTTGAACACTGTACTTGGCTTTTTTTACCTGACCGTTAACCAAGACTTGACCAAGTTTGACTTGCTCGTTGGCAAGGGGGCGTGATAATTCTGTCTCATCTGCCAAGGCCTTGTCTAGACGAACACCACCATTTTTAATTTTTACTTCCATATTCCTCCTCTTTTAGGATACAAATAAACAATACCGCAACTCCGACTGTCAAGCAAGCATCTGCTACATTGAAGACTGGGAAATCAATAAACTCTGTCTTAAACATATCCACCACATAACCCAATCTCAAGCGATCGATAAAATTTCCAAGACCACCTGCGATAATCAAAGACAGGGCAAACAGTTGCCAGAGACTGCCATCAATCTGCTTGATAAAATACCAGATGGCTGCTGTCATCACAACGAGCGTAATGATGGTAAAGAGCCATTGCTGATTTTGCAGCATTGAGTAAGCTGCTCCATAATTTCTAAGGTAAGCCAAACTCATAAAACCAGAAATCCATTCCCGGCTGGTATCCAATTCAACATTGCTTACCGTCCACCATTTGACCAGCTGATCGAGGCCAATCAAACCAGCTATTAAAACTGGAAAGCTAAATTTTCTCATCTTACCCTTTCTTCTTATCAAAATATTCCTGCATGGCTGCCACAAAATCTTGGGCACATTGACTCAAATCAGCATCTTCGCGTTTGACATAAACCATACGATTTTCCATTTCATCAACAAGCGGGATAACTGTAATACCGTGCACACTTTCACTGTCTAAGAATCCAGAACCCGTAGCATAGGCGTCTGTCCGCTCCAGGATTCCATTCAAGGTAGCTCGGTCAGTCACATCATAGGTCACCGATGAATCCGATGTATCAAAGAAATTTTCAGAATAGTAGAGGTATTCCTCTTTTTCTTGCGTAAATCGTACCGTTGGCAAACCCTTCAAGTCTTCTAATTTAATCTCTTTCCGGCTGGCTAGCGGATGACCTTTGCGGATGTAAATATGCGTTTGGAAATGAATCATCTCCACCACATCCAAATGCAGCTTAGTCAACTTTTGCATAATTCCCTTGGTATTACGCGGATTGAGATAGATAATGCCCAACTCACTATGACCTTGAGATACCTCATCCAAAATCTGCACCGTTGTAGACTCAAAAATCCGAAAATTACGGTATTCAGGAAAATTTTCCGAAAACTCTGTCATCAAAGGTGGTAAGAAATCATAGTGCTGACTGGAAATCGAGAACTCTGGTCGCTCTTCCTCAGACTGCAAATAGAGGTGTTCGAAACTGTCAAATCCCTTGACCAATTGCTGGGCCTTTTCATAAAATTCCATGCCGCGACGTGTCAAAAAAGTACCCGAGCTGGTCCGACTAAAAATCTTAAAGCCCAACTCCTTTTCCAAATCACGAACTGAAATCGACAAGCTGGGTTGAGAGACAAACATTTTCTCAGCAGCCTCCCGAAAAGTTCCGCTGTTGGCAATGGCCACAACATAACGTAATTGTTGAATATTCATAGCATTCTTCCTTTTTTCATTCTTCATCATTATACCATATTGCACTGAAAAAAGAGACTTACAGGAAGTCTCTTACTTTTTTATTTAATCCAAATACAATTTACTTTTTTGATTGAGCCAGCTATAGGTCAGGCCCATAACTAGACCGCCGCCAACAAAATTCCCAAGTCCTGAGAAAAGGAAATTCGATAAGACTGACAGAAGTGTCATCCCTTCAACCGGTCCTCCATTGACAAAATAGGCTAGTGAGAAAGTCGAGAAATTGGCAATGACGTGCTCATAACCAAGAAAAGCGAAGATGAAAATGATACAAATGGTCGCTATGATTTTCCCAGCATCATCTTTCATGCGAAGGGCTGCAAGAACGGAAATATTCACCACGATGTTGGCAAAAATCCCTTCTACAAATTGTGTCAGCGGTGTTTTGCTTAATTTCAGAGTGGCCATTTCAAGTATAGCACTGTGAGCCTCGACATGACCTGGCTGAAATGGACTGGTCAGCGACAAGAAATAGCAGGTAATCACCGCTCCGAGGAAGTTAAAGGCGATACAGCTAAAGAGAATTTTCAAAGCCGTTTTGGTCGGAATCACCTTGCGGTGAACAGCACTTGTCATGTACATCATATTGGACGTGCCGAGTTCCGCATTCATATAGACAATCATGGTCAGGCCCCAGCCAAATAGGAAGGCGTAGCCAAATTTTCCGCAGCCATCGACCAAATGATTGAGCTTGTCCATGACAACAACTGAAATCGCATATCCTAGGGTCAGATAAAGCGTAGCTAGCATGGCACGTACAGCATAGGCGCCGTAGTTGGTCTCAATCAACTCTGCCTTTTTCTTAATGCTCTTGTCTAAGCTTGTCAGCAAGGGACTGCTGGATTCTGGATAGTCTATCATTTTCTTACCTCATACAGATTTGTGATTTTTATCACGTACTGTATTAGTATATCAGATTTTCAAAAAAAGAAAAGGCTTACTTTTAGTTTTTGTCTCTTTTTTCAAAAAAAGTTTACTCTGCTATCACTATGCGAACATGTACCATGTCTTCATGCGATTTTCCGATGGCTTTTCGAATTTTTTTAGGAATGCCGATGATATAACAAATATTGCCATCAGCATGCTTGACGCCCATATTGACAATACTGCCGTGATAAGGAACACCGTCAAAGGTTGCCTCTACTTTTAGCCTGCCTTTCCCAAATTCTTTCCTGATATCCCAAGGCAGGCGGAGATAGACACCGCCATTATCCGATGTTTCAACAATTTCCGTATGACACGCATAGTTCACCTCTTTCAGTCTACATGCATCTAATTCAAGCCGTATAATAACAAATTTCAGTTACTACTTTGAAATCCAATTTTTCGTAAAGTGTTCGTGCTACATCATTGTCCTTATCAACTGCGAGTTGGAAAGCACGTTTTTGCCCATTTTTAATGCGGTCATTGACCACAGACTGGACCAGATAGGAGCCAATTCCCTGCGTGTAAATGGATAGCTTGGTCACATCAAAATCACATACCATCACTCCATCAATCAATTCTTTCGAGTAGGCATAGTAGCCGCCGATAGCATTGATTTCTCGACGAGCATATTCCGCCATCTCAATCACTTTTTCAAATGACTCTCGCCCCCGCAGAGCAAGATTACGACGGGAAATATCCAAACTCGACAAGAGCAGATAGGAGGCACTCGTCGACTGGGTTAAATTGATAATCTGCCGAACGTATTCAGGATTTTGCCCTTCTCCCATCAGCAAAATCGAACTCTGCGTCAAGCTACCACCCGACTTATGCATGGAAACAGCTGACATATCCGCCCCCGCTTCCATTGCCGACATGGGCAAATGCTCATTAAAAAACAAATGAGCTCCGTGCGCTTCATCCACTAGGACCTTCATCCCGGCTGCATGAGCCATCTCTGTTAAACCTTTCAAATCCGAACAAATACCATAATAGGTCGTATTATTGATTAAAACCGCTTTAGCATCTGGATGGTCCTTGATAGCTTGAACCAAGCGTTCATTTTCAAGACCGAGTGCAATCCCAATCTGATGATTGACACTCATCTCGATATAAATCGGAATCGCCCCACAGAGAACCAAAGCATTGATGGCACTCTTATGTACATTCCGCGGCAAAATAATCTTATCGCCAGCCTTGCAGGTCGCAAGAATCATAGCCTGAACTGCTGATGTGGTCCCACCAAGCATGATGGGCACCAAAGGCATCCGCAGCTAATTCTTCCGCCTCACGAATGATGGATACTGGATGACCCAAATTATCCAGAGGCTTCATGGAATTGACATCAATTCCAACACACTTTTCACCCAGCAATTCTACCAACTCTGGATTGCCACGCCCGCGCTTATGCCCAGGCACATCAAAAGGAACAATCCGTTGTTTCCGCAGATTGACCAATCCTTGATAGATCGGGGCATTTCCCTGATTCACTCTATTCAATGATACACTCCTTACAAAGTTATTTTTTGGAATATTCCAAAAATTATACGCAGTACCCTAGCACTTTCACCTCTGGTACCCCATCAAGTGTTTATCATTTATGAAAAAAGAGCAGGTTTTCACCTGCTCTACAATCGTATGACGTTTTTTTGTCTTTGTTTCTGTTGAGTAATTCGTTCCAGATGTTTCCTAACTCTCCAGTTGCAAATATTACGTACTTTATTGAGCCTTCAGTATGTCCTTTGACCACTGAAATCAACTTATAAAATGTAGGCTTTTAACCCTATCAATAAGGGGAAAAGTTGGTGACTAATCCCGCTTCGGCATTCAACCCTGCCTGTCCGTAGGCTTTTGTTTACTCGGGTTTATATTTGCTAGAAAACACCTTTTCTAAGCTTTTTAAGTGTAGCATGTAAGTTTGGTTTCGTCGATACTTTTTTTAAAAAGTATCAATCCACACCATTTAGTTCGTATTTTATCCGTTTTCTATATTTATTTTTGTAAAAAACATCGCAAAAGAATATTTATCTGATTAGAGAGAAAGATTCATGAGATCGTTAAAGGACTCAATCATAGTTGGATGCGTGTAGATATTGTCTCGGAGATAGGTAAATGGAAGATGGTTGTCCATAGCCATTTTAATCACATTGATCAACTCTTCTGCATTTTCTCCGTAGAGGCTGGCACCTAGAATTTCACGACTTTCTTTGTCCACTACTACCTTAAAGAGGCCTCGTGGGTCATTATTGATCTTATGTCTTGGAATTTGGCTGACTGGCAGGCTGTTTTCAACCGCTTGGTAGCCATTTTTCAAGGCTTCATCCAATGTATAACCAACTCGTCCTAGGACCGGTGTGATAAAAACAGAATAAGGAACATTCCCACGATTGTTCAGTGAACGTTCTTTCTTTCCATACCATTGGTCCTGCAAAATCCGCGCATCATCTAAGGAAATATAGGTAAATTGTAGTCCACCTTTGACATCACCAGCCGCATAAACACCAGTAACATCGGTTTCTAAAAAGTTATTAACGACCACTTCTCCACCTTTTCCGACTTGGATGTTTGTATTTTCCAATCCAAGATTTTGCGTGTTTGGACGTCTTCCAGCAGCAACCAAGACTGCATCGGCTTCAAATTCACCCTTATTTGTCACCACTGTAGTAAACTGTTCCCCGTCCTTGATTTCTTGCGTGTCTGCGCTAAGGACAAATTCAATTCCCGCACCTGACAAATCTTTCACCACTTGAGCCGCAATTTCTGGGTCTTCTTTTGTTAAAATATTTTCTGCCCGCTCCACAACCGTTACCTTGCTACCGAAATTAGCGAAGAAAGAGGCAAACTCAAGCGCAATATAGCCTCCACCGATAATAACCAATTTTTCAGGGAGTTCTTCCCGATTCATCATGGATGTTGAGTCATAAACAAAACGCGACTCTCTCACTCCCTTAATCTCAGGGATAAATGGACTAGCACCAGTATTGATCACAATTTTATCCGCAGTTAGCGTCTCTATTTCACCATTTTCTTTCGTAACCGCAATCACTTTATCATCCTTAAAGGTCGCCAAACCATCGATGACATCGATATTTTCATCATCTGCTAATAAATGAAAATTCTTTTGATTGAGGGCAGACACAACCGCATTTTTACGAGCAATCGCTTCTTGAAAAGCCAATCCTTCACGGCTAGCCTCTACCAATACCTTGGTCGGAATGCAGGCAATATTGATACAAGTTCCGCCATACATGCCAGCACTTTTTTCAATAAGTGCAACTTTTTCGCCATGCTTACTTGCTTGTTTGGCGATGGTTTTTCCTGCTTTACCAAAACCAATTACAATTAGATGATATTTTTTCATTTGACAGCCTCCATAGCTTCTATTTTATTTAAAACATCCTTCAGTTGAACCCCAGAATAAAGATTTTTTAGAGCTTGGTACTCCTGCTCTGCATAAGACTTCATGACCTTGGTCATATTGCGGGCAATTTCACAATGACTCTCACCTGTCCCTGTATAAATGCGACTATCCTGCTCCACTTCCCGAAACAAAAGAAAAATCTGATCCAGATAAATCTCGCCAATGTGGGCATCAACACTGTAGCCACCGAACTTGCCTTTTTTAGAAATAACAAGCCGGTGCTCCACTAACGGGCGCATGACCGAGCGCAATTGAACAGGATTAACACAAATCAGCTCCGCTAGTTCTTGCGAAGAAAAACTCTCCCCGGCATGCTTTACCAAATATGCCAAGGCATGCACAGCCATATTAAAATATAAATTCATTGTTCTTCTTTAAAGGTAATTTTTATAATTACATTTTAAACTAGAAAAATTCCTTTGTCAAAAATTTGAATCGAATCCTAAATACGAAAAAAAGCCTTCTCAAAAAGAAGACTTTTTCATAGACAAGTTGCTTATTTAGCGATTGGGTAAACAGAAACTTGTTTTTTATCGCGACCTTTACGTTCGAAACGTACAACACCTTCTACTTTAGCGTAAAGAGTGTCATCTCCACCACGGCCTACGTTAGCACCTGGGTAGATTTTTGTACCACGTTGGCGGTAAAGGATAGAACCACCTGATACAGTTTGACCATCAGCAGCTTTAGCACCAAGGCGTTTTGCTTGTGAGTCACGACCATTTGATGTTGAACCTCCACCTTTTTTGTGGGCGAAGAGGTTTAATTGAGCAAGATTCAAGTTTAACATAATGTTATTCCTCCAAAATTATGTGATGACAGTTGTTAGGCTAGACGCTCTTAAGCGTTGATAGCTGAGATAACAACTTTTGTATAAGGTTGACGGTGACCTTGTTTACGGTGGCTACCTTTTTTAGGTTTGTATTTATAAGAAACAACTTTCTTTTGTTTACCTTGTTTCTCAACAGTACCTACAACAGTTGCACCTTCTACAAGTGGTGTACCAACAACAGTTTTGTCGCCACCAACGAGAACAACTTCGTTAAATGTAACTTCTTGACCTGCTTCTGCGTTCAATTTTTCAACGTAGATAGCTTGACCAGCTTCAACTTTAACTTGTTTACCGCCAGTTTTAATGATTGCATATGTGCTCATTATGCACCTCCTATGGATTTTTGGGTTTCCCCGCTATTTTTGTGAAGACTCGCCTAGTACCGTGGGGCGAACCACTTAAAACGGTAATCGTGCGGTTGCACAGGGTGTGCATAGTCAACAATCCTAGTATAGCACTCCTCTCGCTATTTGACAAGAGAAAGTCTGTAGTTTTTAGAGAATTTTTAGCGATTATCTTTCAATTTCACTACTACTCTAAATTGACGTTCTGGATGCGTTTCGTGATTTACCATTTGAATGCGAGCTTCGAAAATATCGCCATACCCAAAGTAGAGAAATTTGGACAATTCTTGATTATAATCAGCTGGTACGTAACCAATTTTTGTATTTTCAAAGAAAATGGCTACAGCATGTGGATCGTGAATATTTTCCGGTTCTGCCATGAGTTGAACTGGTGCACCTAATTTTAACTGGTCGATGACTTCTAAGCCATCATAATAAGCAAAAGCAGCCAAGTGAAAGTCTAAATAATGACGACTCGGTTCAAAGCCTTTTAATACGTGTGTCATATAAAACTCCTTTATTATTCACTGATAAAGTCATCAACTAAAAATTGTTGACCTCTGTTGTCTAGATACAATACCGTCTCGTAAATTTGCCCTTCTTCTGTCTGTTTAACCAAAGTTTTACTGGCATTAATGACATGAAGAAAATAACTGCGTTCGTCTACTGAAGATACGAAGAGAGCATCTATTTCTCCAGCTGACGACTTACTTCCTCCACTCCGAGTATGAAGAACCTGAATTTCCTCATCGATTCCATCGCCTGCCGTTTTAAAATATCCTTGCATCATAGGCAAAGCAGTAGACACACTATTTATCGTGCTGACAAATAGGAACGTCACCCAGAAAAGGAGAACCACACATTCTAATTTTCCACTAGTTGTCCTCCACATCTCTTTTGCTATGTTTTTCAGTTGAAACAAGCCCACCTATGGATGTTGTTTTCTTAAAGCATAGCGGATGACACCAATCCACAAAAGGAACTTGGTTAATTGTCCTACATAATAGGTCGCATAAGGAAGGCGATCGTAGAATACATTCTCTACTCCCGTTGAAAATGTGTACGATCCTAATAGCCCATCAAAAAAATCACTCAAAACCGGATGCATCATTACAGCAAATCTTCAATAAGTCCATCAACTTCATCTTGCACTTCTTCAACAGGAGTGATTTCTCTAATCATAATGCCCGTAACTGCTCGTTCGACCAAACCGTCAACATCCATACGCGCTTCATATTGCTCTGCATTTTTGATTTTAGGATTGGTTTTTGGACGGTCTGGTGCAAAAATTGTACAGCAATCTTCAAATGGCTGAATAGAAATGTCAAATGTATCAATCTTCTGCGCAATATTAATAATTTCTAGCTTGTCCATGGTAATAACGGGACGAATCACTGGCGTATTGGTCACGGCATTGATTGCCTGCATAGACTCCAAGGTCTGACTAGCTACCTGCCCTAGACTTTCACCATTTACGATGATAAGGCCGTTTCGTTTCTCACGAATGGCATCTGTAATCCGCATCATGAAGCGACGAGTCAAAGTCATAAGATAGGCTTCCGGAGCCTTGTTTTTGATCTCTTCTTGAATCTCTGTAAAAGGCACCTCGATAAACTGAATATTACCACCAAAAGATGTCAGTTTTCGTGTCAAATCATGAGCCTTTTTAAGCGCACCAGGGCTGGTATAAGGTGGGCTTGCGAAGTGTACCGCTTCGATATCCACACCACGTTTTAGGGCCAAATACCCCGCCACTGGCGAATCAATACCACCAGATAACATCAGCATCCCTTTACCAGCAGTACCAACTGGAAGCCCACCCGCACCCTTGATTTCTTCATGGGAAATATAAGCCGCATCTTCGCGAATTTCTACACGAAGAGTGATATCGGGCGATTTCATCTGTACTTGAACATTCGGAATAGCTTCAAAGACTGCTCCACCCAATTCTTGGTTCAAATCGCGGCTATCCAACTCAAAACTGTGGTCGCTACGACGTGCAGCCACTTTAAAGGTCATGCCTTCCTTATAGATGGCTTTCATAATATCCTGAACGGCTTGACGCAAGGCTGATACAGACTTTTCAACCTTATAAGACGGCGCAAAATTCTGGATACCGAAAATCTTCTGCAAAGAAGCAGCTACTGGCTGATAATCCGTCCCATTTAGGTAGACGTGCCCACGGTCACGGTCAAAGTGAACTGTTACATCTGGATAGATAGACAAGGCTTCTTGAATATTATTTTTTAATTTATTGATGAAACGCATCCGATTTTTGCCTTTGGTCGACAATTCACCGTAGCGCACCATGATTTCTGAATAGTTCATTTATCTCACTTTCTGAGTTTTGTTGTAAATTTGTTTGAAAATGGTTAAGAATTGCTCAACCTGTCCCATGTCATTATCTTCATCTAAGCTAACACGGACAGCTGTCTGGGCTAATTTTTGTGGCACACCCATAGCAATCAGGGTTCCAGCTGGTTTTCCAGCCTTGGAAGAGCAAGCTGATGTTGTGGAGATATAGATTTGGTGTTCTTCAAATGCATGGACAATCACTTCTCCACGGATGTATTTAACACCAAATGTCACGATATTGGGCGCAGCATTTTCCAATTGAGAAAAAACAACAACGTCCTTATAGTCTTGTAATCCAGCCACAATCACTTCTTTCATGGCTTGCAGGCGTTTCTGAGCCACTTCTGCTTTTTCCAGCGTCATTCGAAGTGCCTTAGCTGTCGCTGCAATCCCTGCCACATTTTCCGTGGTCGAACGGTGGTCACCCTCTTGACCACCACCTGTCAATAAAGGCTGCAATCTCTTGCCAGCTTTGGCATAGATGAAGCCGACACCGCGTACCGAATGAAATTTATGCCCTGAAAAAGTCGCAAAATCAACTCGCTCTGGCAAATAACTATCTGTCGGTACTTTGCCAACAGCCTGAACTGCATCTACATGAAAAGAAATAGTTGGCTTACCCGCTAGCAAGTCCGCAATTTCTTGAATCGGCTGAACAGCACCTATTTCATTATTGACCGCCATAACAGAGACAAGAATCGTATCCTTGCGGATGAGGTTTTCCAGTGCTTGAAGATCTAGATAACCTGCTTCATCTACCGGTGCAAAATCCACTTCAAAGCCTTGCGTTTTCAGCCAAAGAACTGATTCTTTAACAGCAGGATGTTCCACTGCAGAAACGATAATGTGCTTGCCAAGATAGGCTTTTTCAAAAGCCACACCCTTAATGACCCAGTTATCCCCCTCAGTACCGCCAGAAGTAAACATAATCTCCTCTGCCTTTTTTCCCAAGAGTTCTGCAATTTGTTGGCGTGCAGCTTCTAAAATACGCGTTGCCTGACTACCCAAATGATGAAGACTAGACGGATTGCCCCAAATCTTAGTGGCTACCTCCGTATACGTTTTTAAGACTTCAGGATAGACCTGAGTCGTTGCCGAGTTATCGAAGTAAATCATATCTGTTTCCTTTTCTACATTACCTCTCATTATACCAAAAATTCAAGTTCAATAATAGAAGAAAACCCTGCTAAGCAGAGTTTTACAGTCTATTTTTCAATTCTTCTAATTCTTCTCGGGTTGTAGACCAGCTGGTTGCAAAACGGATGACTGTACGGCTGTCATCATATTTTTCCCAGAAGCCATAGACGATTCCTTTTTCCGTCAACTCAGTCAATTGCTCATTTTCTACGATAACAAATTGCTGGTTTGTTGGTGACTTGAGATAAAATTCAAAGCCTTTCTCTTCCAAAATCACTTTCAATTCCTCAGCCAAATCAACAGCATGTTGTCCTAATTCAAAGTAAAGATTTTCCGTAAAGAAACGATCGAACTGCACTCCATTTAAACGCCCCTTAGCCAAGAGAGCACCATGTTGCTTGACAATTGGAGTGAAATGTTTTGGCTCATTATTCTGCATAAAGACAATGGCTTCGCCCATCAAGGCTCCCATCTTAGTCCCACCAATATAAAAGACATCTACGAGTTTGGCAATCGTTGGCAAGTCAACATCCGTATCCTTAGCCGCTAAACCATAGCCCAAACGAGCGCCATCTAAGAAAAGAGGAATCTTGTACTCACGGCAAAGCGCAGACAACTCTTCCAATTCAGACTTGCTATATAGCGTACCATATTCCGTCGGATGAGAGATGTAGACCATTCCTGGGAAGACCATATGCTCACGATTGCCATCCGCATAAAAATCTACCAAAAGCTGGCGGACAGCTGCTGCAGAAATTTTCCCATTTTCATGTGGAAGCGTGAGAACTTTGTGCCCAGAAAACTCAATGGCACCTGCCTCATGAACAGAAATATGACCTGTTTCTGCGGCCACAACTCCCTCGTAGGAAGCCAACATAGAATTAATCACCACTTGATTGGTCTGAGTACCACCCGTCAAAAACGTAATCTGTGCCTGCGGACAGTCACAAGCCTGGCGAATCTTCTCAATCGCAGACTCTGTATAGACATCTGTCCCGTAACCAGAAAGCCCCTCATCATTCGTCTCTACAAGCGCCTGCAAGAGTGCAGGATGCGCACCTTTATTATAATCATTTTCAAAATGTAACATAATTCACCTCGTTATACTAGTATAACATTTTTCAGAAAATTTTCAATAATCTCTTAATAAGAGTTACTAATCTTTCTCAATAAGAAAAAGCCTGTAAAAACAGACTTTCACTCTAATAATCCACCCTGAGGGAATCGAACCCCCATCTCAAGAACCGGAATCTTACGTGATATCCATTACACTAAGGGTGGATAGACAAAGCTAGGAATACTCCTAGCTTTCTATTTATTACAATTCGATATCACCGAAAAGGTCTGCCATTGAGAAACCTGTTTGAGTTTCTGGCAATTCGTAGTCACGTTTCGCTTCACGTTTTGGACGACGAGCTGGACGTGATTGACGTTTTTCACCTTCTTCAGAAGCATTTTCTTCGCGTGCTGGACGCTCTTCAAGTGCTTTGATTGAAAGTGATACACGTTCATCAGCAGCATTCACTTCAAGAACTTTAACAGTTACATCTTGACCTACAGTCAATGCATCTTTTGGATTTTCAACACGTTTGTGTGAAATTTGTGAGATGTGTACAAGTCCATCGATACCTGGCAATACTTCAACGAAAGCACCGAAGTCAGTCAAACGTTTAACTTTACCTTCGATTACATCGCCAGCTGCCAATTTTTGCTCAACACCATCCCATGGTCCAGGTGTTGTAGCTTTCAATGACAATGATACACGACCTGCTTCTTCGTCGATAGCAAGTACTTTCACTTCAACTTCTTCACCAACAGTTACAACTGATTTAGGTGAAACGTTGCGTTCGTGTGACAATTCAGTCAAGTGAACCAATCCATCAACACCACCAAGATCGATGAAAGCACCAAAGCTTGTGATACGTGCAACTGTACCAGTTACAACTGAACCAACTTCAATTTTTGAGAATACTTCTGAACGTGCAGCTGCTGCTGATTCTTCAACAACTTCACGACGTGACAAGATGAAACGGTTTTCTGCTGGATCAACTTCTTTGATTTTAGCATCAAATTCTTGACCTACGAAACGCTCAGTGTTACGAGTGAAACGAGTGTCGATCATTGAAGCTGGGATGAAACCACGAAGTCCTTCAAATTCAACTGACAAACCACCTTTAACGGCGCGAGTTACTTTAACAGTTACAACTTCGCCTTCACGGCCAACAAGCTTGTCCCATGCTTTGCGTGCTTCCAAGCGTTTTTTAGATACAAGATATGTAACAGTGTCAGTATCTTTACCTACAACTTGACGAAGTACAAGCAATTCAAGTGTTTCACCAACTTTTACCAAGTCGTTGATGTCAGCGTCGCGGTCGTTTGTCAACTCACGAAGAGTCAAGACACCTTCGACACCAGTACCTGAGATAGCTACATTTGCTTGACCAGCATCAACTGTCAATACTTCTGCAGTTACCACATCACCAGTTGCAACTTCATTTACACTGTTCAACAAATCTTCAAATTCGTTCATTAAAAAAACCTCCGATGTCAGCAGGCCCCATTGCCAACTGACTAAAAATATATTTTATTTAAGGCACACGCAAGGACAGACACAGCAGCTTTGACGAATTAGAGTTTCCTCTAATACCTTGACTGGGGTAGCTGGATTCGAACCAACGCATGAGGGAGTCAAAGTCCCTTGCCTTACCGCTTGGCTATACCCCAAAATTTAATGGAAAGAGAGGGATTCGAACCCCCGAACCCGAAGGAGCGGATTTACAGTCCGCCGCGTTTAGCCTCTTCGCTATCTTTCCAACACTAACAGCCACTATTTTATCATAAAATAGTGGCTAATTCAAGACCTTAATTGCTCAAATTGTAATTTTCAATAATATTTCCGACTGCTGGTTCCAATTTTTTGAAGAAACTTTCGGTATTCCCATTTTTTACAACTGCAAAATGAGATTCACCAAGCTCAGCAATCTCTCCAATCACTTTTTTACCAATTGTCAAACGGTAACCTGGGAATGTATCGCCGTTTACAACAACTTGGCTGTCCTCAATCTGAATTTCAATTTTTTTATCTTTTTTACTCATAATGTATCGTAAATCCTCTCTTTACTCACTCTCTCCATTGTACAAAAAAAGGAAAAAGCTTGCAAGTGCAAGCTCTATTTTTACAAGTCTACTTTGACAATCCAGCCTTCGGGTGCTTCCTCATCGCCAAACTGAATACCCGTTAATTCATCGTAGAGTTTCCGAGTGACAGGTCCGACTTCTGTTTCACTATAGAAAACATGGAAATCATCACCGTGCTGCACACCACCGATTGGTGAGATGACAGCTGCTGTACCGCAGGCACCGGCTTCAGTGAATTTTCCAAGTTCATCAACCAAGACATCGCCCTCGATTGCTTTCATGCCCAAACGATTTTCTGCCAAATACAGCAATGAATATTTGGTGATTGATGGCAAGATAGATGGGCTAATTGGTGTGATAAATTCGTTATCAGCTGTGATCCCGAAGAAATTAGCGGAACCAACTTCTTCAATCTTAGTATGAGTAGCTGGGTCTAGATAAATGACATCTGAAAATCCACTCGTTTTCGCCTTTTTACCTGGAAGCAGGCTTGCTGCATAATTTCCACCGACCTTAGCCGCACCAGTTCCGTTTGGTGCTGCACGGTCGTACTCATCTTGAATCAAGAAATTAGTTGGCTGCAAACCACCTTTGAAATAATTTCCTACTGGCATGGCAAAAATCGTAAAAATGTACTCATCAGCTGGCTTCACACCGATAATATCTCCCACACCAATCAAAAGCGGACGAAGATAAAGCGTGCCACCAGTACCATAAGGCGGTACAAACTCATGATTAGCGGCTACTACTTGCTTACAAGCCTCGACAAACATATCCGTTGGCACTTGAGGCATGAGCAAGCGATCCGCTGTTCTCTGCAAGCGTTTGGCATTTTCATCGGGACGGAAAAGTTGAATAGAACCATCCTTCGTTCGGTAGGCTTTTAAGCCTTCAAATGCTTGCTGACCATAGTGCAAACTTGGCGAACTCTCTGAAATATGCAGGGTCGCATCCTCTGTCAAGACACCTTCTTGCCACTGACCATCTTTATAGGTTGCAAGGTAACGATATGGTAATTTCATATAGGAAAAACCAAGGTTTTCCCAGTCAAGATTCACAGTCATAACAGTACTCCTTTTATTTTTAACTATTTTAGCCTTTTTTTATGAAAAAATCAAGAAATATTCAGAAAATTCTACAAATTTTATTTTCAAATGTGAACATTCCGTTGCTCATTATCATCCTGACTCTATTGTACTCTTTCGGTCCGGCTGAAACAAGCTAAAAAACTGCTACTATCGTAACAGTTTTTTAGAAAATTTTTATGAATTTTTTAGATGATCAGCTAAGAATGCAATGTCTACTGGTCTAGTTCGACAGCATCCTCCAACTATTTGTGCACCTTGGTCAATCCATTTTTCTGTATTTTCCAGTAAAGTATGGCTATGGTCTGCCTGCTGTGTCCAAGTCTGCGTCTTTCCATCGTAAACCTCGCCTGAATTTGGATAAGTTACCAACGGCTTCTGCGTCATCTGGCTCAAGTGTACCAAGAACTGGGATACATGAGCTGGCGCACTGCAATTAACACCCAGTGCCAAGACCTGTTTGGACTGATTGACCAGGTCTGCGACAAGTGCTATATCGGAGCCATCTGTAAGAGTTTGCCCGTCCTGAGTAGTTACACTGAGATAGGCTTCAACAGTTGGAAATTCTTGAGCTAACAAGTCTAATAGGGCTTGGATTTCTAGTAAATTTGGTATGGTTTCTAGAGCCAAAAGTTCGCTACCTTCTTCGAGCAATAAAGTAAGCCGTTCCCGATGAAAAGCTTTTAACGCTTCTGCTGAAATTTCGCCATATTGACCAGTATATTCAGAACCATCTGCTAAATAAGCAGCATAGGGACCTACATCGCCACTGATAAGCGGAAATGAACGACTTGCCTTTTCTTCCTCTGTTAACTGCGCCCAGATATTGTCTCTGGCATCTTTTGCAAGAGTGACCGTCAGACGGATGATCTCTCTAGCCTCTTCTGCTGTCAGACCAACTTCCTCTAAACCAGGTAAAGTAGCTTGGTAGCTGGAAGTTTTCACGATATCACTGCCTGCTTTTAGATAGGCTTCGTGGATGTCCTGTATCAGTTGAGGATTTTCAATCAAGTACTTGGCTGACCAGAGTTTTCCAGAAACATCATGCCCTTGAAATTCCAACTCAGTTCCTAGAGCACCATGCAAAATCAAGACCTTATCTTGACGTAATAATTCTTTAAATCTCCCCATCTTCTCACCACTTTCTATATTTGACATAATGATAGATGTAGCATAGAACTGTAAATGGAATCCCAAAATAAAGACCTGCTCTCTGAGAACTATCCCAAGCAATCCCAATAATTGAGATAACCAATAGAGTGATGGTAATATACGGCAACACAGGTGTAAATGGCGTACGGTAGCTTAATTCTTCTAAACTGTGGTCTTTCAACCACTCTCTTCTGAAACGAATTTGCGCGATCGGAATGGACAGCCAAACCGCCACAACTGCAAATCCAGCAATAGAAACGAGCGCTAAGAATACTGTATCAGCTGCAAATACACTGGCAAAGAGAGAAAGTAAGGCACCGACCATAGACAAAAGAAGCGCTCGCATTGGCACACCGTGTTCGTTGATTTTCACGACCCGCTTGTTCAACATTCCTTCATTTGCCAAAGACCAGAGCATGCGGCTAGAGGCATAAAGTCCTGAATTCCCAGCTGATAAAATGGCTGTCAGAATGACAAAATTCATCAAGTCAGCCGCAAAAGGAATTCCCATCCGGTCAAAAACCAATACGAATGGCGCATCGGTCACGCCTGCTTCTTTTACAGGGAGGAGTGAAGCCAGTACAATGATGGTCAAAACAAAGAAAATAACCAACCGACCGATAGTTGTTTTGATAGCTTGTGGAACGGCTTCTTTCGGATTGTCTGTCTCACCTGCTGCGATTCCAATCAATTCTGTCCCTGAGAAAGCGTAATTAACTGCCAACATAACCGAGACCAGAGCGACTATTCCGTGTGGAAAAGCACCGTATGCCGTCAGATTTGAAAATAGCGGCGCTTGGGACGAACCAGCATAAGGAATAAGTCCAAAGATAGCCAATAGCCCCAAACCAATAAACACGATAATCGCCAAAACTTTAATGCTTGAAAAATAAAACTCTGCTTCTGCAAATAATCGGACGGAGAGCGCGTTTAAAATGAAAATCAGACTCGCAAAAATAGCTGCAAATACCCAAGCTGGTACGGTAGGAAACCATCTTCCCATCAGCATTCCTGCTCCTAAAAATTCAGAACCAAGAGCCACTGTCCAGCAAATCCAATACAGCCACGCAACTGTAAATCCTGTTCCCGAACTGATGAATTTTGTGGCATAGGTGTGAAACGAACCCGTAACCGGCATGGCAACTGCCAGCTCCCCTAAGGACAACATGACTAAGTAGACGACTACCGCCCCAACTAAGTAAGATAACACTGCTCCTAGCGGCCCAGCTTGTGCAATCGTATAGCCAGAACTTAAAAACAGCCCTGTCCCGATTACTCCTCCGAGGGATAACATAAACAAATGACGACTCGTCATCTTACGCTGAAATTGCCCTTCATTATCAAATTTATGATTTTCCATAGAACCTCCTTTGTAATTGTTACATTATATCAAAAATCCAGTATCCTACAAATATGGATTTTTTATAGATGGGTATAAGAAAAAACTATCATGAGAGAGGAGCAAGCAAACCTGCACTTTGCATTTAGAAGAATACAAATTAAAAGGAGCTGGACTTTTGCCCAGCTCCTTTTGATATTTATTATTTTAGCTTAGCCGCAAAAACTTCTTGGTCAGAAATTTTATCTGAGATGAAGCTTCCGTTGCTAGTGCGTTCTGACAGGGTGAGGTCTGCAAGATTGACTTCAGTGACATCCCCAGTTTTGGACATGACTTGGAGAATTTGCTGATCGGTATTGTCCACTTCTGTGGCAAATAAATCAAGCTCAGCTCTGCCATTTTCCGAAAGAACTGGACCAGCCACAAAGACGCGATGCGGCTTGGCTTTGAGCTCACGCAAGACCTGAAGTCCACGTCCAGCCCGCTTAGCCAAAGGAATGTCCTCAACCGCCATCCGCTTAAGGCTGCCGCGTTGGGTCAAGATGTAGAGGGACTTGGTGTTAGCAATAAAGGCCGCTTGAAGCAAGTCGCCGTCCTTGAGATTAATAGCCTTGACACCTGCTGCTTTAGCGCCAACGATAGGCACTTCATCAATGTTAAAGCGTAGCGCGTAACCATTTTGAGTGACCATCATGACATCATCTAGTAAAATCGGTGCTACAGCTACAATGCTATCTGTCTCGTCTTTGAGCTTGGCAAATTTAACGGACTTGGTACGATAGGTCCGCCACGGCGCAAATTCCTTACGTTCGAAACGCTTGATTTGTCCTAGACGGGTCGCCGCAAAATAGACACCCGTCTCAAACTCGTCCAAAATGTCTGCGTAGAGCACTTCCTCGTCCGCAGACAGATTGGTAATGGTCTGCGACAAATGCTCCCCCACATCCTTCCAGCGAATATCCGTTAATTCATGGACAGGACGATAGATAACATTTCCCTGATTGGTGAAAATCAAGAGATGCTGAGTGGTCTTGGCTTGTGCCATAAAGACCAAGTCATCATCATCCCGCTTGCCTAGTTCATCAAGTGAGGAAGCATTGAAGGA
Source organism: Streptococcus gallinaceus (assembly GCF_024170225.1). GTDB lineage: Bacteria > Bacillota > Bacilli > Lactobacillales > Streptococcaceae > Streptococcus > Streptococcus gallinaceus. The sequence goes on along the minus strand of NZ_JALJXU010000003.1, from coordinate 87,347 downwards.
ACGAAGACTCGTACGCTTGATATAGCCACCGCGTGTCAAGCTGACAATCGTGTCTTCTTCTACAATCAAGCTAGCTGTGTCAATCTCAATGGTCTCGCTTTCAGCCTGCAGTTCAGAACGACGAGCATTGCCGAAAGTCTTCTTAATCTCACGCAGTTCCCGCTTCATGACGTTAAACATAGTCCGATCGTCACCGATGATAGCCGTCAACATGGCAATCTTATCTCGCAGTTCAGCCTCTTCATTTTCCAAGGTCACGATATCGGTGTTGGTCAAACGATACAGTTGCAAGGTCACGATAGCTTCCGCCTGCTCTTCTGAGAAATCATAACTGACTTTGAGATTTTCCTTGGCATCAGCCTTATTTTCCGAGGCACGGATAAGGGCAATAACTTCGTCCAGAATGGACAAGACACGAATCAGCCCCTCAACGATATGGAGACGTTTTTCGGCTTTTTCTTTGTCAAAACGGCTGCGCGCTACAATGATATCACGGCGGTGAGCGATGTAGCTAGACAAAATCTTCTGCAAGCCCACTTGACGAGGGGTAAAGTTGTCAATGGCCACCATGTTGAAGTTGTAATTGACCTGCAAATCCGTGTACTTGAGCAGGTAATTGAGGATAGTCTGACTATCAGCGTCTTTCTTGAGCTCAATGGAGATACGAAGACCCGTTCGGTCAGACTCGTCACGCACTTCAGCGATACCAGGCACTTTATTATTGACACGGACGTCGTCAATTTTCTTGACTAGCACCGCCTTATTGACCTCATAGGGAATCTCGGTCACAATGATTTGCTCTTTGCCACCTTTCAGCTGTTCAATCTCCGTTTTGGAGCGAACAACCACACGACCTTTCCCAGTCTCGTAGGCCTTTTTAATCTCATCAGCCCCTTGGATAATGCCGCCTGTCGGGAAATCCGGTCCAGGCAAGAACTCCATGAGTTTGTCCAGCTTGGCTGACGGGTGGTCAATCATGTAGACCACAGCGTCGATGACTTCCGCTAGATTGTGCGGTGGAATGTCCGTAGCATATCCGGCTGAAATCCCCGTTGCCCCATTGACCAAAAGGTTTGGAAAGGCTGCTGGTAAGACCGTTGGCTCTTTTTCGGTATCGTCAAAGTTCCAAGTAAAAGGCACGGTCTTCTTATCGATATCCTGCAAAAGGTAGCCAGCAATCTCTGACAGGCGAGCCTCAGTATAACGCATGGCCGCAGGTGGGTCACCGTCCATGGAACCGTTGTTTCCGTGCATTTCCACCAAAATCTCACGGTTTTTCCAGTCCTGACTCATGCGAACCATGGCGTCATAAATGGACGAATCCCCGTGCGGGTGGAAATTACCCATGATATTTCCGACAGACTTGGCCGACTTGCGGTAGCCTTTTTCAAAAGTATTGCCATCCTTATTCATAGAATAAAGAATGCGGCGCTGAACGGGCTTGAGCCCATCACGAATATCAGGCAGCGCCCGCTCCTGAATAATGTACTTGGAGTAGCGACCAAAGCGCTCTCCCATGATGTCCTCGAGGGACATGTTTTGAATGTTGGACATAATTAAGATACAAAGGGACGATTCGGCTTGCCGAAAATTTCTGTAGAAAATTAGTCCCATGTTCAGTTACTTTTCAATAACCAAACTTGACCTTTCTATTTAGTTTTATACTACTGCAACTGATAACTGACTTCTGTTATCCTCTAAAAGCTAACACTTTAACAAAAGGGTTCTTGTTGTGAATACAAGTAGTTTCCTATTTTTTATCGTCATTGGCAATGTAGAGTTCTTTGGAAATTTTATAAAGTACCTGACAATATAAATCATCATCTTCGTTCACTTCCGAGCTTGAAAAAAATTGAACAAATTCCATTCCTACTTTTCTCATAATATTTTTTGACGGTATATTGCCTTCAGCTATAAAAGCATATACTTCTTGTAATTTTAATTCAGTAAAAGCATACTTTAGGCAGGCTTGAGCAGCTTCTGTCGCATAGCCCTTCGCCCGAAACTCTCTCTTTAACCTCCAACCAATCTCTACTATTTCATTTTTTATACATGCCAATTGAGTATGGTGCAAGCCAACGTATCCAATAAATTGTCCATTTTCCTTTGTCTCTACAGCAAACAAACTATAGTCATAGTTCTCAAACTCTTTTTGAATCAGTTGAAATATTTTTTTTGCACGTTCAATCGAGTAGAAGTTTGGTAAATAACGCATGACTTCTGGATCTTGATTCATGGATAAGAAGTCATCAAAGTCACTGCTTTTCCACGAACGAAAAACTAATCGTTCTGTTTCAATATAATTCATTAAAACACCGTACTCTCCTCCAAGGTAAATCGGACATTATCCTCAATCCATTGTCTACGTGGAGCGGGTTTGTCACCCATGAGGACGGAGACACGGCGTTCGGCACGCGCGAGGTCGTCGATGGTGACGCGAATGAGGGTGCGGGTTTCAGGATTCATGGTCGTCTCCCAAAGCTGATCGGCGTTCATTTCCCCCAGACCTTTGTAGCGCTGGAGCATGGAGCCCTTGCCAAATTGCTTGCGCAACTCTTCTAACTCACCATCTGACCACGCATAGGCGATTTGCTCATTTTTGCCCTTGCCTTTTGACATCTTATAAAGAGGAGGCAAAGCGATGTAGACGTGCCCCGCTTCAACCAGCGGACGCATGTAGCGGTAGAAAAAGGTCAGGAGCAGGGTCTGAATGTGGGCCCCATCCGTATCCGCATCGGTCATGATGATAATCTTGTCGTAATTGATATCCTCGACCTTAAAGTCGGCTCCGACACCAGCACCAATAGTGTAAATCATGGTGTTGATTTCTTCGTTTTTGAGAATGTCGGTCATCTTTGCCTTCTCGGTGTTGAGCACCTTACCTCGCAAAGGAAGAATGGCTTGGAACTTACGATCGCGACCTTGCTTGGCAGAACCACCGGCCGAATCTCCTTCGACAAGATAGAGTTCATTTTTAGCCGCATTTTTGGACTGGGCAGGTGTTAATTTCCCTGAAAGAATGCCCTTGTCCTTTTTATTTTTCTTGCCGTTTCGACTCTCATCACGCGCTTTTCGAGCCGCCTCACGGGCATCACGCGCACGAATAGCCTTGCGAACCAGATTGGTTGCTAGCTCGCCGTTTTCCAAAAGGAAATAGGTCAATTTCTCTGAAACAATCCCATCCACAATCGGACGAGCCAGTGGTGAACCGAGTTTATCCTTGGTCTGACCTTCAAATTGCAAGTGCTCCTCGGGAACCAAAATGGACAGAATAGCTGATAGCCCCTCGCGGTAGTCTGAGCCCTCCAGGTTTTTATCCTTGTCCTTGAGGAGCCCAGTCTTTCGAGCGTAGTCATTCATAGCCTTGGTAATGGCCATTTTAAGTCCAGTCTCGTGAGTTCCGCCATCCTTGGTGCGGACATTGTTGACGAAAGAAAGAATGTTGTCGGAAAAGCCATCATTGTACTGCATGGCGATTTCCACTTGAAAACCTTGGTCTTGTCCTTCAATTGAGATAACAGGCGTCAAGGTTTCCTTGTCTTCATTCAAGTAAACGACGAAGTCCTGCACACCATTTTCATAATGAAATTCTTGGTGTACGGCTTCTTCGCCTCGCAAGTCGGTCAAGGACATGGTAACATTTTTCAGCAAGAAAGCCGATTCTTTCAAGCGTTCTGAAATGGTATTAAACTTAAAGTCTGTCGTTGAAAAGATGCTCTTGTCTGGGAGGAAAGTCACGGTTGTCCCCGTTTTTGACTTGGGGGCTATTCCCACTTTTTTCAAGGTCCCAACTGGTTTTCCACCATTTTCAAAGCGCTGCTTGTAAACCGCACCATCACGAGTGATTTCAACTTCTAACCAGCTTGAAAGGGCATTTACGACAGAAGAACCAACTCCGTGCAGGCCACCAGATGTCTTGTATCCACCTTGGCCAAATTTACCACCTGCATGGAGAACGGTAAAAATCACTTCAACGGTTGGAATTCCCATAGCGTGCATACCAGTCGGCATCCCACGACCACTATCGGATACGCTGACCGAACCGTCTTTGTTAAGAGTGACATCAATCTTGTCTCCAAAACCTGACAAGGCTTCATCGACCGCATTGTCCACAATCTCCCAAACCAAGTGGTGCAATCCTGTACCATCCGTTGAGCCGATATACATCCCTGGACGTTTACGGACCGCATCCAACCCTTCTAGCACCTGAATGGCGTCATCATTATAATTATTGATATTGATATCTTTCTTAGCCAAAATTGACCTCCACTGTATTCATCTTTTCTATATTAACAGAAAATAGGGAAAATAAGCAAGTTTTTCCCATTTAAAGAGTGTAACCTCATTTTCAGCAGTCACAGATAAGAGAAGAATTTTCAGGTAACTTATGCTATAATATAGCCTATGAAAACAATCCTTTTTATACTTATTGCCTACTTATTGGGTTCGATCCCAACTGGTCTTTGGATCGGAAAACAATTTTTCAATGTTAACTTGCGTGAGCATGGCTCTGGGAATACTGGTACAACCAATACCTTTCGTATTCTTGGTAAAAAAGCCGGCACAGTAACTCTCTTGGTTGATATGCTGAAAGGTACCTTGGCGGTGCTACTCCCTATCTGGTTTGGCGGTGCGGCTCTTTCACCACTGATCATTGGATTCTTTGCCATCTTGGGACATACCTTCTCGATTTTTGCTCAGTTCAAGGGCGGCAAGGCCGTCGCAACGAGTGCGGGTGTGTTGCTTGGATTTGCACCAGCTTTCTTGCTTTATCTAGCGGTTATCTTTTTTGTAACCCTCTATCTCTTTAGCATGATTTCCCTATCAAGCGTAGCTTGTGCGGTGGTGGCTATCATTTCTATCTTGATTTTCCCAGCATTTCACTTCATCTTAGCTGGCTATGACCTCCTCTTTTCAGCCTTGATATTCTTGATCGCTTCGGTGATTATTATTCGCCACAAAGATAATATCCAGCGCATACGTAACCACTCTGAAAACTTGGTCCCTTGGGGACTCAACATCTCCAAGCAAAATCCGAAAAAATAAAAGCTCCCTGAAATTTTCAAGGAGTTTTCTTTTTTATTTCATGGCTTGAATAGGCAAGTCTGGCAACTCTGTAAATGTCAAGGGAGTTGTTTCAACTTGTGTTTCGGAAAATTGCAAGCCAAACCATCGAATCGGACTAGCTGTCAAGTGCTTGATAGCTGCCTTTGTTTGCATAACGAATTTTTCAAACAAGCTCATCTGACTAAGAGTTGAGACCTTCTCATCTAGAATAATATAACGGAAATTGCCAATATCGCGAGTCGGATGTAGTCCATAGTCTTGAACCTGCTTCGGCAAGCGACCATCCACTATCATTTCTCGAATAATGGTCCGCATATAACGCGGCACCGTCTGAGGCATCTTAAAGCCAAGATAAAGTTCTACGCAAACTAGAAAATCAGTACCCAGAGTATCCACCTTATAGCGGTCCGTATAGGGTTCATCGGTTACTTTTACATTGACAAACCAATAGACCTGGGCTCGTTTTGGTTGACGGTCTAAAATGGAGTAGAGAATGGAACGGTCAATTTTATTGCCCTTCATCCGGTTGGTCAAGTAAACCAAATTAGTCTGTTGCTGCTCGTACCGATTGTCGTTTCTGAGGCGGGCTATCTGTGGCCTGTACTCATTGATATTGAGGGACTTGATGTAGCGAAAGACAATTTTATTGCCCTCGGACCAGATAAACATGACAAACATGATTGCTAGGGCAAGGATCACAACCACATAGCCACCATGCATGAATTTGACAACAGAGGCGAGGAAAAATATTCCTTCAATCACAGCAAAAAATGCCATCATGATAATAGCTACTAGCGGCTTTGTCCCAACTTGTATCAGGTAAGCCGTCAGCAAAATCGTGGTCATCAGCATGGTAATAGTAATGGCCAATCCATACGCTGCCTCCATGCGCTCAGACGTTTGGAAAAATAGAACGATAGCTGATGTGGTGGCAAAGAGCATCCAGTTGATAACGGGAATATAGAGTTGACCCAAGTTTTTACCGGGATAATTGATGCGGAAAGTTGGGAATAATTTAAGGCGCATGGCTTCTGATACCAGAGAAAATGAACCTGAAATTAAGGCTTGCGAGGCAATGATTGCCGCTAATGTCGCGAGAATAACTGCATAGACCGCCATCCAGGACGGAAGACTGGCGAAAAATGGGTTGAGCTGACTGCCCTTGGATTGGTGCTGCAAAATCCAAGCACCTTGACCACAATAGGACAAAATAATACAAATCTTGACAAATGGCCAGCTGACATAAATATTGCCACGACCAACATGCCCTAAGTCAGAATACAGGGCTTCTGCCCCCGTTGTCGCAAGGAAAATCGAACCCAGAATAAAAATACCACGGTGATTTTCAGGACTCATCAACAGCTGAATCGCATAGTATGGATTGATCGCCTTAAAGACGGACAGATGTGTCAAACTATTAAGCAGGCCACTCAGCCCTAAAAAACTGAACCAGACCACCATGACCGGTCCAAAAATCCGACCAACCAAGCCCGTACCATATCGTTGAATACCAAAGAGTACTGCTAGCACCAAGAGCGTTGTAATGATGACTGCGTGCTGGTTGCCATACATGACACTCAAGCTCGGAACAGCCTTCAAACCCTCGATGGCCGTTGTAACCGTCACCGCAGGAGTCAAGGCTCCATCCGATAACAAGGTCGCTCCACCTATCATGGCAGGAATAATCAACCACTTGGCCATTTTCCGAACCAAGGTATAGAGAGCAAAAATCCCACCTTCATGATGATTGTCCGCTTTCAATGCAATCCATACATACTTAATCGTGGTAATCAAGGTCAAAGTCCAAATAATCAGCGAAATTGCTCCTAATATAAATGTCTCACTTACCGATTTAATTCCACCTTGATTTTCAACGAGAGATTGCATGGTGTACAGCGGACTCGTCCCAATATCTCCATAAACAATTCCCAGTGCAATGAGAAAACCCGACCGACTAGCCTGATCAAAGTTTCTCTTCTGACCGTCTTGCATAATGACATCTCCTACTCATAATGATAAAATGCTCACATCATTATAGCAGAATCTTTCCTGAATGAGCGTAATTCTGCTCTTTTTAGACAAGTCACAAAAACTGTACAAAATTCAGTTCATAGAAAAACCTTTACTCAACAGCGCAAGTAAAGATTATTTATCAAATCGTGTTAAATTATACTGCTCAATTAAGGCATTTAATTTACTAGTATAACTGGTATCCGTCGCATAACGTCCCTGTAAATAAGCAGTCGCCTCTTGATAGGAATTTGTCCGACTTTTCCAAGCACCCGCATAGTAGTTGGCATCCCAAGACACTCCATTTGCCAATAAATTAGCATTGTCTCGCAAAGAGGCATGGTAGGTCGGGTACTGCCGAAATTGTGCCACGACGGTCGACAATTTACCAGTACCATCATCCTCTTGGGTCTCAATTTCATAGGATTTTCCATTAAAACTGCCTTTGACACCAAAGAGATTATTGGCTTCCTGCGTCAATCGGCTCTTGCCCCAGTCACTTTCTAAAATGGCTTGCGCTACCATGACAGAGGCATACAAATCATGGTCTGCTGCCAAATCCTGTGCTGTGTGGCCAACAATCCGGATAAATTCCGACTTGTCCGCTGCTTCAAATGCTTTCTGTTCAGCCTGTATTTTCCAAGTAAAGTAGCCCCAGAATGTCAGGAAAATAGCGACTACAAGCCCCAACTGTAGAGCAATTTTTTTCCAGTTAACACCCTGCCACAATCCCTTGAACGAGACTCTCTTTTTGGGGCTATATTGTTTTCTATCGTTTTTCTGTGTTTTATTGACCATCCTGATAGACAATCTCTCCATTACAAATCGTATATTTGACAACTCCGACTAACTCATCACCGATAAATGGCGAATTGGCTGCCTTGGAGTGAAATTGATCGGACACAATCCGCTTTTCTTTGTCCGCAAAAACAGTAATATCTGCAGGGCCATTTTCTGACAGATAGCCTGCATCCAAGCCATACAAACGAGCTGGATTGCTGGTCATTTTCGCCAAATAATCCATCAAAGTCAGATAACCTTCTTCCACCAAATGCGTCAAGCCTAGCGATAAAGAGGTCTCCAGTCCCGTCATGCCAGATGGAGCCTGCTTCATATCCGCTACATTTTTTTCATCCGCATGATGAGGAGCATGGTCCGTCGCAATTACGGAAATCACTCCTGATTTGAGCCCTTCGATGACTGCAAGGCGGTCTGATTCCAATCGAAGGGGCGGATTCATTTTGGCATTCACACCCTTGGTAAGCAGGAGATCTTCTGTCCGAGAAAAGTGCTGCGGTGCAGCTTCTGCTGTCACTTGCGCGCCCAATTGCTGAGCAAATTCAACGACTTTTACCGATTCCGCCTTAGATAAGTGCTGGATATGCACATGCGCTTGTGTCGCGTAGGCAATCATGACATCACGCGCCACCATGCTGTACTCTGCCACACCAGTTGCACCACAGATATGAAAATGCTTTTCTGCCACATCTTCGTTGAAACCCAGAACTCCGTTCAGATTTGGGTCTTCCTCATGAAGGGCAATAAAACTGCCGTGTTTTTTGGCTAATTTGAGCGCATCTCGGACGACGCCTGCATTTGTCAAGGGAATACCATCATCTGAAAAGGCGACAGCACCATTTTCCAGCAAGGCTTCAAAGTCCGTCAGATTTTCCCCATCAAAATCCTTTGTAATCGTCGCTACCGTATGGATATGAATCTTCTCTTTTGCTGCAGAGTCAAGCACTTCTTTCAAGGTCTCAACCGTGGAAATCGTCGGATTAGTATTGACCATCATGACCACCGATGTCACTCCACCGGCAGCGGCTGCGAGCGCTCCAGTATGAATGTCTTCCTTATGCGTCTGACCTGGCTCACGAAAATGCACATGCACATCGACTAAGCCCGGTGCCACCACTAGCCCCGTCGCATCAATAACTTGCGCATCATCGCTGGATAAATCTTGCCCAATCTTGACAATTTTTTTCCCATCAATCAGCACATTTGCCACCTGATCCAAACCTGATTGCGGATCTACCACTCGACCATTCTTGATTAACAGCATAGACTCTCCTTTATTCTTGAAAATTTGCTTGGTAAACGACTTGAACTTGCTTGTCTTTTTGAATCTTAATCAGCTGAATTTCGACAGCTCGTCCCTCCAGCTGTGCTTGGTTTTGACACAAGGCAAAGGCTGCTGGCAACTCGTCTTCTGCCAGATAATTAGCCAGCGTCATATGTGGAATCCACTTCCCAGGGCTATACAAGCTATCAGCTGACACAGTCAGTCGCTCATACACTCTCGCATGACACTGATAGAGCTCGCTCGACAGAACTGGACTGAGATAGACAGTACCGGACCTCAAGAAGGACCCAACCGATGAAAAGGTAACTGCAAAGCGAGAAATTTCCTTGCAGAATTGCTCCAAATCCAACACAAGGTCCGACACATTTTCCAGACCATCAAATGAAGCCAGCGTAATGTGCGGCTTTCGCTCCCTGACCTGAGCAGCATAATCCGAAATCTGTTTGTCTGCTAATTCTCGCCAAATGGCCCTCACCGCAGCCTCAACCTGCTGGTCAAAACACAAAATAACTGCGTACATGGCTATTCTCCACCAGGAATAACTTCTGCGATCACTGGCTGATTTGCCTTATCATAGTAGGTACAGGTCATTTTCTCCAAGTCAATCACCCACTTGTAAATACCTGCTGCAGCCATATCATCACAAAAAGTCTGAAAATCAGTCTGACCTTCTTGATGACGAGCCAAATCTACTTGAGCAGCTGTTTGATTGGCCACATTTGCAACTGAGCCCCGAACCTTGAGACCTTCCGTCTGCAAAACCTCGTCTGCAATCGCATAGGATACTAGCTCACTTTCGATGTCGACTGTATTGGTTTTCATGCCCATTTTCTTAAATTCCTGAATCAATTTTAGAAAATCGGGTCCAGTAAACTGAGCATGCGCCGCTTGAATTGCTTCTAATGTAAACATTCTATTCTCCATAAAAATCTACAGACTCATCCACTAGACGGTCTCCTTCATAGGTAAAACTGGCTGAAAAGAAGGGCTTTCTATCTAAGAGCCAGCCGACAAAGGTATGGTCCCCTTCCCAGGTTGGCTTGTCTCCGACCTGATCGTAAGGAACCCATTCCAAAGTCCCCTCATCGCAGTCAATGATGTCTCCAGAAAACTCCGTCACACGAAAAACGTAGGTATACCAGTCATGCCCAACTGTAAACTCTGGAAAGGTAATAATGCCTACCAATTCCATTTTTTCAGCTGTCAGACCTGTCTCTTCTAAAATCTCTCGACGGGCACAAGCTTGAGGCGTCTCGCCTTTTTCCAGCTTGCCTCCGACACCAATCCATTTCCCTTGATGAACATCATTTGGCTTTTTATTCCGATGAAGCATCAAAAATTCTTTCCCGTTATCGATATAACAAATTGTTGCTAACTTGACCATATTACCTCAACCAATCTATTGCTGCTCTGCCATTTTCCGCCAAAAAATGATTGGCTTTTGAAAAAGGACGACTACCCAAAAAACCTCGATAACTAGACAAGGGACTCGGATGAGCAGATTCCAATACTAGATGATGCGGATTGGTAATCATGGCTTTTTTCTTGCGCGCATAAGCCCCCCAGAGGATAAAGACAACTGGCTGCTCTTGCGCATTTACCACCTTGATAACGGCATCTGTAAACGGCTCCCAAATCAAACCCGCGTGACCATTGGCCTGCCCAGCTGGTACTGTCAGACAGGCATTGAGCAAGAGCACACCTTGTTCAGCCCAAGACGTCAAGTCATGGTCTTTCTTCTCACCCAAGTCCTGACCGAGTTCCTTGAGGATATTTTGCAAGGACGGCGGAGCTGGGAAGTTAGTCGGAACTGAAAATGACAAACCTTGTGCCTGACCCGGACCGTGATAGGGATCCTGCCCCAAAATGACCACCTTGACCTCTTCGAGAGGCGTTTTTTGAAGCGCAGCAAAGACCTTCTCACGAGGTGGATAGACCTGCCCTTGCTGATAGACTTGGTCTAAAAAAGCATTGATTTTTCCAAAATAATGTTCTGGCAACTGCTCCTGAATGGCCTGGTGCCAACTTGAATGTTCTACCATGCATTTTCATCCTGTTCTTTCACGATATACACGGGGCGTTTCTTGGTTTCTAGGAAAATTTTCGCCAAGTATTTCCCTAAAATACCAATGGTCATCAGCTGAATCCCGCCCATAAAGAGAATAATGCAGACCAACGATGGCCAACCTCCAACCGGATCCCCGTACATCAAAGTCTTTCCAACAATGATAAGCATCCCTAAAATCGACAAGATAAAACTAAAAATCCCTGAGTAAGAAGCCAAATTCAAAGGCATTTCTGAAAAGTTGATAAAGCCTTCTAGCGAATAGGAAACCAGCTTCCAAAAGGACCAACTGGTCTCACCAGCCACACGCTCAACATTTTCATAAGGAAGGTATTCCGTATGAAAGCCAACCCATGCAAAAATCCCCTTTGAAAAGCGATTGTATTCCGCAACAGAGAGAATGGCGTCCACCATCGGACGTCGCATGAGACGAAAATCACGCGCACCATCTACAATTTCAATCTGACTAACACGGTTGATGATGCGATAAAACATCTTGGCAAAAAATGAACGAATCGGTGGTTCTCCCGCTCGAGTTACCCGTCGAGTCCCCACACAATCCAACTCCCTATCCTCATCAAGCATCTGCTTCATCTGGATGAGCATGGCTGGAGGATCTTGCAAATCCACATCCATAACGGTCACCAAATCACCCTTGGCCGATTTCAAACCTGCATAAAGCGCAGCTTCTTTTCCAAAATTCCGAGAAAATGATAGGTAGTGAACATGTTCCTCTTTTTGCGCCAAATCACGTAAAACCGCTAACGTCGTATCACGTGAACCATCATTCACAAAAATATACTCAAATTCTTCCTGCATCTCCAAACGGACTTTTTCGGTTTCTTTAAAAAATAAGGGAATGCTCTCTTCCTCATTGTAGCAAGGTACCACGATTGAAATCACTACTTTGTCTCCTTCAAAATTCGTTATTCTTATTATTTTACCACATTTCAGATGATAAGTGCATTTGGTACCAAAAGGGCTGGACCATCGCCAGCCTTACCTTATTTTGCGCTCTTTCACATGAAAAAGTCTGTGCTAACTCATCAATCCTGCCAAGTGTCTTGGTTTTCTTTAAACTTCTTGAGTAAGGTCAATCCATTGGCATCGATATAGCCTTGGACCTTGGCGACTTTGATGAGTTCTGTGTAGTTTGACAAGGTCTGCAATTCTACACCAGCTTCTTCAAAATTAGCCTTGGCTTTTGGCAATTCATAGGTGAAAATAGCCACCACACCTAGCACCTCAACACCTGCTGCTTTCGCTGCTGCAACTGCCTCCAGCACAGAACCACCTGTTGAAATCAAGTCTTCAATGATAACCATCTTCTGACCTTTAATCACACGCCCTTCAATCTGATTGCCCGCACCGTGGTCCTTTGGTTTTGAACGAATATAAGAAAATGGCAAGTTCATCTTGTCTGCAATAATCGCCCCGTGCGGAATCCCCGCTGTCGCTGTCCCCGCAATCACTTCCACCTCTGGAAACTTTTCCTTAATCGTCGCAACAAATCCATCTTCAATCAAGGTCCGAGTCTCAGGATAAGAAAGAGTAATGCGATTGTCCGTGTAAATTGGCGACTTGATACCCGAAGCCCACGTAAAGGGCTCCTCTGGTTTTAAATAAACTGCCTTGATATCCAATAAATCTGCTGCGATTTGAGTTGCTAATGTCATGATTTTCTCCTTTTATATCACTAATCCTGTATCTACTAAGAATTCCACTCACCTTTGATAGCCTGATAGGCTGCAACCGGGTCTTCCGACTGAGTTATGGGTCTTCCGACCACGATGAAATCTGAACCAATTTCCCGAGCTTGTCCCGGCGTCGTCACCCGCTTTTGGTCTCCGTTTTCTGCCCCACTTGGACGAATTCCTGGCGTCAAACAAAGAAAGTCGTCTGCAGTTGCTTCCTTGATTAGAGCCACTTCCTGAGCTGAACAAACGACCCCATCTAAACCAGCCTCTGCTGTTTTCTTGGCGTAATGTCGGACCGAGTCAGCCAAGCTGGTCTGGATATTTTGAAAATCCTGCATCTGTTCTTGAGAAGTCGAGGTTAGCTGCGTGACCGCAATCAATAATCCCTCATCTCCAAATCCTTGCCGTGCAGCTCGCATCATTTCGACACCACCGGCCGCATGCACATTTGTCATATCTACGCCCAATTTCCGCAAAACTGTCATGGCTGACTTGACCGTATTGGGAATATCATACAATTTCAAATCTAAAAACACACTATGTCCTAATGACTTGGCATAGGTCACTACCTGACTGCCACAAGCATAATAGAGCTCCATTCCAATTTTGACATACAATTTTTCTTCCTTGGGAAATTTCTCTAAGAATACCTTCGTCGTCTCAAAATCTGGAAAATCCAATGCAATAATCGGTCTATCTTCGCGCATACGAACCTCCTTTTTCTCTACAAAAATACCTTGCCTGAGGCAAGGTACGACAAAATCAGGGTTTCCCCTCTTACACCGTTTCCCTTCTTAGCCTCTCTGGACCTTGTTAAAGGTTTTTATTTAGAATCAGTCTATCACTTCGATTTCTATTTGTCAATTATTTTCCGAACCTAACCACAGTCAATGGTCCGAAGTACATGACCGGTCTCCGCGACGATTTTTTCAAAATCACTAAAGGCAATATTGAGCGTCGTCGAGTTGATAAAGGGATGAAATCCCACCGTAGTCGTCTGGTCCACAGCAGCATCCACAATAACTTGAATCCGATGCTCCACATCAAATAGCAAACCAAAAGGCGTCACAGTACCTGCAGGCACATGTAAGAGTTCTTCCAGCACCTCCTCTCTCACAAAAGACAAGCGCTTTTCTTCCAAATTTTCAGCTAACTGCGCTAGATTAGCCTGTTTCTCATCATGCAAAATCACCAGATAAAGCTGATTGCCCTTTTTATTTTTCAACAATAAATCCTTGACCTGCTGCCCCGGCAAGGTAAAATCCAAATCCTGCACAGAGGTAATGACCTTGTGGTCATGCCGCTCATATGGGATATTCAATTTTTCCAACAAATCATAAGCTTCTTTCTCTGTCGCAAATACCATCTGCCACCTACTTTCGTAACTCTTGTCGCACCTGTGCCCGCAAGTCCTCCAAGCTCTGGATGCTATATTTGTCCATGACTTTGGGGAGCTCATCAATAATATTTGGACAGGCATAGGGGTCCGTAAAATTCGCTGTACCGACACCAATCGCAGAAGCACCCGCAATCATCATCTCAAGCGCAGCCTCCGCAGAGTCAACCCCACCCATTCCAATAATTGGCAAATCGGTTGCCAGCGCCACTTGACGAATTAGCTTCAAAGCAACTGGGAAAATAGCTGGCCCTGACATCCCACCTTGACCATTTGCGATAATCGGTTGACGCGTTTTCAAGTCATAGCGTGTACCGACAAGCGTATTGATCATCGTCAAGCCAATCGCCCCCGCATCCTCTGCTGCCTTTGCGACCTGAGTAATGTCTGCTACAGAAGGCGTCAACTTGACATAAACCGGCACATCTGAATGCTCTACACTAGCTTTGACCGCAGCGTAAGCCAATTCTGGAACCTGCCCAATCAGAAGCCCGTGATTTCCATGATCCACATTGGGACACGAAATATTGAGCTCGATGGCCTTGACATTTGGCGCTTTGGAAATCTTCTCCGAGACATACGCATATTCCTCATTGGAAAAACCTGCTACATTTGCAATAATCGGTAGTTCTGGAAAATGCTCTGCCAACCAAGGTAACTTTTCAGACAAAACGACATCTACACCAGGATTTTGCAGCCCAATAGCATTCAACATCCCAGATGGTGTTTCAGCAACACGTGGCGTAGGATTGCCAAAACAAGCTTCCTTGGTCGTTGCCTTTATCATAATGGAACCCAAAACATCCAAGGGATAGTACTTGGCGAATTCCTGACCAAAGCCAAAACAACCCGATGCAGGAATAATAGGGTTTTTCAACTCTAATCCCGGCAAACAAATCGCCAAACAATTTTTCTCCATAACCATTTCCACCTCCTATAAGATCAAGCTACCTGTCGGAAAGACCGGTCCTTCTTCACAAACCCGCTGCAAATCAGCTTCCTGACCATCCTTAGGATGCACTACGCAAGCATAACACGCCCCCATCCCACAAGCCATCCGCGACTCGAGCGACATATAAGCATGAACATGCTGGGCAAATTTTCCATCCACATAGCGCATCATCCCCGGTGCTCCACATGAGTAGACCGCTGCAAATTCCTCAGAAAGTTCGTCCACAACCTCCGAAACATAACCCTTACGACCATAAGAACCATCATCAGTAGTGACCACAACTCCCCCATAAGCTGATAAGGCTTCCTCCAAGATGACCGCCTCCTTATTCGCAAAACCAATCACAGACGTCACCTGACAGCCCAAGTTGGCAACCTGCTTCGCTAGCTCAACCAACGGAGGAACACCAATTCCCCCACCAATCAGCAAGACCGACTGCCCCTCACTCAAAAATGAAATATCAAAACCATTTCCCTGGGGCCCCATGCAGTCCAATACTTGTCCGACTTGCATCTGGGAAAATTGACGCGTCCCCTCGCCCTCAATCCGATAAATAATCCGACACCTGTTCGCCTCCCTATCCACCTGAGAAATCGAAATCGGCCGACGCAAGACCTTGCTCGCATCCGGAACCCGAATATGCAAGAACTGACCCGCAGCCATCTCCTGCACCATCTCACCAGACAAATCCATGGCAAAAATTCGAGGAGCTATCTCCTCCTGCGCCACAATAACCAACTCTTCTTTCATTATCATCACAGACCTCTCTTCAAAAAAAGAACCTCGCCAAGAGGCAAGGTACACGAAAATTGGACAGAACCTGCCCTTGATCTGCGCATCCTTCCCAGCCTCTCTGGACTTAGTTAAAGGAAATTAAATTATTGATTATTATAGAGCAAATGACGGGGAATGTCAAAAATTAGACGAATCCTAAAAATAAATTTCTCCAAATATATTATCTTGAATTTTTATCATCAATCTTTCCAGAAAGTTTTACTCCTCTATCTGTATGATTGGTTAATATCCCTAAAAAGAGTAATATACTTAAAATAATGCAAATAGTTTGCTCTATCTGATTTAATTTAGTACTCAAATCCATATCAAAATAAGATAAGGTAATATTATCAATCAGCATTAATATTAAAGAAACTAGGCCAATCCAAAACATATGCCGGTGTACTCGCTTTTTAATATCACTCATGATACATTCTCCTTTTTTCAAATTTTTATAGTAATATCATACACTAAAATTTGAAAAACTGGGCATAATTTATCAAAATTTTTCATAAAAATTCGGAAATAGCGAACATACTGTTTGAAAAAATATAAATTTAGTCTCTTTTAAACAACTAATTTCCATTATTTATTCTATTCAGCTAAAAATTCTTGGTATTTTATCTGTAATTGTTGTGTAACTTCATCTTTAAAATGTAATCCATCTGTTGTTTTTTGATAATCTAACCTATCATTATATGCAACGTATTCATTGATGTCAAACAAAGCAATATTATTTTTATGACAGTAGCTATTTAGCCAATTATTCAGCTGGTGCACTTCACTGTTTTTAACCGTTTCTCGAAAAAGCGTATAAGCAACTGTTGTCATACTTAATTTTATTTCTTTTTCAACAAGAATATTGTAGAATTTCTCAAAATTTTTACATATTGATTCGATAGAATGATTTGTAATGAAGTCATTCACACCAATAGATAAAAAGACTTCTTTTACATGATCAGTTAAAATGATATCAATATTTTCTAAAAGGGTAGAGAGTGTCAAACCACCTTGAGAGTAATTCGCAAAGCCTTCTAAGTCAATATTTACTGTTCTTGAGTCTCCTAGAATAAGGCGATTCGCCTTACTATCCATTTTTTTCTTAAATCCCTGTCGATAAAGTTCCTTATTTTCCTGCTCTCTACGATCATAATCAAAGAAAATATGCCCAATCACATGAATAAAGTCATCTCTCGTATCAACATCTAAAGAGTACTCTTTCGCCATCTTATATGCATAGGTTTTGGGAGTGAAAAAACTTTTATTTTTTAAATACGTTTGCTTATCCGAAATATAGATAGCACCATTTGGATAATATAGGGGTTGTAAATCTTGTCTCCGATATCCTCTATCAGCACCTACCATATCTTGAGCAAAGCCTTCTTCTGATAAAGTTGAAAACAAACGTGGATGCTTTTCAACTTCTGAAAAACTCACTACATTATCGACATCATGAGATGTATAGTAATCTACTGCTTCCTCAATATGCCATGCCTTTCTTAATGGCGATGTCACCTGTAATAAAACGAAGACTTGATCATCCTCATAATCAGCTAAAAAGTCTTCCATCATATCATATGAAGTAGCTGTATCCGATGATAATTCCGGTTTTCTCATTACAACAGAGATCCCACGCTCTAAACAAATATCTCGATATAAGTCTGAATCAGTGCTAACAAAAATGTCTTCTTTTTCAAATAATCCTGTTTCAATAGCTGCATCAATTGTATGAAAAATCATTGGTTTTCCAGCTAAAAAAAGCATGTTTTTATCAGGTAAACCTTTTGAGCCAGAACGTGCAGGAATAATACAAATTGGTTTCATTGTTTGACCTCTACTTAATTTTTTTCGCTGGAACTCCAACATAAGTCCCGCTTTCTATAATGTCTTTTACAATCACTGCACCAGCACCAATTGTTGTTTGTGAAGCAATACTTAAGGTTTGAATAATGACACTCGCACTACCAATATAAACTTCTTCTTCTATTTTACAAAGTCCATTTATTGTCGCATTGGGCGCAATATTACAGTGAGATTTCACAATTGTATGATGTTCAATCAAGGCACCAGTATTCACGACATTGTTGTCAAATAATTGAACTTTTGAGCCAATAAAAGCACCAAATCCAATAAATATCCCTCTACCACAAATACTTTCAGGAGTTAGTACTAAAGCATTTGGGCTGATAATATTAATGATGGCATCATAATAATCCTTTGCAACGTAATCAAACAATTCACGTCTTTTAGCATTATCCCCAATTGTAATAAAAACAGCATCAATTGTTCCATTCTCTAAAAACTTCAAAACATCGTACAGATGACCTAAAATAGGGTAGCCATCATGTTCCTTAATATCTTTATCATCAAAAAAACCAATAAAGTCATAGCTTAATCTATCAATAACAGGAACAATCGCATCTGCATGACTACCAGCCCCTAAAAATGCCAATTTTTTTTTCACATTAACCCTCCACGTTTAAATCATAAAAAGGTTGTGAAATAGAAGGAGTTTCATTAAGATACTGTTTAATAGCTCGATACGCTTTCTGAGAGGCATCTTCCTGATAATATGGATTTGAAAAATCTGTTACCTTTTCCAAGGATTTTAATCCAGTATAAATTTCATCGCTATCTACAGAAACATTTAAAACACTTCTACCACTCAATCTACCTTTTTGTCTATCACCTATATTTAAAGTAGCTCTATTTAAAGACGGAACTTCAATTAAACCAGATGATGAATTCCCCACTAAACCATTTGAATGACGTATGAGTGAATGATACTGCTGTGTTGACAATGAGGTAAAACTATGACAATTTGGATGTTTCCTAAGGTAAGAAGCAATTGCCGTGGAGATTTCATCAGAACCAGTATCGGAGTTTGAACCAATAAAAATACATTGTTGCCCAAATCGACTTAATGCCTCCAATACAATTGCCATTTGGTCTCCAGCTGATAGGCCTTCTTCAAAAGTTACGGGATGATATAATACAACCACATATGATTCTTCCAACTTAACAGCTAATTGCTCCTCTAATTCTATTTTTGACAAAGAGGGAATTGATAAAGCATTTTCGACGCCTAATGAGCCCGTATTTATCACAAATCGAGGCTGTTCTCCCATCTGGATTACACGATGACGAAACATTTCAGCTGCAACAAGATGCAAGTGACTCATCTTGGTAATCGCATGGCGAATATATTCATCAAAATTACCAAGTGACGTTTCGCCTCCATGCAAATGACAAACCGGCACGTTATAAATAAGAGCAACATTTACAACTGGTAACATTTCATAGCGATCTCCCAAAATGACTACTAAATCATACTCATTTTCTTGGAAAATATCGGTCAAACCCAGTTGCAATCTTGCCATACTTTTTGAAACAGTTTCTTTCTGAGTATCTCTTAAGTTCAATGGAATTTTATAGGCAATTGGAAAACCATCACTTTCAATTTGACGATAAGTATTGCCGTATTTCTCTTCCATATGCATTGCGGTAACAACAATATCCGGAATAATTTCTTCATCGTCAAATAGTTTTTGAATTAACGGTTTCATAATACCATACTCAGCACGAGAACCTGTAACCAGACAAATTTTTTTCATATTAAATCCTATATATTTCCAAAATTGTTTCTCAACTCAGTAAAAAAGAATATTTTAGCTACAACTGATTTTCAAAGCGAGAATCGCGGATGACTTCATCTTCTTCAAAGTTTTCCTGTGCTTCTTTACCTAAAACTTCATACCATGACATAGGTGAAATACCATTTCCTGGTCGTTTTACGGTAATATTTTCTTCTGAGAAGATTTCACCTTTTTTAATTGGTCGTAAGGCTACAACAGATTTTCGAGCTACAATTTTATTTTTTTCTTCGACCGGATCTGGAATTTTTTCAAAACGCCCTAAGGATTGTTCGATAATTCTAACCCCTTTTACCAAAGTTTCTAAAATTTCTGGAGTCGCACTTGCTTTATGATCCGGTCCTTCCATTTCAGTATCCAATGTAAAATGCTTCTCAATGACTTCTGCACCCATTGCTGCTACCGCAATAGGAACTTCTGAACCAATAGAGTGATCAGAATAACCAATCGTCAATTCTGGGAATTCTTCTTTTAATGTATGAATGACATTTAGGTTTAAAGATGGATATGGGGTCGGATATTCTGTTGTACAGTGCAAAATAGAAATATCAGTAGTCCCATTTTGTCGAAGAATGTCCACCGCTTGATGAATTTCTTCCATCACTGCCATACCCGTTGATA
The DNA here is from genome assembly GCF_024170225.1 of Streptococcus gallinaceus. GTDB lineage: Bacteria > Bacillota > Bacilli > Lactobacillales > Streptococcaceae > Streptococcus > Streptococcus gallinaceus. The sequence continues at coordinate 67,029 of NZ_JALJXU010000003.1, read as the reverse complement.
AAATAACCTTTTTTTGCTGCTTCCCAATTTTTTCGAGATATGGTAAATTGGTAATTTCCCCCGAAGGAATCTTGTAAACAGGCATATCTGTTGAAATCAAAAAGTCCAGCGACTCATCATCAAAAGGTGTTGAAAAAGTATCAACTCCCTTTGTAAGTGCATAATCACGCATTTCCAAGTACTCGTCAAAACTTAATTCAAGTCGTTTAGTCATCTCTAACTGACTATCTGCTGTACCAGTCGTTGCTTTCTGATACTCTGCTTTAGGGGCAAATTTAGAAATCAGCTTTTCTGCCTTAAACGTTTGAAATTTAACAGCATCAACACCACACTCAACTGCTACATCGACCATTTTTTTTGCTAGCTGAACATCACCATTATGATTACAGCCAATTTCTGCAATAATATAAACCACTTAACTACTCCTTTTTCTTTCGAACAATCACTTGATAAAGCGCTTGTACATCTGTTTTAAAATAAACACCATAAGCGATCACAACCATTATTCCTAAACACCAACGAATTGGTAAACTGTCTGAAAATTGATTCATCAGTAAAGCATAACCAATTGCAATCAGAGAAAAGATAAGGAACACCTTGACAGTTACCTCATCATATTGATATCTTTTTCTAGAAATGATATGGTGAAAAACCAATAAACTTAGATAAGATAATACCGTAGCAACTGCTGCACCGTAAATTCCAAATTTTGGAATGAAAAAGTAGTTCAAAACAGCATTTACTACTCCCGCAGCAATCGTACCAATAGGAATCATCCTTGTATTCGCATAGTAAAATTGAATATTGACTGGGAAAGTATATAGAAACACAAAAAAGTAACTGATAATAATCATCGCTATAAAATCAATACTTTGACTGTATTTCTCCCCACCCATCAACAGAGCTAAATCTGGAAAAATCGTTAAATAACCTAATGTTAAAAATAGCCCAAGAGCCAAATAGCGTAACACATAGTAATGTAAACGTTTATCTTTCTTTTTCTTAGCTTCAAAAAACCAAGGAATCCACGCCATATTAATGCTATTTAAAACAGTCTGTATAATCATTCCCATTGTATAGCCAAAACTATAAATCGCAACTTCCTTGATAGACAGCATCTTACCAAGCATAATTCTATCTAACTGATTTAAAACTAAGTGTCCTAATTGATGAAAAATAAGAGGCAAAGAAATCATCAACATAAAGGACAAATACTTTTTATCAAAAAACGGTTGTTTTTTTCGCTGAAAATAAATGACTGTAATTATCATGAGCACACTGCTTGGAATAACACCTCCATAAACGCGTGCCAAAAAATCATCTGTCATAACTGTAATCAATCCTATGGAAATTACAGTATTCACAATTGCACTACCAAAAGATAACAAAAAATTAGCGACGCTCTCTTGTTTTTGGATAAAATATGCTCCCAAAAAACCAGAACAATATCCATTGAACGTTTGGACAGCTAAGAGAACAATAACTTGTTCGGAAAAACCGAATAACTCTCCCAGTAACTTTCGAAATAAGAGCGCTAGTAAGAGCAAACTAAAAGCAAATAAACCCGAAAAATGAAAGGCACTGACAGCATAACGATCATACTCATTCGCATATTTTACTTTTGCTGCACTTAAGGAACCAGAAACCTGTAAACCAATCACCAACATAAAGATACTCATGTAGGAAGAGAATAAACTAAACTTTCCAAATACCTCTTGAGAAATAATGCGAGTGTAAATAGGAAGAGTGATGAATCCAATTGCCTGTACAAATATATTCCCCAGTGTATATAAGAAACCTGAGGTCATGAGTTTTTTTGTGTTCATTTCATCCCTTTCAGATCGAATAAAGTAATTTTTTCCTCTACACAATTTAAAAAATCCAGAGCAGTTGATGAATGAGTAACACCTATACTAAATTTTTGGTCGCATACCATATCTAAAAGTTCCATTGGTATATTTTGGGGTAGCAGTGTAACATTGAGCGAACTATAGTCTACTTTATCACGAGGGTGTATTTTCAGATAAACAGTATAGCCTAACATACGATATTTTTCGATAATTTTTTGATAATAGTCAAATTGTTCATCTAGAGTCTGAAAACTTTCAGTAGCTGTCTTATACCATCTATCAGCCACTAGTGGTTGTGTCAAGACCAAGACCGATTGACTTTTAATATGAAATTCCTCTACATGAAATAATGTAAATATCAATTGACGATTTTTTGATGGAATTTTCTCAAAAAGTTCTGTTCTTGAAACACTGACAAACTTCTTCCAACGACTATCCCAAGGAATAACTGCTAAAGAATTAACCTCAATAGACTTACAAAATCGCGAATAACCTAAGGGACGTTCATCTTTTTTAAATAATGTGTAGTAAGCTCTAATAAGAAATCGTGTCCTTTTTTTGTAAACATTTACAGAAAAATAGTTATATCCATCCTCAATCAAATGATATTCCATTTTATTTTTTCTAAAAAAATCCCCTATATTCGTCCAATCATTAAATAAGAAAAGACTCTCCTCGTCAGCAGCAGGAAAACCTATATATTTTTTTTCTGACTCAGAATATATTTGAACTTCTAGCTTGTGCTCTCTTAATATTTGCGCAATTTCTTCTCGTTTAGGGATTTTATTAAATAAAATAACCATGTTTTTTTCATTTAAATCAAGTTTACAAAGAGCAATTAACAAATGATAAACTGTGTGGCATATATATATTTTTTTCATTTTATTTCTCAAATACGTCCAACAATCCTTTTGATTTCGAAAAAATAACTCCCAAGCAATTTTATTACAAAAAAGCGGACTCTATCTTTCAACGACAAAATATTTCTATATTTTTTAAAATAGGCCTTAAATTTACTAGTTAAATCATCTTGATAGACAATATTGCTTTTTTCCAATTGATACTTATACAATAATAACAAATAGAGATAGGCACAAACCGTTTTGTAAATATCAATGCCTTTTTGCTCAATAATACTTAAACGCTCTTCCAATGCTTCTATAGCATCTAATCTCTTACAATTAAATTCCTTATTCATAATCGAATCTTTTCGATAGCGATAAAAATACAGCGGCTGATTTGTTACCGCAACTTTCTCCACTTCAAGATAATACTTGTAGGTCGTAAATTCATCTTCATGCAATTTTCCCTTTGGAAACGTGACTTTTTTAGCAACCTTGCTAGGAAGTAATAGCCCCCACGCTGTTGTTAAGCTTGATTTAAATCGATTAAAGTCATACATTAATTGAATGATATCAGCAGAACTATACAAAGATATTGTCCAATTTTTCAACAGACTCTTCTCTTCGCAAGTTTCCCCCTCTCTATAATCAATATAAGAACAAACTGCTATATCAGCCTCTTTTTTTAACAAAATATTATATAATTCTTCAATATAGTTCTCAGCTATAAAATCATCTGAATCCACGTATGTGATATAGTCTCCGCTAGCAATTTCTGTTCCCTTATTCCGAGCATCCGATAGACCTCCATTTTGCTTATGAAGTACCTTTATTCTCTCATCTATTTTCTGATACCTTTCACAAATCTTCCCCGAAGAATCTGTTGAGCCATCATTAACCAATATAATTTCTAAATACTGATAGTTTTGACAAAGAATGCTCTCTATGCAAGTTGATAGATATTCCTCGACATTGTATACAGGAACAACAATCGAAATTTTATGCACTTTTTGACCTCATATTTTTTAATCTCCAAAAAGCTATTTTTAAAACAAAATAGCTCATAAAATAAAACCTTCTATTTAAAAAAAATACCAATAAGCGATTATATAGGCTAGTATCTGATACGAGAAAACTTTGACTCTGTTGATGAAACTCTTTAATTTCAGCAATAATGATCAAACTATTAACTCCTGTTCCAATCTCATTTAGAACAAAATTTTTTAATAACTTTAAAAAGGTCAATGATTTCCCTTTAGTTGAAAGCGAGAGCTCCTGGCTTAATTTTAATGAATATAACATCGGTTGAAATGTATTTTTTTTATAAGTTCTGGATAATGAATTTTCAGTTAAATTTACATTATAAATAATACTAGAATCTACGTAACAGTTTAATATATTTTTATAATAAGAGTAATTGAAAATAGTATCCTCACCAAAGCTACCTCCTATTACATCCTCAGAAACAAACTCTATATTATATTTTTTTATTAAGGAAGCTTTGAATAGTCTTGTGCAACTTGGATTTAGATAAGATAAATATCTATACTCTTCAAATAAATCTCTCAAATTTATCTGTTGTGTCCTATCAAAACGGTACTTTTTTACTATCTCTTCATTTTTTACATGCTGAAATCCTAAAATAACTAAATCCTTCCCAATATAAGAGGATAAGATGGCAAAGGCATCTACCGTAAGAAAATCATCGCTATCTAGAAATAATATATGTTTCCCCGAAACTTTATCAAGAGCAACATTTCGAGCTATAGCAGGTCCCTTATTCTCTTGACTAATATATACAATATTATCGTATTGTTTCTTATATCGCTCAATAATTTCTGGTGTTCGATCTGTTGAGCCATCATTCACAATTATCATCTCATAGCTACATCCAGTCTGTACCAATACACTTTCGATACATTTTTCTATTGTCTTTTCTGCATTGTAAGCGGGGATGATAACGCTAATATCTACTTCCATTTTTTCTTTAATTTTCTTTCTAGTTTTATTTTAAGGTTTTTAGAACGTAATCTAAAATAATGTAAGTTCCAATTTTTCTTTTTGATTTTCGCGAAATTATCTAGACTAACTTCTGTATACTCTAATGGTTCAAAAGCATTCGGTATAATTTTGTAGACTGAACTGTTACAATCCACCTTAAGCTCCATTAGACGTGATTGAAAATGCATATATAGATACTCTTTCTTTATCAGCTGACCATTTTCTATAAAATACTCAAATAAACCTTTTTCTTCACGAACAAATACATGATTTTTCCGCTTGATAATCTCATACTTTTGAAGCCTCTTGTTCCATTTCGTTAAATAAAAATTTGACGTTTTGGTATAAGTATTTGCTTCTAATTCCTCTAAGCACACTCTTTTTTCTTTATTTAGTAATATTGTATTGATACTTCCATTAAATTCTTCATCTAGTGAATAATTATTATCAACATCTGTTAATTTTTCTAAAAAATTTTTATTAGACAATAATAATTGATTAATTTCTTTTGAATTTCTGACCAAGGTACAGTGTCCTAAAAAGAATATTTTATCATAATCTTGTTCGAATATTTTTTCTATCATACCATCAAAATTACCAAAAATCAAATCTGTATCACAATATCCCCAATAATCATAATCTTGAACCAAATCTGCAAACAGTATTCCATATATAGCTTTAAAATCACATAATTTATAGGCTCTATTAATATGTATAGGTCGATGTAATGCGCTCTCAGCTCTGGTACTTATTTCTTCCAGAGAAGTATAGATGACCGTAACATTTTGAGGATAATCAAATGCAGTGGTATCATCTGTTAAAATTAAAAAATTAGTCTGATTATTTTGTTTACATGAATTTAAAAATAATTGAAAGTAATTATTAAACTTTCCAAAATAAGGAATAATGAAAATTCTTTTAGGATCATTTATTGCCATTTCGTAACGACCTCACCATATACATTACTCGTACCATACACAACAAACTAAATACCATTTTATATTTACACAACCTGTAAAAAATTCTCCATATAGATGGTAATCTGGAGAATTGAAAAGCTCTAAATCTCTCTTGATATATCTTTTTAGTCAATAATTCTTTAATCGCTACTAATTTAAATCTCAATTTTTTTTTAGAGTTCACTATATTGGCAATTAAAGGGAATAAATTTAAAATAATCCGATTATCTAAAGACTCTGTAAAATTTTCATCTAAACTATGCTCTTGAATAATATCAAACATCAAACTATATAATCGATGATGACGATCAATCAACGCCTCATTATAAACAGTTGTTAAGCTATTCTCATTATCTTTTCTATACAAATATCTAGTATTATCACAATAGGCTACTGATAGATGTTGACTGAACACTTGAGCATTGTAGTATACATCCTCACTGCCAATGATTTGAGTGTCCGTAAAGGTGAAATTCTGTATTTTTTCAAACAAATACAATTTCCCCCATGCAGTATTTAGTCTCTCACTAGTAAGAGGTGCGTTTAATTGTGAATTGGTTAAACCAAAAATTCTTTGATGGACGTATCCAGCCAAATCAACCGGAAATTCTGTTGGGATAATCGAACATTCTTCCCGTTGCGTACCATAAAATTTAGTAAATGGAAATAATACAATATCAACTTCAAATGCATTTTGAACTCGTATCAACTCTTCAACGCAATTTTCTTCCAGCATATCATCCCCGTCTACAAATAAAACAAAGTTTCCCGTAACCATTTTCAAACCAGCATTTCTAGCCGAAGATAAACCTCCATTAACTTTGCGATGATAAATAAATCGTTCATCTTGTTCCGAGAATCTCTTTGCAACATCTGATGATAAATCACTACTTCCATCATCTACTAAAATTACTTCAATATTCTGATAAGTTTGTTTTTGAATGCTCATCAAACATTGAAATAAGTAGTTTCCAACATTATATATCGGAACAATAATTGAAACTTTATTCACTTACTCTCTCCTTACCTCACTACATGCTGCAAAACTTCATTTAATTCAATCAAAGGGCGCACCAAACTATTAAAACCTGCATTTCCTGTCAAGACATACATCATCGCAAACATTGCCACCTGTATCCCCATCATTATAAGTAATACGTTAAATGTATGTAATTTTATCTTATAGTCTTTCACATTGAATAAATTGGAAACCATGATAAACGCGAATAAAAATAAAAGTCGTGGAAATCTAAAAAATGTAGAATTGAGTAATACAAAAGGAATGAATAGCAACATCCCTGATGAAATCCACATTAATACTTGATGAAAATCTTTGTTTTCTGGATGTTCTTTTACTAACGGTCGATATGATTGATATACAAGTCCTGTATAGATAAAAATAATGGCAACATGAACCACCAATTTCCAAAGATTTGTCTTTAAAGAAGTATCTTCCAAGTATAAATATAACTTACTACTAGATATCAATAACGGAGCAAATTTCAAAGCTACACTTCCTAAAACTACAGATAATACTGTTAGATACCCTATCATTCTACTTTTAAACTCTCTATCTATACAATAAATAGGTACTAATAAAAGTAACATGATAGCATATCCTGAGTGTATCAAATATGATAGGTAGATGAATACTGTCGAATAGAATAATCGTTTATAACTATATCTATGCTTTAAACAAATCGGAACAATCCATATTAAAATTGCCATCGCTAAAAAAAAACGTTTCTGTATGATGTTATCTACTAAAGGATATACACTGCTTAAAGCAAGTACAATATTAGGGTTTTTGGAATATTTTTTGATAAAAAGCAAATAGGAAACAACTGCACAGGTAAGAATGACTGTTAGAAATATTTCCAAGCTAAAATGCATTTGATAAAAGATTTGATTAAGCAGCTTCCACAATGAATCTCCTTTAAAATCAAAATGTACTGCCTCATTTCCAAAGGTATAAAACATTGCTCTATAGCCTATATAGTCGGCACCGCCGCGGTTGAAAGCAAACAAAATCCATAGTAGCAAAGAATTCATCCCAAATACTATTTTACTGTTAGGAAATACAAGGCTCAGGCAAATCAACAATAGAAAAATAAAATAAAAAATGACCATTTTTTCTCCTTATAATTGACTGTAAATAGCTTTCATTTGCTGATTCACTTGTGCAATATCATATTTTTTTGCGGCATGGACATTGTGCTCTCCTATTTTTTGACGTGTTTCATTATCTAATAGTCGGCAAATCCCCTCTGCAAACCCCTCTACATCATCAAAATGGTATTTATAACCAGTTTCTCCACTTATAGAATAATCATTTATTCCATTAACGTTAGAAGTTAATATCGGAAGACCTGCTGCCATCGCTTCAATTGCTGCTAAGCCCAACCCTTCTCTTTTAGAAGGAAAACAAAAAATGTCGCTCTCTTGAAGTAATTGCGGAATGTTTTTACGATAACCAAGTAACAAAACTTTATTACATAAATTATTTGCTTCCAAATATTTTTTAATAACTAATTCTTGTTCCCCTTGACCAATAATTAAGTACGTAAGATTTGGTAAATCGAGCATAGCAAGAGCTTTAATAATAATCATATGATTCTTTCGAACACTCAATTCCCCCACCGAAATTAATATTATTTCTTCTTCCGATAATCCAAGAGAATGCCTTATTTTTGATGATTTGTTGCGAGTAGCAGATGCCCGAATTTTTGAATATTCAATACCAACACCATCCACTTTGAAAACTTTCTTTGCTTTCATCGAAGTAGTAGCCAAAGCATAATCTTCATTGTTAATCGTGATTAAAATATCAGTAAAATAAGAAAAAATATATTCAATAGGATAGAATAACACCCAGTCTCTGACACGTCCCCCTTTGTAAAACTGAAATCCATGTGCTGTATAAATAATTTTCGTTGAAGAATTTCTAAATACAAGTCTTGCAAGTACTCCACCAATTGGAGAATGACAATGCATGAGTGAATAGTTATACAATTCGCTAATTCTTCTTAGTTGAGAATATGCTTTTTTATGACTTATAAAATTACCGACATTCCTACTAAAATCAATCTGAAAAAACTTAACATTATTGCTATTTAGCTCTTCTTTCAGTTGAATAATTCGCTCATCAGAAATTGTACTCCCGTTTTCAAAATTTGTCGCAATATGAACCTCATATCCCTGCTCCTGTAATAGACAAATATTATGCATATTAAACTGCTCTATCATCGAAGCAACACTAGCCACAATGAGGGCATATTTCTTTTCCACTATCATACTCCCATTATAATTCTGTTAATTCTATTGATTCTTCAAAATCTCTAATTTGATATTCAAAATCATACTGACTCATCGTCGTTTCATACATTAAATTTCCAAACATTTTTTTATATTATCATTAAAAAATAGCAATTGAATAATTGGATTAAACATTTTGGTTAGATTAATCTTATGATGATGTACACTAGCAACAGTTTTTACAAGTTGACTAGTAGCTACGTATTCCTTGTTTTGCGGAAACAGTACACCTTCCAAGTTACCATCAATAACTTGCTTTATAAACTCACAAAGGTTATCAATATGCAACATACTTCGTTTATTTTCATAATTAGGAAAAACTGGTAATTTTTGTGCTAACTTTGAAAGTCGTGGATAATTTCCTTTAGAACCTTTGCCATATATCATTGGTGGTCGAATAATGACAACCTTAAACTTTTCATCTACCAAAGTTTGAATCTTTAATTCTGCTTGATACTTACTATCCCCATAAAAATCGCTTGGAGTTGGAATTGTATCTTTTGTAATGAGTCGTTCTCTAGATGTACTATCTCCATAAACAATTATGCTGCTCATGAAGATAAATTGAGAAACATTAGCATCCTTTACTTTTTTAGCTACTTGATATGTTAATTTAGTGTTAACTTGATAATATAAATCTTTCTTACTCTCATCTTTAGAGAAATGTGCGATTCCTGCCACATGAAATACTGAATCATATATTGAAAAGTCGTGTTCAATCCATTTGGGGCTCTTCACATCTAAGGTATCAACTACATACTCGTTATCAGAGTGTAGTAACCAGCGCTCAACAGATGTACCTATATAGGAGTTTGCTCCTGTAATCAGTACCTTTTTCATCTAGTTCTCCTTCTTCATTCCTGTCCCCCCCTCAACAACGCCTTCACTCTTTACGACACTCAAGAAAGTACCAAAGAAACATTTTATATCAAAAGCAAACGACATATTGTCAACATAGTAGCTGTCTAACTTAGATTTTTCATCAATTTCAAGTTCATCACGACCATTGATTTGCGCCCATCCAGTCAATCCTGGTCGAATATCATTAACACCGTATTTATCACGTTCTTCAATCAAATCATACTGATTCCAAAGAGCTGGACGAGGACCAATAATTGCCATTTCTCCTTTAAAAATATTAAAGAGTTGTGGTAATTCATCTAGACTTGTTCTTCGTAAAAAAGCGCCAGATTTAGTAATCATTGCTGTAGGATCTTTTAGTAGGTGTGTCGGTGTATCGGCTGGTGTATCAATATACATAGACCGAAACTTATAAATCATAAAATATTCTTTATCCTTACCTACTCGTCTTTGTTTAAAAAGAACAGGACCTTTTGAATCTAATTTGATCCAGATAGCAATAATTAATAAAACTGGGCTTAGTAACACAATCGCTACTCCTGAAAACAAAAAGTCTATCAATCTTTTAAAATGGTTATACATTTCTCACTCCTGTTTCGCAAATTCAATGAGTTTCTCTTTTAAAGTTTTGTTTTCTAAGTCTAGTAGAATCGCAATAAAATTATCAACTTCTTCAACTGATTTTAACGTAACTTTTCCAATAAAAATTTTTTCATGGATTTGCTCGTTGACACGTTCATCCGATGATAAAAGCTCTTCGTATAGCTTTTCTCCTGGGCGAATTCCAGATTCAACAATGCCAATTTCTTCTTCAGTGTGACCACTTAATTTGATTACTTTTTTAGCCAAATCTACAATTTTGACAGGCTCACCCATATCAAGAACAAAGACTTCGCCACCTTTTGCCTGATAACCCGCCTGAATAACTAGACGGCTTGCTTCAGGGATAGTCATAAAGTAACGTGTCATGCGGAAGTCTGTTACTGTAAGTGGCCCTCCCTTTGCAACCTGTTCTTTAAAGACAGGTACAACTGACCCACGACTGCCTAAAACATTCCCAAAACGAACTGCGACAAATTGTGTTTTTCCCTTATCGTTAAGCCCCGTCACGATCATCTCTGCCACTCGTTTAGTTGCTCCCATTACATTGGGTGGGTTGACTGCCTTATCAGTCGAAATCATGACAAATTTTTCAACTGAAGCCTCCCAAGCCGCTTCTGCCACATTTTTCGTCCCAAAAATATTATTTTTCACAGCTTCTTTCGGATTAAACTCCATCAGTGGCACATGCTTATGAGCTGCTGCATGGTAAACATAGTTCGGACGGTACTCTTTCATAAGATTAAAAATCAAGCCTCTGTCCTGAATATCCGCAATGATAGGAATAATCTCTATTTCCTTACCATATTTTTGCAATAGTTCTCGGTGAATTAAGTAAATAGAATTCTCTCCATGTCCTAATAGCAATAATTTTTCAGGCTTAAAATTTGAAATCTGACGACAAATTTCTGAACCAATTGAGCCGCCAGCTCCTGTCACAAGAACTGTTTTTTGACGAAAAAACTCTCCCAAGGTTGTCTGGTCCAGTTCAATTTCTTTCCGACCAAGAAGATCAGCAATATCAATTTCACGTAAATTTTGTGTTGAAATTTTTGTAGTAATAACATCTTCTACACTTGGCATACTATTCACTCGAACACTGCATTGATTGCAAATTTCAACTAACTTTTCCCGTTCTGTCCCTGAGATAGATGGAATTGCGATTGTCACTTGTTCAATATTATAGTTGGCGACTAAAGCTGGAATATTCTCACGATTTCCCATTACCTTTATACCGTGCAAATAAGTGCCATGTTTATTGGTATCAGCATCCACAATACCCACAACATCAATATCTGAATCCGTTTCCAAAACAGTTTGAATAAAAATAGAACCACCGCTACCTGCTCCAACAACAAGAGTTCTTACTTTAGAAGCATCTAGCTTATATCTTTTTTTACGACTATTCATTTCACGCCAAATAATACGAGGAGATGTCATAAGAAAGGTTGAAAGTAACCAAGAAAGAATTAGAAATCGATAACTATACCCTCCTTTGTAAACACCACCAGCAAACACTGATAATGCCATATAAGCAATCACTAATGAGACTGTTAAACGAAACAACACTCTATAATCTGTAAAACGATTAAGAATTGAAAATATCTTACATTGACTTGCTACGACTAAATATATAATTACTACCACAACATAGGAACCAAGCATCTGCTCCCAACTGACCTCGGCAAAAACACCAACAAAAAGCATTGTCACAAGCATAGCTATGAACAACATAGACATATCAATAACTATGAGAATGAAACGTTTTACTCTCCTACTTAGATTCTCCATTATATTTTTCTAGCCTTTTATTAATTTTCTTTTCTTATTCGACGATGTTTAACTGCTTTTTTCTCTGTTGCTTTCCCATATGAACCATAATTTCCATAAGAACCGTATCGGCTCTGCTCAACATCGACTTTATTAAGAACGACACCTAAAAATTGTGCACCACTCATTTCCATTTGTTCTTTAGCTTTTAGAAGAAAGCGACGTTTCACACTGCCTGCTCCCGTAACCAGAACAACACCATCACACTTTTGAGCAATAATCGCTGCATCCACTACCAAACCAATCGGTGGCGAATCTACAATCACATAGTCAAAAACCGTACGAACCTTTTCCATCATATCTGAAAAACGGTCATTCTGAATCAAGCGTGTTGGATTTGGAGTGTGTTTTCCAGAAGGAATAATCAAAAGATTTGGTACATTTGTGTCACAAATCACTTCACCCAAGCTAGCATTTCCTGAGAGGTAGCTTGTCAAACCTTCAATTGCTCCTAGTGCTGTAAATGTTCCAGATAGTACTGAATTTCGAGTATCCGCATCAATTAATAATGTCTTATATCCTGCTGTAGCAAACGACATGGCCAACCCCGTTGATGTAGTTGTTTTTCCTTCGTTTGGCTGTACAGAAGTCAATACAATTGTTTTCAAATCTATTCCGCTAAATTGAATATTTGCCCGAACCGAGTTATAGTATTCATCAGCAGATGCTAATTGACGCCCTTTTGAATTCACCAATTCTAACATGCCCATTTTTCTCTCCTCTACATTTTTTCAAAGTTTGGTACAATACCAAGTAATGGAAGCCCTAATACTTCTTCTACATCTTCTGGGCGCTTAATCCGATCATCCAACAACTCGAACAAAACAACTGCTGCGATGGCCGATACAAAACCAGCCATCAACCCAAGCAAAACATTCCGTTTTGTATTTGGAGTTGACGGAGAAGATGGTAGTTTCGCCGCTTCTAAAGTAGTGACATCTTCTACCTTGGTTACTTCTTTAATTTTTTCTGCTGCTACTTCACGAACCGAGTCTGCTAACTGACTAGCCATTTTAGGTTCGCTATCACGCACACTAATCGAAATAACCCGCGTATTAGTCGGGATATCAACAGAAACTTTACTGCCCAGTTCACCTGCTGTCATATTGAGCCCTTCTCTTTCAACAACTTTATTGAGGACGTCACTTGAGGTAATAATTTCCTTATAGTCGTTAACTAAAAAAGAGCCTGCTTGCAAATCTTGGGCTGTTATTACAGAAGCTTCACCTGTTTTGTTTACAACATAAATACGAGTTGTAGCATCATATTTTGGCACAACAACCAAAGTACTATATAGGAAGGAAACTGCTGCAAAGAAAATTCCGGCAAAGGATATTAGTACTTTTTTATCCCATATTTTGTGTAACAACTGCAACACATCAATTTCAATCGTTTGGTCTTTGGTATTCATTTTTTCTCCTAAATAAATTCATCTGCTAAAATCGTTTCAGCATTATCATAAAAAATTGCACGGGCATAATTTGTGCCATATTCTTTTTCTACTACTTGGTAAGCTTCTTGCATGAAAGGCGGACGTCTGTCCAGATTATGCATATCGCTTGAAATAAAGTGAATCAGGTCTTTTTCTAGGAAATAACGACCTCGTTTTTTATAAATCTTTTCCTTGTCGCCAAACAATTTTGGCTTCAATACATGATTACTATTTACCTGCATATAGCATCCCATGTTAATCAATTCACGCACGCGTTCTTCTTTGAATTCCAAGACATCGTAGCGTTCAATGTGGGCAACAACAGGTGTTAGACCAATCATTTGGACATTAGCCAAGGCTTGGCGTATTTCTTGCCAAGGAGTTCCACCTGAAAATTCAACTAACGCAAATCGTGTCCCATTTAAGGTAGGAAATACTCCAGTTTCCAGTTTCTTTAAGATAGAATTTCTATAATAGAGCTCTCCACCATATAAGATAGTCAAGCCATCAAATCGTTTTTCAGCTTCTACTTTGACAATTTGAAAATTCGCGAGGATTTCTTCCTCAGGTGTTTCAAACATCCCTTTTCGGCGGTGTGAGGTTGATACAATAGTTCGAACTCCCTGCCGATAGGCTTCTTCTATCAAAGAAAGACTTTCTTCCAAAGTATCCGGTCCATCGTCTACATTAAATACAATGTGTGAATGAAGATCAATCACTTATTTTCCCTCCATTGTACTATTAATTGCTGCTTTAGCTGTGTCGACACTTGCTTGATCAAGAGATAACATATAGAGAGCATATCCTGGCATCGCATAAGAAGACAATTCTCCTGTTGAGCCAGTACCAGTGACATCTTGTGAAGTAACAGCGAATTGACCACCTGATGACAACTGAGCATTGGCAATGGTCATCATACTATCCAAGGACATATTAGTCTGAACAGAATCCTGTAAAGACGTCACCACATCTGAAATATTCGTCAATGATTGGAAGCTTGCTAGTTTCTTGATCAAAGCTGCAATGACGCGTTCTTGATTTCGTCCACGGTCGTGGTCACCGCCTGCTAATGAATAACGTTCACGAACAAAACGCAAGGCAGAAGCTGAATCAAGTTGAATCGTCCCTGCTTCAAATGTTTGGCCACCGGCTGTGAAGGCCGTTGGATTATTCACTTCTACACCGCCAACTGCATCAATCAACTTCATAAAGGATGTAAAGTTGATCCGAGCGTAGTAATCAATATCGATACCGTAGAGATTCTCCAAGGTTTTCATAGATGTTTCAACACCATAGACACCTGCGTGGGTCAACTTATCGTACTGATTTCCACCACCGTCTGGAATTTTCACATAAGAATCACGTGGAGTTGTTGTGAGAAGGACCTTGTGGGTATCCATATTGACTGTCATGATGATATTGACATCTGATCGAGATACGGTAGAAATTGAACCATAGGTATCAATACCACTAATATAGATATTGAATACATTTGGATCTTTCTGCTTGTCTGATGACTTCTTGACGCTCACTTTTTTACTAATTTTATAAGTATAAAGTGTTTTGATTTTTGAAACATAGTCAGCATCGTTTAACTCAAGAAGGCTGCTATAAGCGCTGTTGAGAACCATCGCCTTTGACTTATCTGCCATGATTGTTTCGTAGGCAGATTGATAAGAGGCTGTTTCAACCGGTGTCAAATTGACATTTTTCTCAAGGCGAGCTTTCCCTAAAAGGGCTTCGATGTTGTCACGATCACTCGCTAAAGGAGACTGCACTTCACTCAATTCGCTCAGATTATTGACCGTGCTATCTTTAGCCACAACCACGCTCATCTCAATCTCAGAATATGAAGCTGTGCTGTTGAATTTTTGTGTCAAGTCAGCGGCTGATTTATAAGTAAAAATCAGTCCAGTCACTCCTAGCAAAAAAAGCACTAAACAAACTGCTGTCAATACTTTGACTTTTTTCTTTAGTATCGCAATGAGCGCTAAAAGCCAAACAAGCAACAGAACTATTGGCACAATCACGTGAAGTTGTCTAAAATGTAGAAATTGCTTTGCAACAATCAGATACATCAACGCACCAACCAATCCTGTATATAAAATCAATAAAGTAGTGTTAATAATCGTACCAGTCTTGGATTTCTTTTCATGACGCTGGCGACTGCTATTTTTAGCCATTCTGCCTCCTAAGATATCTCAAAATAATATTCATTTTGAGATTATTTCATCTCTTCTATATAATTCATTATCTTAAGTAATATAACATAATTTTCTCTAAATACCAAGAGAAATACCGAGGAAACATTTTTTATTTCACTTGAATCTTTTATTTTTTTTAGCTACACTATTCTTATGAGAATTCAACAACTACACTACATCATCAAGATTGCCGAGACTGGTTCTATGAACGAGGCTTCCAAGCAACTTTTTATCACCCAACCCAGTCTTTCCAACGCTGTACGTGACCTAGAAAAAGAGATGGGGATTGAGATTTTTCACCGTCATCCAAAAGGAATTACCTTAACCAAGGATGGTATGGAATTTCTTTCCTATGCCCGTCAAGTAGTGGAACAGACAGAACTCTTGGAAGAACGGTATAAAAATCCAAATACCAAGCGAGAGCTCTTTAGCGTGTCCTCTCAGCACTACGCCTTTGTGGTCAATGCCTTTGTCTCCCTCCTGAAAAAGACAGACATGGCAGATTATGAACTCTTTTTACGGGAGACACGGACTTGGGAAATTATCGACGACATCAAAAATTTCCGTTCAGAAATCGGTGTTCTCTTTCTAAATAATTTCAACCGCGATGTCTTGCTGAAAATGTTTGAGGACAATCGGATCAAGTACACACCACTTTTCACTGCCCATCCCCATGTTTTTGTCAGCAAGACCAATCCGCTTGCCCAGAAAACCTCTGTGCGATTGGATGACTTGACTGAATTTCCTTACCTCAGCTACGAACAAGGGATTCATAATTCTTTCTATTTTTCTGAGGAAATCCTGTCACAAGAACACCATAAAAAGTCCATTGTCGTCTCTGACCGTGCCACTCTTTTCAATCTCTTGATTGGTCTCGATGGCTATACCATTGCGACGGGGATTCTCAACAGTAATCTCAATGGGGATAATATCGTATCTATCCCGCTTGAAATTGACGACGAAATCGAATTGATTTACATCCAACATGAAAAAACAAATCTGTCCAATATGGGAGAACGGTTTATCAACTACTTACTAGAAGAGGTCCAATTCAATGACTGAGGAAAGGGTCAAATGCTGGGTAAACATTTGCGTAAAAAAAGATAATCAGGTACTCTTGCTAGATCGTCAACACGATAATTTTAAAGGCTGGATTCAGCCAGGCGGCAAGGTTGAATTTGCAGAGACTGTCTTCAGTGCTGCTCTAAGAGAGTTAAAGGAAGAGACAGGATTGACCGCCTTAAACTTGGAACTAAAGGGAATCTCTGGCTTCATCAATCCCGCCATTCCTGAGCGCTATGTCTACTACGACTTCTTATGTACAGACTTTGAAGGGCAGGTCCTCAACCAGTCCGCGGAAGGCACTCCCAAGTGGTGGTCCATTGATGTATTGGACACTATTCCAATGCAGGATGACATCCGTAACCGACTTCCCCTTTACTGGAGAAAAGGCTCTTTTGAGCGGGTACATTACTGGGATGAGGAACATCACTGTATCGGACGAACGGAAACTAAGCTTTTTGGAGAAGACTAAATACGACGACCTTCGGGTTGTCTTTTTTCATCCTTTTTTGAAAATACTGTTTTCTTTTAAACGATGAAAGATTTTCATTTTTATACAAGAAAACGCTTTCTTTTATCCCTTGATAATGATATAATGAAGTTATTAAACAAATAAGGAGTGATTATTTTGGCACAAAACAAGTTATTAGCAATGATTTTGGCCGGCGGACGCGGGACGCGCTTGGAAGGTTTGACACAAAAAGTCGCAAAACCAGCGGTAGCATTCGGTGGCAAATATCGCATTATTGACTTCCCTCTCAGCAACTGTGCTAATTCGGGTATCGATATTGTTGGTGTCCTCACACAGTATGAATCTGTCCTGCTCAACTCTTATGTTGCCCAGTCGCAACGCTGGGGACTAGATGTACATGGTTCAGGTGTATTTGTCCTGCCTCCACGTGAAAAAATCGAAGGTTTTGGACTTTACCAAGGTACAGCTGATGCAATCACTCAAAATATTGATTTTATCGATTTACATGAGCCAGAATATGTCCTCATTTTGTCAGGTGACCACATCTACAAGATGAATTATGACAAATTGCTCGAATCTCACATTGAAAAAGGGGCAGATGCCACCATTGCCGTTATCGAAGTTCCGATAAAAGAGGCGTCTCGTTTTGGTATCATGAATACCGATGAAGATTACCGCATCGAAGAGTTCGAAGAAAAACCTGCGGATCCTAAGAGCAATCTTGCTTCCATGGGGATTTACATCTTCACTTGGAAAACCTTGAAAAAATACCTACTGGAAGATGAAAAATTAGACACTTCTTCTCACGATTTTGGTCATGACCTCATTCCAAAATACCTTGAAGACGGTCGCAAGCTTTATGCTTATCCATTCCGTGGCTACTGGAAAGATGTGGGTACGGTCAATAGTCTCTGGGAATCCAATATGGACTTGATTGACCACAATGACGACCTCAATCTTTTTGACCCTACTTGGAAAATCTACTCTGAAGACACTGGTTCTCCCGCTCAAGTGATTGGCTCAAATGCGACGGTTAAGAGCGCCTATATCGACAAAGGTGCTATCATCGATGGCTATGTAGAACATTCTATTGTGTCTACAGATGCCCAAATCAAGGAGGGAGCTGTCGTTAAAAATTCTGTGATTTTACCGAATGCGCAGATTGGAGAAAATGTTGAATTAGATTATGTTATCGTTGCTGAAGGAATTAAAATTGCTGACGGTAGCTCGCTTGCGGGAACACCAGATGCAATCCTCCTCATTGACAAAAATGTAAGCAAAGTAAAGGAGGATACAGATGCTTAGAAATACTCTTGGAATCGTCAACATCGAAGGTACAAACGTTCATTTTGGAGATATTATGGGACACCGTGGTGTGCAAGCCTTTGGATTTCTCGGGCGCTACCGCTTGATTGACTTTGTCTTGTCCAACATGTCCAACTCTGGTATTACTGAGTTCCAAGTCTACATGCCTGCCAAGATGCGCTCCACTATCCAGCACGTCGGTACCGGAAAGCACTACAACATCAACAGCAAACGGGGCAAATTGCGTCTGCTCAATAGTGTGACAGATCCAAACTCTATCTACCAGCACGATGTCAAAGCATTTTCAGACAATGTCCACTACATTGAAAAGTCAAACAAGGAATACGTCCTGATCGTTCCATCTTACTTTATCTATAGCCAGGATTATACAAAGGTTATGGAAGAACATGTGGAGACTGGTGCAGACATTACCGTTCTCTACAAAAACGTGACCAATGCCAAAGAAGCCTTTATCGGTTGCCAAACATTGAAATTTGATGATGACAAGCGCATTATCGAATTCGACGAAAATCATGGAAAATATAAAAATCGGTCCGTATCACTCGAAGCCTACTTCATGAAACGTAGCCTGTTTTTAGAATTGATTGAGCGCGCTAACAAGGTTTCTGCCCTCTACTGGCTCAAGGACATTATTCGTGACGTAGTAGACCAATACAAGATTATGGGCTATGCACACCGTGACTATGTAGCCTGTATCAATACTGTTGAGGCTTACTTTAATACCCAGCTTGAATTGATTGACCGTAACACGCGCCGACTCCTCTTCAAGCAAAACTGGCCGATTCATACGCAAACGAGCGACAGTTCTCCTTGTCTTTACGGCCCTCTGGCAGAAGTATCCGGCAGCTTGATTTCCAACGGTGCTTATATCAACGGTGAGGTAGAAAACTCTGTCATTGACCGTGATGTCATTATCGAAGAAGGTGTCTCTGTCAAAAATTCTATTATCCTAAATGGAGTGACCATCAAATCTGGTGCAACCATTGAAAATGCTATTATTGACAAGTCGACTACCATCACTCACTCCATCGACATCAAGGGGACACCGGAAGCACCTGCCTACATCAAGGCACACCACCTCATTTAAGAGAAAGGATACACCATGTCAAAAAAATCGATTCTCTTTGTGGCTTCTGAAGGGCTCCCTTTTATCAAAACAGGTGGCTTGGCGGATGTTATCGGTTCCCTTCCAAAGGAATTGGTCAAGCAAGGAATGGACGTTCGTGTGGTCCTTCCCCTCTATTTGAAAATTGCCAAAAACAATCACACAGACTTTACCTATGTTTCGAGTTTTGATGTGCGAGCTGGTGATATTCAATCTATGGCCAATGTCTATCAACAAGTCGTAGACGGAGTTACCTTCTACTTTATCGAACACCGCGACTTCTTCGAGCGTGAAAATCTCTACGGTTACGATGACGATGCCATGCGCTTTGGTTTCTTCCAACACGCAACTTGCCGTTTGTTAGAAGCCCTCAACTACTTTCCAGACATTATCCATAGCCATGACTGGCACACTGCTGCACTGCCATTTCTTTGCCGTACATTTTATAGCTACCGGGAAGAATTTCGACAAGTCAAGCACGTCTTTACCATTCATAATCTAGCTTTCCAAGGCATTTTCAACAAACAATCCCTCTGGTCTGCGCTCGGTATGGACTACGGTTACTATCTGGATGGCACTGCACGCTTCTACGATGACTGTATTAGTTTTATGAAGTTAGGCATCCTTTACGCAGACAAGGTAACGACCGTTTCGGAAACCTATGCGCAGGAAATTTTAACCGAAGACTTTGGCGAAAATATGCAGCATGTCCTTGCTCTCCGCCAACATGACCTTTGCGGTATCGTCAACGGAATTGACTACGATGTCTGGAATCCACAAACCGATCCTGCCCTTGTCAAGCCATTTGATAGCCAACACTTAGCTGATAAAAAGGCGAATAAGCTAGCCTTGCAGGCACAGTTTGGCTTGCCCCAAGACGAAGACACTCTCCTCGTCGGCATTGTTTCGCGTCTGACTTACCAAAAAGGGTTCTATCTTTTGACAGAGATGCTAGGCCATATGCTTCAAGCTAGAGTTCAGTTTGTGGTTTTGGGAAATGGCGAGCAAGATATCGAAAATGCATTCAATCATTTTAAAGAAGCTTATCCGGATA
The DNA here is from genome assembly GCF_024170225.1 of Streptococcus gallinaceus. GTDB lineage: Bacteria > Bacillota > Bacilli > Lactobacillales > Streptococcaceae > Streptococcus > Streptococcus gallinaceus. The sequence goes on along the minus strand of NZ_JALJXU010000003.1, from coordinate 46,116 downwards.
AATTCGCCTTCTACCGTGGCTACAACGAGCCTCTTGCTCATCAAATCTATGCAGCGAGCGACCTCTTCCTCATGCCATCCATCTTTGAACCATGTGGCATCAGTCAGCTCATTTCCATGCATTACGGTACACTTCCTTTGGTACGTGAAACGGGTGGACTACGAGATACCGTTATCCCTTATAACCGAGAAAATCTCCAGGGTACAGGATTTAGTTTCTTCGGGAAAAATGCTCAAAGCATGAAGTACGTCTATGACTTGGCACTTGAAACCTATTACGAACGACCACAGGATTGGACAAAACTAGTCGAGCAAGCTATGGAAAAAGATGTCAGCTGGCCAGTTTCCGCTGAAAAATACATTTGGCTCTACAGAGAAATTACACAGTAACACTCAGGCGAGACGCGAGGAACAAACTCGGCCTCGCCTTTTCAAGGATTTAAGGAGGAAGAATGAATACATTTAGTGATTTAGACCTCTATTACCTTCAAAGTGGTGAACACACTAGCCTTTACGAAAAAATGGGCGCTCACCTGGTCAAAAAAGGTAATAAACTAATCGGCACACAATTTCGTGTTTACGCCCCAAATGCCAGCTCTGTTTATCTGGTTGGGGACTTTAATGGTTGGCAAAAGTCGCATCCTTTAGAACACGAGATTGGCGGTGTCTACCAAGTCTATATTGATGGTTTAACCGCCCATGAAAATTACAAATATCTCATTATTACACTTGATGGACGTGAATTATATAAGGCTGATCCCTATGCTTTCTTTAGCCAACTACGCCCGGATACAGCTTCACAAACTTACAATTCGCGCTATAATTTCAAGGATCAAGATTGGATTTACCAACGGACAGATTACGACTTCAAAACAAGTCCATTTTCCGTCTATGAAGTGCATCTAGGTTCCTGGAAGCAAAAAATTATCAACCAAACAGGTGAGGGGGCCAGCAGAGAAAACTTTTACTCCTATAAGGAACTCGCACCTCTTCTCATTGATTATATAAAAGAGCAAGGATACACCCATATCGAGCTTCTCCCCATCATGGAACATCCTTTGGACGCTTCGTGGGGGTACCAAGTGACCGGCTATTTTAGCCCAACTAGTCGTTATGGAAAACCTGACGAACTCAAATACCTAGTAGACCAATGCCACCAAGCTGGAATCGGGGTTATTCTCGACTGGGTACCGCTTCATTTCTGCAAAGATGCGCATGGACTTTATCAATTTGACGGCTCTTGGCTCTACGAATACCAAGAAGAACACGATCGTGAAAATCGTCAATGGGGTACTGCGAATTTTGACCTGAGCAAAGGCGTAACTCGCTCTTTCCTCCTATCAAATATCCACTACTGGCTCAATGAATTTCACTTCGATGGTATCCGTGTTGACGCCCTATCCTATCTACTCTACTGGCGAGGAGAGACAGAACCAGACAAAATCAATCAACCCGCCATCGATTTTATCAAACGCGTCACAGCTCTTGTCCACCAAGAATTCAAAGGCGTTGTCATGATTGCTGAAGATTCATCAAGTTACCCAGGTGTTACCCATCCACTCGATGCAGACGGACTTGGCTTTGATATGAAATGGGACTTGGGCTGGATGAATGATACACTCAAATACATGAGTCGTCCCTCTATCTACCGCAAGCACCATGTCAACGAAATCACATTTGGTATGTATTACAACCAAAACGAACAGTTTATTCTCCCACTCTCGCATGATGAAGTCGTCCACGGCAAGCATTCGATTGTCGAAAAAATGGATGGTAACTACCAAGATAAATTCCATCTGGCACGCGCTTACTACGCTTACTATTTTGCTCATCCAGGAAAGAAACTCCTTTTTATGGGCAATGAATGGGGGCATATCCGAGAATGGCACGAATACACACAGATGGACTGGCTCTTGCTGGACTACCCTGTCCACCAATCCTTCCACAGCATGATGCAGTATCTGACCAACTATTATCGCCAGTATCCTGCATTTTGGCAATACGACTATCAAGCACACGAAAAAGGATTTAAGTGGGCAGCCATAGCTGAAGAAGCAAATTGCTTTGCCTTCTCACGCTTTGGTGATGATGAAGAGATTTTGGTCATCTCAAATTTCAATGACCAAGATATTTTTGATTTGGCATTGGACTTACCTGCTGGTAAAACCTACAAACTTGTCTTTTCAACGGCTATTCTCCCGACGGAATCATTCGAATTACAAACCAATGAAACGGGAGCGCGCATTACCATTCCGCGATTGACCACCTTCTATCTGAAAGACGTAACAAAAAGAGGTTAGGACTTTGTCCCACCTCTTTTATTATTGCTAGCCATAAACTGGTCGATTATTTTCCGTCGACTGCCTTGTATTTAGCCACTTCTTTCAAGTAATTATCGTAGTCACCATTTTCTGTGATTTCCTTGATAGATTTGTTCAAGGCCTTTTGCAAGTCTTCATGACCTTTTGCTAAAACAACGACTTTTTTGTTTTCATCCTTAGAATCAAATGTTACAGACGCTACTGCCAAGTCCGTATTTTGTGCGACATAGCCTTCTGCCACTGCTGAATCGAGCAAGACTGCATCGACTTGACCAGCTTTCAACTCCGTCACAGCTTCACTCATACCAGTGAGTGAGACGATATTGGCATTTGACAATTTTGCTTGCGCGTAAGCTTCTTGGGTTGTCCCTTTTTGCACCGCCAATGATTTACCTTTCAAATCCGCAGGTTTTGTAAACTTATCAAGAGATGATTTTTTAACCAACAAAACATCGGCTACAGAGTAGTATGGATCGGTAAAATCAAATGTTTGCGCGCGTTCTTTTGAGTAAGACAAGCCAGCAATGGCAATGTCAACTTTCCCATTTTGAACACTGGTCAAGACATTATCGAAGCTCATGGTTGACACTTCCAATTTAACGCCCAAATCTTTGGCCAACTTTTCAGCCAATAAGATATCCGAACCTACAACCTTGTTTTCACCATTGACCAGGGTTTGGAATTCAAACGGTGCATAGTCTGGGCTTGTGGCTACCACAAGTGTCCCTTTTTCTTTAATTTTGTCCACCGCAGATGAGGAGGAGGTTGATTGACTAGACGATGAGCATGCTATCAAAGTCAAACCAGCCAATACAGTTGTTGCTGCCACTAACATTTTCTTGAATTTCATAATAATCCTCTTTTCTTTTGCCTACTGTCTCCAGTATCGGTTTTTGAAAGTGAATTTCGATTACATTTCACTTGTTTTTCAAAAGTATGTGACTATTTTAATTCATTTTTATACAATTGTCAACTGTAGTTTGAATTTTTATTCAATATTTTTTAATTTTTTAGCATAAAAAAGACAAATTCACTTTGAATTTGTCCTATTTTACCAAAACTCACGGATAAAATCGTCCTCCAGACGTTCCCGATAGAACAGTTCAGATAGCTCCTTTTCATCAAAAACGCGGAGCAAATTGAGCAAATCATAAGCGAGCTCCATCTCTGACAAATCCGCCCGATCTACCCACTGCACTTCCCCTTCTTCCGAAGAACGCAACTGCCCTTCAAAGTCAATAGTCCGATAGAGAAAAACCAGGTATCGGACACCTTCTTTTGTATACCAATGCTTCATCCCAACCAACTTGGGATTGCGAATAAGAAGCCCGGTCTCCTCATACACTTCCCGAACAACAGCCTCATGGAGACTTTCCCCCACTTCAATATGCCCACCTGGCAAGGCAGCTCCTGACCAAGTATAGCGCTCAGGATCTCGAATTTGCATTACAATCTTGCGGTCCGCATCCTCAATCAGACACATATTGGTTAAAATCACTTCCTGGCTACGTGGCATTCCAATCTTCCTCTTTCTACTAGCTCTGTATTGACAGGTATGTCAATACTTGTTGTACTTAGTATAACAGCTTTTGGCTGACTTCTCAATATACGAAAATCAGTGACGGTTGAAAATTGGATTTTCAAGCAAAATTCACCCGAAAAATATCCTCTATATTATCGCACAACTCCATCGATAATTTATCCATTTTATTTAATTGCATACCAAAAATCTCCTATTTGTTTAATGTCTGGTACTGTTTGACAAGATTCTCTTGGGTCAACTTCTTCATAAAAAGCGCCTGTTTGTCTTTAGAATACTGTTCTGTTTTTTCATCCTGTAACTTGTTAATATTCTTAGTCGCTTCTGGACTAAAAAGCTTAGACAACTCTGTCTCTTGCTCAATGTACGAAACATCGCGCTGCTCAGTTGGGGTTTGATTATTTGTATCGATTTTCAAATTACCATCTGCCGCATAAACTGTGATTGGTAGTAAAAAAACCGTAAATAGGAGCGTCTTCAATTTTATTTTCATCTCATTACCACCTCGTTGTTCACTCCAGTCATCAACCTCGAATCGTTCTTTCCGCTCGAATAAATAGACAAGAATCCCAATCTAGTTATACTAAATTAGGATAGATGTCATATGTTCAAAAATTAGTCTTCCATCTCTTTGTAAAGGTAGGCATTTAGTCCACCTAAAGCTGGAATCAAGAAGAGTAAAATACCAAAGATTAATCCCCATCCCTCCTGATGGCTTAACAGCAATTGGAACATTTTTTCTGTATAAGTCAGTGGTGAAACAGATGCAATTCCTTGATTGGTCGTTGCAAATTGTACATCAAACAGCTGCGAAGCACTGATGATATAGAGCATAAGTAAACCAATTGAGACTAAGAAACCAATATGTTTAAAGTATTTAAGGAGGAGATTATTGCTGTATGAGAATACCAATAATAAAACAACTCCTGCCATCATTAAAGTGATAAACTGACTGCCGATAACATCTAGTTTGCTACCCATAATTGCAAAAATCATAAGTCCACTGATTACCGCCACTCCAGATAGTACGGACATTGGTACGATAGCATTTGACCAACTCACTCGTTCCCCGTTTTCACTGCCTCGCATCCATTTAGTATGTTGCAATGCATAGGCTAAACCTAGACTGGTAATAAAGGAAATCAAGATAGTCAAAAATGGTGAGCGTTCATCCCTTGCTACTGGCGTAGTTACTGCCGCTTGAGGGGTTACACCTAAAACAGAAGAAATATTTTTTGCATCAACTGGATTCGATAAATACTCATATACCGCTTGATTTTTTTCATTTCCATTCTTTGTATTGCTCAATACTCCTGCAAACGCTTGAAGAAATGCCTCATTATCTTTATAATCTGTCGCCATAATCGTATTGAGCTCCTCAACACGCCCCGAGAGACCTGTACCTTCATTTTCAAGACTGGATACATCATTGCGCAATTGGGTTAACGATTGATTGATTGTTTCCGCAACTGCTTGATTAGACTTGGTGTTTTCCATCAAGTTGCGGCTCGCCGCCATTAATTGCACTAAATCTGCGTTCATAGCAGCTGTCACAGTTACCATACTTGTATTATCGACAACTTCAGTTGTTGTTAAGGCTGGTTTAGACGCAAGTGTCTCATTTACCGTATTTGCCTCTTGCAATACCTTATCAAGTTGTTCAACCAGTAAACCTGTGTTTGATTTTAACTCTTGGATAGTTGCTTCTAACTCTGAGCCCTGAACCTTCTTATTGTTTAAGTCATCAATCTCTTCTTGCGGTACTTGTAGACTAGACTTCAAGCTTGAGATAGTAGATTCTTTTATTAAATTCACAATAATCGTTTTTAGACTTTCCATATCAGCCGAATTCAACAAACCGTTTTTCCCTGCTACCGATGCATCAAACGACTGTCTTAAATCCGTTCCAAAAATCGTCTGAACAATAGCAGCCAACTCCAGATAACCATGGATATCAGCAAATAATGTTGCTGACTCTGAATCTCCCGCATAACTTTCATAAGGGAATAGAGTTGAAGAAGCGGAATATTCCCGTTTGAATTCTTTACTCTCAGGTTCATATACAGTTGTCACTTTGGTTTCTGTTTTCGGAACAGCTGGTGTCGGTGTAGTACTTCCATTCGTTGCATCAGGACTTGTAGACTTATCTATAGACGTATCCGTGCTAGCATCAGCAACTGAAACCTCTTCTATTTTTTCTTTAGCAACAGCTATGTCAGCTTTTTCGCTTGTTGTAACAACAGCTTGAACAACAGCTGGGGAAAGGACGTTCAGTTGTTGTGGTGAGGCTACACCTAATTGATACTGCAACGTTAATTGGGGTTGTGTCCCAGATACGAGCACTTGATACTCAGTGACAGATAATTGACGAGTCTGATAGCCATTAATAGAAAGTGTATATTGCGACGGAACTGAAATTCTAACATCTGTTACTTCACCTGTTACGTTTGGAAATGTCAGCACACCGCCTGCAGCAAGTCCTGACAAAATATGATTTTTAATTTTATCAGTCCGTTCCACTTGTGCACTGCTTGTCACTGACGGTAATGGTTTATTGTATTTGTCAGCATACCATGCAACAAAGTCATTGATATTTTTCAAGTATTTTTTATCCGCATCTGATAGAGCTAACGCATTGATACCTTAAGATTTAGTAATTGTTTCATCCCAAGTCGTTGGATTGCTCAGACCATCATTGAAGGTCGTTTTTACTGTTTGTAGTTGTTGAAGCTGGTCCGCTACCGACAGCTTAGAGAGGGACTCATCGTATTGAGCAATGTTTTGTTCTCGTTGCCCAATAGAAGTTTGCCACTTAGTTTGTGCTTCCTGAATCGCTGACAATTCTGTATCGTAAGTTTTATCAACATTTATAATAGAAGAAAAACTTTCATTTGTATGATTCAAAGCATCATTAAAGGAAGAGTAGGTAGACAAAATTGAATCCGGTGAGCTCTTAATCCCGGCAAATGATTGAGAGTAGCCCCCAGTGGCTGAAGAAGATTGCTTTGATAGGCAGTTAGGGAATTTCCCTCATGTGTTACCGCTGTCGCAACCTGCCCTTGAGCCGATTGAGGATTTCCTATGATACTTGAAAAATAAATATTAATGAGGTCTTGGTTAAACTGTGTCTTTAAGTCAGAAACCGCCTGCTCTGCCTTACGAATCACAATTTGTTTGTCAGACTTAATCTGGTATTGAAAGCTCGTTTGGGTTGGCGATTGATGCTCCAATGCTAGTGAATCCGATGAAAACTTACTAGGAAGAACGACCATTAATTGATAGGACCCATTTTCAAGACCATGCTCGGCGATTGCGCGTGACACAATTTCAATTGGATAGTCTGTTCTAGTATCAAATGACTTTACCAAGGTACTTCCGATATTGACAAATTGGTCAATGTAGTTTACCCCTGTATCCTCATTGACAAACGCAATCTTAATATCATTGGACTCGACAGTTTCTTGCTTTTGTGTCACCGAATTCCGTATTGAAGTCGGCTTGACAATCCCAAAATAAGTTGCACCACCAGCTGTTGTAACTAGCAGACTAGACATGAGTACTAATAATTTTCTGTTCATTCCTAACATATTCCTCCTAGTAAAAAAATGAAGTTGAGGAGTTTCCCCAACTTCATTAAATCAGTAATTTAGACCAAAGTTGCGAGAAAGGTCTTGGTCATTTTGTTGCATCGCTTGAGCAGTTTTATCAAGTTGTGTATTGATTTGTTGCATCAACTCTGCAAAATTTTGAACTTTTGGTTTCAGCTCGTTAAAATTGGTTATCAAAACCTTGGAACGCCGCACCCTCTCATTCAGAACGAAGGGTATCTTGCAATCTTTGTAAGTTGTTTAAAATTGTCGTAATGTCGTTAGATGCTTTACCATACTCACATGCGCAAGATTGAAGGGTTTCAGGTGATACTCGGATTTGTGACATAAGCTGTCTCCTTTAAGTTTTATTTAAAAAAATTATATCTAAAATAAATATTTTTTCAATGATATTATAGTCAATTGCACCAATTTATTTTATTTTCTGAAAATATTCGCTATTTTATCATCTGGGTATGAAAATTCCTCACTCCATCTCTTTCAACTCTAATACCAAGTCACGAATTTGGGCTGCTAATTCAAAGTCAAGCAATTCAGCTGCTTCCTGCATTTGTTTTTGGAGTTTTTTTATAGCATCCTTGCGCTCGGTCTTATTGAGTGCGGAATAGTCCACAACTTCTTCTTCTGCATCCTTGCTGCCAGCCTTAGTCACAGAAATCAAGTCACGAATTTCTTTCTTGATGGTCTGTGGAACGATGCCGTGTTCCGCATTATAAGCCATCTGAATTTCGCGACGGCGAGCTGTCTCATCTATGGCCCGTTGCATAGAATCCGTAATCTTGTCCGCATACATGATCACGTGGCCCTCACTATTACGCGCGGCACGACCAATAGTCTGAATCAGACCACGTTCATTACGCAAGAAGCCCTCCTTGTCCGCATCCAAGATGGCAACCAGTGACACTTCTGGTACGTCAATTCCCTCACGTAAAAGGTTAATCCCAACCAATACATCAAAGACGCCCAGACGCAAGTCACGAATGATTTCCGTCCGCTCAAGCGTTTTAATATCCGAGTGCATGTATTTGACCTTGACACCCATTTCTTTGAGGTAATCGGTCAAATCCTCTGCCATTTTCTTGGTCAGGGTTGTGATAAAGGTCCGCTCGCCTTTTAGGCTACGCTCCGTGATTTCTCCCAACAGGTCATCCATTTGTCCCATGGTTGGACGCACTTCCACTTCTGGGTCAAGTAGACCAGTCGGACGAATGATTTGCTCAATGACGGTATCCGTTTGCTCATTTTCATAATCACCTGGTGTGGCAGAAACGTAGACAATCTGATGGATATGACTCTCAAATTCTTCCCGACGAAGCGGACGATTGTCCAAGGCAGACGGCAAACGAAAACCATAATTCACCAGCATTTCTTTACGAGCGCGGTCTCCGTTGTACATACCCTTGATTTGCCCCATGGTCATGTGGCTCTCATCAATCATAATCAGAAAATCTTCTGGGAAAAAGTCAAGTAGCGTGTAGGGTGGCTCGCCTTCACTCCGCCCATCCATGTGGCGAGAATAGTTTTCGACACCGTTGGTGTAGCCCATTTCACGAAGCATTTCGATGTCGTACTCAGTCCGCTGACGCAACCGTTGCGCTTCCAATAATTTTCCCTCTGATTCAAAGAGCTTTAATTGCTCCTCTAGCTCTGCTTGGATTTTTGCAATGGCAACTTCCATGTGCTCGTCGTTGGTCATAAAGTGAGTCGCTGGGAAAAGAACCAAGTGCTCCACTTCGCCTAGATTTTTACCTGTGAGACTTTCAATCTCACGAATACGGTCAATTTCATCACCGAAAAATTCCACACGAAAGGCATGCTCGTCACGAGAAGCTGGGAAGATTTCCACCACATCGCCACGTACACGAAAACGCCCCCGCTGAAAATCAATATCATTGCGCTCAAATTGAATATCAACGAGTTGATTCAAGAGCTGGTCACGCGAGATTTCCTGACCTGGTCGCAAACTCACTGCTGAGTCTGCGTATTCTTTTGGTGAACCCAAACCGTAGATACAGGAAACAGATGCGACGACAATCACATCGTTGCGCTCCAAAAGTGACGATGTCGCTGAATGACGCAGTTTATCAATCTCATCATTGACCGAACTATCTTTTTCGATGTAGGTATCCGATGACGGCACATAGGCTTCCGGCTGGTAATAATCGTAGTAAGAGACAAAATACTCGACCGCATTATCAGGGAAAAATTCCTTAAATTCGCCGTAGAGTTGTCCTGCCAAGGTCTTGTTATGAGCGATGACAAGGGTTGGTTTATTGACCTTGCTGATGACCTGACTCATGGTGTAGGTCTTACCCGTCCCCGTCGCTCCAAGAAGAATCTGCGCTTTTTCTCCACCTTCGATATTGTCCACCAAGGCTTTGATGGCCTGTGGTTGGTCTCCTGATGGCTCATATTTTGAGACCAATTTAAATGGCTGGTCTGTTCGTCTATCAATCATATACTTTCCTCTTTTACTAAGTTAGAACTATTGTACCATAGGAGGATGGGAAATAAAAAAATCGGCCATCTGAAACCGATTTCTTTTCTATATTATAAAGTGGATTTTTCTTTTTTCAAGGCCCAAATCAGATAGACAATCCCAGCACATTCAACCAAGCAAGAAATTAGACTTCCCTCTGTCCCGAATGCACCTCCAGAAATCCACTCTGGACTCTTGGCATTGACCGCAAAATGCAAGAGGCTCTTACCAGCAGCCTGACCACTGACCGCGATACCAAATAGATTTCCCTGTGTGAAATTCCAAGCACCGTGCAATGCAGCTACGCCCCAGATATTGTCCGTCTTCAGCATATACAAAGCCATAAAAATACCGGATAGAACTAGGCCTAACAGAGAAATCAGTGTCACATGATCATTTCCCAAATGCATCAGACCGAACAAGGAACTGGATACCCCCACTGCTACAGCCAGATTAGTCCGACGATTGGTCAAGGGAAGTAACCATCCACGCGTCAAGAGTTCCTCAGTCCCTCCTTGAATAAACCAGAAAGGGATGAGCGACAAGACAAAGCCAATGCTAGCGACACTAAAGTCAACACCGACAAATGTCAAGCCTCCCAAGAGGTAAGACAGGAGAGCAGCTGCTGAAAAGAGCACCGTTCCTACTAGCCACCCCAGACTGATTTCTTTTAGGATCCCTCGCTTCACCTTGAAAAATCCCAAACTAGAAATTGGTCGACGTTCCACAAACTTGACCCAAAGCATGAGACCCGCTGCGACAAAACCAAAGCAAATCAATTCAAAATGCAAACTCGTGAAAGTAGATGTCACAGAATCCAAACTCGAACCACTTGCTAATCCAACTGCCATTATAATCGGCCCTAAAATCATCCCCGCAACAAGCGAACCCACAAAGAAGAAAATTTCTACCATAATACAGGCTAATAGTACAAATAACCAACTAGGCATCCTGTCGTACAAGACAGTTGGCGCTTCTAACATTTTCTTTTTCATTTGTTACCTCCAAATTGTTTTTTATATTATACGTATAATACAACTATACAATCAATTTGTCAACACCTGTTTCATGTCATATTTTCTAACACAGGCGATTTGCGTTTGTCTGAAAATTCTGCTATACTAATAATCATATCTTTAGAAGGAGATTGGAAATGAAGAAAAAATTATTCATGCTGATGGCAACTATTTTGCCTGCATTCTTTCTTTTCACTGGTGTACAGGCAGACGATAACATTGATATCGCCTTTGATTCAACCTATGCACCATTTGAGTTCAAAGACTCAGACCAAGTTTATAAAGGCTTAGACGTCGATATTATTAATGAAGTAGCAAGCCGTTCTGGCTGGGCAACCAACCAGACATTCCCTGGATTTGATGCTGCGGTAAATGCGGTTCAATCTGGTCAGGCTGACGCCCTCATGGCTGGTACGACGATTACAGAGGCTCGTAAAAAGGTATTTACCTTCTCAGATCCTTACTTTGACACAAAAATTGTTGTGGCGACACGTAAATCTGAGACTGTTTCACAATACAAGGACTTAAAAGGCAAGACAGTCGGTGTGAAAAACGGGACTGCTGCTCAATCTTTCCTTGATGAAAACAAGAGCAAATACAGCTACTCTATCAAGACATTTGATACTGGCGACACAATGTACAACAGCCTTTCAGCTGGAGCTGTCGATGCAGTAATGGACGATGAAGCGGTTATCAAGTACGCGATTCAACAAAATCAAGACTTGGCTATCAATATGGATGGCGAAGCAATTGGTTCATTTGGATTCGCTGTTAAAAAAGGCAGCAAATACGAATACCTCATCTCAGATTTCAACAAAGCTTTAGCAGCTATGAAGGAAGACGGCACCTATGATAAAATCATGAAAAAATGGTTGGGTTCTGACACTTCTAGCTCATCAGAAAAAACAGATTATGGTTCAACATTAAGCCTATCAGGAGATGCCTCTGCAAAAGTAACTCCAGTCAAAGGTTCCTATGTTATCGCATCTGATTCATCATTTGCTCCATTTGAATACCAAGGAAAAGATGGCAACTATACCGGAATTGATATCGAGTTGATCAAAGCCATCGCTGAACAACAAGGCTTTACGGTTACTATCCAAAATCCTGGATTTGATGCCGCGCTTAATGCTGTCCAAGCGGGACAAGCTGATGCAGTTATCGCTGGGATGACCATCACAGATGCTCGTAAGAAAATCTTTAATTTCTCTGATGCTTATTACACTTCTAACATCTTGTTAGCTGTAAAAAAAGGCAGTCCGATTAAAACCTACGAAGATCTAAAAGGCAAAACAGTCGGTGCCAAAAACGGTACTTCTTCTTATGCCTATTTAGAAGAAAATGCTAAAAAGTATGGTTATACATTAAAAGCATTTGATGAAGCATCTAGCATGTATGACAGTTTGAACTCCGGCTCAATCGGTGCCCTCATGGACGATGAAGCTGTATTGCTCTACGCTATCCAACAAGGTCGTGATTTTGAAACACCTATCAAAGGAATTTCAACTGGTACCATCGGATTTGCTGTTAAAAAAGGAAGCAATCCTGAGTTGGTCGAAATGTTCAACAACGGACTTGCAGCTCTGGTTAAATCAGGAAAATACAACGAAATCCTCAATAAGTATTTCAACGCTTCTGAAAACAACTCATCTTCTGCTAAATCAAGCTCTACTGTCGATGAATCAACGATTTTCGGACTATTGAAAAACAACTACGGTCAACTTCTTTCTGGACTTGGTATCACAGTTGGTTTGGCGCTACTCTCATTTGCCATTGCTATCGTAATCGGTATTATCTTCGGTATGTTTGCAGTTAGCCCGTTCAAATCACTTCGTGTGATTGCTTCTGTGTTCGTTGATGTGGTACGCGGTATCCCGCTTATGATTGTGGCTGCTTTCATCTTCTGGGGCATTCCAAACTTGATTGAATCCATGACTGGTAACCAATCGCCTATCAACGATTTTGTCGCAGGTACTATTGCCCTCTCTCTTAACTCTGGTGCCTATATCGCTGAAATCGTTCGTGGTGGTATCCAAGCAGTACCAGCTGGACAAATGGAAGCTTCTCGCAGCTTGGGTATTTCTTACAACACAACCATGCGTAAGATTGTCTTGCCACAAGCCGCCAAACTCATGCTTCCAAACTTTATCAACCAATTCGTTATTACTTTGAAAGATACAACCATCATCTCAGCGATTGGTTTGGTTGAACTCTTCCAAGCAGGTAAAATCATCATCGCCCGTAACTACCAATCATTCCGTATGTACGCAATCTTGGCGATTATCTACCTTGTGGTCATCACTCTCTTGACACGATTGGCACGGAAACTTGAAAAAGGAGGCAAATAATGGCTCAATTGAAAATTAACGTGGAAGACTTGCATAAAGCTTACGGAAAAAATGAAGTTTTAAAAGGTATTTCCACAAAATTTTACGAAGGGGATGTGGTTTGTATCATCGGACCTTCTGGTTCTGGTAAATCAACTTTCCTTCGTACCATGAACTTGCTTGAAACCATTACAAGCGGTCACGTCATGGTCGATGGATTTAACTTGACAGATCCAAAGACGGATGTCGATACCTTCCGTGCAAATGTTGGAATGGTATTCCAGCACTTCAACCTCTTCCCACATATGACCGTTTTGGAAAACATCACTTTCGCTCCTATCGAGCACAAATTGATGGACAAGGCTGAAGCTGAAAAAGTGGGGATGGAATTGTTAGACAAGGTTGGTTTGGCTGACAAACGCAACGCCATGCCAGATAGCCTGTCTGGTGGTCAGAAACAACGTGTGGCTATCGCTCGTGCCCTAGCTATGAATCCTGACATCATGCTCTTTGACGAGCCTACATCAGCCCTTGACCCTGAAATGGTCGGCGATGTACTGAATGTTATGAAGGACTTGGCTGAGCAAGGTATGACCATGCTTATCGTTACCCACGAAATGGGATTTGCTCGCAAGGTTGCCAACCGCGTTATCTTCACAGATGGCGGTGAGTTCTTAGAAGACGGCACTCCTGAACAAATCTTCGATAATCCACAACACCCACGTCTCAAGGAATTCTTGGAAAAGGTATTGAATGTATAAGAAAAGCCCTTCTAGGGCTTTTTCATTTTCTCTAAAAACTGAGCTGCTTCTTCTCTGCTATGAAAGATATACTGTTCTTTATCTGGATATTGACTGAGTAAAGACAGGATGTTAGGCCGACTGGTGTGTGAAAAATTTCGAATGAATGCTAGAAATTCTTCATCCAGCTCTGTCTCAACCCAAGGCATGTCTGGGCGAACAGTTCCAACCCTGCTGGCTATGCCTTCTAAACAGACCTCTAGAGGATAGTCTAGAAAAATAATCGTATCACAAGCCTTAAGACGAAATTCCATACTAGACCCGTAATTTCCATCAATAATCCAACTTGGTTGACGGATAGCTTGGGCTTGTCGCTCCAAAAAGACAGCACTATCGACTATCGTCCGGTCCGCATTCCAATTTAGCTGATCCAGATGAACTAAAGGTAAGTTAGTTATGACTGCTAACTTTATAGAAAAAGTAGATTTCCCTGAACCAGGACAACCAATGACAATGATACGCTTCATAAGATACTCCTTTTCCCCATCTTACCATCTCCTACTTGCATTTTCAAGACAGTTTGCTATACTAAAGATAGAAAAACTCGGAGGTAAGGTGCATTGATCAATTAAGTCTTTGTCATTCCATTTGCAAAAGGATGACTTTCTAGTATGGTATCTGTCTAGAGAGACTTATTTGTGTGCCCTGTCTATAGCCGGAAATTCGGTCTTTTTGTGCATGCACGAACTCTGCTAGACAGCAGGGTTCTTTTTTCATGACAAGGAGGCTATATGCTACAATTACACACTCTGACGATTCGGCAGCAAAAAGATTTGCACACATTGGTAGAAAATCTTTCAGCGACTATCCAAAATGGAGATAAGCTCGCTATTATCGGCGAAGAGGGAACGGGCAAATCCAGCCTACTTCATATCTACAATCAAGATTTAGTGACGGATTATCTGCAAATAGATGGTTTGATTGACAACCATTTTTCGTCTATGGGCTATCTGCCACAGATTTTACCAAGGGAAGAGGCTGAAAAGTCAGTGGATGATTTTCTCTTTGGAGATATTGACTATGCCAGTTTCGACTTCAATCTTCTTTATCAATTAGCTGGGCAACTGCAAGTTGATAGCAAAATTCTAGACAAGCCAGAGATGAAAGTGGGGCAACTTTCTGGCGGAGAAAAAATCAAGCTCCAACTGCTCAAATTGCTGGCTGGTCAACCTGATTTGCTACTGCTTGATGAGCCGTCCAGCGACCTAGATATGGAGAACATTATTTGGTTAGAAGACTTCATTCAGCAGAATCCTCTGACCATCATCTTTATCTCATATGACGAGGAATTATTAAAGAAAACAGCAACCAAACTCATTCATCTGGAACAAATCAAAAAAGGAAGTCAAGCACGTTCTAGCTTTATTTGCCAAGATTATCAAAGCTATCAAGAAAGCCGACAGACTGGTCTGATGAGACAGGAACAGCTAGCTAGAAAGGAACGGGAAGAACAAGCTCAGCGTCTTCAGACGCTGCATCGGACCAAGTCAGCTGTACGCGATGCGCTAGTACGAGAAAAATGCGCCCCAGTAGGCCGATTGCTTGCTAAAAAGATGAAAAATCTTCTTTCACGGGAAGAACGCTATCTCCGTGAGGCAGAAAATTTTACGGAGCTACCCGATAATCCTGACGTCATCGGACTCTTCTTTCATCAAGTCAAGTCCTTGCCTTCGCAGAAGGTCTTACTGGATTATTATCAAGAGCCATTAGTGACTGGGCAAAGCATTTCGCTGACAATTTTTGGGCAAGACAAGGTAGCTATCATTGGGGAAAATGGTATCGGCAAAACCTTGCTGCTGAAAAAAATCAAGGATGAGCTGGCCAGTAAATCCAACCTATCTCTCGGCTACATGCCGCAAAACTATGCTGAGGAGATGGAAATGGAGTGCAGTGCACTGGATTTTCTAGCTGAAAGTGATCATCCAGAGCGTGCTCGTACGCTGCTGGCCAGTCTCAAATTTAACCGCCAAGAAATTCAGCATCCCATCAGTCAGCTCTCTGGTGGTCAACAGGCCAAACTGTTTCTAGCAAAGATGGTCTACCAACATAATAATTTCCTCATCTTGGATGAACCAACTCGGCATTTTTCTCCGACTGCTATGCCTGAAATCTGCCGGCTCTTGCAGAACTTTCCCGGCTGCCTGATCACTGTTTCCCATGACCGTCAGTTTGTTGAGACAGTCTGCCAGACTGTCTATAGATTGGACGAAAATCGATTAGAACAACAAGTTTAGATGAATAGCAAAAGGAACCTGGGACTCAGTCCTAGGTTCTTGATTTTTTATAATTTCAACAGTTTGACGCAGGGGTTGACTGAACGTTCTCATTCCTTTCTGCGTAAGCAATTTCGAATCTTGTAACTAACTCCGTCCGTTAGCCCGATTCCAACCTCAAAAAGTCCACTGGACTTTTTTGAGCTAGTAAACTGTGCGGAGGTAAGACGACAAAATCGATTTCTACGAAATAACGATTTTTGTTCCACTCTCCTTTTATTTTTCTGCTTCTTCTTTGGCCAATCGCTCCCGTTCCAAACGGAATTTTCGATTGGGATTGAGTAGATTAAAGAGTTCTTCTAATTTTTCTGCATTCCAAACATCGGCCGCAGATACAAAATTCCCATTCTTATCTTTAAAGGATATCGGCTTATCACCCATAATTGCTCCTTTCAAAAAGTCAGTAAACTAGATTAGAATGCGTGATGGCTAGACTAGCTTAATTTTCATTTCTAATCTACAAACTCAAATTCAAATTTGCCGATACGAACAATATCGCCGTCTTTGGCACCACGCGCACGGAGGGCTTCATCAACACCCATACCGCGCAATTGGCGGGCAAATTTCATGACAGATTCGTCACGATCAAAGTTGGTCATGGTGAAGAGTTTTTCAAGTTTGTCACCTGAGAGAATCCAGCTTGCATCATCATCACGTGTGATGTCAAATTCTGGCTCATCAGGATTGAAGCCGTAGTAAACTTCCTCTTCTTGGAATTCTGACTCGTCGTAAAGCAAGAATTCATCTGTTTTATCCAAGAGTTCAGCCGTTGCTTCCAAGAGATTTTCCAAACCTTGGTGCGCCAAGCTTGAGATTGGGAAAATGAGTGGTTGCTCATCAAATTCATCATAATTAGTGGACAACTTTTGCTTGAATTCCTTGAGATTTTCTTCTGATTCAGGCAGATCCATCTTGTTGGCGACGATAATTTGCGGACGTTCCATGAGACGGAGATTGTAACTTTCCAACTCTTTATTGATTGAAACGTAGTCTTCGTACGGATCACGACCTTCACTGGCTGACATATCAATCACATGGAGGATAACGCGCGTCCGCTCAATGTGGCGAAGGAACTGCGTTCCCAGACCCACACCTTGACTAGCCCCTTCAATCAATCCGGGGAGGTCAGCCACAGCGAAAGATTCGCCTGATTTGGTGCGGACCATGCCAAGATTTGGCACAATAGTTGTAAAGTGGTAGGCTCCGATTTTTGGTTTTGCGGAGGTGATGACACTGAGGAGTGTTGACTTACCAACAGATGGGAAGCCGACTAGACCGACATCTGCAAGAACTTTTAATTCTAGCTCCAAATTGCGTTCTTCACCTGGTTCCCCATTTTCAGAAATCTCTGGAGCAGGATTTTTCGGTGTCGCAAAGCGGATATTGCCACGGCCACCTCGACCGCCTTTAGCAACCACGAACTCCTGTCCATTTTCTACTAAGTCGGTGATAATTTTGCCTGTATCTGCATCGCGAACAGTCGTTCCTTGAGGGACACGCACGATGAGATCGTCTGACCCACGGCCGTGCATCCCTTTTGTCATCCCTTTTTCGCCCGCTTCAGCCTTGAAGACACGGTTGTATCGGAAATCCATCAAGGTGCGTAAGCCTTCGTCTACGCGAAAGACCACTGAACCACCCTTACCGCCATCTCCGCCCCAAGGACCGCCATTAGGAACGTACTTTTCACGACGGAAGGCAACCATCCCGTCACCGCCCTTACCTGCCTTGACCTTGATCTTGGCAGTATCTAAAAACATACTCATAATTTACCTATCTTTCCTAAAAAAGAGTGGTTCGTCTGCCCTGAAAGGCAAGCGCCACTCCCTTACTTTTCTATAAACAAATGATCTTATAGGATCGCGCTGATTGCTGGGAGGAGTAATCCTGCGACGGTCACGATAACCATTAAAATAACGATGACCAAGGTTACTTTTTCAAATCTTGTTTTTTTGTGTTTTTCTTCTCCGAAAGCCATAGCTTCTCCTTTTATAACTTAAATCATTTTCTCTCTATTTTAGCATAAAAAGGATATTTTTTCCAAACTTTGCCTATCCTTCTAGCAAAAAGATGTGTAAAAAAATCATCCTCTAGCGTTTTGATCCGTCAAAGGATGATAAATGGGGTTGGTTTATTCGGGACAACTAACTCTGAGTTTATCTTTTGTCACGATAGGTACTATGATTTCTGTTACAAATTCACTTTCATTTTGCGTTACCCAATAGTCAATAACATGGCGTTCATAGCATTCTTTCTTGAGCTCATAGTGATTTTCAGCTGCAAACTGAATCATACTCTGATAGGTTTCCCCGATGGCATTAAGAGAGCCAATGTGGTAGCAGCTTAAGGCCATAAATCCGCCGAATTTCCCAAAATCTGCTGACTCTGGAAAGACGTGTTGTAAGATAGTGGAAGATTGAATTTCCCCAGCCATTTTTTTCTCATAGGAATCATATTTTAAAATCACAGGACCAGATACTTCTAACTTCTTTTCTTCTAGAAATTTTGTCCATTCGAGATTGATAATTGACTCCTTGTAACAATATTTATAGGGTTGTTCTACGTGGTAATAGGAAGTCTCTTCCTGATAGTACTTTAAGCTAATCGTCGGTCCCTTGATGGTTGTTAGATTGTTTTGCAGGCAAATTTCCCCTTCGATAATCAACTGTAACCAATCATCGATTGACGTCATAGAGACCAATAGTTGTTGTCGTTCGGCTTCTAATTCATCCCGGCGTTGTTGTAAATATTTATAATGGTTAGAACACCCATTGAAGGAAATTAACTCTTTAATCCGTTTCAAACTAAGACCGATTTGTTGGTAATACTTAATCATCGGAATCAAAAGTAAAGTAGCCTTATCATAGTAGCGATAATTGGTATCCTCTGAGATGTACTTGGGGAGGATAAGCCCCAAACTTTCATAATAGCGCAATGTCTTAGCTGAAACGCCGCTCATGCTCGCGGCTTTCCCAATGGGAAACAAACCTTCTTCTACCATGCTTCTCCTCTTTCTACTTTAATATTTTTATAATTTATTCGATGTCTTATTATACAATAAAATTGTAAACCTTTCCATAGTTGTAATGTCAAGTTATTTTTGTAGCAGTATGTGAATTATTTCTCTTTCTTTTTTTCTTAAAAAATCCATTATTATCAGTGGTTAGGCAACTCATCCGTCCTCATAAAATGCAATTTTCTATCAATTTATCCTTTATTAGAAAGACAAACTTTTCCCTTAGTGGAATGTTTTATTTTTGTATATAATTTCGTGATTTCTTATCTTTTCACATTCAATCTCTCAGAAATAGCGGAAAAGGATTTTGCCCTTTGAAGAGTAAAATCCTTGTTCACATTAGAATTCTAATTCTTTTAAAATTGCTTGTAAGCCGTCTTCGTGGTCTGCCATAGAAGTAACCTGCTTAGAGGCTACTGCCTTTTCTTGACGTTTCCGAAAGGCCTCCAAATCACCAGACAGACTTGCATACTGTTCAAAACGACGTCTTGCCTGTGCAACAGTCTTGTCAAACAACCTTTCTGCCTCGGTTGAGTTGACTTGTTGCAAGGCGGCAAATCGTTCTTGTTTGAGCATAAACGGAATCATTTGCTTAAAATCTGGCCGCTTAAAGTCCAATAACATCGGATTCTTTCCTTGCTCTGCTAGTAGCGGATTGTAGCGATAGAGCGACCAGTAGCCACTCTCTACTGCTTCTTTCGCCTCAATCAGAGTCTGGCTCATCCCCCCCTGTAAACCGTGCGTGATGCATGGAATGTAGGCTATCACGATAGATGGACCTGAATAATTTTCAGCCTCTTCAAAAGCCTTAATCACTTGCACTGGATTAGCTCCACTCGCAACTTGCGCCACATAGACATTGCCGTAGGTCATTGCCATCATCCCCAAATCCTTTTTAGCACTGCGATTTCCGCCGGCGGAGAACTTGGTAATGGCGGATGTTGGTGTGCCTTTTGATAAATGCCCACCTGTATTGGAATAGACTTCATTATCCAATACCAGAATATTGACATCTGCTCCACTGGCAATAACGTGGTCCAGGCCACCGTAACCAATATCATAGGCCCAGCCATCTCCTCCGATAATCCATTGACACGGTTTCACAAACAGATCCCGTTTGTCATATAATTCTTGGAAAATCGGCTGATCCGCGCGAACTTCCTTTAGCAGACTAGCCAGCTTGCTAGCTCGTGCGCGCGATCCACGTCCTTCATCCATGTGCGCTATCCAATCTTCGATGAGTTGTGATAAGTCTGAATTTGCAACCTCTTTCGCTGCTTTCATAAGAGGAATTAAGGCTTTGCGCCGAACATCATTCGACACGACCATACCGTAACCAAATTCTGCGGAATCTTCGAGCAAGGAATTGCTCCAAGCTGGTCCCTGACCGTGGCAATTTTTGCTGTAGGGACTCGTTGGGACCATGGCTCCCCAAATCGACGAACAACCTGTTGCATTGGTAATCAGCATACGGTCTCCGAATAATTGGGTCAATAATTTCACATAAGGTGTCTCACCACAACCTGCACATGCTCCTGAAAATTCGAGTAGGGGTTGCGCAAATTGGGTATGGGCAACTGTACCTGGTTTAGCTGGATTTTCCTTAGACCGCAAGGTTTGCGCGAAGGCCCAGTTGACATTTTCTTGGCTGACTTCTTCTTGAGCAAGCTGACTTACTGGTACCATTTTCAAGGCTTCACCTGTCTTGGGACAAGCATTCACACACAAGCCACACCCTGTACAATTTTCTACAGAGACTTGAATCCGATAATACAGTCCGTCTTTGCCTTTGAAATCCATGACTCGGTAACCTTCTGGAGCTACCTGCAATTCATCTTTTTCTGCTAAAAATGGGCGGATGGACGCATGAGGGCATACAAATGAACAACGATTGCACTGCACACAATGTTCGGCGTCCCATACAGGAACTTCCCAGGCAAGGTTGCGCTTTTCTTGCGGAGCCAGTCCGAGTGGAATATCCCCTGCTGCCATGCCGTTTTCTACTAAAGCACTGACTGCTAAAGTATCCCCCTCTAAGCGATTGACAGGCAGCTGAATGTGGCATGAAAATGAGTTCAGGTCTCCTTGGAATAGTTTTTTATCTCGTGGCAAATCCACCCATTCTGGATCAACGAAAACTTGTTTGACAGCACCGATTGAACGATGAATGGCCTCTAGGTATTTGGTCATTTTTTCTGATGACTGTTGCCCATAGACTGCTTGCATTTCTGCTTCCAATAATTGTCGGCTAGTAGGCAAGAACTTCACAATCTCAAAAAAGGCTACTTCCAAACACAGACTGGTTCTTGGAAAAATATCAACTTCCTGCGCTATCTGAAAGGCATCTACAATGTAAAATTGAATTTGATGCTCAGCTAAGTAGCGCTTCATGTCATTGGGCAATTTACGGCATGCTTCTTCGGCATTATCAGGTGTATTGAGTAGAAAAACTCCACCATCTTTCAATCCCTTGAGCAGGTCGTACTTTCTCAAATAGGCTGGTGTTGAAACCGCTACAAAGTCGGTCGTTTGAATAGAGTAACTAGATTTAATCTCTTCATTTCCAAAACGTAGTTGAGAAATCGTCAAGCCGCGTTGCTTACGAGAATCGTAATAAAAATAACCTTGAATGTTTTGCGTGGTGTGATACCCTAACAATTTGATAATTGACTTGCTAGCTCCAACCGTGCCATCTCCACCCAATCCCCAAAATTTGGCCTGATAGGTGGTTGAGGGCGTCAAGTCCAGTTTTGGTCCAACTTGCAATGACAAGTGAGTCAAATCGTCTTCTATCCCCACTGTAAATTGTTTCTGCTGATGTGCCTTTTGCAACTCATCAAAAACAGCCACAATCTGCTCTGGGCTAGTGTCTTTTGAACCAATACCATAGCGACCACCAATAATTTTTGGACGCAGAGAACTTCCATAGAAAGCAGCTTGTACGTCTAATAGTAGCGGTTCGCCGACTGAGCCCGGCTCCTTGGTTCGGTCTAAAACAGCCACTGCAGTAACCGTTGTCGGTACAAGTTCCAATAATCTTTCAGCCGGAAATGGTCGATACAAATGTACCTGGATAAAGCCAACTTTTCGCCCAGACTGATTTAGATAATCCACCGTTTGTTCGATTGTTTGCGAAACAGACCCCATCGCAATCATGATGTGTTCAGCTTGCGGATGTCCGTAGTAGTTCACCACATCATAATGTGTCCCTTGGATTTGATTGATTTTATCCATGTACTTTTTGACAACATAGGGAGTGACTTGATAATGTCGGTTGACCGTTTCGCGTTGTTGAAAAAAAGTGTCTGGTCTCTGATTGGTCCCTGATACTGTCGGATGATTGGGATTCATTGCGCGTGAGCGGAAAGTTTCCAGTGCATCTTGAGGAAGGAGAGATTTTAGTTCCTCATCTTCTAAAACCGTCACTTTTTGCAATTCATGACTTGTACGAAATCCATCAAAAAAACTTAGGAATGGAAGACTGGTTTCAAGGCTAGCTAAATGCGCAACTGCAGATAAGTCCATCACTTCCTGAACAGTACTTTCTGCTAGCATGACAAAGCCTGATTGGCGGACAGCCATCACATCACTATGGTCTCCATAGATGCTCAGCGCATTCGTAGAGACTGAGCGTGTTGCAACATGAAAAACCGTTGGCAATAGTTCGCCTGCAATTTTGTACATGTTTGGTAACATGAGCAAGAGGCCTTGTGAAGAGGTGAAGGTTGTGGTCAAGGCTCCTGTCTTGAGCGAACCGTGTATAAAACCTGCCACACCTGCTTCTGACTGCATTTCAACCACCTGCAGAGATTGTCCAAAAATATTTTTTCGATCTTGGGTTTGCCAAACATCGACACTTTCTCCCATTGTTGAGCTTGGGGTAATGGGGTAGACTCCTGCAACCTCACTAAAGGCATACGCTATGTGAGCTGCTGCTGTATTCCCATCCATAATTGCTTGATGTGCCATAGCCTTCTCCCTATCCTTTACAGTTCCGCTCATTTGAGAGAAAACGCCCACCCTCTTACTTAGGATAGGCGTTCACTTTCATTTCAATCGTTGTCGTATTAGTTGTGTTTAGGTAAAATTGTTTCCACTTCACTATGTGGACGTGGAATAACGTGAACTGAAATCAATTCGCCGACACGTTGCGCTGCGGCTGCACCGGCATCTGTAGCTGCCTTAACAGCACCGACATCTCCACGAACCATGACAGTGACTAAACCGCCACCGACATGTTCTTTACCAACAAGAACAACATTGGCGGCTTTCACCATCGCATCGGCGGCTTCAATAGAGCCTATCAAACCTTTTGTTTCAATCATTCCTAGTGCTTCTGATTGCATGATTTCTACCTACCTTCTGATTATTTGTGTGCTAAAATGCTTTCCACTTCGCTATGTGGACGTGGGATGACGTGAACTGAAATCAATTCGCCGACACGTTGCGCTGCGGCTGCACCGGCATCTGTAGCTGCCTTAACAGCACCGACATCTCCACGAACCATGACAGTTACCAAGCCACCACCAACATGTTCTTTGCCGATGAGAGTGACATTGGCGGCTTTCACCATGGCATCGGCTGCTTCAATGGAGCCTATCAAACCTTTTGTTTCAATCATTCCTAGTGCTTCTGAGTGCATGAGTGTTACCTACCTTTTCTTTATTTATGAGCTAAAATGGTTTCCACTTCTGTATGTGGACGTGGAATTACATGTACAGATACAAGTTCGCCGACACGTTGCGCTGCGGCTGCACCGGCATCTGTAGCTGCCTTAACAGCGCCGACATCTCCACGAACCATAACTGTCACCAAGCCACCACCAACATGTTCTTTGCCGATGAGGGTAACATTGGCGGCTTTCACCATCGCATCGGCTGCTTCAATAGAGCCAATCAAACCTTTTGTTTCAATCATTCCTAGTGCTTCTGATTGCATGATATCTACCTACCTTTTACTTTATTAATTTTAGTTTATTTTTGGCCGATACACCTAAGGCGTTGGCTTCTTCAGTGTCTAAGTGACACTCTAGGTTAAAGCTTTCATGGACACGTATGGTCACATTTTTTAGAATACCACCACGTTCACCTGAGCATTCCAGCGAGACTTCCTGACCATCTTGTACGCCAAATTCTCTAGCATCTAAGGGAGACATGTGAATATGTCTCTTTGCGACAATACACCCCTTGGTTAGTTGGACAGAGCCTTTTGGACCAATCAAGGTGCAACCTGGAGAGCCTGCCAAATCGCCTGACAAACGAAGTGGAGCTTTGATACCTAATTTAAAGCAATCTGACACGGTCAACTCTACTTGACTGTGCGAACGAACTGGACCAAGAATGCGAACTTTTTCTAAGATTCCTTTTGGACCTGCTACAAATACGCATTCCTGTACAGCAAATTGACCAGTTTGAGAGAGGTCCTTGAGTTTTTGAAACTCATATCCTGTACCAAATAAGGTATCCGCATCCGCTTGAGACAAATGAATGTGGTGATTGGAAACCCCCAGTGGAATGACGAAATCCTCCACATCTAGTCTTGTCGGTTGAACAACAAGCGGCTTCGCCTCTTCTACCTCTACAGGTTGACCTCCCAGATGGTCAATTACCCGATAAAATAGGTCTTCTAATTCTTCCATCAAATCACCTCCTATTTTTGTCTGAGCGCTGATAAGATTTCACGAACGATTGCTTCGTTGTCAACTCCGGTAGCACTTGATACTACTTCTTGATGAGGACATTCTTTTTGTTGATGCTCAAACGTTTCTTGGATAGATTGCGGTGTTTGCTTCAATCTATCCGTTTGTTTAGGGGTTTCTTGAACTTGATGAACGTGGACACTTGCTGAACAAACTGCATCTGGTTTGACTTCTGTTGGCATGGCTGTTTTTGGTAAGGATTGAAACACAGGGTCATCGGTCAATGTGGTAACCTCCTTCACTCCATAAGCAACTGTCTTGATATTGACAAGATGTTTTGGAGAAAGATTTTCAGATACAGAGCTTCCACCGCCTGTACCACATCCCAGCGTAAATGATACGGGAAGTCCAGTTGAAATACCTGTTCCACCTTGGCTGCCACCTGTATTGATTAAAATACGGGATGCTGGTTTCGAAGAGAAGCGTAGAATCATATCTGGATCTTCTGTATGCATGCTCATAGTATGCCCGATACCATTTTGCAAGAGACGAATACTTAGAGCGCAAGCCTCTTCCCAATTTTTAACGACATAAAAACCAATGACGGTTGTTAATTTTTCAAAGGAGAGTGGATTGCCTTGGCCAACTCCAGCTTGTGGACCGACCAATATTTTTGTATCTTTTGGTACCACAATACCTGCTGCTTCTGCAATTTCTGTGGCTACGCGTCCAACAAACTTAGGATTCATGGCTGGATTGCATCCATGTGAATTGCCTCGGAAGAGCAAGTCGCAAACCTTATCTGTTTCCTCTTTGTTCATCATATAGCAACCTTGTTTGCTCAATTCACGGATGACAGCGTCCTTATTGACTTCTTCACAGATAATCGACTGTTCTGAAGCGCAAATTGTCCCATTGTCAAAGGTTTTTGATGCCACAATTGCCTGTACTGCTTTTTCTACATTGGCCGTTCGTTCGATGTAGGCCGGTGAATTTCCAGCACCTACGCCAATGGCAGGCTTCCCGCAACTATAGGCTGCTTTGACCATACCAGGCCCACCCGTTGCGATAATCATTGAAACTTCTTTAGCATTCATCAATTCATTTGTCGCTGCCAAGGATGGATTGGAAACCAAACCTACGATATGTTCTGGCGCACCTGCTTCGACAGCTGCTTTTCGCACAAGATCCACTGCTGCATTGCTGCAACGTTTCGCTGATGGATGCGGTGCAAATACAATAGCATTGCGTGATTTAATCGCAATCATTGCCTTGAAAATAACTGTTGAAGTGGGATTGGTAGATGGGGTAATCCCTAGCAAGAGCCCCATTGGTTCTGCCACACTGAATACCTTGTTCTTTTCATCAAAATCAAGAATGCCTGATGTTTGCATGTCCTTGATTTCTTGATAAAGCAAGTAGGATGCTGCATAATTTTTATAGGCCTTATCAGCAACCTTACCAAAACCTGTTTCTTCAACGGCCATATCAGCTAGGTAGTAAACATTGGCGCCGACTGCCTTCACAATATTTTTCAATATGGCATCAATTTGTTCATCTGAGAATGTCGCTATTACATTGGCGGCTTGTTTCCCATTTCTTACTAGATCTCGTGCTTCTTGGATTGAACAGAGATCAACGTCTAATGTCTTCATCATCCGACCCCCAAAATTCTTTTTTATTTTTTCTGTTTGTGTTGCACTTTAAAATCTTCTAAGAGAAGAGCTATCATGTCACGTCTCACTAAACTATTTAGCTGTTCTTCTGCTATGTCTAGATGGGCATTTACGGAAATAAGGTCACGCAATTCAGAGGCTTTTGTTCGTTCCAATTTGCGTTTGTATTGCTTAAAATTCAATCCTTCATCTGTCTGTTCAACAGTTGTTGGTTCATGCTTTCTTATTTCTATTGACGCTGGTGAGGTAGCAATTTCTTGTTCCACATCAGCCGTTTCTTGCTCTACTGACTCTTCTGTTACAATTTCTAAAGTTGCTGCAACTGGGTGGTGGAGTTCTGCTAACTGATCATCCGGACGTGGAATAACATGGGCACCTTGAAGGTGATTTTCACCGAGACGACGAACAGCCTCAGCTCCGGCATCAACTGCTGTTTTAACGGCCCCAACATCACCCGTTATACTAATGTAGTATAGACCACCACTCACTTTTTCGGTTCCTAAAAGCGAAACATCTGCACATTTTAACATGACATCTGCTGCTTCTACAGAACCAATAAAACCATAGGTTTCAATCATTCCTAAAGCCTTCATACGGGAGACCTCTCACTACATCAAGTCTGCCCAGTTTGAAGGATAGGTAGTGTAGAAAATTTTGGCATTATCAGGCGAACCCCAAACAACATCTGAACCAGATGGGACAAACAAGACATCTCCAGCACGACCGACATAGGTTTGACCGTCGATTTCAATCGAAACTGTTCCTGAAATGACGTAGTCGATTTCTTCATATGGTAATTTCCAAGCGAAGCTCGAATGGTTAATCGTCAAGAAACCTGCACTCATTTTTGATTCATTTTGGCTGACTAATTCTTGGAAACCAACCTTAGCACCTGGCGTACCTGTGTCAAAATCATCCATACGGACGGTACCACCTTTGACCACTTTTAAGCCATTTGCATGGGAAACGCATCGATAAGGTGGAATTTCCTTGGTAGGCTCTGTGTCACCAGCCAATAACATCTTTTTTAGTAAGGTCAATAATTCATCAGAAGTAATGCCGTCCAAGCCTTTTTCAGTAGATACTTGGGCTGAGCAACTGACTTCTCTTCCTTCTTCAAAACAAATACCGTGTTTCTTTGCTTCATCACGCGCAGCTGGTGTGACAATTGTCCCTGGTTCTAGGTAACAAGTGGTCTTTCCAGCTTGGTGGCAATCCAACACATCTTTTGCTGTAATTAATTTTGCCATGTTTTCTCCTTTTCTACGTTACGAGAAACGTTCTATTTTTCCATTTTGCTTTTTGACTTGGTCATAGTTTTCATCAATGATACCGATAACTGCGGCGTCCACAGGCATCTGGTCATCTCCCATCATTCGGCGAGCTGCAGATCCAGTCGCAATAATCACTCGGTCACCAATGCCTGCTCCAATCATGTCTACGACAACTAGAAGATCACCGGCCCTACTGCCACCTTTAACTTCAGCGAGTAGAAATTTCACACCGTTCAAGGCTTCAGATTTTCTTGTCGCCCAAATGGTATCGACTAATTCTGCAACTAACATATCGGCCTCTTTCTAATAGATAATATCCTGACTGCAATTCATTGCAATGCCAATCGGTGTTACAAACATTGGATTTTTGGGTTTGATGGTTTTGATGTTGGTTTCTTTTTCGATGATGGTCTCGATTCCTGCCAAGCAACTCGTGCCACCGACAAGATAAATCACATCGACATCCATTCCTTCTATACTTCGTTTGATAATAGAAGCTACCTTTTCAATGACAGGCTTCAATACACTAAGCAACTCTTTGTGGTGCTTTGGATCTCGTTTGTAGGCATCTGCCTCATCAAAATCAAGCTTGTAAGCACCAGCTACTACAAGTGAAAAATGAGTTCCACCAGTCGCTTCATCAACTGATTTCATCACTTTTCCATCTTTCAAGATTGAAATCCCTGTCGTACCACCGCCAATATCCACAATCGCTCCATTTTGAAGTCCAACAATGGTATTAGCCGCTGTTGGTTCATCCAATAGAGTAGTCAGTTCAAAGCCTGCGCCCTGGACTACATTTTTTATCGCTCCGCCATCTAGACTATCTGTCCCTGGTGGAATAGCAGCAGCCGCATAAAGCAGCTCTGTGCCCAGTTGTTCTTCCAGTGATTCTTTCAACTCTCGAACAATCCGAATGGCACCGATATAATCCACGACCATTCCATCTTTAATGACGGAAGCAGGTCGGTGAGCACCCGCTACAATATTTTTTTCCTGGTCCAATACAACCAGAACAATATAAGCCGTTCCTAAATCCACACCTGTCAGATAAACATCGCTGGTTCCTTTGATAGGCTTGACTTCTACATTCTCAAATTCTTCAACGTATTGGTCACAGGTTTTAGGTAACTCTTGTAGCATCATTGGTCGCTTCCTCTCTAGTCTGTAAGTAATGGGCGATAAGTTGGCCAATCCGATTGAGCAATACCTGCAGCTCATCTTCCTGAACTTGCAGCTCCTCTATCGCTTTTTCTAAATGGAAATACAGTGGATATAATTTTACGAGTATCTGGCCGGTGCTTGACTGAAGAAACATGCCGACATTTGACAAGTTTCCGTGGATAAAGGACTTATCCACTTTTTCAATCACAGCCATATCACTACTAGTAGGTGGTAGAATCGCTTTTCCTCCTGCGAGGACAGTTGCCAGATACCGTTCCAAGACAGTTAATTCTTGAGCGAGTACTAGGTCTCTACTCACAACATCATAAGCTGTTTGCAGAAACTCACAACGGATATCCAGCCAGATTGGCTGAGAACCCCCGCTCCCATTCGATGGTCCGGTAGACGTTTTCTCCGATTCTTTGGACGCATACGGTTTGAATTGCCCCGGTAACTTCACTTCGTTTTCATCCACAATGTTTATCTTGCGGTCCAACAGAAAGGTTCGTGCACCAGGTGTGAGTCGCTCTGTTTTTTTGACGGTAAAGGTCTCAAATGGAAATTGATGATACTCGACACGCAAATCATCTTCGGTTAAAAATTTCATAAAAGGACTTCTTTCTTTTTAACGACTTCAGATGATTCCTTCAAGTTTCCATTCCCTACAAGGCTCGATAAATAGCCTCGAGATCCTCGATGGTAACAGCACGTGGATTGCCAGCTGTACAAGCATCTGCAAACGCACGTTTTGCCATTTCAGGAATCATTTTTTCAAATTCATGACGGTCAATACCCAATCCCTCAATGGTCATCGGCATGTTCATTTGTTTTGCCAGTCGTGTGATGGCATAGATCAATGCTCGGACACCTTGTTTTGGAGTGGAGCCATAGAGGCCAAGCACTCGAGCTGCTTGAGCATAGCGCTTAGCAACAGCCGTTTCTTCTTTTTCTTCCAATGAAGCATTGAAAGCAATCACATGTGGTAACAGCATGGTGTTAATCCGACCATGTGGAGAATGGAAGAAAGCTCCGATTGCATGAGAGAGGCTATGGCAAATTCCTAGGCCTGCATTGTTGAAAGCAATCCCAGCAATCGCTGAGGCATTATGCATTTTTCCACGTGCAAACTGATTTTCTCCGTTCTTATAAGCCTCAAAAAGAAACTGATAGACGAGACTGATTGATTTTTCAGCACATGCATCGGAAAAATCTGTAGCTCCATTGGCTACGTAGGCTTCTAAACCATGCGTCAGAACGTCCATTCCAGCATCAGCTGTAACGGCAGGTGGAACTGTCATGGTAAAGTAGGTATCCAAGATGGCTAAATCTGGTACCATCGACTCATCAATAATGACAAATTTTTCATTTTTACTAGGGTCCGAAATGACCGCGAAAGCTGTATTTTCACTACCACTGCCGCTGGTTGTCGGGATCGCAATCATCTGCGGTTTGGCTACTTTTTCGGACTCAGTGTATACTTTTAGCACTGCTTTTGTGGAGTCAATCGCTGACCCCCCACCCAAGGCAATGACTAAGTCTGGTTTGAAGTCTTTGATTTCTGATATACTTTCAGCAATCACTTCAATCGTAGGATTTGGGACAACTTTTGAAAAGACCTTTGTCTCCGCACCTGCTTTTTTCAATTCCTGCAAGACTGCATCCACCATATGACTTTGGTCCATATAGGGATCACAAATGATGTAGGCTTTCTTTACAGATAACTTGGAAAGCTCTTCGGTAGAATGATGTCCCATCACAAATTTAGGTCCTACACTAAATTCTTTTGTTTTCATATCATTCCTTCTTTGATTTGGTTCATTGTCTGTAAAAATTGTTGGCACTGACTTGCATTCTCCAAGTCCAGCTCATGGATACTATCCACTTTGGCCTCTTCAAACTCTCGCCGACATTGCGCAATCCCCGCACCCGCACGATTTTCTTCGTTTTCAGTAGAGAGAATGACGCCAATCGTTGGGATACGAAATACTTTCGCAAAGTTTGGAGAATACACTGGAAATGTTCGGTTAGCAGACAAGAGCATCAGGACAGCGCTTGCATTTTGCTGTATCGCAATAATGTGCTTCATCATACCGGAGCCCCTGAGATAAGAGCTTGGTATCTGAATCGTTTGGTCCAGATAAACCACTGACCGGACATGGGGAAAATGGTGTTTTTCCTCAAACAACTCGACCATTTTTTCCTTCTCAATTTCAGTTGGACCAATCACCATTATTCTTTTTTTCATGATTGTGTCACGTTCACAACCGTAAAATCTAGTTGTGCTTCAAAATAGGTCAAAATGGATTGGAGAGCAGTTTGTACACTCTGCACATCCCCGCTAAACATCACTGAGCCCGTAAAACGATCGACAAAACAGATATCAACACTGGCTGCCTTGCCTGCAATATCTGCTGCAATAATAGCCGTCTCATATGGGGTCAAGGCAAGTATTCCGATAGCACCTGACTCGTCAACACCTAAACTTTGGTACACAGACTGTATAGGCGCAGCAATCATATGAGCCAAGGTAATTTGTTTACCAGGAACGGATTCTTGAATAATCCGATCAATCTTTCCTATTCCTTCAATCAAGACTGCACCTCCTTTTGCGAACGATTAGTGTTTTACAACGGTCACTGGGAAATCATAGGCCATAATATAAGATTCAATCCTGTCCAAGTCATACTGACTCAGTGAAGGATCGCCTTCGATTTTGTATTCAAGTCCCAACTGATTGTACTTATTGACGCCTAACTTATGGTAAGGCAACAAGTCAATCCCGTAGAAATTACCATATTCCTTATAAGGAAGGAGAAATTCGATAATGGCTTGAATTTCCTTTTGGCTATCATTGATTCCCTTCAGCATAGGCATACGGATTTTGATATTATAGCCTGATTCAATGACGTATTTCAGATTGGTGAGGATTCGTTCATTTCCAACACCCGTCCATTCATTGTGTTTTTTCGAATCCATATGCTTCATGTCAAATAAGAAAAGGTCTACGTAAGGTGCCACAGCTTGAAAAACCTTATTGGGTACGTGACCAGCTGTTTCAACTGCAGTATTGAGACCGTCTTGCTTACAAGCTTGAAGCAGCGCAAGGGCTCCTTCTGGCTGAGCCAAACATTCACCACCGGATAGGGTAACTCCCCCACCCGACATATCATAGAAGGCATCATCTTCGTGAATGATGGACATGAGCTCAGAAATGGTCTTGGATTCTCCCGCGACAGTTAGAGCACCCTCAGGACAGCCCTTGATATCTTCCTTGGTTGGAAGGCGTTTTTTGTACTTACGGATATCAATCGGGTGCTCCTTGTCAGCGTAATCAAAAGGACTAGGGCTTTCTGGATGTTTATATGAGAAGCAAATCTGACCTAGCGGACAAGTTACTGCACAGGAATTATATGGTTTACATAGACTTTCCTTGTACATAACATTTGAACCAAATTCCAGTCCTTCTGGATTGGCACACCACTTGCATCGCATTGGGCATCCCTTGAAAAACACAATTGTTCTGATACCAGGACCATCATAAAGATTGTATTTTTGGACATTGAATACATTGATTCTTGTCTCGTGTTTTTTCTTCTGCATTCCCATCACTACTTCCTTACCATCCGCTCACTCCCTGCATGGCAATGAGCGGAATTTTCATCACTAAATCTTTGTCAATACAGTACGGGAAATGATTTCGTCCTGTACATCTTTACACAATTCTACGAAGAAGGCACTGTAACCAGCTACACGCACAATCAAATCACGGTAATTTTCTGGGTGTTTTTGTGCATCAATCAATGTTGCATTGTCCAGATAGTTGAACTGCATTTCACCATTTCCAAGGATACTTGCTGTACGTAAGAGTGTAATCAAACTTTCTTCTCCTTGAGGTGTATCCAGCAAACCAGCCATAATCTTGAAGTTGTGTACCAAACCAATGTTCATGTTTTCATTTGCCATCTTAGATACTGACTTGATAATGGCAGTTGGGCCTTTAACATCCATTCCGTGGTCTGGTGAGATCCCATCTGACAATGGTTTCCAAGCACGACGACCTGAAGCGGATGCGCCTGTGATTTGTCCCAAAGGAGTATTGTTTGAGATAGACAAGGTACCGTGGCTCAATACAGAGTAAAGTGTCCGGTATTTGCGGTGTTCTTCTTCAGTGAATTCAATAATATCTACTGCAAAACTGTCTACATAATCGTCGTCATTACCATATTTGGGTGCTGCAAGACAGTCTGCTTTAATTTGGTCATAGCCTTCAAAATCAGCTACCAAAGCCTTATTCAATTCTTCCAATGTGTATTTCTTATCTTCAAAGACAAGTTTCTTAATGGCTGCCATAGAGTCTGCGTAGTTTGCAAGACCTGACCAAACAACACCTGGACCGAAGTTGTACATGGCACCACCAGATTTAACGCCGCAGCCGTGTTCCATAGTACCTTCATACATCATAGACATCAATGGTACTGGAGCCAATTCACGTTGGACACGTTGAGAAATAACGGTCATGACAGATGTCCATTTTGTGACATATTTAATGGTTTCTTTAACAGCTGCTTCAAATTGTTCGAAGGTCTTATACTGATCCAAAGGTCCCATGTCAGGTGTGACTGGTTTACCATACCAAAGTGGGATACCATGGTTCAATGTTGTTTCAATCAAGATTGGCCATTGTGTATAAGCTGTGGATGTCCATTGGTAGAGACGGCCAGATTTTTGAGGTTCTACACAACCCATCAAGCAGTAGTCACGCGCATCTTCCATTGATACTCCCTTGGCCAACATCATTTTGATGTGTGTATCATCAAAGTGACAAGCTGGGAATCCTAGTCCTGCACGGACTACATCTACAATCTTTTGCAAGTATTTACGTGGAGATTTATTGTTGATACGAGTTGCTAGCGTAGGTTGGTAAACCTTAACGTGGCGGATGGCATCCATAAGTAAGTAGGTCAAATCGTTTGTAGCATCGTTACCTGTACGCGTTACACCACCGACACACATGTTGACAAATGGTTGGTAACCCGCGAAGAATTTAGATGAACCTTCAGATGTTAACCACATCATTTCAGACATCTTGATAAACATAGAGCCTGCGATTTCAAAGGCTTGGAAGTCGTTCATCCGACCTTCTTCCAGGTCCTTCTTGTAAAATGGATACATGTATTGATCCACACGACCGATTGACAAACCTGTTTGGTTTTCTTCGCAGAGCAATAAATGTTGGATGGTTACCAGGTACTGCATCGCTTCCCAGAATGTTTCTGGTTTATGAGCTGGAACATTGGCATTGACTTGAGAAATCATTTCCAACTCGGCTTTACGTTTAGGATCTGTTTCTTTACTTGCCAATTGAGCTGCGTATTCTGACATCCGTTTGGCGTAAATGATAACACCTTCCGCTGTCAGAATTTGGCCTTTATAGAAGTAAATCTTATCGAGATCATCTGGATTACCGTAGTCCAACTTTTCCAAGTGGGTCTTGGCTTCTTCGATAATATCCAGCATCCCTTTTTTCATACCAACCACATCATAACCGGGGTTGGAGTCACCACCACCTGATTGTGCATGGTAGGAACAATCTGAAACAAATGATTCACCTGACAATTCCCAAGCACCTGCTTCGCGGTATTGTGATTCACAAGCTTCATCGACTGATTTGCCAGTCCAGTATGGGAAGATTTCTTCAACCAAGATTTTTTTGTCTTCTTCTGATAAATCATATGGGTCTTGTGGACGAGTAGAAACTGTGTCCAATTCGTCACGGAGCCAACGCCAAGAAATATCTGGAGAGAAGGCTCCCCAACGTGCACCACCATTTGGTGCACCAACCAATAATTCATGGTCTTGAATGACTAATGGAGCAATCTTACAAAATTCTTTGAAGGCTGTTCCGCGAAGAACCGCTTTTGGCATTCCTTCATTTTCTTTTGACACGCGTGTCAAATTAATCGCACGGATCAAGGAAATTGTTGGACGAGCTTTTAAGTATTGATTTTTCAAGGCTTGCAAACGTGGGGTGATTCCATCTGGAATTTCAGTTCCTTCACTTGCAAGCACTAGTGCTGCTTTACCTTCTGGTTTTTGAATATCTTCTGAAACACTTTGGAAAATTTTAACGAGTGAGGCACGTTCTGCTTCACTTAATTGTTTTGTAGCCTCTTCTAATTTGGCTGTAAATTCATTCATATCCATATGGATCTTTTCCTCTCTTTCAACTAAAGTTAGCAGATTGTTCTATTTTGAGAGCAATCCATTCTGTCGTAACTCTACATTTTTCTATTCCCTTTACTCAAATCCAACTTGACGGGTATATGTGAGGTGTCTTGGAGTAATGTTTTCTGAACGGTAGCCACGTCCTGTGGTAATTCCGCCTAGTATGAGCGACGGTGAAAAACTAGATTTCACACCTGTCGCGGTGCAAGCTGTGGGTGCATTGACCACGATTCGTCCGACTGCTTTTACCATGGCAAATTCCTTGATAATTTTCCAGTCTGACGAATGGATGGTCAGTGTGTGCCCCATTCTCAACTCAGATAAGATGTTCATGCATTTTACACAAGCTAGGGTCCAATCTGGCTCACGATAGAGGACGATGATAGGACAAAGTAATTTCTTATTGAAAAAGTCTTCATCATTCATGTATTCTTGTACTGATACCAGGACTTGTGTGTCTTCTGGAACGGTAAAACCTGCCATTTTGGCTAGCCAATTAGCAGATTGTCCATTGTAATTGGTGATAACATTCTTTTCAGAAGTCTTCAAAAATGCCACTAGCTTCTCTGTATCTTCTTCTGTCAAAATGTACCCACCATTGGCTTCCATGAGCCATTTGATCCGGTCTGCGATGACAGTTTCCGTTACCAAAAATTGCTCTGAACCTGGTAAAATCCCATTATCAAAACTTCTGGAGTGGATGACATCCTTGACGGCCTTCTCCAAATCTGCAGTCCGTTCGATAAAGACTGGACCCGAGGACTCCCCTCCATAGATAAGGGGGGTATTGGTGCGAAATTCTTTCGTGATGTATTCGGGACAGCCAATATTGATGAGCAGCGAAAGCTTGTCACTGAGCAATAATTCTGATATGCCAGCGTCATTCGTCAACTCAGCCAAACTCAACGCTCCCTCAGGATAGCCTAGCTCAGTTAGAAAATCTATGAGCTGATTGATAGCTTCCATCGTCGATGGTTTTGCCAGTTTATTGGCGACAAGTACCATAGAATTTCCAGATTTGAGAGCCAGCAATAAGAGATTGACCAGTAAGGTGTAGGTCGGATAGGCCGGTAGCAATACGGCTACAATCCCTAATGGAACACCGATCTCAATAACCTTGTCCTGACTGCTCCCTCCAATCATACCTGTATAGATTTCTTGCTGAATTGTTTCTTCAAACCGTTTTAGGAATTCTTGGCAAAGAAAAAGTTCATCCTCTTCTTTGGCATATTGGTTTTTCGCCACAAACTCCTTGATACCGTTCTCCCCATCCTGCTGCAATTTCTGAATAAGCGCTTCACTATACTTATTTAAGTCAGCTTGAGTTAATTTTTGTAATTGAGCAAAAGCAGTTTGAGCATTCAACAGTAAATTTCGGATTTCTTGGATGGATGCTAAATCTTTGTCAATATACAACATACTCTACACACTTTCTTAGGATTGAACTTCAGGTTCTGGACTTTCTGGTAATAAAACAGACAATGAGTAACGATCAATAATCTTGCGAAGATCTTCGTGTGGTCCAGGAATCACAACGCGACTGTATACCTCAGCCCCCATTGCTTCAACAGCGCATACACC
Organism: Streptococcus gallinaceus; assembly: GCF_024170225.1. GTDB lineage: Bacteria > Bacillota > Bacilli > Lactobacillales > Streptococcaceae > Streptococcus > Streptococcus gallinaceus. The sequence continues at coordinate 9,179 of NZ_JALJXU010000003.1, read as the reverse complement.
TGCTTCTACAGCTGTATTACAAGCTTCTGTTTCTCCTTGAACGATGACAGAGATATAACCAGAAGCTACATTTTCATAGCCAATAACGTCAACTTCAGAGGCTTTAACCATGGCGTCTGCCGCTTCTAATGCGAAGACTAAACCAAATGTTTCGATTGCCCCAATTGCTTGATATCTTTTCACGGTATTCTCCTTTACGCCTAATTGTCAATATCATGTACTGACACAATATCACCGACGGATGGGATTGGTCTTGGCATCACATTGTGAGCCGTTAATTTCCCGATTGCTGCGGCAGCTGCGGCTCCTGCTTCTACAGCGGCGCGCACGGCAGCTACATCGCCTACAACCATGACGGTTACGAGAGTTGAGCCGACATTTTCATAGGATACTAGTTTTACGTCACTCGCCTTTAGCATCTTATCACATGCTTCCATGGCAGGTACCAGTCCCAGAGTTTCGACTAAGCCCAAGGCTTGTCCACCATAATATCTCATTGATAATTCCTCCGATTATCTTTTATATTCTGCTGCAATATATTTGTTGACAGCATCTAAGCCGTCAGCGTTAATTTTGTAGAAGATTCTCAGTTTTTGCTGTTCATCCAAATCATAGCCTACTTGTTCCACATAGCCATTGCACTCCAGAGACATGAGGTGTTCAAGGAAAAGTGGAACTGTAAATTGTTTTTCCGTACCGTATTGAGATCTTAAGGCCTCCATTACTTGATGCACATCAGCCTTTTCTACTGTACTCATATAATTCAAAACAGCTGTTCTTGCTGGTAAGAGTCCCATCGCTTACACCTCGCTCTTTCTAAATAAATCCAGTGGATTTGTCGTAACGACAATCGCTCCTAAAATGACAATGATTGAACCAATCGTAATCGTTGGTGTCAATGCTTGCCCTAAGAAGAGAATACTGAAGAAAACTCCCCAGAAAGCGTAAGTGATATTGAGAGACATCCCAATAGCTGTACCGACCATGGCATTTGATTTATACCAAGTAGTGTAAGAAATACCAACCAGAGTACCAGACACCAACAAGAGAAGCATTGGAAGTGGAGCGGCAAGCATTTTTGTAAATAAGCCTGTTGCACCAACGAGTGGTACGATGATAACCATCTGAATCAAGCCTGATACAATCTGACGAAGGGTTACGGCTACTTCAGAGTCAAGCATTGCCCCACCAAAACTAGAGATACATCCTTCAAGTCCCCAACAAATCGCTGCGACTATAGCTAGAAGAATCCCCAATGTAAAGTTGGTGGCACCTTCTGGCTTGACCAAATTTAAGATAACGGCACCAGCAACACAGAGAACCATACCGACTCCAACACGAGGAGTGATTTTTTGTTTTAAGAAAATCGCTGCAAACAGTGCTCCGAAAGCGGCTGTTGTAGCAGATACTGGGATAGCAAAGGCACCCGCAAGTGACAAACCAACAAGGTAAGCACCGTTTGCAATTGGGCCACCCAAGACAAATCCTAGGAGCATAATTTTTCCAGGCTTGGTTGCTAAACTTCTACCCAGCTCTTTAAATTTACCTGTACGAATGACATTGAGAAGGAGAACACAGCCTCCCATAAAGTCATTCAAACCTCCCATTACAAAGGGAGCTGCAAAAATTCCCACGGCTGATTTTATCGGGTCAAACCCACTAATAATCATCACTACAAAGGAATACAAACCATAAAACAAGCCCGAAATGATCCCGCTTCGAATCCCAATCGCATGGAATTTTTTGGTCACCTCGACCATTTGTTGATGAGCTGACGCTTGACTTCCATTATTCATATTTTGTCCCATGGAAAAACCACTCCTTCTTCATTCTATTTTTTCACTGGTAAAATGGTTTCCACTTCTGTATGAGGACGTGGAATAACATGGACAGAGATGAGTTCTCCAATCCGTTGTGCTGCTGCTGCTCCTGCATCGGTTGACGCCTTAACCGCACCCACATCTCCTCGGACTAAGACTGTGACAAGCCCGCCTCCGACTAGTTCCTTTCCGACCAAGGTCACATTGGCAGCCTTGACCATCGCGTCGGCCGCTTCAATCGCACCGACCAAACCCTTTGTTTCAATCATTCCTAATGCTTCAGAACTCATGATACAACCTCCTTTATAAAATTTATTTTTTAATAGACTTATGATCGATAGCCTAACGATAAGCAGAAACTGTCGACATTTTTCTGTTTACCAGTTATCTAATCTTCATCACGCTTAAATTGTAAGCCTTTCCATTGCGATAAAGTCAATATATTTTTAAAAAATTATTTTTTTGTGAATTTGATTACAAATGGACTTTTTTTGTGAAAATTTTTCTAATGAATGATTAGTTGGACAGAATATTCTGAATTATTACTTGTTTTTTCTATTTCTAAAACCTTCCCCTTAGGACTAACTTTGTCACTGTTCATTTTTCAAACAAAAAAGAAGCCTTTCGACTTCTTCGTTTTTCTATTTTTCCTTATCTCGCTCGGCTAATTTGTCCTTGACTCGCTCAGCTACCTGATAAGGTAAGCCTAAATCTGCAATTTCCTGCAAGCTGGCAGCCTGAATTTTAGGAATGGAACGGAAATGCTTGAGTAGAGCTTGCTTGCGTTTTGGTCCCAGCCCTTCAATACCATCCAATGTTGAGGCAAAGCTATTCTTAGACCGAACTTGTCGGTGGAAACTAATAGCAAAACGGTGCACCTCATCCTGAATGCGTTGGAGGAGAAAGAATTCTTGCGAATTGCGAGCCAACTCAACCACTTCCAATGGATTGCCAAAGAGCAATTCATGCGTTTGGTGCTTGTCATTTTTCTGCAGACCCGCAACGGGAATGTAATCCATCCCCAACCTCTTCAGGCTATCCAAGGCCGCATTGACCTGCCCCTGTCCACCATCAATGATGATCAAATCTGGCTCCGGCAAATGCTCCCGCTTAACCCGACTATAGCGCCGATAAATGACCTCTCGCATGCTGGCATAGTCATCTGGTCCATCTACTGTCTTGATTTTATACTTGCGGTAATTATTCTTGCTCGGCTTGCCATCGACAAACATGACCATAGCCGACACAGGGCTAGTCCCCATGATATTGGAGTTATCAAAAGCCTCAATTCGACGCAGTCGTCCCAACCCTAATTGTGCACCCAGTGACTTGATGGCTCCGTGCGTTTTTTTCAAGTCTTTTTCTAGCAAGTCAAACTTCTGCTCTAGACTGACACGCGCATTTTTTGTAGCCAAATTAACCAACTGCTTCTTCTCTCCGCGCTGCGGCTTGACAATCTTGGCATCCACCAGTGCTGCAACTGCTTCTGCATCAATGTCTTGGGGAATGAGAATTTCACTCGGAACCAAGTGCTGCTGGTCACGATAAAACTGCCCGATATAGGTCAGAAAGTCCTCTTCGGCATCATCATAGTAAGGAAAAAGATTGACATTTCGCTCGATGAGTTTCCCTTGTCGTACAAAAAATACCTGGACGCACATCCAGCCCTTATCCACATAATAACCAAAGACATCTCGATTTTGCATATCCTTGGCCATGACACGCTGCTTGGTCCGCAAGGTCGCAATCGAATCCAGCAAATCGCGATACTCGGCTGCTTTTTCAAACTCCCAACTGTCTGATGCCGCCTTCATCTTGACCTGCAAATCCTTGATAATTTTATCATCATGCCCCGTCAGAAATTGACTGACCTCTGTTGCCATTTTAGCGTAGTCTTCTTGACTGGGCATATTGTCCCCGTGAGCCAAACACTGCCCTAAATGATAGTAGAGACAGTACTTGTCCTCAGGCATTTTACACTTACGAAAAGGATACAGTCGCTCCAATAGTTTGAGAGTCTGGTTGGCTGCTGTTACATCTGGATAGGGACCAAAATACTGCCCCATATCCTTTCTAACTTGCCGCGTGATGATGAGTCTCGGATGACGCTCAGCCGTAATTTTGATGAAAGGATAGGACTTGTCATCCTTGAGCATGATATTGTAGCGCGGTTTGTTCTCCTGAATGAGGTTAATCTCCAAGAGCAGGGCCTCAATATTGGACTCCGTCACGATAAATTCGAAGTCCTCAATTTCAGAAACGAGGGCTTCCGTCTTGGTGTCATGACTCCCACGAAAATAAGACCGAACCCGATTTTTCAGATTTTTAGCCTTACCCACATAAATAATCTGGCCATTTTTATTTTTATGAAAGTAGCAACCAGGGCTGTCTGGCAGCAACTCCAATTTATGTTTAATGAGTTCATTCATAGATTTATTTTACCAAAAAAACATAGCCAAAGCTATGTTTTGCATTAGTGATGAATGGGAACCAATCGCTCGTGCATTACTACCATTCCGATGAGAATAACGGAAAGTATAGAAAGGAAAAAGTCCTAGGTTCAGCTGTTGCCCCAAAAGACCAAACAACGGTGGCAATACCGTTGTTCCAACATAGGCGCTCGCCATCTGTACACCGATAACTGCCTGAGATCTGTCTTTCCCAAAATGATGAGGTGTCGAGTGAATGATACAGGGATAAATAGGTGCGCAACCTAATCCCACCAAAAGAAGTCCAATCAAGGTCAAACTAGTCGAATGAATGGGAAGAAACAAGATAACAATCCCAAAGGCAATCACAGTCTGCCCCATCCGAATCAACTGTTTATCGTTAAAACGCATGGCCAAAAAGCCATTGACCCCACGCCCGAGCGTAATCCCGATATAAAACAAACTAGCAAAGCTGGCTGCTTGTACTGGTGACAGACCTTTTTCTGCTACCATATAAATAAGAAGTTGCCCACAGCCCCGTCGTCGCCTCCAAACCACAATAGCAAAAGAAACAAATCATAACTTCCTTGGCTCCCGGTAAAGCAAAAATTTGACGCAAGGAGAGAACTTGATGGTTGCCACTAGCCACAGTCTCATCTCTTCTCCACAAAGTCAAACTAGCAAATAAGCCTATTGTCAAAGCGACTTGTATCATCCCCACATAAAAGTAGGCATTGTTCCAAACCTGCCCTTGCCCTAATGTAAAGCTCACAACATAGGGTCCTACCGAGGCACCTAGTCCCCACATGCAATGCAACCAACTCATGTGCTTGCTAGAATAATGCAGCGCCACATAATTATTTAAGGCGGCATCCACACTTCCTGCACCCAGACCATAGGGAATTGCAAAGACACACAACCAGACAAAAGACGGGCTTATTCCAAAGCCAAACAAAGCAAAAGCTGTCAGTGCAACACTCAAAGCAGTTACCTTTCCTGCCCCAAGATTTTTCGTTAAGCGGTCACTTTGTAGACTAGAAACGATGGTACCGATAGAGATAATCGTAGAAATAATTCCCATATAAGACATGGGCAAGTCCATCTGAGCTCGCATTGACGGCCATGAAGCTCCTAGCAATCCATCTGGCAAACCGAGACTGACAAAAGCCAGATAAATCATCAGCAATAATACTTGAAACATAAATCTCCTATGGCAATAAGGCCATCAACTCATCATAATCAGCTACAACGTAGCTTGGTCGTGCCTGACTGGTATTTTCAGCGTGATGAGGATTGAACCAGACCGTGTCGATTCCTGCATTGTTTCCACCTTGGATGTCCGCCAAAAGACTGTCTCCAATCATCAAGGCATCTTCCTTCTCAAAACCAGGAACAGCCTCCCCAATCAAATCATAAAATTTCTTGTCTGGCTTTTGCGCACCCATTTCATCCGAAATAAAAACTTTTTCAAAATCAGAACCAATTTCCGACGCAAGTAAACGCCCTTTTTGGATAAAGGTCACCCCATTTGTCGCGGCAAAAAGACGATAACCACGCGCTTTCAAGTTATCCAGTAAAACCTTAGCACCTGTAAAGGTCTGCCCTTGTTGACTTAAAAAATGTTGATAGCGCTCCGCAAAGTAGGATCCATCTACAACCTGACCAAAATGTGCAAAGAGACGAGCAAAACGCGTGTTAATCAGTTCAGACTTGCTAATCTTTTTCTGCGTCAAATCAGCCCACAAGCCCTGATTCATAGGAATGTAATAATCCTTGTAGGCCTGAACATCCTCAACACCAGCCTCCTCCAGCAACTGCGTCAAGGCTATCTCCTCCGCTGCCTCAAAATCAAGCAGAGTATGGTCAAGGTCAAAAAGTAAATATTTGTAAGACAAGATGTGGGTTTCCTTTCTCCTGGAAAAGTTCAAAAAGGGAATGCTACAACTTCTTCAACTCCCTCAGTTTATTAGTATTATACCATAAACAAAACCTTGTAAAAACAGCTATTTCCTCCTCCTTCTCCTTCAGCCATCAAAAAAGTAGCTACCTCTATCAGTTGGCGCACGAAACACCTAACGCCCTAATGAAAAAACTCAAACTCAATCAGTTGTCTAAAGCAAGTGTACTAGCTCTGCCATTATCATTGCTATCTCGGCCCTTATCAATATCATACCAGGTGTATCAGACGCCTTCACCCTCATCACCGCTTCATCATCCGGTATCTACGTAGCCATCTATCCCTTGACCATGTTGCCTCACCTAAAATACCGCAAATCAAGCGACTTTATGGCTGACGGCTACCTCATGCCCGCCTACAAAATCCTCCACCCACTCACATTAGTCTTCTTCGCCTTTATTTACATCTCCCTCTTCTTACAAGAATCAACCTTTATGGGAGCTATCGGCGCCACCATCTGGCTCATCGTCTTTGGAATCTACGGCCAATGGAAATTTAAAGGAAAATAATAAAAAACAACTAGCACTGAGGTACTGTATCTATAAAATAAAACCGAAGTAAAATACTCCTAATTCTAATAAAATAGAATTAGGAGTATTTATTATGGTCAAAAAAGCTAACTTAATTAGAAACAAAATTAGTTTATCTTAAAACGAAAAATTAAGTCAAGCTGACAAAGCTATTATATATACTTTATTGCAAGCAAAAATTTCACTTCTCCATCTTCCATAAGCCGCTTATCCAGAAGGGCAGGTTTTAACAATTTCAAAGAATTTATTTACTACTTGACTAATATAGCTAATAAAAATACGGACTATAAACTAGCTACTCTCCCTTTTGCTAGCTCAAAAACATCTTGGGATCAAATTTTAAATCAATTACAGCTTGCATTTCTTAGTAAGAAGATCTATCTTTTTGGAGAGGGTTTCTGTGAATTTATTGTTCATTATACCCATAGGAAACTACTTCTTAAGAAGGTATATTCAATAGATCTAAATGGAGTGGAAATTAGTACTATTTCCAACGGAGAACCCCATACTCTAATTACGTTTTCTCACTCTGGTGAGAACAAACGCGGATTAGAAAAAATAGCTAAATGTAAACAGTATGGAGGTACCGTACTCGCAATAACCGCCTCTACTTCTAGTAGTTATAGCAAGGAAAGCGATTACTGTATTATCGTTGAAAATTTTGCTAATGAAACAGATTATGAAAATATAAATTTAAATTTTTTCTTTGGTAACACCATTAATTTAATAGAGTACTTAATTGATAATTGTATATGATGGTAACAATAAAAATTTACACTAATTTATTTACTATTTTTAACATTATTACTAAGAATAATTTTATTAAAAATTAAACTGTTCAGCTCTGTATAAGCAAATAAGCCTTTGCTAGAAGGCTTATTTGCTATCACTTTCATCAATTAGCTATCAAACTCGCGGTGCTAGATAATCTCAAACTACAATAAAAATCCCAAAAGGACTATACTGTAAGTGTCTAAACCAACAGGAGGTAGTCCAAATGAGCGACTTACAGTATACCGCTAAATCTCATCACTTACAATGGAATATCCATCAATTATCAAGTATTTGCTCTAAATTTTATCAAGACTATTATCCTGAGCAATTAAAAAATCGACACAATGTTCATTTAAGTAAAGTTTCAGATGAATCGCTCTTAGTCTTGCTTCTCTTGCAAGCTGAACTAGGAATAACATCCCAACGGCATTTCTATCGTATCTGTCAACTGTTTCCTTGTAGAAGATTACTAGAACGAAGCCGTTTTAACCGACGAGCAAGACAATTGATTTGGCTAGTTCAAGTCATCAGACAAGCTATGAATGCTCATATTTCTCCTGATGCCATTGTTATCATAGACAGTTTCCCCTTACCACTTTGTCAACCTGTCCGTAACTATAGAACACGTATTTTTAATGATTTGGCAGACATTGGTTACAATGCTTCTAAACATCTTTGGTTTTATGGATTCAAAGTACATATGCTGGTCACTTTATCAGGCTATATTCTGAACTATGTTGTGACACCAGCTTCTGTTCATGACATTAGAGCAGTTGATGACTTACTCAAAAATTACCAGAAATCTTTTATTTTGACTGATTTGGGCTACCTTAGTCGTAAATTGAAAGATAATTTGGAACAGAAAGGCTATCATATTTGGACTCCCTTACGTCAAAATATGGCGGGAGCTAAGCAACATAATCATTGGAAATTATTGGCTATAAGACGGACTATCGAGACACGCTTTTCAGAGCCTTGTGCTCTTTTTGATATAGAACACACACTAGCAAGAGAAATGACAGGGCTGCAGTTGAGAATTGAACAAATTGTACTTGCTTATAATTTGAGATGTTTTGAGGTTAACTAGCACCACGGGTATAAATTATATCTACTTAACAAAACAATGTTTATTCATATTAAAACCCTACCAAATTAAATTCTGGTAGGGTTTTAACTGTTTTCTAAATGAAATGGCGTAAGTCCCCAATAAAACAGGATATTGAGCACTTACATTTGTTTAAAAAAATTAGAGGACAACTAAATTCTAATAGTTATCCTCTAATTATACTTTCTTCAAGAATTAAATTATACTCTATTTCAGTTTCAACAAGTTAGCTATGAAAATAGAGTATAAAAACCGATGACGGAGAAAAGTTTAATGACATTTTAGGTCAAACGATTAATCCTCTTTTTTCTTTAAAACAGATAATAAACCAACTGAAGCTATAATTGTCAAAGCAGCAATGTTAAAGAATGGATTCTCATCCTCACCTGTTGTTGGTAATTTATTTCCTCTATCTTTATTATTTGCAATACTTGATAAAGCTTGTGTTTGGTCTTTAGCCTTAGGCTCATTCTTGTCAGCGTCCGTACTTGGATCGACAACCTTAACAGTCACATCAACAGTATCTGTTGAACCATCTGGATAAGTAACGATCACTTTACCTGG
>NZ_JALJXU010000002.1 GCF_024170225.1 Streptococcus gallinaceus | reverse complement strand
GTTGTGGTATCAATTGGGGTTTCAAACTCTACTTTAGTTCCATCTGGTAGATCTTTCAAGTTTTCAATTGAGTCTTCTGCCTTAGGTGTTTCCCCGATATTAACTGTTTGGTCTTTAGCCTTAGGTTCGTTCTTATCAGCGTCCGTTAATTTCTTAACTGTAAACTTGAACTCTTCTGTAATTGGTTTGCCATTAGCCCCCATAACTGGTTTACCATCTTTACCAAGAACAGCCACAGTAACAGTTGATTTACCTTCTTTTGTTGGTGTACCAGTGATTTGACCTGTTGCTGAATCGTAAGTTACACCATCTGGAAGGCCTATTACAGTAACAGAACCATCTGTTGGCACTTTTTCAACTTTCACAGTAATTGGTGTAATAGCTTCTCCGACAGTACCTGTTTGGTCATCAATTGGTGTGATAACGGAAGCTGCTGAATTTGGATCTTTAGAGTTTGTTCCATCAGCTTTTTCAGTATCATCCGGAATACCATCTCCGTCATCGTCTGGATCTGTCACATCTGGTATACCATCGCCATCCGTATCACGTTGAACAGTGATTGTAAAAGTTTTTTCAACAGTACCTGTTGCATCTGTCACTTTGACAGTAGCTGGGAAGTCGCGTGTTTCCTCAGTAGCTGTCCAATCTGTTAACTTAGTTGGTGTACCAGTGACTTGACCTGTTGCTGGGTCATAAGTTAAACCGTCTGGAAGACCGGAAACCTCAACTTTAGCATTCTTATCATCGCTTGTTACCGTAACAGGAATCGGAGCGATTGGTTGACCTTCTGTAACAGTTGCATTGTCAACCGCTACGGATGTCTTAGTGGCTGTTTTAGGGGTTTTATCATCCACATCTGGAATACCGTCACCATCATCATCCGGATCGGTTACATCTGGCATACCATTTCCATCAGTGTCCAACTGAAACTTAGCAGTAACCTTATCTTCTGATTTATCTGGATAAGTAACGATTACTGGTACTTCAATTTCTTCTGCTGTCGTACCGTCTGGTTTTTCTGGAGCTGTTACGGTTACTGTACCAGTAATTTTATCAATGTCAACTGTATATCCATCTGGTACTTTAAAGTTTTCATCAATCTTGTACTCTGTACCATTTGGCGCTGTTTTACCTTCGCCGTAGCTTGGAGTTGATTTTGCTGGTTTCCCTGGAACGACCATCGTATCTTTGTATGAAGGATTATTCTTTTCTGCTTCAGATTCTTTGATAGTTACTGTAACATCAACAGTATCTGTTGTTCCATCTGGATAGGTGACAACAACTGGTACTTTAAATTCCCCTTTGGTCATACCATCTGGAATCACTGCATCCTCTTTAATCTGCAGTGTCGGTTGGTCTTTAACCTCTTTAGGATAATCAGTTGTTACTTTTGATGTAATTTCATCGACTGACGGTGCTTGACCAAATGGTTTTTCTAATTTTCCACCTGTCGCTGTGTATGTTGTTGTCGCATCATCTTTAACGTTTACAGTAGCAAAAGTATAGGCTTTAGAACCACCCGGATAGGTTACTTCTACTGGTACTACATATGTACCTTTCTTAGTGAGACCTTCCCCTTTTACCACAACGACTCCAGTTGTAGGGTCAATCGTTACCATACTTGGATCAACAAGTATTGCCCCCTCAGGATAAGAGTTTTCAACTGAATCTGGCACTTGACCTGCAACAGTTGTAAATTTTGTTCCTTCCGGTGGCGTTGTATCATTGCCATCTTTGTCTTTAAAGATTGGTTTAGCTGGCTCAGAATCCTTAGCTACAACACCATCTACTGGTTTATACTCGATAAATACAGCAATAAAGGAATCTAATGCTAAAGCGTTATCTAAGCTCTTTGTATTTTGACCTTGTTCAAATAGACCCAATGTAAAATTTGTTGTCTTAGTGATATCATTTGGTACTGTAAACTTCTCAGGTGTCGCTGTTCCTTCAACGCTTGATTGAATAGTTTGAGGTTCACCTATTGCAACACCGTCTCTGAACCATTGCACTTGGTATTCACGTGTTGGCAACAAACCGCCTACCGTTGAATTGGTGACATTACCAGAGACTGCTACTTTATTCGTAGTATCATAATCAATAATATCAAGCATTGGTTGAGGTGCTAAAATAGCAAAGTTCAAGCTAGTAATATTAGTTCCAGACCCTGCAACTACATTTGTAAATAAATTATTCGGATTACCAAACATAGCTTTAGGAAAAGCCGGACTCCAAATATTATAATTAGATAAAATAGGAGATACATATAGGTAGTCCACATTAATATGTCTATGTTTTTGACCAATGGTACCATTCCATTTCAGTAACTTACTATTATCGACATCTTCATCCTTAACTAATGTACCAAACTCTTCATCCGTTACAGTATAAGAAACTTTTGCACCACTGTTAGCTTTGTAGGCACTGACACCATATAGACCTCTAAACGGAATGCTATAATTTCCATTTTTATCAACTGTCGTTATGACTGTCTCCGCAATATGAGAACCAACCCCATGTTGGGCCTGGTATTCTGTAAAGACTCTTTCTTGTTCAGCCTTAAAGTCTTCAATAGTATATCCTGGATGGTCTTTCTTCCACTGATCAAGTAAGCGAGTTACTTCATCATTTAAATAAGAAGCGGCTACTTTCACACCATTTGCTGGGACGTCATTCCCATCTTTGATCCATTGATTGGCAAGCGTCCCTGGTCCATCACCATTATCAAACCAAGCAATACCACTTACTCTACCGTAGATTCCTCTATCATGCCAAGTACCATCTGCAGTATCGGGAGTTTGTACCTCTGTTTCTGGCTTAGTTAGCCAATTTTGACTTAACTTTTTCTCTTGGAGAATAACTTGGGAATTTACAATTTTATTTACCCCCGCAGTAAAATCCCAAGATTCATTTTTACGATTCAAACGAGTGTGGAAGCCATAAATCTTATCCCCTGCTTGAATAATATCATACTTACTAGAATCAGGATTTTCAATCCAGGTTCTTACTGCGAAATTACCATCTCCTGCTAATTGAAAATGATGTTCTTCGCCATTAGGATCAACTTCCGGTTTAGATAAGTCAAACGCAAAGGTTCCATCCGCTAATGTAGTAGTATAGTAAACTTTTGAAACATAGCCTTTTCCGTTTACCCATTGCAAGTAAACGTTAACACCAGCTAGTGGAATATCATCTGAAGCTTGCCCATCAATGCTACCTCCATTATCTACCCAAGCTTTACCCGAATAAGTTTGTTTAGCTGAAGAATCTCCGGGGCTATATATCGCATCTTTTTGTACTCTCTTCTGAAGCTCTTCAGACACTTCGCTGACCCTATTTTTGTCAATATTAGCTTTTTCAATTGTACTATCTACAGAACGTGTTGTAATTGCAGGAGATACAGTTACGTTTTTTTCACTGGCTGTCTCTTCTAAATCAGCAATTTTATCTGTATCTTTTGATGAACTATTCGAGTCTATGTTGGCACTAGGCTCAGGAACCGTACCTCCATCGTCAGTATTGACATTTTCTGTGTAATCTGCCAATGCTTCGACTTCTGATTCGGTTGTTTTGTCTACTGACGCTATTGCATCTGTCGCTAATTCTGATTTTGCTAGTTTTACTTCATCTGATACTACCCCTGCTGGTGCTGATTGTTTAGGCTCAATCCCCATAGATGTTGTCTCAGCAGCAAGAACAGTTGTCCCACCCATTCCTAGAAATGCTAATCCAACCAGTACCGATGCAGCACCAAATTTGAATTTCTTAATCGAAAAACGCTGTTCCGTATGTGCGACATCATAATTTCTTTGCTTATACTTCCTAAGCATAACTTATCTCCTTTTCAAAAGCAAAAATAGATTAACTATAAAAGTTATCTACTGTATTTTACTTTTTTAAAGGTTTGGGTAGTTTACATTATCTTGATAAATGTGAACTATTATTTGAATTTGTATTGTATAATCACATTCGATAAGATTTATGAAGGTGATAATACGTTGGAGAGTTCAGATAACACTAATTTAAAATTTTTAAAAGCTTTCTCTGAATTATTAGAAACGAAAAGCTTTGAACAAATTACAGTTAGCGATTTAGCAAAAAAAGCTCAACTTAGTAGAAGAGCTTTCTATAATCATTTCAATTCAAAAGAAGACTTCCTTAGGGAGTCTATTTTAATAATTTTTGATGATATCACAAAAATTTTAAATAATGATTTATTATATGAAGAAGTAATCCTAAAGGAAATGCTTAGCTACATGTATACAAACAAAGAAATTATTAAGTCCTTTGTTTGTTTTTTTCCAAATATTGACAACATAATTAAAGACTATATCAAAGGAATGATTATACATTCCGATATACCAGACTTACAGAAACAACTCGAAACAGCATATCAAATTCCATATTCTTTCGCTCTTGATATTTATATCTCAACAATTGAAAGTATCATTTTAAATTGGATAGATAATAATTTTACTGAAAGTCCTGAAAAAATAGCAAAATATATCACATCTGTCGTGAGAATTTAACATTTATAAAAGTTAGAAAAATAAAACCAATACTTCATTTTCTCATCTAATACTTTATTAAAAAAAGACGATAGTTTTTTCTTCTATCGCCTTTGGTGAACATTTTATGAAATTTTTTAAAGTTAAAAAATATAATTTATAACACTATTTTCTTCCATTTTCTGATTTTAGTTCGGAAAGTTCCAAAAGGTGCAACAGTATTTACATGAATAAATTTATACACTTCCCAAGTCGCTGTTTTAGTCGCTTCATCAGCCCACTTTCTCATATGCGGTTCAAATAATTCCTCATCACTCAACGAATTAATCATTATATAGATAGAATTAATATTTTCATTTAATTTTGCTTTCAACTCTTGCAGAGATAAATGAGCGTAGGTATCCGTGAAACACTGATATAATTCACCAAGCTGATTCCATTTAAATTCATCCGATGGTGTTTTTACTTGAAGCCCCTTTCTTTCATCTTCTTCCCATTTAAGAACCAAACTTGTCCATCCAACCTGATATGAAAGATTTTCTGCTGGAGTTCTATCAACTTCATCAACTCTCTTGTCCTTTAAATTTTCTGGAATATTATCAAATTCTGAAATATATTTCTCAAATGTTTTCTCTATTTCAGCTTTTAGTTCTTCTTTATTTTCGTATGTTCGCAAAAAAATTACCTCCATTCTGATTTATCAGTACTCTAAATTAAACAGATTTTATTTTCTCCTTTGCCTCTTCAAAAAATATTATATTTCTATACCTTTTACGAATAAAGCTTTTAAAAGGCGGTGACTATTCTCAGCAATATTCTGTTTGTAAACAAGATTATATCTATTAAATTCCACAAACTCTCTTCGTTTCTATTATTATACTATTTTTCTCTAAATTTTAAAATAAGGATATTATTTTACTGATTTAAAAATACTAGCTTTAAAATACATAGTATCAACATATAGAACTCAAACTTCAACAACCATCTAGGTAATAATGTAGGGGATATGTTTATTTCCACATACCCTCAGGGTTTGTGGAAATAGATTGAGAACCTATCACGCTAGGTGGATAGTGCCATTCAGACACTTATCTTTTTGTCCTGTGTTACCTACATCTCTTCAATTAGTAAGCGAGCAACTTCTCTAGGTGACCAAGGATTCTGCCCAGTAATGATACGACTATCTGAAACAGCATGTGATTTGAAAAATCTTCTTTTTTTATAGTTTGCTCCCCTATTTTTCATCTCTTGCTCTGTTGAAAAGGGGACTTTTGTATATTTTTGACTAAGAAATTCCTCTGTGTTCGTAAAGCCAGTTACCAGTTTATTCTTTATTAAAAATTCCCCTGTTTCTAATTTCAAGTTTAATAGGCCTACCACACCATGACAAACGGCAGTTACAAAACCACCTTGATTGTAAATATCCATTGCTAATTGTTGTATTTCTGTATTATCTGGAAAATCCCATAGCACACCGTGCCCTCCAGTATAATAGATAGCAAAATAATCATCGGGGTCAATGCCAGTAGGTTTTAAAGATTCCGCTAGTGCTCTGGTGATAAAGGTCTTATCTGAATACCACTTGTAATCCACCTTATCCATAAATTTCATTGAATAAGGATCCAATGGCACGTAACCACCTAAAGGAGAAATAAAGTCTGCTTCAATACCGTACTTTTGTATTTCATCATAAAAGTGAGTTAACTCACTTAACCACAAACCTGTTGGAATATCGTGTTTGTCATACCTTTCTGTATTTGTTAGTACAATTAAAATTTTTTTCATATTACTCTCCTTCATTATTTACTAACGTTCGCAACGAAGCCAGTAATTCTTCCAGATGATTCAGTGCGGCATTTAATGATAATCGGTAATATTTTTTTGTTCCTCTCTTGGTTGACACAACTAAGCCACTCTGCGTTAATAATTTTAAATGATGTGAGACCGCTGGCATGGACAAATTGGACAATTCCACTAACTCAGTTACATTTAATTCTTTATGTTTCACGATATTGATAATTAACGCTTGTCTCTGCTCATCTTTTAACATCTCAAAAACAGGTACACACTTATTAAAAATTTCAATACTACATTTTGTTTCCATTTTAATTCTCCTTTTTTGCTCTTTGTGGCGATAATACTGCCAAACCTTGATGAATAACAGCATGAAATAACGGTTTCCAAGCATTCGTTGTCGTTTTAGTCTTTTTCCCTTGGCCAATTTTTTGCATCAACATTTGATAGTATACCAAACCAATTAACGAGCCTACTTTTTTATCTAGTTTTTTAAATCCTGTCGTTAATCGTTTTGTTTGAATAGAAGAAACGTGTTGTGCTTCTATTAAATTAGGCAATTTAGGTTCAAGTGCCAATGGTCTGGCTAAGCCAATAAAATCTGAAAAACCATCATTAATCAGTTCTACCATCGATTCTACCGTACGAATGCCGCCTGTTACAATAACTGGCGTTTGAATCAGATGTTTAATTTTTTTACTGTACTCAGCAAATATGACCTGATTATTTTTTTGTTCTTGTGACATTTTAGGATTTTCATAGCTACCACCTGAAATTTCTACAAAATCAATACCCAGCGCATCCATCTCTTGAATCACATATAGAGAGTCTTCTTCACTAAACCCACCTTCTTTAAAATCAGAAGAGTTTATTTTTAAGCCAATGGGGTAACTCTCTCCCACCTTTTCTCGCATGGCCAAGTAAATTTCTTTTAGAAATCGCATTCGATTATCTAAATTACCTCCGTATTCATCTGTCCGTCTATTATCATACGGAGATAAAAATTGACTAATAAGATATCCATGTGCCGCATGTATCTCAACTCCATCGAAACCTGCTTCTTGACTCACTTTTGCAGCTACGGCAAATTGCTGAATTATTTTCTTAATTTCGGAAATCGTTAATGCTCTAGGAGGGTTGAACATCTTGCCGATTTCTCCTTCAATTGGAATGTCACTAGGTGCAACAGGTATTTTAGAAACTGTTTTTGGCGCTTGTTTCCCAGGATGGTTAATTTGAACAACAATCTTAGTCTCGTTCATTTGTCCAGCTTTAGCCCACGCTTTCAACAACTCTTTATCAGCGTGTTCATTAAAAACAATATTTCCCGGTTCCGCTAAATAATTTGAATCAACCATGACATTTCCCGTAATAATGAGTCCTGTTCCCCCATTTGACCACGTTTTATATAAACGAATAACCTCTTTTTTCGGTTGAAAGTGTTTATCTCCCATCGCTTCGTTCATAGCAGCTTTAACGAAACGATTTTTTATCATAACTCCGTTTTTTAATGTTTGTTTTGTAAATAGAACTTTCTCCATTTTTAATCTCTAGCCTCTCTTTTTTACGTTTCATACTTTTAAATATTTAAAAGTATTATAGTTTATCTGGAGAGATGTGTCAACAAAACACTCCCTCTTTTTTCAATTTACATGGGACAATGAACAAGGCGATATAAGGCAATAGAGTTTTATATACACAGTATGGTATACTTTTTCTAAAATAAACAACCCTATCAACTCCACCTTACTTCAACACTCCTATCAACTCAACACCCATTTCAAATTCAATATTCTCCCCAAAACAAAAAGTTCCCAAGCATCATTCTAAATAGAACAACACTTGGAAATCCTTTATTTATCAGCATATTTACTGAATCCGCCCTATTTTCTAGTCAACAATGCTACGCACTCCACGTGATGTGTATTCGGGAATAAATCGACGGGTTGTACTTTAGTCAATTTATAGCCCAGTTCTTCAAAGAGTGCGATGTCACGCGCCATGGTTGCTGGATTGCAGGAGATATAGGTCACCTTGTCCGCACCAGTTTGTGCTGCAGAGCGGATAAAGCTTTCTGTCAACCCTTTACGCGGTGGATCTACCATGATAACAGTTGGTTTAATGCCATCTTTGACCCATTTGGCCATGGCATTTTCAGCACTGTCTGATACATAAGTGCTATTGGTGATGCCATTTCGCTCCGCATTTTTCTTAGCGTCTGCAACAGCTTTTTCAATCACTTCAACGCCGTAGACATGCTTAACCTTCTTGGCAACAGAAAGCCCGATCGTTCCAATCCCTGAGTAAGCATCGATAACCACGTCATCAGCCGCCAATTCTGAAAAGTCAATGGCCTGCTGATACAGTTTTTCAGCCATTTCAGTATTAACTTGATAAAAAGATTGAGCCGAGATTTCATAGGTATTTCCAAGCATCTGATCTTCAATCGTATCTTTGCCATAAAGCGTACGGAATTCAGGGCCGAAAATCGCATTAGTATTTTTGTCGTTGATATTTTGAATAATAGATACAACTTGTGGAAATTCCGCCCGAATCTGCTCCATGATCTGTTCAATACGGAAAATCTTCGGACGAGTCGTTACCAACACAAGCATAATCTGACCAGTATAATGACCACGACGAACGGCGATATTGCGGATTAAGCCAGACTGCTCCTTCTCATCGTAAGGTTTGATATCAAAGCGGCGAAGCAAGTCACGCGTAAAATTGATAAGAGCATCAATCTCTTTTTCCTGAATCAAAAAATCATCAATAGGCATGAGGTCATGTGAATTTTTACGGAAAAAACCAGTCTCCAAGAGACCATTGACACGACGAACAGGCACTTGAGCTTTATTACGGTAGGCAAATGGATGGTCCATTCCCACTGTTGGTGCTACTTCCACATCCGAAATATGTGCTGTCTTATACAAGTTATCCGCCACTTGCTTTTGCTTAAAACTCAATTGTTGCTCATAGGCTAAGTGCCCCAAGTCTGCAATCCCCGTCCGCAAATAAGCCGCATCCAAGCTCTCATTGCGATATGGCGATTTTTCGATATATTCTTCCACTTTCCCGTAACCGATATTTTTACGGAGTTTCAGCACCCGCATGGCAATGACTTCATCTGGCAAGGCATTTTCAACAAAAAAGACAAAACCGTCTACCTTTGCAACCCCTTGTCCTTCATGTGTCAAATCGACAATTTTTGCTTCTACAATATCATTTTTCTTTAACATGTTTCTACTTTCTATTTCAGTCTATTTACAAAAAAAGAAGCGACCGAAGGCCCTTCTAGTATACCATATTTAGAGAGTGAATGGTGCCTAACGGAAGCCCATGTCCGCTAGTTTTTGTTTGTATTTTTCAAAGTCAACCTTGAGACCTGAACCACCATACACGTCAAACTCATCAGTCCAATCGCCATTTTCTGGAATGGTCGTCTGTGACACACCGTTTGCTCCATCGACAGTTGCACCCAAGCCATTTGTCAAAATAAAGCTAAATGGGATGCTGGTAGATGTCAAAGAGTAAACTTTCCCCAGCGCTTCCGAACCTGTAAAGAGCTTAGTCGGATTTTTCACCTGGGTCAATACAGCACTCAAAACCTGCTGCTGACGACGTGTACGCCCGTAATCACCCTCGTCATCCTTACGGAAACGAGCATAGTTGAGCAAGGTACGTCCGTCCATTTTCTGCTTACCTTCTGTGATAGTCTGATTTGGAACCACACCGTCTTTCATGTTCAAATCGTCCGGCACATCCACTGCTGACACGTCCACGCCATCAATGGTAGAAAATTGAGCATCAATTGTGACACCTTCTGGGAAAATGGTATCAATAGCCGTTGCAAAGGTTGAAAAGTCAACCAGGGCATAATGCTTAATATCAATATCAAAATTCTCTTTCAGCACTTCACGGACATTTTCAGCCCCCTGATGATTATTTTGCTCACCAAAAGTATAAACCACATTCAACTTGTAGTCATTGCCATCAATGTTGATCAGAGTATCACGCATAAAGCTGACAATCTTGACCTTCTTCTCAGAATTATTGATGTTGACCACCATAACAGAGTCCGTCCGCGTCATATCAGATGTCTCACCAACACGGCCATCTGTACCAAGGACTAAGATATTAACCCCATCCTTAGTGTCTTTCCCGTGGAAAACTTCTGTTTCGGCAGCCTTAGCATTTGGGTTATCTTGGATTGATTTCATCCCCTTGTAAAACATAAAGCCCATACCCGCTAGGACAGTAAGTAAAAGAAAGGCAAGCCACTTGAAAAAGCGTTTTACTCGGCCTTTTTTACGAGGCTTTTTTACTTTTGGCTGGGGCGGAGTTGGCATCTCTACCTCTTTTGGCACGCGCACAGCCTTTGGTCTGCTCTTTTTCTCAGCTTTACGAGCACGAGAGCGACTTGGTCTTTCTCGTGGGTATTCCGGCAAATCTTCCACATCATCATCAAGGAATTGCTTGCGTCCTCTGATTGGGATTTCCTGTTCTTCCTCATAAGAGCTTAGCTGCCATGACTGAAGAGAGGCACTTTCTGCCCCATATTGATCTTTATAATTTAAAAAAGCTAACTCCCGCTTTTCCTTATCGTTTAAAAAATGGATATTCTTCTGCAGATAATCCAGTCTGAGTTCCTCATGATGACTGAGGGGCCGTTTATTATTTCTCATCGGTATTCCTTCCTATTTGACAATGTATACCAAATAGTACCCTAGTATTTTATATGAAATGCCGAGACTTGTCAATTCTTTCAAGGCAAAGCCCACTAGGTCAGCCTCTTTATGAACCGCATCCAAGATGAAATAATATTCGCCCAAGGCCGTTTTCAAAGGACGACTTTCTATCTTGGTCAAGTCTATGCCTCTCCAAGCAAAAACGGACATGGCCTTATACAGAGCACCTGGAAGATTGTCTGGCAGAGTAAGAGCAAGAGAGATTTTATTGACCTGACTTTCCAGGGGAAGACAGACCTGTTCCTTTCCCAAAATCCAAAAACGTGTAAAGTTCTCATCCATTTCCTGGATATCTTGGGCAATGACTTCCAAACCATACTCACTTGCCGCTGCTTGAGGGGCAATGGCAGCATAAGGCTGGGCGGGATTATCCGCAACCAGACGGGCTGCATAGGCTGTGCTAGCTGTCATCTCAATCTTGGCCTGTGGATAATGTTCCAGAATGTACCGCTTCCCTTGAGCAATGGCCTGTGGATGAGAATAGATGACTTCAATCGGCTTTGTAGCCGAAGTCGCCATCAGTTGCTGGGCAATCGGCTGAATCACCTCTGCCACTGCATGAATGTCCGCCTGATGAAACAAATAATCCAAGGTTTCGTGAACAGAGCCCTCAATCGAATTTTCAACTGGGACAACTGAATGAGCCACCTCTCCTCGCTCAAAAGCCTTGATAACATCCGTAATAGTCTTGAAAGAGACCAGCTCCTCCTCTGGAAAAGCCTGACTCGCAACGTGGTGAGTAAAGGAGCCACGTGGTCCAAGATAGGCTATACGCATCTGATAATCCTTGCTACTTCTTCTGGACTGCGATTGTCTGTATTGATAATCAAGTCTGACAATCCCTCATAGAGCATCATCCGACGCTCGTAAATCCCATGAAAGTCTTCTTTTGAGTTATTGAGGAAAAGAGGGCGTTGGAAAATTTTATCGTTAGCAATGCGATCATAGAGCACTTCGAACGAGGCTGCTAGCAAAACATTGTGCTTTCGATTCGACCGCAATAATTCACGGTTTTTCTCCGAAATAACGACACCACCACCTGTTGAAATGATGACCTCCCCTGGAGTCTGTAACAGTTCTTCTAATGTTTCTGATTCGATGACACGAAAGGCTGCTTCCCCCTCCTTGGAAAAAAATTCTGTAATGGACATTCCGATTTTTTCTTCAATAATCATATCCATATCTAAAAACTGCTCATAATGTTCTTGTAGATAAGACGCCACCGTAGTCTTTCCTGCTCCCATAAATCCAAGTAATAAAATTGCCATACTATCTTTTCCTTTCTAAAGTAGTGAATCCAAGTCTGCGAAAAAGCTTGGGTAGCTGGTGTTGATAGCCTCTGCTCGATCCAAGTTTACCTGTCCCTCTTCGACCAATAGAGCCGCGATAGCTGTCATCATTCCAATCCGATGATCCCCAAAGGTGTTGACATCCGTTCCGTGGAGACTTGTCTTGCCTTGGATAATCATACCGTCGTCCGTCGGTGTAATGTTGGCACCCATGCTATTGAGGGCATCTGCCACCACTTGAATGCGGTCCGTTTCTTTGACCTTGAGCTCTTCTGCATCGCGAATAACAGTTGTCCCATTGGCCTGTGTCGCCAAAAGACTAATAATCGGTAACTCGTCAATCAAACGAGGAATGAGGTCGCCACCAATTTCTGTCCCATGTAAGTCCGAAGTCTCAACCGTCAAGGTCGCTGACTTAGCAATCTCATCCCGATTGCTAATGGTTAATTTTCCACCCATAGCTTGAATGACATCAATGATACCCGTACGCGTTTCATTGATACCGACATTTTCAAGGACGATTCGACTATTGGGAATGATGAGACCTGCAACCAGCCAAAAGGCTGCACTTGAAATGTCCCCAGGCACCACCACCTTTTGGGCTGTAAATGTTTGTCTCCCCTTGATACGGATTTCTTTTCCATTGACAGCAATCTCACCACCAAACTGACGAATCATGTCTTCAGTGTGATTGCGTGTCAATTCTTTCTCAACAATCACCGACTCTCCCTCAGCCTGCAGGGCCGCAAAAATCAAGGCTGACTTGACTTGGGCAGAAGCCACTGGCAACTGATAAGTAATGGGTTTGAGTTGTTGACTGCCATGAATCGTCAACGGAGGCAAATCCCGCTCTGTCTGACCCGAAATCTCCACTCCCATTTGCTTGAGCGGAATAGTCACTCGGTCCATTGGACGCTTAGAAAGTGAGTCATCGCCAAACATGGTCGCTTGAAAATCCTGTCCTGCTAAGACACCTGAAATCAATCGGATAGACGTCCCTGAATTACCCATATCTAGCGGATTTTTCGGAGCTTGAAGACCATCAAAGCCAAGACCATGAACCTCAACGACATCTCCTTTATCCTCAATAACAACTCCCATATCACGGAAGACTTGCATGGTCGACAAGACATCTTCCCCACGCAAAATATCATATACTTTTGTAATCCCCTTAGCTAGACTTCCAAACATAATGGAACGGTGACTAATGGACTTATCTCCCGGAACACGAATAGTTCCTTGAAGGTGTTTCACACCCGTTTTTAATTGCATACTATCCTACCTCTCATGGAATCATATCCCTTATTTTACCATAAAATCAATGAAAAAGCGAAATGTTCTGAAAATTCCCATAAATAGTGTATGAAAAATAAGCTGAGGTAACCCCAGCTTATTGATTTCATATTATTTGGCTTGAATATTTTCCGCTGCCAATTTACCTGATGTAAGAGCCCAAGCGTTGTTAGCACCTGAAGGAGAGTCTGTCCCCATGACACCACCAACGACTTCACCGGCTGCATAGAGGCCACCGATTGTCTTACCAGAATTGTTTTGAACTTCCAGTTTTTCGTTGACAACGAGACCACCCATGGTTGTTGCAAAACGTGGTTTTTGTTCAATCATGTAGTATGGACCAGCACCAACTGGTGTTTGCAAGAATTCGACTTGACGACCGAAATCTTCATCTTTACCATTTTCTACAAATTGGTTGAAACGAGCTACTGTATCGGCAAGAGCTTGTGTATCCATACCCGCTAAGTCAGCCAAACCTTCCAAGGTATCTGCGTAGAAGAGGAATGGAGTCTTGCTACCATTTGCTTCCAACCAGCCTTCGACTTCTTTTTCTGAAATACCACCTTCAGCAATTTCCTTACGGAAAATATCGAAGGTTTCTTGGTCCATCAAGAGATAGAGGAGTTTTGGATCTTGTTCCATCAGAACATCCAAAATCTCATGGTTACTTGCACGTTCATTGATAACACGTTGACCGTTGGTGTTGACCAAAATACCGTTGCGACGGAGAATAGCAATGTTCCCACCGATAGTTGACTTAGCTGTACCCGGTGACACTTCGACACCATTTGGATAAATCTTACCAAGTTCCATCATACGAGTTGCGGCATCTACTTCTGGTGCTTGCGCCATTTGCACACCTTCACCCATTGAAGAGCGAGTTCCGTAGAAGAGAACGTCCTTGAGTGCGTCTGACAACATAGCCTTGTTATTACCATAACCACCCGTTGTAAGGACAACGGCTTTAGCAGAGATACGATGAGTTATACCATTTTCCTCTACAGCAACCAAACCTGTGACATTGCCTTGACCGTCTGTCAACAATTTTTCAGCCTTAGTTTGAAGGAGAAGGTTGACATTTGAAGCAGCCATTTTTTCACGAACAGATGCGGCAAATCCATGTCCACCGTGCGCATAGGCCAATTCACGGTTCTTACGGTATTCAGCAAGCACGTGAAGTCCGCCAGCCATGTCATATTCTACTCCGATGTAGTCATGTACCCAGTCAGTCGCTGCACCAACATTGTTGGCAAGGAGATTCAAGAGTTCCATAACGTTTTGGTTATTCCCGTTCTTAAGGAAATCTTCTGCCATCAATTCAGGCGTATCATCAGAAACTCCTTCTTCAACTTGCAAACGAGAACCTGTAACGACCTGGTTACCACCTGATACAGAAATTGCACCACCGATAAAGCTGAGTTTTTCAATCAATGTTGCTTTGAGACCGAGCTCATCTGCACGAAGTGAAGTGGCAATACCAGCTGCACCACCACCGACGATAACTACATCAACTTCTTCTTCCAAGACTTCTGTTGAGCGCTCGATAACTGGTTTTTGGCGTGCTTTCAAGACATCAACTGCATCCTGACCACTTGCCAAACGAACCGCATCCGACACACCATCAATAACCCCTTTACTTGTTGAAGATGCACCTGAAACCGCATCTACATTCAAGGTTTGGAATTCGATGATTTGTTTTGGCATCCGTTCAAATACCAAGTCAGAAAGTCCAGCAGACTCACCTTCACTGTCAATTTCTACGCCAATAATACGTGATTGGTCAAATGTGACAACCATTGGTAACTCGCTGTTGTGTCCTTGCGCAGTCACATGGTATTGTCCTGGTGTAAATTCAAGCGGTTTGCTCATCAATTCTTTGAGTCGCTCTGCTTTTGCTTTTTCAGCTTCAATGTCTTTTACGAGACCGAAACCTTCATCCATATAGTGCCACAATGGTGTTGGTACCACAAGCGCTTCGCGTTCAGAAACATCTGCATATGGACGTACTTCTTGATTATCACGGATTTTTTCAACCCAATTTGGCTCAATCAAGAATCCTTGACCTACAGCAATCACATCATAACCAGCTTCCAAGGCACCTTGGGCATCTGCTGTTTGGCGAATATTTCCCACACCGATGATTGGAGTTTCAGCCAATTTACCTGATTTGAGTTTGTTAAATTTGCTGATCAGCATTTCTGGATCGTCTGGCGTTACAATGGAACCACGTGTGTAAATTCCCATTGAGAAATGGAAATAATCCAAATCATATTCTGCTAAGGTATGAAGCAAGTACATGGTGTCTTCAAAGCGGATACCTGGCTCTTCCAATTCTTCTGGTGAGAAGCGGTAACCAAGTACAAAGTTTTCAGCCCCTTCTTCAGCCATCACACGTTTTGCTGCTTTGACAACTTCTGTCGCAAATTTAGCACGTTTTTCACGGCTACCACCCCAAGCATCCGTTCGACGGTTTGAATGTGGTGAGAAGAATTGTTGTAGAAGGAAAGTATTGGCACCATGGAGTTCGACCCCATCAAAACCTGCCTTAATAGCACGACGTACCCCTTCAGCAAAATGGTCAATCATCGCCAAGACTTCTTGGTGAGTCATTTCAGTTGGAACTGGTGCATTTGGACGGAGAGCGGCCACTGGTGATGCTGAAATCGGATTGCGACCTCCATTCATATTTGGGAAGCCCATACGACCTGCGTGATAGATTTGAATAAAGGCTTTTGAACCTTTGGCTTGAATGGCTTTGGCAACACGTGACAACCCTTCAATCTTATCATCCGTATCAATACCTACAGCACCGAAGAAACCACGGCCATAGTTTTCAACAAAGGCTGATTCCACAATAACAGCACCCACCTCACCTGAACGATGAGCATAATACTCAATCAACTCTTCTGTCATGCTACCATCGTAGTAAGCAGATTGGGTTGTCATTGGAGAGATAACAATACGGTTTTTCAAGCTAACGCCTGACTTGAAGTCAATGGTTTCAAAAAGTTGTTTTGTCATGTATCTTAGTCCTCGTTTGTTAATTTAAGCGTTGAGAGAATGTTGCGCAGCTCTGCTACTGGAACTTGACCTGGTGCCGAAGCTTTAGCCGCTGCACCAAAAGTCGCTGATGAGCCAAAGACTTCACCACTAACACGACTCACCATACCGAGCGCACCCATAGACATGGTAATGAGTGGACGAGTTGCAGTCGCATACACGGTCGCAGTAGCTTGAAGCAAGGTCAAAACGTCTGTATTTGATTGTGGCATAACCGCAATTTTACAAATATCTGCATTTTTTTCTTCCATGAGACGGAGACGGCGTTCAATCTCATCTTGGCTTGGTGTCGCATCAAAATCATGGTTACACATGATGATTTTTGTCCCTTTTTCATGGGCCAAGGCAATGGTTTCTTGCACTTCTTTGTCTGACATAAAGAGTTCCAAGTCAATCAAGTCTGCATGACCTTCGTTCAATACAGCAGCATAGATGTCAAAGTAGAGCTGGTCTGAAATTTCTAGCACACCACCTTCTTTGGCAGTTCGGAACGTTACCAAAACTGGTTTTTCAACTGCGGAACATACTTCTTTTGACAAGGCTGCAACTTCTGATGGAGTGGTTACTTTTTCGTAAAAATCAATTCGCCATTCAATCAAATCACAATCCAAGTCTTTAGCTTGACGTGCACCTGTAAGAATTTCTTCAGCTGTTTTTCCAACCAAAGGAACAATAATTTTTGGACGACCTTGTCCAAAGGTCACGTTTCCAACTGTAACAGGTTTGAAATTTTCTACCATATTTTCCACCTTTTTCCATTTTGTGAGTTTTTTCACTAGAATTATACCACACGCTAATACATAAATCTAATAAATATATTTTATCCAATCTATCAATAATATTTATCTTTTTCATTCAAATTTAGCGTATAATAGAAAGTGGATAACAAGGAGTTCCCTATGAATTTACAACATTTAGAATACTTTATTGCCCTGGCAAAAACAGAACATATGACCCGTACTGCACAAGAGCTCAACACCTCTCAGCCCAATCTCAGCTATATGATTTCCGAATTAGAAAAAGAGCTGGGTGTGCCCCTTTTCAAGAAAACAGGGCGCAACATCCGCTTGACCCGCTATGGAAAAATTTTCTATGATGCAGCGGAGCAATCCCTTAGTGCACTTAAAGAGGGCAATCATCGTATTCAAGCAGAAATTGATCCCAACAAAGGATTGATTCACCTCGGCTTTATCTATACCATGGGAATTGAAAAAGCTCCTGCTCTTCTCAAACAGTTTATGCTAGATTATCCAGATGTTCATTTTGACTTTGAACAAAATAACTCCAAGCACCTCCTTCAGCTACTGATGGATGAAAAATTGGACCTTGCTTTTGTCTCAAAAGTCGACCATTTTGACGCTATTCGCTTTGAACCGCTCACGACAGAAAACTTGGTTTTAGTCGTACCTGAGCAGCATCCACTTGCCACCTCTGACCAAGTCAGCCTTGAGGAGAGCTTGCGCTACGACTATGTCTACTATAATCAAAGCAGCGGCTTACGTCCTTATCTAGACCAAACCTTTGACAATCTCGGACTAAAACCGACCATTAAATTAGAGTTGGAAAGCGACCTCAGTATCCTGGGTTTTGTTTCTCAAAACTTTGGAATCGCCATTATGCCAGATATCCCAAGCATCAACTCATTTCCCGTCAAAAAAATCACTATTCTAAATCCACTATCAAAACGGATTATCTATCTCGCTCTACGGCAGAAAGATTATATTTCTCCTTTGACAGAAAAATTCAAACAGTACAGCTTAACTTTTTTTGAAGAAGATAAGAAAAACTAGGTTTCAATGAAACCTAGTTTACTTTTTTAGAAATGCAATACTCCGAACAAGGCAGCTGTCAAGATGACCACAATATTTGTGACAAACATGATTGGTGCTGCATGACGTGTGTAAGGTCCGACTTCTTCCTCAATCAAGGAACATCCGACAAAGGTCGCTGAGTTCATTGGTGTAACCGAAGTTGCCAAGGCAAGGTTACATACAAATGGTGCAATAATCATGATTGGTGACAATCCAAAGGCTGCACCTACTGAGATGAAGAGTGGGTAGAGAGCGTTATACAATTGATAAGGTACAAAGTAGATGATTGGCACGGCCAACAACAAGAAGATGATGTGCATGTAGTTGAGCAAGAAGGCTGGGAAAATACTTTCTAGCAATTGCGCCAAGGATGCAACCATTGACATTTTACTGCCGTCTTCAGGTGCTGCATTGAAAATCGCAAGGTAGAAACAGATGGCAAAAAGCATGATTAAAACGTTAAAGAATGTCATGCCAGCCTTATTCCAAATTTGTCCAAAATTCTTAGGATAGTTTATCAAGGCTGTAACCATTGATGCCGCTACAAAGACGAGATAAGATGGAACCTTGAAGACTGCTAGGACCACGATTACCAAGATAAAGACAAGGAAGTTTACCCAGAATAAGTCAGGACGTGCAAATTCTTTTTCTTTTGCTCCTTCTGCATTATCTGCTTCCGCTTCTGCCCCTTCTGGCAATCCTAGAGTACCATGTTCTTTTTTATGGCGCCATGCAAAGTAGACATATTGCAAGATAATGGCTGGAATAAAGCACAATCCCCAAGGAATTGAAGCAGCAGCCAAGGTTTCTGCATCTGTGCCTGCCATCATCGCAGACATGATAACACCAATCCCCCAAGGCAACCAACACATAGCTGCAACCGCTGTTTGACAAATGATAAAGGCAAAGTCACGGTCAATCTTGAATTTCTTATAAAGAGGAATGACAATCGGAAAAACGATCAGATAAGTTGTTGACATATTGGCTGTCAAATAGGCGATTGCTCCCAGGACAGTTGTCAAAACCATGATACCGACTACATTGAGGCGATTCCCAATGATTTTCATAACTGCATTGACCATCACGTCAAACATGCCAGTCTCTGTCAACATCACAAAGTAAATCAAGCCAAACAAGAGCATGTAGCCCGTTTGATTCATCACCGTACTCAGCTGCATTAAAATAAAGTTACTGGCCTGTGTCAGGTCATAGCCCATGAGGAAGCTAAAAATCACAGGAATGGTGAACAAGACAAAATTCATTGGAATTTTGAGCTGTTTTTCAAACAAGATAAAGAAAACAATAATGGCTAGCATTATCAGAGCAAGGATAGCTGGACTCATAATCTTTTCTCCTAAATATTCTTTTTATTATTTTTTCAACTCATCTAGCAAGCCAAATTCACGTTTGAAGGACCACGCCATCATATCGTGAACAAAGTCTGTATACGGGTGTGGTGCTGCTGTGAATGTATGACCCAGTCGTGGTGCGAGGAAAAATTCCATTGGCACACCTGCACGCAAGAGACGTTGACCGTAATTCCAAGCCGAATCTCGAAGTGTATCGTACTCGCCTGCGATAATCATGGTTGGACCAAGCCCACCAATATCATGGCAGAAAGCCGGGAAGGCGTAGTAAGATGGTTGTTGGCCATTGTAGCCTCCTAAATAAGCATATTCAGCGCCAAAAGCTTTATTGGCAGGTCCCATTTTCAACTGGGTCAGCTGTTGGAATGAAAATGTTTCTTCAATCGCCGTATCAAAGGTTGGGCAATTGAGTACTGTCAAGGCAGGCATTGGTTCATTGTGGTCACGAAGATAGAGGGCCAGACCTTCTGCAAGGGTACCTCCTGCACTTGAACCATGAAGTCCCATACATTCTGGGTCTCCACCAAATTCCTCCGCATGATCATGCATGTACATATAAGCCGCATGGCAATCCTCCAAAGGAACCGGGAAACTATAACCCGTTGCACCGCAGAGACGATGCTCCACCGATACCACAATCGCGGGCACGCGCTCTGCAATTCCAATACAACGAGCATTGTCAAAAGCGACTGTTCCAGACACAAAAGCTCCACCATGAATATCCAAAATCATTGGTGCTTTTTCAGGCAATCCTGCTGGTGTAAAGACACGGATCAAGAGCTCTTGACCTTCTTCTGGATCAGGGATGGTGCGGTCTTCCATGGTCATTCCTTCTGGAAGTTCATAAGCCATCATGGCTTGCCCCTGCGCTTTCTTACGCGCCAAGGTCTCCTCACTACCATCTACCAAATTACTGAATAGGTGGTCTTCATAACCTGGGAAAGATTTCAATTCCATCGATAAACTTCCTTTCAAATCTATCGTTTTAACTGTTTCTATTTTATCATAGTTTGAGAAGTTTTTCACATTGTCTTTCTATAAAACTTATAAACCGATTTCATAGATTTTCTTTATACATAGTTCAGTTTTTTCCTATAAAAAATCCTATAGAATTTTTCATAAAAAGGGACTATAATCATAAAAAAGGAGAATATTATGGGCAAACCAACTATCACACTCGGACTAGATAATGGACTACGAGAATGCCAGCATTGGCAGATTACAGAGCAGACTTACGCCATTCAATGTCCTGGTTTTCTCCCAGGACCGGGACGATTACCTGGCTGGGGCTACTGTATTTCTTATCTGATTATCGGTCAAGAAAAAGCCTTGTTGATTGATACCGACTTTGGTATTTCTGATTTGAAAGCCTATGTGGAGCAGCTCACTTCGCTGCCTCTCATGGTTGTCAATAGTCATGTCCATCCAGACCACTCGGGTAGCAACCGTCAATCCGACACGATTTTTATCGGAAAAAATGAATGGCCAAGCCAAGAAGCGTTCGTCTTTTCAATTGAAACGGTCCCTGATCAGACAGTTTGTCCAGAGGTAGAAAATGGGGGCGACTACCGCTTTGACTACCTAGAAGACGGCCAAATCATTGATTTAGGAAAACGAACGATCACCGTTCTTGCTATTCCCGGTCACACCAAGGGATCTATTGGATTTTTCGACCATAAAAGTCGCTACTTCTTTAGCGGTGATGCTATCGTTAAGCGTATTTTTTACGGTGCTGGGGTACCACTTAGCCAGTACCGAGCTACTCTTGAGAAGGTCAAGACACTTCCGGTACGAGAAATATTATCCGCTCACTGGCCAGAACCACTTCCGACTAGCTTTCTAGATCAGGTCCTTCACTTGATTGACACCTTTGATCCCACGCAGTCCGAGCATGCAAAATTGGACATTCCCGATGCACCTGACTTGCGTATGTTTCACTACGGTCAAGATTTTGATGATCCTGATTTTTGCGCCATGAGTTTCCGTATGGACCAACTCGATGATATATTACAGTAAAAGAAAAGAAGCTTGGATTAGCTTCTTTTTCTGTATCTTATTTTTCAAACAGCAATTCACGGATGTAGTCCACAGGCATATCTTCTCCGGTATGCAATTTGAAAGCTGCTGCACCTTGATAGAGCATCATAGACAATCCATTAAAGGCTTTCTGACAGCCATTTTCACGGGCAAACTTCAAGAGTTGGGTCTCCGCTGGGCTGTATACAACATCTAAAATCATCAAATCAGGACGAATAACTGCAGGATCATTGATCAATTTCATGTCCTCAAACGGTTTCATTCCGATGCCTGTCGCATCGATATAGATGCTGCTTTCACCGATAGATTTGTAGAAATTTTCCGTATCAGATAAATCTTCCAAAGTCACTTTTGTTTGTGTCTCTGTATTGATGGTATCAACAATACTTGCTGCAGCATCAAAAGCCCTGTCTTTGATATTAAAAATACGAACTTCTTTTGCACCTTCCAATCCCAACTGAACCGCAATAGCTGTACCCGCACCACCAATACCAGCTAGGGTAATCACTTGATTTTTGACGTCAATATCTTCAGCCTCTAAGGCACGAACAGCACCCACTCCGTCTGTATTATGCCCAATCAGATAACCGTCTTTGTTCACAAAGGTATTGACCGCGCCAATCATTTTAGCCGCTGAGGATAACTCATCCATATAAGGAACGATGGCTTGCTTATTGGGCATGGAAACATTTCCACCGACAATCCCCAGAGCACGAATGGCTTTCACCGCGTCCGGTAGTTCCTCTTGCCCAACTTCAAAAGCCAGATAAGCCAAGTCTAGGCCAAGTTTTGCATAGGTTTCATTGTACATTTTTGGTGACAAACTATGGCGAATGGGTGTTGCGATAAGGGCCAGCATCAAAGTGTGACCGGATAAACGTTCTGTCATGAGACACTTCCTTCTATTTCAATTCTCTACACGTGAAAAGAGAGGCTAGGCCTCTCTTTGTTATAGTCAATCATTCTCGATTGGCTGGGGACCAATTTCTACTTACTTAGCGTCGCTAAAGAATGTATCGCGGATGTATTCCACTGGCATATCTTCACCTGTGTGGAGTTTAAAGGCTTCTGCACCTTGGTAGAGCATCATGCCGATACCATTGAGGGCTTTCTTAGCGCCATTTTCTTTCGCAAATTTAAGTAATTTTGTTTCAAGCGGGCTGTAAACCACGTCAAATACCACCAAGTCAGGGCGAATCATAGCGGGGTCGTCAATCAATGAAACATCTTCTTGCGGTTTCATACCAGCACTTGTTGCATCAATGTAGATGCTTGATTCAGCGATGGATTGTTTGAAGGCAGCTTGGTCAGCTAAGTCTGTCAATGTAGCTGATGAATCTGTACGAGTATTGATTTTTTCAACTGTTTTTTCTGCATTTGCATAAAAATCATCTTGACGGTTGAAGATACGGATTTCTTTTGCGCCATCAAGCGCCAACTGAATAGCAATCGCAGTACCTGCACCACCAGCACCAGTAAGTGTGATGATTTGGTCTTTCACATCGACACCTTCTTCTGCCAAAGCACGAACAGCACCTGTACCGTCTGTCACATGACCTACCAAGTGACCTTTTCCATCTTTGTTAACAACAGTATTGACAGCACCAACCAATTCAGCAGCTGGTGACAATTCATCAAGGTAAGGGATGATTGCTTGTTTATTTGGCATAGAAACGTTTGAACCACGGATGCCCAATGCACGAATACCTTGTACTGCGTCAGCCAATTCTTCTTGACCAACTTCAAAAGCAAGGTAGGCATAGTCCAAACCTAATTTTGCATAAGCTTCATTGTGCATTTTTGGAGACAAGCTGTGACGGATAGGAGTAGCAATCAAGCTAACCAAGAGTGTGTGACCGGATAAACGTTCTGTCATGATAGAACCTCTTTCTTATTTGTAAAAAATTGTTTGATAACGTTTGTAAACTAGGACGAGACAAGCCGCCCCGAGAAAAGCTAAACCAGCATTTAAGACAAAAATATAGCGCATATTTTGCTCAGCAAGAACACCCGTCAAGTAAGGAATACCCATCACTGAGATAGATGTTGCCAGCGAGTAAAAACTTGTAATCACTCCCCGTTTGAATGGGAAAAATTCCAGCAGAATAGCTAGACCCAGTTGCCAAATTCCTCCTGCTGCGAAAAATCCAACGCAGAAAGTTGCCAACATCACTGTCACAAAACTTGGACGGAAGAGCATAATAGTCAAGGCCAATCCAGTAATGCTCGTACAGAAAACCATGAATTTCGGAATGTTGATGCCTCGATTGACAATAAAGGAGGTCACAAAAACAGAAATAAATGAAAAGATACTGTAATAGCTTACAAGAACTAAACTATCTGCTTCTTTCATCTGAAGGACATCTTGTGCAAACGATGGAATCCAAGTGATAAAGATATTGAAGAGCGAAACCGAAACGAAGGAGAAAATCAACAGTGCAATTCCTTCAATTTTGAAATTAGCACCCGTATCTTCTACAGTTGTCACTTCTTCCTTGACCAAGTCTTCTTCGCTGACCGTTACTACTTTTCCGTCTTGAACCCTTGGAAATGGCAGACGGAGCGTTAAGAACAAGTTCAGCGCCATACAGATTGCAGAAACAATAAAGGTCCAACCAAAATAATAATCATTTTGTAAAATGAACCGTGTGATAATCGGAAAAATGAACTGCCCCATCGAGATAAATGCCTTGTTAAGCACACTAAGGGCACTATTTCTTGAAGGATTTTCAAAGGCTTCGACTACCACTGGATAGGTCCCCGTGTCCAAAAAGGCATTTCCAAATCCTGCAAAAATCGAGAATAGAAACGCCCAGATGTAATTTGGCGACAAGAGCAAGCCTATAAAAAAGACAATGTAGGAAAAAATCCCAAGTAAAATCGAACGACGTCGTCCCAACTTATCAGATAAGACACCTGCAAAGTTGACACTCAAGATTCGCCCCACACCAATCGCACTCAGCACCAAGGAAACTTCTTTGAAAGAAGCACCCCAGTTTTCACGAAGAACAGACATATTTTGAGAGACGATAATCGCTGCAATCCCTTGAAATACGTAGTTTACGTACAAACTACCAATAGTTGGAATGTATTTATTTTTTGCCACTAAGTTTTAGCCTTTCAAAGAGAATACAGGTCAAGACCGAGGTCTTACCTCAGTCCTGAACCTTATTTTTAGGCTTTAGCCTTTTTTAGAATTTGAGAATGGTGATACACCAAAGATATGGCTGTAACGTGTACCAGCAAAGAACATAAGTGCTGCAGATACAATACCTGTACCAGCCATAATCAACATGATCAATTCACCCTTACCGGCTGCAATCAAGCTACCTGCTGCTTTTGGAATGATGATTGAACCAAGTGCCATTACAAAGTAGTAAACGGAAGTATTACGACCTTTGTTTGTATCAAAGAATTGGTTGAGCACGCCGTTACCCATTTGAAGGAGACCACCTGCGGCGCAGAAACCAACAATGATACCTGCAATTGTCAATGTTGCTGGTGATGGTATAAAGTAAACCAAGAGACCTGCTAATCCAGCAAAGATTGGGCTGACTGCAAGGATTGCCATATCACGTACACCGCGTGCCATCATGATTGCAAAGACAAATGTTGCTACCAAACCACCTAATTGGTAGAGGGAAGTAACAGATGCTGCTGCACCTTCTGACATGTTCAATACGTTTGTGGCATAAATTTTTGAAGCTTGTTGGAAGAGATAGAAGTTTGAGTAGATTGTCAAAGCAAAGATAGACAAGACTGTTCCGTCCAGAGCAAATTTACTATGGTTTGCTTTTTCAACTGAACCCACAGCTGCAACATTCTGACGTTTTTCCAATTCTTTAATAGCTTCTGAAGCAGACAAACCTTCTGCTTTTTGCAAATCCAAATCTGGGAATTGGGCAAAGAGAACACCTGCAAATACAAGAGCACTGAGTACGAGTGGAATCCAGATACCAATTTCAGGAGCAAGACCATTTGTCGCTACAAAGGCAACAACCAATGGGTACAAGATAGATGAAACAGAGATGAATGTTTTACCAAGAACAGATGCTGTTGATTTGTTTTCAGGATACATTTCAAAGAGGGCTGGGTTAATGGCACCGTCATAGAAGGATGTCATAGCCCCACCAATGAAGGCCAAGAAGTTTACAAGAGTGATGTTTGTTGCAAACAAGAATGATGCAAACATCAGCACGTACCCAAGCAAACCAAGTACGATCAATGGTTTACGACCAATTTTATCTGATAAAGGTCCTGAGAAAGCAAGGAAGGATAATTTACCCCAACCAGTCCAAGCAACAGCTGCCAAAACAGTCCCTGTTGCAACAGCTAATTTAGCTGGGTCAGTCAAATTTGCTTGTGAAATCAAGTTCCATTTTACTGCGAAGAATTTTGCATTTTGTGAAATCAAGAGTGCTTGAATCCCGTGACAGAAGTAAGCTGACCATAGCAAGAATGCTGTAAAGTTATATTTATTATTCTTAAACATTAATTCATAATTCCTTTCGGTATGGGTCAAAGGGACGCCTGCCCCTTGGCTCTATGATGCTATTAGTTATTGCCCTTGATCCGTTCAAGGTAGGCATTGTGCTCTTTTTCAGCAAATTCACGACGTCCGCCTGGTTTTGGTGTTTGGTCACCCATCATGATACCAAATCCACCTTCCACACGAAGCTCATGACCATTTGTATAATCTGAACGATCACTTGCCAAGTAAAGAACAGCATTTGCAATGTCCATTGTGTTCCCAATGCGTTTGTTTGCAGTCAATGCTTTGCGTCCTTCTTCTACAGCTGGATCAGCATAGAAACTTTCTGACAATGGTGTTTTTACAAAGCAAGGTTGGATACAGTTTGAACGGACTCCAAATTGTCCCCATTCAGCCGCCATTTGACGAGACATCATATTGACACCAGCTTTAGTTGAACTGTAGGCTGCTGAGTACGTTTCTGGGAAAATAGATGCGATTGTTGAGATGTGCACCATATTTCCTTTACCTTGTTTGATAAATTGACGGCCAAAACGTTGTGATACCAAGAAGTAACCTGTCAAGTTGATATCCACTGTTTGACGCCATTCTTCAAGCGGAAGATCTTCCAATGGACAGGCACGAAGCATGGCAGCAGTATTGACCAAAATATCTACCGTACCAAATTTTTCAATTGCTTTTGCAACTGCCTTGTCCACATCTGCTTCTACAGTTGAATTTGTCGCAACAGCGAGTGTTTCTACATCGTATTCTTTTGCGATTTCTTCAGCGTATTCGACCAAGGCATCTTCACGAATGTCCATCAAGACAACATTCGTTCCTTGTTTTGCAAATTCTTGAACGATTGTACGTCCCATACCACCTACGGCACCTGTTACAGCCGCCGTTTTGCCTTCAAGACCTAACCATTTATCTGACATGTATCTGTTCTCCTCTATTATTTATATTCTATTATTATAGCAGATTTATCTAGTTGCGAAAACCGTTTTCATTATTTCCCTGGTAATTGTCCAGGCCAAGTTTCTTCCAATACTTTAACTGTATTGTCAAATGTATGAGCTGATGCTTCAGCCAATCCACGACCAAGAATTTCATCTGAGATTACTTCTACCCCGATAACTTTTGGTGTGATGCCTGCATTTTTAATCATGCGTACAAAGCCAGCTGTATCTTTGGCACCAGTACCTGGAGCAAGACGGTCATGCATAGATTCGTCACGCAAGATAGAAGCTGCATATGGACGATCGTAAGCGTCATTGATTTGGATAGAAATAACTTTTGCTGCTTGCTCAGGAGTCAAATCAATGTATGGTTGATCCGCACGTACCCAGTGCCATGTATCCAAAATCAACATCGCATTGTCGCAACCTGATGCTACTACAACTGCATAAGCTTTTTCAAATGTAGGGAGACCTGAATATGGCATTGGCTCAACACCGATGATCAATTCACCAGCACGTTCACACAATTCTTTCAATTTTTGTGCTGTGTACTCTACTGAGTAATTTTCCATGAGACCACAGTTGATGTGACCAACGTTAAAGAGTTTACACATGTGGAAGCACATTTGTTCTTTGTATTTTTGTTCGTAACTACGGTGTTCTTCCGCCCATTGTACAATGTATTCAACTTCTGTTACTTTGATGTCATATTTTGCCAAGATGTCCAAAATGTCTTGGTCAGTCAAGCCTTCTTGAAGGGCATCAACATAAGTTTCTGCACGAAGACCAATTCCTTCATAACCTGCTTCTTTTGCAGCTTTTACACGATCTTCAAATTTACATTGGTCACCGAGTGTCCAAGAGCTGATTGTAATTGGTGAAAGTTCTGACATAATCATGTCCCCCTTAGTTTGTTAATTTTTTCACTTTCTACAATTTCAATTATAATCCAGCCCTAAAAGAAAAACAAATCAATATTTTTACAACTATTTATAGAAAAAATTTATCAATTATGCTACACTATTGCTAGAAATTATTTGGTGAATTTATGAACTTACAACATTTACGTTACTTTCTGACATTAGCGGATTTGGAGCATTATACTGATGCTGCGCGCCAGCTACACATCACTCAGCCGACCCTCAGCCATGCCATTATGATGCTAGAGGAAGAATTAACCGTATCCCTATTTTCAAAGCAAGGACGCAATATCGTACTGACCAAGGCTGGCCGTGAATTTTATACGACGGTTCAGTCTTCATTAGCCATTCTTGACAATGGCGTCCAACAGCTACAACGAAATAACGGTAGCCGGACCACGCTTAATCTCACCCTTCTTCGGGTATTGGGCCGAAAAGCTGTGCCCAATCTAGTTCGCCGATTTCTTGACCAGTATCCGACTGCTTATATCAATTTTGATTTTCATAATGACAGTGGGATGTCTGGTGATTTGATCGATGGAGTGGTCACAAATAAATACGATGTCGCATTTTGCTCTAAATTGGACCACTATCCGACTATTTCCTACCTTCCTGTTTTTGCGCAGGATTTGGTAGTGATTGTCCCTAAAAATCATCCCCTCGCCCATCAAGAAAGTATCACACTTGAAGACACTTTACCTTTTCCACAGGTCTGGTTTTCTAAACGAAGCGGTATTCGTCCTATTATTGAGCAAATTTATGAAAAGGCAAACAGCAAACCACAAGTCGCCTTTGAAGTCAGCGAGGATGAAACGGTTGCTGGACTAGTAGCACAAGGATTTGGTCTTGCCATCATTCCAAAATTTGATTTTTTAGACAGTCTCGATGATATCGCAATTATCGAGGTAGAGGCTCTGAAGAAGGCACGTATCTACTATGCGGCTTACCGCAATGATGTCCTACCAACCCCAGAACTATCCCTTTTTCTCGACTTTCTTCGGACAAGCTCTCCTGAATTACCTGATATACGTTAAACACCGATTCCTATGAATCGGTGTTTTTTAACTCAAAATTAGTTCATCACTGGTTAATACTTGTCCGCTATTTTTATGGAAGAGATTCATCAAATCTTGAACCGTCAGATTTTTCTTTTCTTCTCCGCGAACATCCACAACGATTTTCCCTTGGTGAAGCATGACCAGACGATTTCCGTATTGGATAGCATTTTCCATATTGTGGGTAATCATCAAGGTAGTCAAGCCGTGATTTTCCACGATTTTTTTCGTCAATTCCATGACCATATCACTGGTTTTTGGGTCAAGTGCCGCTGTATGTTCGTCTAAGAGTAGGACTTTGGGTTTGACAAGTGAAGCCATCAACAGAGTCAAAGCTTGGCGTTGACCACCTGATAAAAACTGGGTTTCTACCTTCATCCGATTTTCCAGATCCAAATCCAATTCTTTCAGAGATTCAGCAAAAATCTTGCGCTCACTATCTTTCACACCCCAGCCTAATCCACGTTTGAGACCGCGGCGATAAGCGATGGCCATATTTTCTTCGATTATCAGACGAGAGGCCGTTCCCATTTTTGGATCTTGGAAGACACGACTAATATCTTTTGCCCGCTTTGCTGCTGAGACATGCTTGATGGATTTTCCATCCAATAAAATATCGCCCTTATCCACTGTCAATGCACCTGCGAGCGAGTTCATCAAGGTTGACTTACCGGCTCCATTTCCCCCGATAATCGAGATAAAATCACCCTCTTCAACATCCAATGATAAGCCTTTTAAGACATGGTTTTCATTGATGGTTCCCGCTTCAAATGTTTTATGAATTTCTTGAATTGATAATATTGTTGACATGATTTCTCCTATCCTAAGTTCAATTTACGAATCTTCAATTTCTTCTGCAATTCAGGTACAAAGAGAACTGTTGCCAAGAGAATAGCTGAGAAGAGTTTGACCAAATCTGCATCCATACCTGGAATTTCCAAAATAGCCAAGATAATCAGACGATAGAGAATGGAACCAAGTACAACAGACGCCAAACGCCAACCAATACTGAGGTTTCGGATAATGACCTCCGCAATAATGACAGACGCCAAGCCGATAACGATAGTCCCTGTTCCTGAATTCAAATCTGCATAGCCATTATTTTGCGTTAATAAGGCACCACAAAGTGCAATCAAGCTGTTCGATAACATGTAACCGTAGATTTTCATTCGGTCTACATTGATGCCATTGGCCTCACTCATTGGAATATTGTCCCCAGTCGAGCGAAGAGCCAGTCCGACTTGTGTTTTCATCAGAAGTGTTAGCAAGCCAATAACGGCTAGGACAAACACCGCGCCAATCACCAAAACAGCACCTGTTTTATCCAGACCTAAATCACGCAATTGAGTGACTAAAGTTGTTTGACGAAGAAGGGCTACATTGGCCTTTCCCATCACCTTCAAGTTAATCGAATAAAGACCTGTCAAGGTAACAATACCAGTCAGCAAGGCTGGGATTTTTAATTTTGTATGCAAGAAACCTGAGATCAAGCCTGCTCCCATCCCACCTAAAAAGGCAAGTCCTGTTGCTAGAAGAGGATTGACTCCATTGACAATTCCGGTCGCACAGATTGCAGCTCCAAGGGGATAGGCCCCTTCAGCTGTCATATCTGCAATGTCTAAAATTCGAAAAGTTAAATACACACCGATGGCCATGATTGACCACAACAAACCTTGTGATAAGCTTGATAAAATAAGATCCACAATATACTCCTTTTTTTAGAAATACAGCTGATCAACTGTATTTCATTGATTACTATTTTACAGAAAGTTTTGAGACATCAATCCCTAATTTTTCTGCCATTCCTTTATTGACATGCAATTCAACTGTCTCAGGGTATTCAACAGCCAACTTAGCTGGCTCATCTCCCTTAAGAACTTTGACGGCCATTTTAGCTGTTTGACGTCCGAGTGCTTCATAGTTTGTACCGTAAGTCAACAGCCCACCAGCATCAACCATATCCGTTGACCCACCGATAACTGGGACTTTGTGGGTGACAGATAATTCACCAATCATAGTCATAGTAGAAGCAACTGTATTATCCGTTGGAACAAAGACTGCATCGACATCCGTCATCAAGCTAGTTGCTGCATCCTGTACATCATTGGTTGAGTTGATGCCTTTTTTCTCAACTGTATAACCTGCTTTTTTCAGTAATTTTTCTGCTTCTTGGACCTGCACTTCTGAGTTTCGTTCACTAGTAGTGTAGAGAATTCCGACTTTTTTTGCATTTGGCAAGGCTTGTCCCAACAACTCAACCTGCTTGTCAATCGGAGCTTGGTCACTTGTTCCTGTCAAAAGTCCACCTGGTTTTTTGATAGAATTAACCAAATCTGCTGATACAGGATCCGTCACAGCTGTGAAGAGAATCGGTACTTCTGTCGAAGCTGTTGCCAAACTTTGCGCCGTTGGAGTTGCGATAGCCAATACCAAATCATTGCCTTTTACCAACTGTTCTGAAATGGTCTGTAAGTTTGCTTGGTCACCCTGCGCATTTTGATAATCGAGCGTCAGATTTTTTCCTTCTTTATAGCCTTCTTTTTCTAACTCAGCCACAAAACCTTTACGTGCTGCAGTCAAGGAATCATGCTCCATATACTGCAAAATCCCTACCTTCACTGCATCTGACGTTGATTTTTTACCACCTGAACTACATGCCACCAGTGCTATGACACTTGCAGAGATAAGACCGGCTACTGCTACTTTTTTTACCCATTTATACATATTGTTCTCCTCTATTTCTTATCATCCAATTTTTCAATCATTTTTGTGTCAATTTCCAAGGCTTTGGCCATTTCTTCATTGACCTTAATCTTGATGACTTCTGGTCCTTGAACTGGCATATCAGCAGGATCTGCTCCTTTTAAGATTTCAACAGCCATTTTCCCAGCTTGCTGACCTAAGACATAAAAGTCAACTCCGTAGGTAAAGAGAGCTGCCTGACTTGAATTTTCATCACTACCAATTGCTGGAATTTTTTTACTCTTTAAGACTTCTCCAATGGTAGACGCCGTAGAAGCAACCGTGTTATCTGCTGGCAGATAGATGGCATCTACTTGACCTGCTAGAGAGGTAATGGCTTGTTGGACATCGTTGCTTGATGTAATGGTCTTTTCAACAGGCTCCACACCTGCTTTTTTCAAGGCAGCAATGGCTAATTTTGCTTGGGATTCCGAGTTAATTTCGCTCGAATTATGAAAAATTCCTACTTTTTTAGCATTTGGTGCCACTTTTAAAAGCAATTCAATCTGCTTAGCAACATCCATCACATGACTTGAACCTGTCATATTCCCACCAGGTTTCTTAAGCGAATTCACCAGTGAAGCCGCCACAGGGTCATAGATGGCTGTGAAGACGGTTGGTGTCTCGGTATCCACATTTAACAGTGACTGGGCTGCCGGTGTGGCAATGGCTAAGTTCAAATCATTTTTCCCTGCAAGCTGTTCTGCCATAGTTTGCAAGCTTGCTTGATCACCTTGGGCATTTTTGTAGTCGATGCTTAGATTTTTTCCTTCTTCATAACCGGCATCCTTCAAAGCTACAATAAATCCTTTTCGCGAAGTGTCCAGTGCATCATGCTCCATGTATTGTAAAATACCAATTTTTACATCTTCCTTAGCTGCTGTTTCCTTCTTCTGGCTACATGCTACCAGCGCTAGACTACCCCAACCGACTAATCCTAATGTGACAAATTTTTTCCATACTCTCATACAATCTCCTCATCGCTACTTCAACGCCTTAATCGTAGCTACATCAAAACCAAGTGCCATAGCCATGTCTTCATTGACAGCGATAGCTGCTGTTTTTGGCTTTTGAACAGGAACCTTACTTGCTTTTTCTCCTTTGAGTAACTTAGCAGCCATCTGACCGGCTTGAACACCGATTCCATGGTAATCCACACCGTATGTGAAGAGAACTCCTTCTAGGTAAGCCTCGTCACTTCCGATGGCAGGGACTTTTTTAGCTTTTAGAACTTCTCCGATAGTGGAGGCTGTAGAAGCTACTGTATTGTCCGTCGGCAAGTAAATAGCATCTACTTGACCGGCTAGCGAAGTCATCACTTGTTGCACATCATTGGTGGTTGTAACAGTTTTTACCAGCACCTTTACGCCAGCTTTTTCCAATGCTTTTTGAGCTGCTTCTGCCTGAACTTGCGAATTTACTTCGCTTGAGTTATAAAAAATTCCAACTGTCTTGGCGCTTGGCACAACTTTCAGAAGCATCTTGATTTGACCAGCTACATCTGTCGCATCAATCGAACCCGTCATATTCCCACCAGGTTTCTCCATGGAATCAACCAATCCAGCTGAAACGGGATCCGTCACGGCTGTAAACACCGATGGTGTATCCGAATCAACATTAAGCAAAGCTTGTGCTGCTGGTGTTGCAATGGCAAAATTCAGATCATTTTTACCCGCCAACTGCTCTACCATGGTTTGAAGATTGGCTTGATCTCCTTGGGAATTTTGGTAATCAATCTTCAAGTTTTTACCTTCTTTGTAGCCATCTTCTCCTAAGCCTTCTACAAAACCTTCACGCGCAGCTGTTAGGGCGCCGTGCTCTGCGTATTGGATAATTCCTACGCTGACCTGTTCAGACTTATCTTTGGAAGAACCCGAACAAGCCGCCAAACCAAACGCGGATACGAGTAGAAGAGAGGCAAGAGTAACTTTTCTAAATTTCATTGTAAAATCTCCATTTCCTGTTCATGTGAAATCAACAAACTCAAATAGGAATTGTATAAAAATAAGGACCGTTAGATAGAAATCCAAACGGTCCTTATATTTTGCTGTAAATGAAAAACAGAAAAATCATCTCAGTGCC
Organism: Streptococcus gallinaceus; assembly: GCF_024170225.1. Taxonomy (GTDB): domain Bacteria; phylum Bacillota; class Bacilli; order Lactobacillales; family Streptococcaceae; genus Streptococcus; species Streptococcus gallinaceus. The sequence continues at coordinate 313,413 of NZ_JALJXU010000002.1, read as the reverse complement.
CGTTTAGATTTCATCTAGTGGGCACAGCTTAAACAACCACAGCCACATAGATACAAACTTTCGTTTATGTGTTTGCATCCATGTAAACATGTCTACAAACACTATCTAAAGTAGCTGTAGTAATAAGAATGCTTGGCTGTTTTAAGCTGACAATTCTGACTCATCTGAGTTTCTCTCTTTCTCATTTTTTATGTTAGTAAAATAATAAAACTTTTCAATCGGTTTGTCAAGGATTTTTATGAATAAATTTACCTTTTTTTGAATAGAGGTGCTAGATAATGCATAAAGTCCCCATGCTATTAGGCATGAGGACTTTTTCTCTAGAAAATCTTACCAGTTATATTGGTCAACATTATCTTTAGTTACGAGATAAATCGGAGACACTGTTATTTTTTCTACTTTTTTACCTTGATAATGATCAATAGCAGCTTGGATAGCAATTTCACCCATTTTTGCTGGCTGTTGTGCAACTGTCGCTGAAATATCACCTTTCTTAATTGCATCGTGGGCATCTGGTTGTCCGTCGATACCAACAATTAAAACATTTTGCAAACCAGCAGACTTAACCGCTTGTGCTGCACCTAAAGCCATTTCATCATTTTGAGCAAAGATGACTTGTACATCTTTGTTTCCTTGAATCATATTTTGAGCAGTATTCAACGCTTTAGCTCGATCAAAATTAGCTGACTGACTTGATAAAACATTTAATTTTGATTTTGCAATAGCATTGAAACCTTTGCCACGGTCAACAGTTGCTGATGCACCAGGGACACCTGACAATTCAAATGCCTTAGCTTTTTCACCCAATTCTTTGACAATATAGTCAGCAGCCATTTTCCCAGCTTCTACGTTATCAGAGGCCACAGTTGTCAAAACTTCTCCACCCTCACTGCCACGGTCAATCAAAATGACAGGAATATTCGCCGTATTAGCAGCTTTTATCGCTGTCACGATGGCTTTTGAATCTACGGGGTTAATCAAGATAGCATCGACATTCTGACTAATAAAATTCTGAACATCATCTGCCTGACGAGCTGCATCGTCTTGAGCATCCGTTACTTTTACTGTCACTGATTCTTGACTAGCAAATTTATCAATTCCGTCTTTCATTGCAACAAAGTAGGGATTATTAGTTGTAGATAAGGATACTCCCAACTTCAAATCCTTAGCTTCTTTTTTAGTAACTTCTTTGCTAGCTTGACCAGAAGAATTACCAAGTCCTGTTTTTCCGCAAGCGCCGAGAGTTAAGATAAGTGTTAAACCTAGAGCCAAAATGCTTAATTTTTTTCCAAATTTCATGGGGATACTCCTTTATAATGTGTATTCGTATGAAAGTTATTCTTATACGAATATCGAGTTTATTTTGCTACTTTCAAACGATCAAGTAAAACGGCAATTAAAATTACAATGCCTTTAACAACTTGTTGCCAGAATGCTGAAACACCGATGATATTCAAACCATTATTTAAAACACCGATGATGAGGGCCCCTATTAAAGTCCCCAAAATACGTCCTTTCCCTCCTGAAAGAGATGTTCCACCAAGTACGACTGCCGCAATAGCATCCATTTCATAGCTAGCACCCGCAGTTGGTTGTGCTGAATTGAGACGTGATGTGATAATCAAGCCTGAAATAGAAGCCATCATACCAGAAATGGTATAGATGATAATTTTAACTTTGTTTAACTTAACACCTGAGATATACGCTGCTTTTTCATTGCCTCCTAGAGCGTAGACAGATTTCCCAAAAGCTGTTTTGTGCAACAAAATATACAAAATAACAAATGTTAGAAACATAAGAATAACTGGGAATGGAATGCCTACAACATACCCCTGACCTAAAAATTGAAAGAGGAAGCTATCTGATAGGCCTTCTGTAATTGGATTCCCATTTGAATAAACTAGGGTTGCTCCTCTAAAAATCGTCATGGTTGCAAGGGTGACAATAAACGGTGCTAATTTCCCAAAAGAGATAAAGAGACCATTTAACATTCCAAATATCCCCCCCATACAAACTGCTAGAACAATTGCCAGACCAACAGGCATACCTTGACCAATCAATCCTGCGCTTAAGGCACTTGATAGGGCTAAAATCGATCCGACGGACAAGTCAATTCCCCCTGTCAAGATAACAAAGGTCATACCAAAAGCAATAAATCCATTTGCTGTGACTTGTAAGAGTAAGTTCAGTAAATTATTGGTCGTTAAAAAGTTTGGGTTGAGAAAAGTGATGACTATCATCAATGCAATTAAGGCTATCAAAGTGGTCAACTCTGGCATATTTTTTACGATATTTTTCAACTTATTTTCCTCCTGTTGCTAGTTGCATAACTTTTTCTTGGCTAGCCTCATCACGACTTAACTCGCCGTTTATTTTCCCTTCGTGCATCACCAATATACGATCGCTAACGCCCAATACTTCTGGTAAATCAGAAGATACCATGATAATCGGCACTCCTCTATCCGCCAATTCATTCATGAGCTGATAAATTTCACGCTTAGCACCAACATCTACGCCACGCGTTGGCTCATCCAAAATCAGAACCTTCGGCGCAATACCAATCCATTTCGCTAAGACAACCTTTTGTTGATTACCACCAGATAGATTTCCCACCTCTAACTCTGGTGTCCCTGATTTAATCGCTAGACGATCAATCAATTTTTGAACAAAGATTCTACTTGTCTTTTCATCAAAAATCCCATGCTTGCTAAAATCCTTAGTTGAGGGTAAAGTCATATTGTCCTTGATACTGAAATCTAGCACTAAACCTTCGTCTTTTCTATCTTCTGTCAAAAAACCTACACCGTGCTGGATAGCTTGGTAAGGATTTGTGATTGTAACTGCTTTTCCATCAATTTTGATAATACCTGACGTTTTACTATCAATTCCGAAAATAGCTCGCATGACCTCGGTGCGACCAGCTCCCATCAGGCCAGAAAATCCAAGAATTTCTCCTTTTCGTATCTTAAAAGATACATTAGAAAACGCTGTACCAGAAAGATTTTCTACTTCGAAAGCAACTTCTCCAATTTCAGATTTCTTTTCTGGATAATAATCTTCCAATTCTCGACCAACCATTTTTTTAACCAATTCATCAGGATCTGTTAATATAGTTTCTTTGGTATCGACGACAATTCCATCTCGCATAACAGTGATTAAATCAGTAATTTTAAAGATTTCTTCCATTCGATGAGAAATGTAAACAATCCCTACCCCCTCTTTTTTCAGGCTATTAATGACTTGGAATAGATGCTCTGTTTCACGATCCGTCAAAGCTGCTGTCGGTTCATCCATTATCAGAATAGACAGTTGATTCAACAAGCTCTTTGCAATTTCAATCATTTGTTGCTGACCAACAGATAGCGTACCGATAGCAACATCTAGAGGAATCATTACCCCCAATCGATTGAAAGCCTCTTGCGCCTTTTCTCTCATCTTTTTTTCCTGCAACAAACCAAAACTGTTTTTAATTTCACGTCCCAAGAACAGATTTTCTAGAACAGTCATGTCAGGCCAAGTATTCATTTCTTGATGAATAAAACTAATCCCAAACTCTTCGGCTTCCTGAGGATTTGAAAATGTTCGTTCTACACCATCAATTACAATAGTCCCTGAGCTTGCTGGAAAAAGACCTGTCAAAATATTCATTAGGGTTGACTTGCCAGCCCCATTCTCCCCCATTAGAGCATGAACTTGCCCAGACTCTAATGTCAAATCAATTTTCTCCAATACATGATTGGAACCAAATGATTTGGAAATATCCTTCATGTTAATTTTCATGAATAAGTGTCCTTTCTAGAGGATGACTCCTGATTGTAAAATGATATTAGAGTACGGTGTATTCTCACCCGTTCGGATAATCGCTTTTACTTCTTTATTTCTATTTTTTAACTCCTCATGGCTAACATATTCAACCTCTACATCAGCATCTAATTTTCCTAAGATGGCTGTTAACTGTTCTGGGTTAGCCGTTTTAATTTCTTCTGCTAGGATGACTTTTTCAACCAAGATATGCTCTAAATAAACGTCCAATACCTCTTGAAACTTGGGATCACCCACTTTCAAAGCAAGATCGATTTTCTGCGTTTCACTCGGTACTGGTAAACCTAAATCTCCGATACACACTCGGTCTGTATGTCCCAAGTCATCCGCTAGTTTTGCTAAATCACTATTCAAAATTCCAGTTTTTTTCATAATATGAACTCTCTTTCATTTCTTTCATCGTTGGCATACCTCCCTGCGCACCAAATTTTTGGACAGACAAATGAGAGGCTAGTGTAGCAAATTTTAGAGCTTCAAAGACTGGAAGACCTTGAGATAAACCATATCCAAACGCTCCGTTAAAAGTATCTCCTGCTCCTGTTGTATCAACTGGTTTCGTTTTTAAAGCAGGAATCTGATGAATTTTTTTTCCATCTGAGTAGATAGAACCTCGTGTTCCTAGAGTTACGATTAATTTCTCTGGATATTGCTCTAGTAATTCTTCAAGTGATTCGTCTGGGAATAATTCCTGACATTCATGTTCGTTAGGAGTAAAGTAATCCACAAAATCCAACAACTCTAGGTCTGTTGACCGAGCAGGTGCAGGATTATAGAGTATCTTAATACCGTGTTCCTTACAAAATACTGCAATTGCACGATTTGCTTCATGCGGAATTTCATTTTGCAAAACCACTAACGCTGCATTCTCAAATGCTTGCCATTCGTTCGTCCAATTCTTTGGATCAACTTCACCATTGGCTCCTGGACAATAGATGATACGATTATCATCATTGTAAAGAGTAATTTGAGCTACACCTGAAGATTGTGGTACCGTTCCCACATTGCCCACAGAAATATTGTTATCCTTTAAATTTTGTAATAATACTGAGCCAAATGAATCTTGTCCAACTGATCCTAGCATGATAATTTCATCACCAACTTGACTCAAGCGACCGATAGCAACAGCTTGATTTGCCCCCTTTCCACCGGGAACCATGGAGAAACGTTGACCAAAAACTGTTTCCCCCTCTAGTGCAATGCGGTCTGTTTCCATGACCAAATCCATGGAAATACTACCAATAACAACTATTTTACTCATCCTTTTCCCTCCTAACTGTTTCGCGTTCAACATAATGAACAGGTAATTTAATCCGATTTTCTTGTACAGGCAACTGATTTGTAATTTTATAGATTAACTCGGCTGCCTTTTGTCCCATCTTATAGGATGACTGATGGATCGTTGATAGGGCAGGATAAACAAAACGGCTCATCAAAATATCATCATATCCTACAATTTGAATATCTTCTGGAATACGCTTGCCACAATTGAGTACCTCGTGGATATAACCGATAGCATGAATATCCGAAGGTGCAATAATACTATCAATATCTGGGTGTATAGCTAATTGTTCCCTAGCCTCCAGCTGAATCTGGTCAAAGTCAAAACTGCTACTATCACAAATCGAAAATTTAGCCTGATGTTTCTCAAGAAAATCATAACTCCCTTGAAAACGTTGGTTCAAATTTTCCGCTTTATCCAAGGGTCCTCGAACAAGTAAAATATGTCGAGAGCCAGCTTGCCAAACAGCTTCAGCTGCCAAGCGTCCACCAGCTTCATTGTCCGAAAAAACGCCATACTGGGTTTCTTGAGTGACCCTATCTACAACAACAACAGGTATCGAAATTTCGGGATATTCTTTTGTAAAATCATGAGTTGTGATAATTCCAGCTGCATTACATTGCAATAGAACATTTAGATACTCCTCTTCTAGTTGTCCTTTATTGTTGGTATTTCCTAGCATGACACGATAGCCTTTTTCCTTAAGAAATTCCTCTACTCCACGCGCCAATCTTGGAAAGAACGGGTTTGATATATCAGGTAAAAGTAATCCAACTAACTGATTTTTTTTCGTTTTTAATGATTGAGCCATAAAATTCGGAACATAATTAAGTTCTCTTATCGCTCTTTCAATGTCCTGGGCTGCCTTTTGACTAACATAACCATTTTGAGAAATGTATCTAGAAACAGTGGAAGTCGAAACTCCTGCTGTTTTAGCAACTTGCCGTATTGTAGTCATATCTCCTCTTTTCTAAAAACATGGGAACGTTCTCATATTTTGAATTGTAACCGTTTTCTCTGATTTTGTCAACCATTTTTAAAAATTTTTTTGAAATAATGGAACAACAATAAAAAAGCAGGATAAGAATTTAACTCTATTCCTGCATTCTGTAGCCATCACAACAAATCTTGCAATGGTTTAAAAATTAATTTTTCTAGGTCAGAAACGTAGAGGGATAGCTGTTGCTGTTTGGTGAAATATTCGGTCAAGATAGGGTTACCTTCGATTTGACGGCCGAATTCTTGCATTTTTGCTTGCAAGTCGCTAGATGGCATTTGTCCTGATTGCAACACAGCTTGGATTTCTTGCTGGAAATCCATATAAGCCGCAAAAATTTGCTTGGCTTCTGGATTAGCTTCTACAGCTTCTTTTGCAAGCTCCACTACCTTGTACTCTGGTAATTGGCGGATTGCACGCTCTAATTGATTTGCGATATCATAGATATTTGTTGACATAATGGTTCCTCCTAACCAATAAAGACTTGGTAGTCTGTATTTTCACGAACAACTCTAGCTGCACGTTCCAAGTCCTCTTTATTTTTAAATGTAATTTGTAAAATACCGTTGATGTCTTCTCGGTTTTCTTCATTGATACGAATATTGACCACAGATGTCCCGCGCAATAATTCCAATATCATGAGAATCACATCTTCTTCATCCGGCACATTGATGAAAATGTCGTAGAATGAATCCACTCCCGCTCGTTTATGAATTTCCATCTCCTTACGAGTCCGACTTCCCTGGTCAAAGAATGCCCAAATCGCATCCTCGTCGCCGGCGGCAATCTGGGCTGCGACTTGAGACAGTCTTGCCTGAAATTCTGTTATCCGCTCCAAAATTGCTTCTTGATTGGTCATGAGAACGCTCGTCCACATGCCAGGTTCACTTTCTGCAATCCGTGTCATATCGCGAAAACCACCCGCCGCAAAATTATTGGTGAAGGGATGGTCACCAGCATACTGACCAGCTTGATTCATCAAACTAGAAGCCAAAATGTGGGGAAAATGAGAAATTTGACTGGTAACTCGATCGTGCTCCTGAGCATCAATTTCAATAAAGCGTGCCTTGAGACCAGATAGGAGATCCATCAAACGAGGTACCGCATCCTTTTTGGTTAATCGGCTTGGTGTGAAGATAAAATAAGCATTTTCAAAGAGAAGAACATCCGCCGCAATGGCCCCCGTCTTATGACTCCCTGCCATAGGATGACTTCCGATAAAGTTGGCCGTCTCTGGCAAGTAGCGCTCAGCAGCTGCGACAATTTCCGCCTTGGTCGAACCCGCATCTGTAATCAGGGCTGTATCTTTGAGTGGCAACTGCCCTAATTCCTTCAAAAAGGCAATGGTCTGCTTAATGGGCACCGCCAAGATAATCACATCGGCTTGAGGTACAAATGCCGCAAAATCATCCGTTGCTTCATCCACCATATTGCTTTCCAGTGCAATCGTTCGTGATGCTTCACCGCGGTTATAACCCAAAATACGGTAATCAGGATGGTCACGACGGATTCCCAAAGCAAGCGATGCTCCAATCAAACCCAGTCCTGCTATATAAATTGTCTTGGTCATCTGACCTCCTTTTATTTCCATGTTCACCATATAGTAGAACACTCCGAGTAGGTTCTACCCAGAGTGATTTAGAAATGTTTTACGTAGTCACGGTAAGCTGCAACAGCTTCTTTCAACTCTTCCATATTATCCGAAGAGAATTTCTCCAGTACTTCTGTTGCGATGACGGTTGCGACAACTGATTCCATAACCACACCCGCAGCTGGAAGAGCCGTCGGATCTGAGCGCTCAACCGTTGCCTTGTAAGGCTCATGTGTTTCAATGTCTACTGACATCAACGGTTTATAAAGAGTTGGAATAGGCTTCATGACACCACGAATGATCAGCGGCTGACCATTGGACATGCCACCTTCAAAACCACCAAGATGATTGGTACGGCGGGTATAGCCATCATCTTCATTCCACAGAATTTCGTCCATGACTTCAGAGCCCTTACGGTAACCAGCTTGGAAACCAACTCCAAACTCAACTCCCTTAAAAGCATTGATAGACACAACTGCTTGCGCCAACTTGCTATCTAGTTTTTTATCCCATTGGACAAATGAACCTAGACCAGCTGGAACACCACCGACAATTGTCTCGACAACACCACCAATGGTATCTCCTTCACGCTTAATTTGGTCAATATAATCTTTGATTTCCTGCTCACGTTCTTGGTTGACAACTGAAATTTCCGACTGACTAGCCAATTCTTTGATTTGGAAAACCGTCAGATTTTCAGGTACATCAATTTCCTTGCCACCAAAAACAACAACATGATTGGCAATTTCCATGTCTAGTTCCGCCAAAATCCGCTTGGCAACTGCACCAACAGCCACACGCATGGTCGTTTCACGCGCTGATGAACGTTCTAAAGAATTTCGCAAATCATCGAAGCGATACTTGATTCCTCCGACCAAATCTGCATGACCTGGGCGTGGGTGTGTAATCCGACGTTTGCTTTTTAGCTTGTCCTCGATGTCTTCAACAGACATGATTTCTAGCCATTTTTGGTGGTCCTTATTGGTTACATTGAGTGTAATGGGAGCTCCTGTCGTTTTTCCATGACGGACGCCTGATGTGATTTCCACTTGGTCAGTCTCAATTTTCATCCGACCGCCACGGCCATAACCGCCTTGACGACGTTTCAGGTCCGCATTGATATGGTCTGCAGTCAGAGAAAGCCCTGCTGGCACTCCTTCGATAATCGCTGTTAAACGTGGTCCATGGGATTCACCCGCTGTCAAATACCTCATCTAGTTCTCCAATTCCTCTAAGAATTTTTTCATGTTCGTCAGGGAAATCTGACCTGGTGCGCTAGCCTCATCCAGACTAGCAAATGACCAGCATGATCCTGTCAAGACACCCGCCAAACGTGATAGTTTCCCTAAGTTCCCCATAGACATGGTTGCGTAAGACTGCTCCATATTCAGCGTCTTAAATCCACGAGTATAGTTCATGACATCCAAAACATCTTGCTCCGTCTTAGGCATAACGGCCATTTTCACCACTGCTGGTGAGAAGCTCGTTAACTCAGACATGATTTCCATGTAATTCTCTGGTGTTTCTTGAAAATTATGGTAACTCAAAACCAGATTTGGAAATTCCATCATTTCTTCAAAGACTTCTTTGTGAGAATAATACTCAAAATCAATAAACTCTGGCTGATAGAGACTAGCAACTTCCTTAATCAAGGAAATGTAATCTGCATCTGAGATGTCCAACAAGCCGCCTTCACGACTAGTCCGAAGCGTAAAAATAACTTCACGACCAACCAACTTCTCAAAAACCGCTGGTGCAACCCGTAAAATATCTTCCTTAGGAAGGTAGTCTGCACGCCATTCAATCAAATCAGCGGCAGCAAGACGCCCCATATCAAGCGCTTCAACATCTTCCATACTTCGTGGCATAATCGGTACGACTATCTTCATTTTTCTACCTGTATCGTAAATACCTTGAGGTAATTACTACTTTCATCATTTTTATTAACTGCAAAATCAGCAGGTAAGCGATTGGTTTGTAAATAGCGGAATTTGGTTTTGCCAAATCCTTTTTGTAATTCTTTTTTGAACTTCTCAGGTGTTAGATTGGACGCATTTGTAGATGCGACAATAATACCATTTGGATTTAAAATGCCCAAAGCTTGTTCAATCAAGCGATGGTAGTCTTTAGCAACTGAAAAAGTTTGTTTTTTATTGCGAGCAAAACTCGGTGGGTCAATCACGATGACATCGTAAGAAAGTCCTTTTCGTTTAGCATAACGGAAATACTCAAAGACATCCATAACAACAAATCGGTGATTGTCTAGTGGCAATCCATTAGCTACAAAATGCGCTTCTGATAGCTCTCTCGAACGTTTGGCCAAGTCAACAGATGTCGTCTCTACAGCGCCTCCCATGGCTGCTGCCACAGAAAAAGCTGCTGTATAGGAAAACATATTGAGAAGGGACTCGCCTAAGGCCAAACCATCCACCAAGCTTCCACGAACCTCATGTTGATCTAAAAAGATACCTGTCATGAGACCATCGTTCAAAAATACTTGGTAGTTGACGCCATTTTCTTTCACTAAAAATGTCTCAGGCGCTTCATTTCCGTATAAATGTGCAGATTCAAAACCAAGCCCTTTAAAACGAATTTTTTCATAAGCTCCCAGAATCTGTGGAAACTGCGCTTGAAATGCCTTGAGAATCATCTCTTTTTGTGAGTATATAAATTCATTATACCATGTAAAGAGCGCATATTGGTCATAAAAGTCAATGGTCAAACCACCAAATCCATCTCCATCCTGATTAAAAAGACGATAGGCTGTTGTCAACTCTGATTGAGCATAGTGTTGACGTTTGGCTTCTGCTTTGGAAAATAAATCCTGGAAGAAGGCGGGATTGGCTGTAAATTGTTGAGATGAAATCACCCATCCAATTCCTTTATTTTGCTGAGAAAGGTAGCCCTGCCCCATGATTTTTCCACTTTCATCAGACAAACGGACATACTGATTGCTAACAGGAAGAGAGAGGACATCTGACTCTTCCAAGACACAGATGCCTTGCTTGATTTTCCTTTGACCAATTCGATTGAGTTTTACTGTTTCCATAAACTACATTATAACAAATTCACTAGTATATCTCAAAAAAACTTTTGTAGTTCATGGTCCAATAAAAAGTGTGGTATAATAGTCAGTGATTTTATAGATATTGTATGAGGAAATTTCTGTGAAAAACATAAAAAAGCGATTCAATGAAGTACTGCAAACTCGACTTGGGTTTATCCTAAGTCTGGTTCTTCTATACTGGGTAAAAACCTTGGTTGCCTACGCAACGAATTTTAAACTAGATACAGAAGGATTTTACCAGAACTTCATTGCCTTCATCAATCCTTTGCCGCTGGCGCTCCTGCTCATCGGACTGGCCCTCTATATCAAGAATACAAAGGCTTTCTACCGAGTTTCGAGCACCATCTACTTTTTACTCTTCATTTGGCTATTTTCAAACGCCATCTACTACCGTGAATTTTCGGATTATATTTCAATTTCGACAATTATGGCTAGTAAGAGTGTAGCAGGGGGCTTGGGAGAATCCGCCTTTAAATTGTTCACTCCCTGGGATATTCTTTACTTTAGTGACTTTTTCTACTTCTTCTACCTAAAATTTAAGAAAAAATTTGTCATGGACCAACGTCCCTTCAACAAACGGGCTAGCTTTGCTGTGACAGCTCTGTCTACCATGCTTTTTTCGGCCAATCTATTCTTAGCTGAAATCGACCGACCTGAACTCCTAACCCGTGGTTTCTCTAATACCTACATTGTACGGGGGCTTGGTTTGCCTGCCTTTCTAGCCTACAATGCCAATCAAACCTACAACGCTCACAAGGACCGCTCTGAAGCAACTGCAGATGACTTGGTCAAAGTACAAGAGTATGTCAAAGCCAACTATGCTGCGCCAAATCCAAATCTGTTTGGTATTGCTAAAGGACGCAATGTCATCTATCTGCATTTGGAAAGCTTCCAACAGTTTCTAATTGACTACAAATTAAAAGTCAACAACTCTGAGTACGAGGTAACACCTTTCCTCAACTCTCTCTACCATTCATCTGAAACATTTGCTTTCTCTAACTTCTTCCACCAAGTCAAGGCCGGAAAAACATCTGACGCCGAGACAACCATGGAAAATTCACTTTTCGGTCTTTCCCAAGGTTCCTACATGGTGCAATACGGTGGTAGCAATACTGCCCAAGCTGCACCACACATCCTAAATCAAGAAGGCGGCTATACTTCTGCAGTCTTTCACGGGAACTCTGCAACCTTCTGGAACCGCAATAACACCTACAAACAATGGGGCTACAATTACTTCTTCGATTCGTCCTATTTCCGAAAACAAACCGAAGACAACTCCTTCCAATATGGACTAAACGACAAAAACATGTTTGCTGACTCCATTCAATACTTGGAGCAAATGCAACAACCCTTCTACACCAAATTTATCACGGTGTCCAACCATTATCCCTACATGTCCAACCTCAAAGGTGACGAACTCGGCTTCCCATTTGCAGAGACGCCTGACGAGACTATCAATGGATATTTTGCTACCGCTAACTACCTAGACTCTTCTGTCAAGTCCTTCTTTGACTATCTAAAAGCAGTCGGAATCTACAACAATTCCATCATTGTTCTTTACGGTGACCATTACGGAATCTCTAATTCCCGTAACACCGAACTCGCTCCTCTTCTTGGAAAAGATGCGGAGACTTGGACGGATTATGACAATATGATGCTTCAACGTGTTCCATATATGGTCGTCGTACCAGGTATGAAACAAGGAAAAATCATCGATACCTATGGTGGTGATGTAGACAACCTTCCAACCCTTGAGCACTTACTTGGTATTGATTCAAGTAAATACATCCAAGTTGGACAAGACTTGCTCTCACCACAGCACAAACAAGTCGTTGCAACGCGTACATCTGGTGCTTTTATAACACCGAAGTTCACTAGTACTGGTGGAAAAGTCTACTATACTGAAACAGGTCAAGAAATCACAAATCCAGATGAATCGACCAAAAAAGAAATAGAAGCCTCTAAAGCAGCAGCTGATGCCCAATTGGCCGCAAGCGATGCTGTCCAAACAGGTGACCTACTTCGCTTCTTGAACAACGGCTTACCAACTGTTGATACAAGCACCTTCAGCTACAAAGACTCAATGGATGCCCTAGAAGCTATCCGAGATAAATTAGCTGATAAATCAACTAGCATCTACAGTAAGCATGGTGAAAAAACTACGGCAGAGTTCTACAAATCGCCAAGTTACAAGGATCTTCATCCGGATAGCTCAACGACAAGCAGCTCTTCTACCTCCCAAAAGTAAAGGAATGAAAATATTCAGTCACCCTACGTAAAACTGCTAATTCTAAAAAAAGAATGAACCTGAACCTAGGACTAAGCTCAGGTTCATTCTTTTTTTATCTATTTTAATATGCAAAATATAAAAAGAACCTTGGTCAAGACCTAGGTTCCGTTATTTATTGCTTTATCAGCTTATTTAGCCAAAGCTGCTTTTGCTGCATCAGCAAGTGCTGAGAATGCTGCAGCATCGTTCACAGCCAAGTCAGCAAGCATTTTACGGTTTACATCGATTTCAGCTTTTTTCAAGCCGTTCATCAATTTAGAGTATGACAAACCGTTCATACGAGCAGCCGCGTTGATACGAGTGATCCACAATTTACGGAAATCACGTTTTTTCTGACGACGGTCACGGTATGCATAGTAGTAAGAGTTCATTACTTGTTCTTTCGCAGTGCGGAACAAGAGATGTTTTGAACCGTAGTAACCTTTAGCTAATTTTAAAATACGTTTACGACGTTTGCGTGAAACAACGCCACCTTTAACACGTGCCATTTATTTATCCTCCGAATAATTCTCTAATTTCAAGTCTTGTCTTATTTAAGACGAGTAAGCATAGCTTTGATACGTTTGAAGTCACCAGCATGTACCATACCTGCTTTACGAAGGTGACGACGTTGTTTTTTAGTCTTACCGTGGAAACGGTGTGATGTGAAGGCGCGGAAGCGTTTCAAGCCACCAGAACCTGTACGTTTGAAACGTTTAGCTGATGCGCGGTGAGTTTTTTGTTTTGGCATGATTTTTCTCCTTTAGCTTTCTAAGCTTATTTTTTTTCTGAAATTGGGGCAAGTTGCATGAACATTTGACGTCCATCCATCTTAGCACGTTGCTCGATAATAGCAACATCTTGTGTTGCTTCAGCAAACTCAGCCAAGACTTTCGCTCCAACTTCTTTGTGCGTAATCATCCGACCTTTAAATCGAATAGATACTTTTACCTTGTTTCCTTTTTCAAGGAACTTACGGGCATTGCGAAGTTTCGTATCAAAGTCGCCTTTATCAATCGTTGGACTCAAGCGAACTTCTTTCACAGTAACAACAGTTTGTTTTTTCCGTTGTTCTTTCTGTTTCTTCTGATACTCAAATTTGAACTTCCCATAGTCCATAATCTTCGCAACAGGTGGTTTAGCTTGCGGTTGGATCAGAACCAAGTCAACGTTAGCAGCGTCGGCCAATGCTTGTGCTTCATTGAGCGGTTCGATGCCTAACTGTTCACCCTCGATACCGATAAGACGAACTTCACGCACACGAATTTCATCATTGATGAACAAATCTTGCTTTGCTATGGTATTCACCTCTTTATATTTTTTTCGAGAAAAACGAAACGGACTTGCTCACAAGTCCGTCCCTACATTATCATTTCAAAAGAAATTGTAACCGTAGAGCCAGACAACGTTAGTCGCAAGGCGAGAAGCTCTCACTTCTGCTTTTCTCATTGTTACTAGTATACCAGTAGATACACTACTTGTCAAGAATTTCTTTTGCTTTTTCTGAAATAAATTGAACAACACCGTCGATAGAAACACCTGTCGTGTCAAATGTAATAGAATCCTCGGCAGGTTTCAATGGTGAAGCTTCGCGGTGGCTATCTTTAAAGTCACGCGCCGCGATTTCTTCTTTCAATGTTTCCAAGTCAGTCGGGATTCCCTTTTCTTGATTTTCCTTAAAGCGGCGTAGCGCACGCTCCTCCACAGAAGCAACCAAGAAAATCTTCAACTCTGCATCCGGCAAAACAACTGTTCCAATATCACGACCATCCATGACAATGCCACCCTCAGCAGCAATCCGACGTTGTTGTGCCACCAATTCTTCACGAATTTCTGGGATCGCCGATACCCACGAAACGTTATTGGTCACATCATTTTGTCGAATGGCCAAGCTGACATCGCAATCCCCTAGAAAGACAAGGGCAGTGCCATCAGCTGCTTTTCCAAAACTGATTGGATGATTGGCTAATTCAGCTAATATTTTCGGTACGTCTTGATTGGTCAGTCCATTTTTCAGAGCCAAATAAGTCGCACAACGGTACATCGCACCTGTATCAAGATAGGTATATCCAAAATCTTTCGCAATGATTTTAGCAACCGTACTTTTCCCACTTGATGCTGGGCCGTCAATCGCAATTTGAATAGATTTCATGATTCTCCTTACTTGATACGAACGATATCACCTGGGTTGGCAAACCATGAACCCGTTGACATTTTGTCTGGATTGAGACTCTCTAATTGAGCCATGGAAATACCTGCACGGGCTGCGATAGAAGCTTCCCCTTCACCAGCATTAACCGTCAAAGTTGAACCATCGGTAGCGGCAACTGTTGTAGAGCTTGTGCTTGTTTGTTCGTTAGAGGCTTCTGTACTACTTTCTTCAGTTGTTGTCGAAGTAGATGATGAACTGCTACTACTTGATGAGCTCGCACTCGCGGACTTACTTGTATTGTAAAATTCTTGGCTCGAATTTGTCTTGCTACCTCCGCTCGAAAGGTAGACAGATAGGGCAATAATCGCCACAACGAGAACAATAAAGATACTCATTAAAATGGTAAAAATGGTTGTGCTCGCTTTTTTACGGCCACTACGGCTGCGACGTGATGATTCGCTACTATCAGCAGTTTCGTAAATTTCTTCGTTCCATGGTTCTTGTGACATTTGACTGTTTCTCCTTGTGTTTTCTATAAATCTTGATTACAATAGCAGTATGAAAGTTAAATTATTACCTGAAAAATGTATCGCTTGCGGACTCTGCCAAACCTATTCACCAGTATTTGATTACGATGATGATGGAATCGTCCTGTTTTCCGACAGTTCTGAACTTGAAAAAACATTTCCAGACGATACCGATATTTTATTAGCTAGCAAATCCTGCCCGACAAAGGCTATTATTGCAGACTAGTCTTTTTGAGCGTAATATTCTTCAAAATAATCTTGCTTGATGAGATGGTCTGATAACTCTACCTCTCCACCAAAATGTGGATTTAAAGCCAAGGCATTGACAAAGTATTTTTTAGGCCATTTTCTCATGTAGAAAATTTTTCCATTCGGATATTGACGACAAAACAATTCAATCGACAAATAAGTCACCGACACCTTTTCAATCTCTTTAATAGGGATTTTTTTTATGGCAAAAAGGTTGACCGAAGCAATTTCCAAATTCTCATCTTCAATAACAAAATAGCGATGAAGACCAACTAAAGCCAGTAGGACAAAGATGCCAAACAGACCTAATATCGAGCGCGATAACTGTAACTTTTCAAAAAGCATAGAAAGCCCAATAAAAAAAAGTGACAGCGCTGCTGACCAGTAAATAATGGACCAGGACAACTCCGGTTGCCAATGATAGCGTACTTTACCAAATATTTTTATCATGGTCTTCCTCCTCCTTATTATTTTAGCATAAAGAGGGGGATTTTTCCATGTAATTTTTTTAAAACGGGAAAAAGAAAAAGCTAGATAAACTAGCTTTTATCCTACAAACTGGATAATACTTGATACAATTCCATAAGCATTGTCCCAATCCTGAAGTGGCGTTAGACCAGTTACCGTTCCATCAATGGTAATCCGACCTGTGTTGCCTTGGGCAACGATGCCTGGATTTGTACGAAATTCATGAGTTCCCCAGCCTTTATTTGCTTGATAGACTCCATTTGTTTTAAGTTTGATATTTGAGAAGACGGCATTGATACTATCACCGTTCTTACGTCCAGAACCTTCTACTCGTAAAGCAATATCTGTACGGTTAGCCATCGCCGCATTTCTACCTTGAGCGACTACTGCTCCATTGATATAAGCTGCATAGCTACCATCGCGTTGAACAGCTAGCATCAAGTGGTAGGTTGTTCCCTTGTTTTGAGCATAAAGTCCAGTCCATTGGTAAGCTTGTCCACCTGCGGTATTGTTGCCAATATTTTCCACCATAAACGATGTTTTCCCTGTATGAGGTGCACGCGCTGCTACATCATATTGCAAACCGAAACTAATGCCTGAAACTGGGCTAACTGCTAAGATTTTTGCATGGTAGCCGGTACCGCTTCCCGATACAGAAACATCTGCTTCTAGCGTATACTGTGAACCTGTGTTTTCGATGTTACTTGCACCAGATGGAAGTGCTTCATAATATTGAGTACGAATTGGCACACCTACTCGTATCGCATTTAATTTAATACCTTCTTGTCTCCAACCATGACTTGGTAATACATTGTATTCATTGGTGTCCGTTGTCAAATGGTGTAGCCCACGAAGTGCTTTATTGTAAACACGATAGATCGCCACATTCCCACCTGAGTAGAATACCGGACGACCTCCATTATCTGTTTTCCAGCCATGCTTACTCGTCAAAACAGCAACTTCATTGGTATCGATTGTATAGAGGTGATTTTGCAATCTTGGATTATAGAGACGATAGACAGGTGCTCCTTGACCTGCATCTGGTGCATGCCATGATTCGCCTTCATAGCCCCATCCGTGTTGTCGGAAAAGAACTTCTTTTTCATTGGCATCAGCTGTATAGAGGTGCTCACCATTTATGCGATTGTACAAACGATAAATCGTGGTATCTGCATGCACACCTACTGAAACTAGTGTGGAAAGACCTACTAGAATACCGATCAGTAATTTTTTGAATGAATCCTTTTTCATATTTTCTCCTCAGAACTGTCCCCCTTTGTTCTTCTATAGAGCCGATCTACTCCCAATGCCGCTAGTGGTAACAACATATAAATATAGGGGTAAACATACTGACTTTTCGTCTCCCATATCAGATGGAAAAGAAAACCTGCTGAAAGGTAGGTTAGAATAACAAGTACGATTGTTACTCCCTGTCGCTGACGCATTACCTCTCCAACCCCTACTATACTACATATGTAAATTACAGTCAATAGCCCAGCCGAATAAAGATAGATATTTTTCCAGATAGCTCCACCTTTATAAAGAGAGGCCATCGTCTCGCCCTCTACCTTTTGCCCTTCTACTTTCGAGCGAGGTAATGGACCAGACCAGACTGACTGGAATAAACTATCCGTCCATGTCGATAAAAATTTATTTTTAAAAAATTGTATTGTATATAGCGGATTTTGTCTCATATATTGGATCCGCTCTTTTATTTTTTGCTGACTAGCTCGCTTGATAGCCTTCGCATTCCCTTGATGTTCAGTGTAAACTGTTTCTAGGTAAGCGTCATACCAGCCAGGAATACGATTGTAGATAGGATTATCATCCAGTCCCATCGCAACCCAAGCAATCTTAGGCTCTCCCTCCAAAGTTACGCCAGTCTGAGCTTGGTAAGAATACGTTACTAATTTACTTGCTCCCATTGGTACTATTAACACTGTCGCTGCCACAATCAGACTTTTTGCATAGTGATTTTGAAGATAATCTAAAAAAAGAACAACAACAATTGACAGCAATAACAACAAATTATTGCTGCGGAGAAGATAAGCTACTGTAACACTGATAAGCGCTAAGCCGACCGATACAAGGCGACGATGCTGAAAATAGGATTGTAAAAATAGAAGACCAAGTAAAGCAAAGAGTATGCTATAGGTCAATCCATAGACAAATAAAATATAAAAAATCTGTGGTAAAAATAAGAATGAAAGAATCACTGTTATCTTGCCAACTCTTGTCTTTGGAAATTGTCGTTTTGCCAATAGATAAAGCAAATAATTATCTGCTAATGCAAACAGTAAATTGATATAGAAGAAGACTTGAGTATTGGCTTGACCAAATACCGCTAGTACTCCGCGCTCAAATGTTACTAAGCCCAATTGATGAGGATATTTGAAAATATAGCCATTCAATGATGTTAAAGGAGAAAATTCATTTCGATTAACTGCTCTTGCTACTTCTAGAACTGCAAGTGCATCATGCCGCGGAAGGTTATTTTGATGAAAAATCAAAAAGAGCCCAACTACAGCGTAAAAAATGAAGCCTCCAATAAGTAGATGGGACGCATCTAATTCCAATAAAAAATGAATTAGAACCCAAAGTAAGAGAGCAAAAACTACAAGACCCGCCCAAAAAATCAAGCCATTTTTCTGGATAACGGCCAATTCAGAACCATCCATTGGCAACTGAGTACGGTAAAAGATAGATGCTAGGGACAAGAGCGATAACAGACACAAAGACCAAATCAGTAGGCTATTACCTAAAAATTTACCTAGGTGTTTCATACGATATTTTCCCCCAGACTAGATTGAGGACGTCTATATTTTTCCTGAAATACAAAAATAAATAGGATGACAAACAGAAAACTCATATACATTAAGAAATAGGTACGCTTCCCAGATGCAAATATCGTTGGAGAAAAACCAATCATCAAACGCGTGCACACACCGATGCCCATTAACAAAATAGCGAATAGTGACTTCATCTTATCGGTGAACAAGAAATATAAAATTCCGATCATGCAGAGGGAGCCAATAGCAAAGACAAATATGGTTGCAGGGAGGAAAACTCCTTTTGACGCAGCTACGTCTGCCTGATGACGGAAAATCAGTACTTCTCGACTTGGATTCCAGTTCTTTAAGACAATAAAGAGAGGGAAAATGGTAAAGAAAGCAGCAAGTTTCTTTCTAAGTAGAAGGCAGATGATAAGTAAACATACCAACAAAACTAGAAAAGGAAGATTGGCTTCAAAGAACAAGGTATTCATCGTGTCGCTGATTCCTAGTTTCAATTTTGTAAGAAGTGACATCTGACTAAAATTTGGGAAAAATCGCTTAATTTCTGCAGCTGTTCGAACTTTGTTCCCGGGTGATACCAAGATATTGACAAAACTAAGAACAGATAAGACTAACGGAATCAATGCGAAGCGAACTTTAGAAGTGTTCTTCTCGTAAAACATGAAATACAGGCTCCACAGAACTAAACTCCCTAGGATGACACAGGCTAATTGTTCTTGGTTTGCCGCGTAGAGCAAACAAATCAAGCTGAAAACATAGAGATTCCGACTTAACTTCTCCCCTCGAAAACGTTTTGCAAATGTATAGGCAAGAAGCAAGAAAGCGGAATAAGGGATGATGTAGTTGGTCGTGGTCGCAATCCAGCCAGCGTCTTTATAGACTTCCATTGGAATGACCCACATGAAGGCATAGGACAAGAGTAATGTCCGATAATCCACTTTATGAAGTGGTTGAAAAATCAGACTCGGTACGATGCTCGCTATACTGAAGGCAAAGGCTGTCACACATTTCCATAAAAAAGGAAACTGAACAAGGAATACCAAGACCGCCTCAATTAAGGTCCGCGAAGTCCATAATTCATACCGTTTTACTGAAAAATTGATGACATCATAATGGTACAATTTCTGTATGCGATGCAAAAACCAGGCGTCATCATTCTTATACTCAAATTTCATCATAAAAAAATAGAACAGCCAGGAAAACAAGATTAGCCCCATTGTCACCAAAGCTTTTTTATTTAGTTTTTCTATTCTCATGTATTCTCCAATATTATTCATTATACTTTCTTAAAGTTTATTAAAAAAGAGGAGGCTTGTCAACGCCTCCTCGCTCTATTCTAGGGTTTTTGAGGTAGCTGAGTTTTTGCTGCAAAATACTGGTCCAACAATGTTCGAACCGTTTGCTCATTCGTTTCAGATAAACTGCTAATTGCTGCATGGTCTGTACTCAACAGATAGGCATTGTCATAAAATACCGTATCAAATGAGTTATTGTTTTCCTTATAGAAGAACAATGATTGACCCAAGAAGTAGTTTGGTGCGCTAATATCTAAATAATCCAGAACAGTTGGTGCCATGCTGAGAGAGTTGCGTCCCTCAACATCTCGATCATAGTCCAACACTCCCTTATGGTAGATAAAGAGTGGCATACGGTCAACATCCGAGTTAACACGAGGATAATCTGGGTAAGCCTGAGTAAAGTCTTTATCTTGGAAAGTTGAATGATCAGCTGTAAAGACCAAAATCGTATTTTCAGACAACCCGCTTTCGTCAAATTTCTTCAAGAAATTATTGAAATGGTAGTCAAAATTGTAAAATCGATCTAATAAATCCAGACTGCCATCTCCAAAACTCTTGTCCGCTGTATCAAAGCTCATGTGTGTTCCGTAGGTATACATGGCTGTAAAGAACGGTTGTTCTGATTTGCTTTTCTGCGAAATGGTCTTATAAAGGACATCAAAAGCTGTCTTATCTGTCAAGCTACCATTCACACCATCAGCCTTAGAAGCATCATTGATCAGCTCTTGGAAATTCAAGCTCTCTAAGTAAGTTGTAAATTGTGTGTTTGCAGGCTCAGTATTGATAAAGGTCGTTTGGTAACCTTGATCTGCCAAAATATCTTGCATGGAAATAAGACTATTTGAATCATAGTTATTTAACTGATATCCTGAATACAATTGCCCAATCAATCCACGATAAGTCGCAAAAGTGTGATTGTAATAATTTGTGAAATTCAATGATTTGGCTTGTAATTCCTTCAAATGCGGCATCACATTACGCTCATCATCAATGATATTCTGAGACAGCCCTTCTGCAAAAATCAAGACGACATTTGGTTGGTCAGGCAAGCTATCAGGTTTTTCGATGGAAGACTTGATTTCTGGTTTATAGAATTTCTTCGTCTGGTCTGGTTGATCCGCTATCGCAGCCATTTGTTGCTGGTACACGCGGGCATCTAATCCTAAACGATAAACCGCAAAAATAGGCGAATAACTATTGCCGTATAAAGCTGTCATTGCCAACTCCAACAATAATACCGTTGACAAAATCCAACTTGTCCGTACAAGCTTAAATTCCAATCGTGAAACTGGCAAGAAGGTGAAGACGAGCAAGGCTAGAACTCCAACTCCAATAGCCAGGGCATTTCCTTTGAGTGATTCTAAGGATTCCAAATTTGTAAGCATGACCAAGGTCGTAAAGGAACGACCAAAGAACATGACTAAATTTTGGGCATTGTATAAAAACAGCAAGACAATATTGAATAAATAAGCTGCAATATTAGTCCATTTCTTATCTACTTTTAGTAGCGCATTTGTCATCATAGCAATGATAACAAGCTCTAGCAAGCCTACAATTAAAAATCGTTTTCCTCCATTTGACGTGTAGGCTAGACATAGGAGGATAGATGAAAAGATATACTTACTGATGGTCAGTAGAAATCCTTTTCTATTTTCAAAAAATTTCAATTCATTTTGCTCCTTAATCGTTTTAAAATATATTTTATCGCACGCGCTGGTCCGATGAAAATATATTTAGCTGCGCCTTTGATACCTCCTAAGTGGTCAAAGTTGACATAGGTATGAGGAAGCGCATCTCCTCTTTCATTGAGCAATTTGTTGTCAATGAAGGCTGTTAATGGGACTGGGTTTGGAGCAATGCGGAAGTCGTACTGCTTAACCCATCCAATATAAATCAAAAGACGTTCGATAGCATGAAGAATGGAATTTTGTGGCAGAGGTTCTGCTGGCACATCCTCATCCGTCAAGTTCAGATCAAAAAGAGGCTTGAGGGCGTCATACTTGAACCAAACATAGGTTCCGTAGGACATGACAAAGGTGTGCAAGGCATTAAAATCGATAGCTTTCTGCAAGCCCATCTGCTCCCACAAGTCATTCATAGCTGGAGCGATTTGATTTTCATTGTAGGCATCCACAATTTTATTGTAGCGGAAGAAGGTCGGAATATCGGCAATCACCATTCCCAAACTATCTTCTTGGATAAGGTTTGCCAAAATATTATCTGCTGGTACAATCAACATCTCAATCAATTCTTTCCGCCAAGACTCGCCGGCCCAAAAATCTGCTTCCTTAGACTTCTTGGTATGGAAATGACCAACGAAATCATAGTCCTGCAACTGCTCTTTCAATTTCAGCATGGGCAAGACATCCCGACCGATATTTCCTGTGACAAAAATCTGGGCCGGACGATTGTTTTCGTCCAAAATTGCTTGAATAGCCTCTTCTTTTTGAGCCACATCTGTCGTGATAAATAAATCATAGTCAAAATGAAAATGACCAAAAGCATCTAAAAACTCCTGCAACAGATCCACATAGAAAACATGTAGATGAACAGCAACCTTTTGACCTGAAAAATCTGCTTGAGCTGGTTTTAAGTACTTGCGCCCCAAGAGATATTTGAAGTCTGGATAATTGATATTGGACATGTGTGTCACAATCAAATCAACTGGGTAATCTGAACAACGGTCAATTTCATCCAAAATATATGGCGTGATATGCTGATTGGCATCAATTGTCTTGACCTTGATAAACGGAACTTTGTGCTTCAAAATCGCCGTTGGATTGTAGTAAGAGAAGTCTGGATGCAACATCCCCGTTGTATCCAAATCAACTGTATCCAATACCGTCTTGTACTTGAATCCAGCATCTGTCAAAACTGTTGTCACACGTGTTTCATAGTTGTCGATAACATCTTGTACATTTGTAAAGTTTTGGAGATTCATCCAAAAATCCTGGAAGACTTGAGACCGAATAACGGAATTTGAAAAAGAAAGATAGTAACTTTGGATGTGCTCACGAAATTGTGAATTGGCTCTGAAATTGGTCATTCCCCAGAAATCCACTTCAGGGTCATTTTCAAAACGTTGGTAAACCTCATTCATATCCCACAAGGGGCCAAAACAGGTATCGTTCATGAGCGTTACGGAATCATATTCTTTGAGAGTATCAAAACCAATGACATTCATCCCATCTCGCCATGCCGCAAAGTCAAATCCAACATTTTCACGGCGGACGCAGTCATCAATCAATTGACGCTCCCGCAATCCCGACTCCACATCTGCAGCCAGCTCACTATTTGAGATAAAAATAACCTTTGAAAATAGTGGTCGCATTTGTTCCAGTTGGTAGGTGACATGCGCACTAAGTGAATTGAATTTATTGAAATGCACATATAAGAGTAGGCGCTTCATTACTTTCTCCTAAAGAAATTGATTATTTTTGTTGGAATGGTCCAACGACGGGAATGAGTGACGGCATTATAGAGAAGGGTCACTTCTTCTAAGTCTACTTGTTGCTTCTCTACCAATGATCGAAGTTGTGACAATTCTTGGATGGTCGCAACTTTTTCGTGTGTCAAATCATGAACCAAGAGTTTTTCATTGGCCCAACCTTGTGCCAATACTTTAGCAAGATAATCGTCCGAGTAGAGATTATTGAGTTCAGCCACTTCATACGACAAGGTGAAATCACGGCCATACATCTCCGTATCGATTTCATAAATCATCTGTGGGTCTGGGCTTGGGAAAATGACATTCCCACTCAAGACACTTCCATTCATGTACTGAGGAAGCAAACGCGTTTGAGTAGAGTCAGCTTGCAATTTTACGAATGAATAAAAACTAGGGCGTTCAGACAAGTCAATCCGAATACGATGGCAATTGTCTGGCAAGTGGATAGCTACTTTCCCATTTTTCTCTAATGGTACTTGTAAAATCTCCTCTTGATTAAAGCCTTTGTCATCACAATCAAAATAAATAGTCACCCGCTCAAAACCAAGTTGTTCCAAACCAGCCGCTTGCTGTGTCAGAGTCAATTCATAGTTGTTGTTGCGCTCCAATAAAATCCGTAACATCTCACGGTAATCACTGGTCGGATACTTGTCGAGATAATCATTTTGCGTTTCCAAGAGCTTGTTAAAGCGATGTTCTAACTTTTGAAAATCTTTGGGGCGCGAGTCAGAGCCTTGGTTGATCCGATAAGCCACTGTTGCTTCTGGAAGATAGGCCAATGTCGTTCGTTGGAACAGGTCCATCTGCAGATTAAAAGTGTCGTCAGACGTTGTCAGATCTAGTTGACTATTGACTTCCAGCATCAATTGACGCTCGACAAGCCAAGTGGAAGCCATAGTAAAACCACGAGTTGCTAACATCTTCTCAAAGGTATCTGCTAATGGAATCGTCCCATTTTGGAAACCAGCAGCTGAAACAAAGTTGCCATTTTCATCATAGATATCAAAATCTGTATTGGACCACTTAGCACCCGTTTCCTGCAACAAAGTCAATTGTTTCTGTAATTTGTGAGGGTCCAACCAGAAGTCATCCCCATCACAGCGCGCAATGTAATGGCCTCTTGCTTCCTGACAAATCGCAACCCAAGTCTTGGAAATTCCTTGATTTTCCTCATTTAGAAATACACGAACTTGCTCAGGATGAGACTGCGCAACCTCTTGAATAATCTGTACCGAATGATCCGTTGAGGCATCGTCCACAATCAGCACTTCAAATAGAAAATCCGTTTCTTGTGCAAGAAGACTCCCTAGAGTCTGCTGCAACCACGGCGCCTTATTGTAGACTGTACAAATAATAGAAACAAGTGGAGTTTCTGTCATAAAAACCTCTTCCATTCAAACGAGTTCCAACTGAATTGGCCACTCTTTCTTATTTTTCATTGTGGAATGTCCACTGACCATTTCGCTGAATCAAGCCACTTGCTGAATCCAAGGCAGAAAGGTCATCTGGAGCAATATCATCACGCGCGATAAAGATAATCGGCATCTGAGTAGCATCCGAAAAAGCCAACATATTGCCATCTTGGTCACGGACTGTCACTTCTAATTTCATTTTCAAGTCATTAACTGTCGGCATCGAGCAAGTATAGTGCACCGTTTTGTGACCAGAACCTGACTGCTTGCTATCCATCGAGTTATCATTGTAAATCCAGATATTTCGGTCGATGTCTGTCAAGGACAGGGCGATATACGTCTCAATGTCTTCTAATACATCATAATCAATTTGAAAATGAATAGTATCTTTTGGTGTTATTTGAGCAGGACTCAAGAGCTGCAACTGGAAGTTCTCCACTCTTGCTTTTTCCTCCTCTACTTCTTCGACCACTTCTTCTGTTTCATGATTTTCATGGTGAAGAGGAGCTGTGTTATCAAAGCTGTATTGATTGGCTACATTTTCTGGATTGCCCAAAGCTTTTACCAAGCCATGCTCAATCAAGACTGCCTTGTTACAATATTTTTTTACTGCGCCCATGTCATGGGTTACAAGGATAGTTGTCTTGCCGCTTTTTTTGCGCTCCATGAAATAATCATTACACTTACGCTGGAAGGCTTCGTCTCCGACCGCAAGAACTTCGTCCAAAATCAAGATATCACCTTGTGCCTTGATAGCTACGGAAAAGGCAAGTCGCACCTGCATCCCGCTTGAGTAGTTCTTGAGTTTTTGGTTCATGAAGTCTTTCAACTCTGCAAACTCGACAATATCGTCATACATGCTATCAATTTCTTCAGTTGTGAAGCCAAGCATAGCTCCATTCATGTAGACATTCTCACGACCAGTCAATTCAGGGTTGAATCCGACACCGAGCTCGATAAAGGAAACTAATTTCCCATCAATGGTTACAGAACCTTTTTCAGGCTCATAAATCTGAGAAATGATTTTTAAGAGAGTAGACTTACCTGAACCATTTCGTCCAACAATCCCAAAGAAATCTCCTTTTTCAACTTCAAAAGAAATGTCTTTTAGAACATGTTGTTCCCGGTAGCCTTTTATTCCTTTAAAACGGTTGACCATAGCTGTTCGCAAGCTGTAGGTCTGTTCTGTCGGCAAGCGGAAAAACTTGCTGACATGGTCTACTTTTACTGCAATATTTTTGTCTGTCATTAGATAATCTCCGCAAAACGTTTGGCATTTTTATTGAATACCATCAAACCAATCGCAAAAACAAAAACTGGAACCACATATGGGAAAAGGATATACATCCAGTTATGTGACAATTGCCAGATTGGAATATTAGCTCTATCCATCAAGATATAACGTGCATCTTGGATAATCTGTGCGAGCGGGTTGAGCATGATGAGTTTAGCAGCTAGCACACTGCGCTCTCTAACAAATCCAATTGAGTAGATGATTGGCGTTGCATAGAGGCCTGCCTGCATCACAACTTCCCAAATTTGTCCCAAATCACGGAACTTCACAAAGAGGGCAGACAAGAGCAAGGCTACACCAAAGGCCAAAAGGAAGAGCTCAATAAAGAGGAATGGGATAAAAGC
The DNA here is from genome assembly GCF_024170225.1 of Streptococcus gallinaceus. Taxonomy (GTDB): domain Bacteria; phylum Bacillota; class Bacilli; order Lactobacillales; family Streptococcaceae; genus Streptococcus; species Streptococcus gallinaceus. The sequence goes on along the minus strand of NZ_JALJXU010000002.1, from coordinate 286,401 downwards.
AACCAGGCTCCACTCAACCTTTACACCGTTGATAGCTGCAAAAATCAAGACCACAATCAAGTTTATAGCAAAGTTAATCATGGCACCACAAATAGCTGATAAGACGATAATATGTTTAGAAAAATTCAGCTTACGAAGCAAATCTCCTCGGCTGACAATCGAAACCATCCCCATATTGGTCGCTTCAGAAAAGAAAGACCAGATGACATTCCCTAGCAAGAGGGCAACTGCAAAGTGAGGCACGTCATTCCCCATACGAAGAAAGTGTATAAAGACAGTATACATAATAGCAAAGAGCATCAGCGGTTTCAAAATGGACCACATGTAGCCGACAACACTACCCTGGTAGCGTAATTTAAAATCTGTTTTAATCAATTCTTTCAAAAGAATACGATTTTTCTTGGAAAAAATATCCATGATTACTCCTTATAGGCAAATTTTGTTAGTATTAAAACGGTGAAAACAAAGGTATGAAAAGCCTTGTTTTTTCTAAATCCATAGCGTCTCAGCACCCGTGCTCTCTCCAAGAATCCTTTTTCCATGATGTCCACAAAGGCCTGAACCATTTCACGATTTTCAGGAGATAAGGGATGGGATAGGAGGTAACGTGCTTGTAGCTGAGTACCTTTTATAAGACTCCAATATTTGGAAAATAAGAGCTGTGGACGAATCCAATTTTGCATCCGTTTTGACAAAGTACGGGCTCCAAGGACATTGCTATCGTGCTGACGATATAACTCGCCAGCCTTGTCGATGTAAACTAGTTTACCAAAAGCCGCTGCCAGTAGTGCTAAATACCAGTCGTGCATAAGAATTTCTTCATCACCTTGCCACAACTGTGCCAAGCTATGATTGATCATCATAGTGCCACCAGTGACCGTGTTTTCAGTCAGTTCTTGGACCAATTGTGTATTAGCATGATGTGACTGACTACGAATCATGGACTCAGAACTTACCTTTAAGTCTTGATTAACCACTTTCAGGTCTGTATAAATGAGCAAGGGCTCCTCAGCTGAATAGTGATCGGCTTCTGCCAAGGTCATGGCAATTTTTTCCGGCAACCAGATGTCATCCTGATCAGAGAAAAAGTAGAGGTCAGCCTCTTCGTATTTCAGCAGAGTATAGAAATTTTTGATAACCCCGTAGTTCTTGCGCTCCCTAGCATTAATGAACCGAATACGACTATCCTCTTGAGCAAATGCTTGAATAATCTCAGGAGTTTGGTCACTCGAACCATCATCTCGTATCAACAGAGTCCAGTCTGTAACAGTCTGCTCTTGGATACTTCGTATCTGCTCAGCTATAAAACGTTCACCATTATAGGTGGACATGAGTATGTTTATCTTCATTTTAAAAACAAGTCCTCGTATTGGCGGACAATCTTCTCCCATGTATAATCTGCTCGCATGTGAGCCTTGGCTTTCTGCCCCATTTCCTGATTTTCAACCGACTGATCTACTTGGTCAATCAAAGTTGCCAACTGACCTGCGGATTTTGTCCAGTAATAGGCTGTATCTTGAGCAACCTTGCGATTAAAATCAACACCCAGAACCAGATTTTCATTGGTATGGGACAGTGCTTCAAGAAGACCAGGATTGGTTCCACCCACTTCGTGTCCGTGTAAATAGGCACGCGCTTCTTGCCGGATGTACTTCAGCAAGTCCTGATCATAAACCGTTCCTACAAATTTTATCCGAGCATCACCTTCAAAACCTGTTTCCTGTTTCAATTGGTCAAAATAAGCGGAACCTTGGTGATTGCAAATAATGACCAAATCTCGCTTAGTTTGCGACTTCATAAACTCACGAATGATGGTTTCGTAATTGTTTTCAGGCACAAAACGCCCAACAATCAGAAAATAGTCCTTTTCCGTCATCTTCCATTGTTCAAAAAATTGGCGCACTTTTGAATCTTGCTTAGTCAGGCTAGTCTCTTCCAAATCCGTTCCGTAAGCAATAAAAGCCGTCTTGGCCCAAGGATAAGCTATTTGAATATAGTCTTCAATTCCCTCATTATCAGAAATCACCAAGTCCGCATGGCGCGTCATGGCCTTTTCTGAATACTTGAGGTAGGCTTGTACTGGCTTGGCCCACTTGCTACGCTTCCACTCTAAACCATCTGGATTGATAAAAAGTTGCCCACCAATTTTGTGGATTTTTCGAGCAAAGGGCGCAATAAAAGCCCCGATGGTATTGCCCAAAATATACAAAATCGGCTCTTGAATCTGCTCTTTTTTGATGATGTCCAAGGCATAGGCAATGGCCATCATATCATAAGCGATGACACGAGCAGGTCCTAGTTTAGGTGGATTAACAGTAAAACAATCCACTCCCATATAGTCACTATGTTCATGATGGCTGTCATCCGAAAGACAAGCTACATGATACCGAATGTCATTTGAAATGCGGCGGGAAACTAGTTGTTCAACAAAGGTCTCAAACCCGCCATACTTGGCTGGTAATCCACGACTACCAATAATAAATACGTCTTTCATAGTCCTAACTTCTAAAAAGTATAATCAGATTATTATACCATAAATCAGACCGAATAGATAGAAAAAAGCAGGCTATCGCCTGCTCTGATTATTTATCCTGACCTTGTTTATAAAAGGCTTCTAGGGCTTCCTGCCAAGTTGGAATATGGAAACCTGTTGCTTTTGCTTTTGCCAGACTCATAGTTGAATTGAGTGGGCGTTTGGCTTTAGCTGGGAATTGGTCTGAAGAAACTGGATTAACTGTAACAGCTTTGTCTTTCAAGATTTCTACTGCAAAATCATACCAGCTGATTCCTTTTTCTGAATCATTTGACAAGTGGTAATAACCGTATTCTTCTTTATGGTCTACCAAGTATATCATGAATTCAGCCAGGGTACGTGTCCAAGTTGGACGGCCAAATTGGTCGTTGACAACGCCAAGCGTATCGCGTGTTTCAGCCAAATTTTGCATGGTGAAGACAAAGTTTTTACCATAATTTCCGAATACCCATGCTGTACGAATGGTGTAGAATTTTTCTGCGTATTTTTCTACCGCTTCTTCACCCAAGCGTTTGGCACGACCGTACTCTGTTTGTGGGTTGGCTGGCTCATCCACTTCTAATTCTAAACCAACTGGTTTTTGACCTTCAAAGACATAGTCTGTTGAGATATAAACCAAAGTTGCATTATATTTTGCAGCTGCTTTTGCGACATTTTCAGTCCCTGTAACATTGATTTTGTAGTTGAGTTCTTTTCCTTCGTCTTCAGCGGCATCGACTGCTGTGTAGGCTGCGCAGTGATAAACGATTGTTGGCTTCACTTCTGCAAAGAAGGCATCGACTTTTGATGCGTCGGTGATGTCCATTTCTGCTACGTCTGCAGCGACATACTCAATCCCACGTTCATCCAAGAGATGACGCATTTCTGTACCAAGTTGACCATTTGCTCCAGTAATTAAAATCATGGTGTTCTCCTTTTAACATTCATTTCCTCCTAATTATACCAAAAATGCAGGCACTATGTATCAATTCAGCCTTAGATTTCCCGTTTTGTCAGTAACATTCCCATTAGAGCAATCAGAAATACACCTCCACCAATCCAGAAAAAACTAGTTAATTGAACTGCATGGGGAAGAGCTGATATGAGCCAAGTCCCTAGTGGCATAAAGAGGATTGCTACGGTAAAGACACCTGAAAATACACGCCCCATTAATTCATTTGGCACTCTCATCTGAATTTGACTGAGAAAATGAATGTTGAAAATAGTCATGAAAAATTCGGTAATGACATTTCCACCAAAAGAAATCCACACTGGAACCGATGCAATCGCTGATAAGCCTAACACCATAACACCTAGACCGCTCAAGCCAAGATTGAGCAATAAGTTGGTCATCGAGCCCTTGATTTTCCCAGAAACAAAGGCTGCCAAGATGGAACCAATGGCACCCAAGGTCAGCAAGCTAGCGTAGGAGCCATCTTGATGATAGAGTTGGTCTGCAAAGGGTAGCAAATAAGCAAATCCAGCTAAAAGAAAATTAACCAAGGCTGCTAATACCAGTAGAAACAAAACCTGTTTTTCATGATAGATATAGACTAACCCATCCCAAATATCCTTGAGAATAGCCTTGACAGTCAGTCCGCTATTGGCTTGAACTTGAAAATGGCTCTCTTCTGGCTTAATAGCCATTACCAAGAAAAATGACAGCAGGAAACTGAGCGCATCAAGCAATAGAGTCACCCGCAAACTCGTAAAATGAATCACGAGAAATGAAAAAATGGGTGACGCCACTCCAATAACCTGTAAAACAGCCTCTAACTGCGCATTATAGCGAATAATCTCATCCTTTTCGACCAATTCTGTGATATACGATTTATTGGCAATCCGCGAAAATGAACTGGAAATGGCAAGAACAATATTGACAATCACCAGCGCATAGAGCATGATGGTATCGTTTGAAATAAGTGCTGCTACCGTACAGGCAAGGGCACAAAGCAGAGACGTTGTTAGAAGAATCTGTCTCCTCTTAAATCGGTCTACAATAGCTCCGCTGATGGGATTGAAAATAATGGACGTTACCGTGTCAGCCATTTGGTAAAATGCCAAAAACTGCTGCCCAATCGCTCCCATGGAAGCCAGCCAGACGCTATTGCCATAGTCATAAAAAATATTCCCAATCTTGTTGATCGCTCGACTGGTTAAAAGCTTTAAAATCGTTTTATTCATCTAAAAAACCTCCTACATTCTAGACAGTATTATAGTCTAGTTTGTTAGAGGGTTTTTATTTTTTTGCATATGTGGGAATACAAAAATTATTTCCACATTCACTCTTCTCCTACATGCTTATCAAAATGTTTTTGATAGGTACGAGCATGGTGGTGGTTGTTGATCCAGACCATGGCTTGGATAGCGTGCTGCATGTCTGTTTTTCCGCTTACATTTCCATTTTTATAGGTAAGAAATCCTTTGACATAAAGGTAAATCAAGCGGTGATAGGCATTGCGTTCATTGGACAAAAGCGGCTCTAAAATTTGGTCATAACCCTGCGCCTTGACCAATTCTCCGCGCTCCGTCAGGGTTAAAATGATGTTAAGCAAGGTCACCTCGACTAGATTTTTATGAGTGGGCATATCCATGTAAAAGTCGCGTCGACCAACCACTTCATCCACCAGGCGACACATCAGATCCGTCTTGTAATATTGATATAAATTACCAATCAAAATCAACTCATCAATCTGCCAATCCTCGGTGCAAAAAAGATGGTCTGATACGATACCCAAATCCTGCTCAGTCATCTGCTGGCTAGCGTCCAGGTCACAAATGGCTCCTTGAAGCAAGATAGCATTGAGCTGGGCACGCTTGTTTTGCGGTTTTTCAATATAAAGGTTCTGCTGACCAGCCTTTAACTGGGCCAATGTCGCCGTGTCTTCTTGATAATGAGCGCAAGCCATTTGAGCCATGAGGTGAATCTGGTCATTGCGTCGATAATTGCTGACTCGGTTCATAAATTGACTTGGCGTTAGCTTCAACTTTTCCAAAACATGAAAAAATTTTGAAATAGACAGGTCTGATTCCCCACGTTCAAAGCGCGACAGCTGAGAAACCGAGACTTGGTCGTCAGCCAGCTCGGTCAAAGTCAGTTGCTTGTTCAGACGAAACTCTTTGAAAATCTCTCCGTAATTTGGCATTATTCTACCTGCTCACTAAGGCTTTCCCACTCTTCCATCAGCTCCATTTGCTCGGCCTGAATAGCATCCACTTCTTTTTGCAAATCAGCTAGAAGACCGATATCGTTTGTCGACAGCATGCTGTCATGGATTTCCAACTCACGCGCCTCAATGACCTCAAGACGTGCTTCGATTTCTGCAATCCGACGAGTGAGTTTGCGGAGTTCTTTCTGATTGGCCTTTTGCGCTTGGTAATCGTCTCCATTGGACTGAGCTTCCGCTAAAGAAGCGGCAGGTGTGGACTGGGCCTCCGCCATAGCTTCTAACTCCGCCTTTTTCTCTACGTAGTAATCGTAATCACCAAGGTAAAGGGTAGAACCATCCTCGGAAATTTCCAGCACTTTTGTCGCCACACGATTGATAAAATAGCGGTCGTGACTGACAAAGAGAAGCGTCCCGTCAAAGTCAATCAGAGCATTTTCTAGTACTTCCTTACTATCAATGTCCAAGTGGTTGGTCGGCTCGTCCAGAATGAGAAAGTTGTTGTTTTCCATGGATAATTTTGCCAAAAGCAAGCGAGCGCGTTCCCCACCAGAGAGCATAGACACTGACTTTTTGACATCATCTCCTGAAAAGAGAAAGGCACCCAACCGATTACGGATAGCCACCTCGGCTGTTGTCGGAAAGGCGTTCCACAATTCATCCAAAACTATATTTGTCCGCGTTAGATTGGACTGATTTTGGTCATAATATCCAGCTTCTACATTGGCGCCAAAAGTTGCACTTCCTTGGATAAATGGAATTTGTCCTACGATGGATTTGATAAAGGTTGATTTTCCGATACCATTTGGTCCAACGATGGCAATGGCATCTAGTTTTTTGACATCTAGTGAGATGGGCTGGGCTAAAATTTCCTCACCGTATCCGATAGCTGTATCCGCGACGGTCAAGACGACGTTCCCAGAAACCTTATCTGCCTGAAAGGTCATATTAGCTGACTTTTGTCCCTGAGTCGGCTTGTCCAATCGCTCCATCTTCTCTAGCTGCTTGCGTCTAGCCTGAGCTCGTTTGGTGGTAGATGCACGCACAATATTGCGCTGAACAAAGTCTTCTAACTTGGCAATTTCCTTTTGTTGCTTCTCAAAATTCTTTTCTTCAGTTGCCAATTTCTCCGCTTTTAAATCCATAAAAGTAGAGTAATTTCCCACATAACGGTCCAATGAATGCGTGTTCAAATCATAGGTAATCGTCGCCACCTTATCCAAGAAGTAACGGTCGTGACTAACGATAATGAGGGCGCCTTGGTAATTGACCAGATAAGATTCCAGCCAGGCAATGGTCTCAATATCCAAGTGGTTGGTCGGCTCATCCAGCACCAAAAGTTCTGGTTTCTCTAGTAGCATTTTGGCCAGCGCCAAGCGTGTATTTTGCCCGCCAGACAAGTCTGAAATCTGCATGCCCCACATAGTTTGGTCAAACTTAAAGCCATTCAATATGGCACGAATGTCACTTTCATAGGTAAATCCGCCACGAAGACGGAAGTCTTCTGATAGCAGATCATAGCTTTTCATGAGCTGGTCCAGTTCCGCACCTGCTACTTCTCCCATCTGCAATTCCATGGCACGTAGGCGTTTTTCCGTTTGACGTAAATTATCAAAGACATGAAGCATTTCATCATAAATAGTATTTTCTGATGAAAAACGGCTATCCTGCGCCAAGTAAGACAAGGTCAGGTCACGCTTGGTATTGACGTCACCCGATGTCGGCGCCTCTTCTCCCACCAGAATTTTCAAGAGAGTCGACTTACCCGCACCATTTCGCCCGACAAGAGCAATCCGATCGCGTTCATCCACCTGAATCGTAATATTATCAAAGAGCACATCTCCTGAAAAGGAACGCTCAATTTTATTTCCACTAAGTATAATCATGAATTTATTGTATCAAAAAATGAGCAATGAAGCCATATGGAAGATGAAAAAAGGCGGTTTGAACCGCCTTGTATTTACTTATTCTTTGAAAAGAAGGCCAAAGAATTAACCAGTATAAGAATCCCTATAAACCACCACAAAATTGAGCTCATCATTGGCATGATGTCCAGCAATCCACTCCAATCCTCGTGCAATACACGACTAGCACTATCAGAATAAAAAGCACATATCGTCAAGGCAGCCAGAGATATACTGACAAATCCCAACCAGACCACATGCTTGCGATAAAAAAGACAAAGCAGATTCAGTACGGCACTAATAACAGCACCCGCTCCAAATAATAACCACATTGCGCTCTCCTTTATACTGCATTTCCTTACGACAATCTTTCTTCTTTAACATAGTTGATTGGCAACATTTCTAAGAAAATCTCAATCTGTTTTTCCCAATAATACCAGTCATGCGTGCCCAGTGCATGGTCATAAGTGAGTTCTAGACCGAGATTGGTCATTTCATTGACAGCTGTTTGAGTTGAAGCATAGAGGAAATCTTCCTCGCCACACCAAGCGTAAAACTTAGTTTGTCCATCATGCTCACCAACTACATTGGTCAAAATATGCTCCGAGCCAGACAAGTCGTCCAATTCTCCAAAGACACCTTGCCAATAAGTCCGATCGCCATCCGTCAACTCAGTCACGTCCAAGCCTGCTAAGCCTAGACCGATAGCCCCTGAGAAGGAACCGGCATAGGAAAAACGATTGGTCTTGAGAGCAATCTTATAGGCACCATAACCACCCATGGACAGACCTGCGATAAAGGTCTTCTCTCGCCTCTGTGTCATATTGGGGAAGAAACGCCGCAAGATTTGAGGCAACTCCTCCGCAATAGCATCATAGTAGTTGAGACCTGAAGCGGTGTTGGTATACCAAGCATTGTCCGAATTGGGCATGACAACAATCAAGTTGGTATGACGAACCAGCCGTTCTAGATTGGTTCGACCTGTCCATGAGTTCTGATTGCCATTCATGCCATGAAGCAAGTAGAGGACTGGAATATCGGTATCAGCGGCTTCCTCGGCTGTCACCTCGCTACTATCTGGATAAATGACCGTCACCTCACGGTACTGCATAAGAGCTTCTGAATTGTATTCGATGCGCATTGTTGCCATATCTCGTCTCCTTTTGATAGAAAAATTCCCTCTGTTGAACAGACAATATCGGGAATCGGCTTTATTTCACTTCCATAATCACCGGCAGCACTGCTGGACGGCGTTTGGTTTGGTCATAGAGGTATTTAGATAAGTCATCACGGACAGCTGACTTGAGTTCTCCCCAGTCAAAACTATCTTTCGTGAAGTAGTTTTCCACAGCATTGTTCACGACATCTACCGCTTCACGCAAGATATCTTTGCTCTTCTTAACATAGACAAATCCACGAGTGTGTACACGCGCCTTAGAAATAATCTTCTTCTCCCGCTTATTGACCGTGATTGCCACAATAAAGATCCCATCTTCCGACAAAATCTTACGGTCACGTAGGACAATATTGCCCACATCACCGATAGCATTTCCGTCAATCATGACATCGCCTGCTGGCACGGAACCATTGTGAACAAAATCTCCCTGCTCATAGCTCATAACGTCACCACGTTTGACAATGAAGATATTTTCTGGGAACATGCCAATCTCCAATGCAGCAGTGGCATGGGCATCGAGTTGACGGTACTCACCTTGAATTGGGAAGAGGAATTTTGGTCGAAGAATATTGAGCATGAGCTGCAAATCACGCGCATTCCCGTGACCAGACACGCGCAGATTTTTTGTAATGGATTTGACCACACCACCCGCTTGGTAAATCATATTTTCTACACGAGCCACAACTGCTTCTTTTGAAATGCTTGGTGTGGTAACAATGTACACCAAGTCCCCGTCTTTGATTTCCACATAGCGGTGACGACCGATAGACATCTTACGAAGACCATTCAAAGGCTCTCCCATTCGACCTGTTTCAAGGATGATGAGTTCATTATCTTCAAATTTAGACATTTCCTTTGGTTTGATCAAGAGGCGTTCGCTGACCAGACGCAATTTTTTTAAGTTAATAGCCGTGCGAACGATATTTTCCACATCGTGTCCAGTTAGGACAACGCGACGACCAGTTGCTTCTGCCGCATCAAAAATTTGTTGAATACGAGCGATATTGCTGGCAACAGCCGCCACAATGACACGGCCATCCCAATCCGCAATCGTATCCAAAATCTCAGTAGCTTCCTCGTGCATGCTAGCCACTTGCACATGACTTTCCGCATTGGCTGAGTCAGACAAGAGTGCAAGGACACCCTCACGGCCAATCTCTGCTAAGCGGGCAAAATCAGTCTTGTAAAATGGATCCGCTGCCTGGTCAAACTTGAAATCACCGGTATAGACGATATTTCCTTCATCTGTTTTAACCACGATTCCCAAGCTTTCTGGAATTGAGTGAGTTGTTTTAAAGAAAGAAACTTGTGTTGACCCAAAATCAATCTCAGCCTTGGCATTGATGACGTGGAAGTCGTTAAATTTCTTGGTTGCTGGATAATTTTTTACGAATAATTTAGCCAGTTCAATGGTCAAGTGCGAGCCAAAAACAGGCACCTTCACTTTTTCCAACAAATAGGGCAAGGCACCGATGGCATCCGCATGCCCGTGTGTCAAGAAGACACCTGCAACACGTTTTTTATTTTCCACCAAGTAATCAAAATTTGGCACGATGACATCCACACCCAACTGTTCATTTTCAGGATATTTGAGTCCGGCATCCAAGACAAAAATCTGGTCATTGACTTCAGCGATGTAGAGATTTTTTCCGTTTTCTCTCACACCACCCAAGGCAATAATTTTTATTTCACTCATGTGAGCTCCTTTTGAGTTTATTTTTTTACTAACGGCCCTTGCGTCCAATTTTTCTTTGGTTGGCAAGTCGAATTACAGCTTGCGATTCATCGCATATCAACTATATTATACACTGTTTTCATCATTTTTTCAAAAAATGTGAGAACTGATTCTTTAAAAAAGAATCTGCGGCAGTAGACTTCCCCATCCTACTCACGATCAAATAAAAAAAGAGGTCACCCTCTCTAGATATCATTATAGGATACTACTGTCTCTTTTACAGTTTCTTCCATCTTCGTCCGAAATTGCCCAGAAATAGCTGTATCCATCTGCTTATTTACTTGTTGAATTATCGATTTAGTGCTAGTCGCTTCTTTCTTTGCCTTACTAGTGAACCAAGATAATTGTTCTTCTTTTGATGCAATGGCTGCAGACGCCTCTGCCAGAATTCGTTGTCGTTCCAACATTTTTCGCATTTGCATTAAGGCAAATTCATACCCTTTTTCTGTGTAGTATTCATTCATCGGTGCTTGCATCATATTGCCTCCTGATTTCTGTAAGCTCACTTTCTAGAACCATCTGATTCCGACGAAATGACTGAGTCGCATTCTCTCGTTCTTGCTCCAATTGTCCCATTTTCTTATGGAAAATATCCTCTGATTCACGATGTAGCTGTCTTGTCAGTGCATGAAAGTCATCCAACTGACATCCATCATGGGAAAAACGTTTCAAACTATGATAGAGTTTCTCCTCTTCAACTTGCATCATTCGCTCCAAGATTCTACGACGAGAAGTCACTTCCTCTTCTTCTCGATCAATCTTGCGCAGGTGTTGCTGAAAATGAAGCCCCATCTCCTCTAACTCCTGCTCCTTCTTTCGTATATCTTCATAGATTATATGCTGTTTGTCCATCCTGTAAACTCCTTGGCGAAAGATTGATCACGAGCTTCCAATTCCGACACACCACTATCAATCTGTTGTTTGAGCATTTGAAAGTCTTCAGACAACTGACGAAATTTATCGGAAACACTGGCTGTTTTGGTTTGAAAATCATCTACAAAAGCAGAACGACTGACCCCTCTAGAAGCAAAAAGTGACTCCACTTCCCAATAAGTCAAAGCACTATAGGAATGAAAATCAATCTGACCCCAAATAGCTTCTACTTCTGCATCTGCTTTTTTCTTCAACTTCGCAACCTTAGCCGAACCTAACTTAGCCGCCTCTGCCATTGACCGCGACAAGACCATACACTGAGCCGCATCCAAGAAGAGTTTTTCGGAACTCGTTAGCTTCCCACCAGATTTTTTCCATTTTTTCTTGAGAGAAGCGAAGCGTTTCATGTCTTCTCGAAGTCCCTGTTGGACTACAGTCGACAAGGGAAAAACTATTTTCCCTCCTTTTTTATCCAACGTACGCCCTGTTTTAGGATCGAAATACCAGTCCGATATATCGTGAGAACTTCCTTTTACCCATTTAATGGTCCCCATGTCATTCAACATAAATTGTTTGCCATTATAATCATTAAAATGCGTAACAGAGTCATCCGTTTTCCGGTAGTTGATAAAATCAGATAAATGGTTCTGAATATAGTCTCTTTCTTCATCCGTTAGGGAATCATAGCGAAACCATCCATTAAAGACAGTGGTGGGAATCTAATGATGTGCGCCAACTTTTAACATATAAGCAGATTGAGAATAGCCCGATAACTGGGCAATGGTATATTGTTTCTTCAAATCTCCAATCCATTTAGAAACCACTGGTTCTTGTGGAGAAGGACTATTAGGAAAGGAAGCAACGACCGCTCCCAATGTATCTTTTCTCTGTCCATCTGTTGAAAACCCAAAATCAGTGGCAGCAGCAATTACTGCAACATTTGTAATATCAACCTTCCCATCAATCATCGGAGCTACTGCCATACCATCAAAACCTGTAGCCTTGTCAACTTTTGTGGCTAGTACTTTGAATTGTTGGCCATCTGGAGTTTGGAGAATATATTTCCCTTTTTGATTAGAATCGTAAGGTATTATTTTTATAGTGTTATTCCGACTAACAAAATTAGAATTTACACTATATACCATATGACCCTTATTAAAATTATTTAAGTGTTGATCAGTATACTGAAACGATACCATACATCCTCCTCTTAGATTACTCTATTACTTTCATTAGAATAGGTCACTTTCACCTGTTGAGTAGTTATCCCCTGATGGTTAGCTAAAATATTCGATTCTTGTTCAGATAAAATCCCTCCTCTGTTTATCTCATACTCTCGACCATGTTCCAAATTATATTTAACTTTATCTCCATTAGTGAAGACTAGTTCAACGAAACACGACCAATCTCCTGGTTTTACCGTTTTTACTGGGTTGGATATTTTGATGAACTCTAAATCACTATATGAATTTTTCAAGGTATTAACCAAAGAAATTTCATATTCTCGATTACGATTTGCTTCAATTTCCTCTTGCTTTATATGATTCAAACTAAACATAATGATTCCTCCTACTAATAGACACAGTAACGCACCGATTGTAAACTTTTTCCGTTTTGACATAGCATTCTCCTTTTTATTTAGTATATCATAAACAAATATATTTATTTATATTGTACCGAACCTGACTAAGAATAACCAATCCACCTTTCCAATAAAGCTGCTTACTCTGTTTCTGTTTTGGTGAGTACTTATCTCAAGCAAAATTGCTATGCTCTAAACATGGCAATATGTTTGACGGACAATCCGACCTTGCGAACAGCATGATAGTTCTGACACAGAAACAGCAAACCATGCTAATAACATGTCCCTTTTTCCACTGAACTATCAACTCATGCAGACGACATGATAACTTTTTCAATTGGAAATACAAGTATGAAAACTTGGTGGTAGAAACCATCCGTTTTATATGAAATTTTAAGAAATTATATTGACTTTTAATCATCAGCAGATTATAATCTATCTATCAATCGCGACCAATTGATGAAAAAGAATAATATTTTACATAATAAGCACTTCAAATTTTTTTGAAGTAGCTTAGAAGGAGATGGGAGCATGTTTAAGAAAAATCCAGAACGCACTAAATTTTATTATCTAGCAGCTATCGTTTTATTGTTAGATATGGGAATCCAAAATATGATTTTGAGTTTAGACTTTATTCAGAAATTATCTGAGTTTAACTATCAATTCATTCAATCGATTTTGACATTGATTATTGGTATATTCGCAACATGGATTATTTGGAAATATGGGAATAGGGAGATTTTCCAGTTTCAGTTCAAAGGATCTTATATTGGCTACTTTATATTGTTCCTGATTTGTCACATAATTTGGACAATCATTACCGCTTTATGTTTTCCGGTTACTCAAAATCAGTCTGGAATATTGGATTTGCTCTCTACATCTGATAGCACTACAAATATTCTAGTAATATTCAGTATCATACTCATTAGTCCTTTTTGTGAAGAGATGGTTTATCGTGGTATTATCATGGAGATATTTAAACCCTTTAAAAAGTATTATTTAGATATTGTAGCTTCAGTCGTTCTATTTTCCTTGCTTCATATTCTGTGGAATGGATTACAAATAACAGATTTTATGTCTTATTTGGCTCCAGGGATCATACTGTCTATCTATTTTAGAAAGACCAAGTGTATTTATTATCCAATTATTTATCATACTTTTTGGAATTCACTTCCCTTCTTGATTCATTTTTTAAGACAAGTTCTATAAAAAATACCACCATGGAGAAATCCTCGGTGGTATTTTGATGTCTTCGTTAACATTCCCTACTCATTCAAAAAATTGATAGTAATCTTCCAGTTTCATCTGGGATTTTTCATCGTGGGCCATGTCTTGCACGATATTTCCATCCTTCATGACAATGAGGCGGTTGCCGTATGTGAGGGCATCCTCCATGTGGTGGGTAATCATGAGCGCTGTCAGCTGACTAGCCTCAATCAACTCTTGTGTCAACTGCATGAGAGAGACACTAGTTTTGGGGTCTAGAGCAGCCGTATGCTCATCGAGCAGCAGCAAATCTGGCTGAGTCAAGGTAGACATAAGAAGGCTGAGCGCCTGACGTTGCCCACCAGACAAGAGTCCCGCAGGTGTTTCCACATGTTTTTCCAATCCATTCCCAATCCGTCCAAGCAAGCGGGTAAATTCATCCGTATATTTTGGCAGATTACGCGAAACTAGACCTCGTTTTTGTCCACGGAACTTGGCAATCAGGAGATTTTCTGCGACTGTCATCCGGGGTGCCGTTCCCATTTTGGGATCTTGGAAAACACGAGCAAGGTATTTGGCACGTTTTTCTGCAGGCCAATTTGTCACGTCTTCGCCTAGGATATACACCGTACCGCTAGACAGGAGCAGAGTTCCTGCGATGACATTGAACAGAGTGGATTTCCCAGCGCCATTTCCTCCTAAAATCGTAATAAAATCGCCTTCGTAAATAGTCAAGTTGACATTGTCCAGGATGACTTTATCTTCATCAAAGCCATTGTTGACAATCTTGGTTGCATTTTTTAATTCGACAATTGCTTTCATCGTGATAAGGTCACCCCCTTAAAGAATTTTTCTTTGAGCACTGGTATAAGAAGACAGAAAGCCAAGACTAAAGCACTAAAGAGTTTCAGGTAATTGGTATTAAAGCCAAGCGCAATCACTGCTGTAATCAAAAATTGATAGAAGATGGAGCCGACAACGATGGCAATCAGACGTTCAAGCAAGGTCAGATTTGTAGAATAAAGAACTTCTCCGACGATGATGCTGGCTAGGCCGATGACGATAACCCCAATCCCTTTTGAGATATCAGCGTAACCATCTTGTTGGCTGACGAGCGCTCCTGCAAGGGCAATCAGGCCATTCGAGATGACTAAACCCATCACTTCCATTCGGTCCGTATTGATACCAAAACTTTTGGCCATGTCGCGATTATCACCCGTTGCAATATAGGCTTGTCCAACGCGCGTGTAGAGGAAATAAATCAATCCACCAATCACCACCATCACTGCTATCAATCCTAAAACCAAGAGATTTACATCCGCTTCAAATGGTAAAAAGTTTGGCAAGGTCTTGATATCTAGCAATCCGAGATTAGCCCGTCCCATCAGCATGAGCATGATAGAGTTGCAAGAAGTCATGACCAAGATTCCCGCTAAAATCGTTGGGATTTTACCTTTTGTGTATAAAAGCCCCGTAGCAAGTCCTGCCAAGCAACCAGCCAATGCACCAGCTAAGGTCGATAAGAGCGGGTCAAATCCATGATTCATCAGCGTTACCGCCACAGCTCCACCGAGTGGAAAAGAACCTTCTGTCGTCATGTCTGGAAAATTTAATATGCGGAAGGTTAAGTAAATCCCCAAACCGAGAATTCCCCATAATAACCCTTGTGATACCGATGAAATGATCATATCTATCTCTTTCTACCTTCTATTTTTCTTTAACAGCAATATCTGCCGTGTCAAGCAAATCAGACGGAATGGTAATTCCTAAGTCTTTTGCTGCTTGTAAGTTCAATGTCGGTATTCCTGTGTTGACCACATTGACTGGGACATCCACTACTTTTTTACCTGCCAAAAGTTTAACTGCGATCTTCGCTGTCTCTGTTCCCAAGCCGTATTGACTTTGAGCGACAGAGGCGATAGAACCTTGTTTGACCATCGTGTCTACGCTCGAATAAACTGGAATTTTTGCAGGCGTTGCTTCTGAGATAACCGTTGGAAAGGCACTGGCAATCGTATTGTCCTGCGGTACAAAAATAGCATCTACCTTGCCTGCCATAACGCCGACTGTCGTTTTGATTTCATTTGTAGAAGGAACAGCAAATTCTTCCACAGTGAGACCTGCTGCCTCTGCATATTCTTTGAATGTTTTAACTTGTGAAACTGAGTTATCCTCGCTACTTGAGTAGAGAACTCCGACTTTCTTCACATTTGGTGTGATTTTTTGGATGAGTTCAACCGTTTGCTTGAGCGGAACTTGGTTCGAAACTCCTGTGATATTGGCTTCTGGTTTTTTCAAATTTTTAACCAATTTAGCTCCGATAGGGTCTGAAATTGCACCCATTACAACCGGAATTTCTAAAGTTGCTGCTGCCAAGCCTTGAGCTGCTGGAGTCGCAATCCCGATGACCACATCGTTCTTATCGCTGACCAATTTTTTACTCATGGTTTGAATCTTACTTTGGTCACCTTCTGCATTGAGAACTGTCAATTTGACATTGCTACCGTCGTAACCTGCATCTGCCAAGCCATCTTCGATTCCCTTTTCAATCTCATCTAAGGCTTCATGGGTCACAAACTGCAAAATCCCCACCTTAACTACCTTATTCTCAGGCGATGTCGTTTCCTTTTTCCCGTTGAAATAAAGGGCACCCGCCACCAAGACAACCAAACCAATCAATGTTCCAATCAACGCTTTATTTTTCATGCTATTTCTCCTAAAAATTTTATTCCGATGTAAGTACACATTTCCTATTCACTTTTATTGTCCCTAAGCGACGCCATCGTTTTTTCATATCATTTCTCCTTCATTGTGGAATTCATCTTTCTAAGACCTGCTACCTTCTGCGAACGCGCAATCATTCAGAATGTTAAGGTTCACAGTTCTCACTGGGTTCGAACTGCGTCAATTCCCCTAAATTCAATGGCGGGGCAATGCACCTTATTTCATTAAGAACTAAACTGTTCGTAGTCCTCGCTAAGCTCGAACTGCGTCAATGTCTCTAAGCTCAGATGCGTCATTCTGACTTTCCTCACTAAGAGCCATAGAAAAACCCTCGCATACTAAATAGTATGCGAGGGCGAGAATCCGCGGTGCCACCTCACTTATGGAATTTGTCTAGAATACTCCCATATCTCCATCTCCTCTATCAAGGAGTTGCACGGTAAGGTGTGCCGACCGAATTCGCATTGTTTTGAATTCCATTTTAGCATCAGCCCATTTCCTAGAAGTCCGCTACTTGTTCGCAATAACCACAAGCTCCCTGAAAACTTTCGTCTAGTACTTTTCTGATTGAGTATTATTCTACGGTTTTATTTTTTATTTGTCAATAGTTTTTTGTAATTTTTTAATCCAACCAACCAGATAAGTCCAGTCCTGAAAATGGATTGTGGCTAGACTGATCTTGCTTTTCCAATAACAGCTTGTTTTGGTCGAATTCTAAAAATTGTTGATAGACGAGGGCTGTCATGCGTGCATCTTCTAAGCTATTGTGACTTTGTCCTTTAATTCCTAAAAAGGTAGAAACCGTTGACAAGCGCAAATTAGCAATGCCGTTTAAGTCTCTACTTCTACGCTCAAATGCTTCATCATAGACATCAATTGCATACTGATTTTGCAAATCAAGACCATTTTCAGCCAACAGCGGAAGGTCACTCTTATGGGCATTGTAGCCAATCAAAGAAGTATCTCCTACAAACTTCGCAAATGATGCTAACACCATTTCTAACTTGGGAGCCTGCTGAATCTTGTCTGCTGTAATACCCGTCAAGCCATTGATAAAGCTTTGCAAGGGAACATCCGTGTAGGCATAGGAGTCAAAGTGTGCTACTTCTTGCCCATTTTCGAACTGGACTGCGGAAACTTGGATAATGTGACTGACTTCATTGACCGTATTAAACTCCAAATCAAAGGCGATATATTTTTCTAATTCTTGCATAACTTCTCCTTTTCTCCATTTTACCACATCTATAGGGACTTATGTTATACTAGAAGGACTAGAAAAGAGGAGAAACCATGTCTTTCGACGGATTTTTTTTACATCACATGACACAAGAATTGCACAGCCAGCTTTTAGGTGGTCGCATTCAGAAAATCAATCAACCTTTTGAACAAGAACTGGTGCTGGGAATTCGGAGCAATCGTCAAAATCATAAGCTCTTGATTTCTGCACATTCTGTTTTTGGACGAATTCAATTGACCAATACTGAATTTGCCAATCCAAAGGTGCCCAATACCTTCACTATGATTCTACGCAAATACTTGCAGGGTGCGGTTATCGAAGACTTACGCCAGCTGGAAAATGACCGAATTTTAGAAATTGCTGTGTCCAACAAGGACGAAATCGGTGACCAGATTCAAGCTACTCTTGTCGTTGAAATTATGGGCAAACACAGCAATATTATCTTGGTTGACAAGACCGAAAATCGCATTATCGAAGCCATTAAGCATGTAGGATTTTCACAAAATTCCTACCGCACCATTCTTCCTGGCTCAAGCTATATCCGACCTCCGCAGACGGATGTCCGCAATCCATTTGCCATTTCTGACGAGAAGTTATTTGAAATCTTGAGTACACAAGACCTTGGTCCAAAACAGCTACAAAGTCTCTTTCAAGGTTTGGGGCGAGATACGGCGACAGAATTAAGTCAGCTTCTAGTCACGGATAAATTAAAGAATTTCCGACAGTTCTTTACTGCTCCTTGCCAGCCAAGTCTGACGGAAAAATCCTATGCAGCTCTGCCATTTTCCGATAGCCACCAGAGTTTTGACAATCTCTCCCAGCTTCTAGATACTTACTATGCCGACAAGGCCGAGCGCGACCGCGTCGCCCAGCAGGCCAATGAACTCATCAAGCGAGTGGCCAGTGAGCTAGAAAAAAATCGTAAAAAATTGGTCAAGCAAGAGGAAGAATTGACTGCGACCGAAAATGCAGAGGAATTCCGCCAAAAGGGCGAGCTCTTGACCACCTACCTTCATCAGGTTCCAAATGACCAGCCTAGCGTCACTTTGGACAATTATTATACAGGGCAGCCCCTAGAAATCGCACTTGATGTGGCGCTTTCTCCCAGTCAAAACGCCCAACGTTATTTCAAAAAATACCAAAAATTAAAAGAGGCTGTCAAGCATTTGTCTAGTCTCATTGAAGATACAAAGGCCACGATTCTCTATCTGGAAAGTGTGGAGACTATCCTCGGTCAAGCCAATCTATCTGAAATTGACGAAGTTCGCGAAGAACTCATCGAGACAGGGTACCTCAAGCGACGCCACCGTGAGAAAATTGCCAAACGTCAAAAACCAGAACGTTACTTGGCAAGTGATGGTAAGACGATTATTCTGGTTGGGAAAAATAATCTGCAAAATGATGAATTATCCTTCAAGATGGCTAAAAAAGGAGAACTGTGGTTCCATACCAAGGATATTCCAGGGAGTCACGTCATCATCATGGATAATCTCGATCCCAGCGATGAAGTCAAGACAGATGCCGCAGAGCTAGCTGCCTATTTCTCAAAAGCCCGACTGTCAAATCTCGTTCAAGTGGACATGATTGAAGCAAAAAAACTCAATAAACCAAGTGGTGGCAAACCCGGTTTTGTGACCTATCGTGGTCAAAAAACACTGCGCGTGACACCGACCGAAGAAAAAATAAAATCCATGAAACTCTGATCAGCACAAAAATACCTAGAAAGGACCATCCCTTCTAGGTGTTTTTTTATTTTGAAACAAGTTGTTGACACCAACCCAGCCACTTTTCCTTGTAGTCACTGTTGGAGAGTTGGCGTTGTTCCAAATCAGCAATAGTATTGACACCTCGCTCTTGGCAAGCTTGGACACATTTCCAATAGAAATCCCAATCCAAATCGTCTTCATCCCAAACAACGGAAATCGTCTTTTTACCTGATTCGTAAGCTAGATAAGCTCGGCTATGACCATCCGTTAGAAAAATCTTCCCGTTCATTTCTTTTACAGGTAGAGGCTCCAACGGATAGTCATCAAACCATTCTCCAACCGCTTTTACCTTCTCTTCAGATAGGTAAAATTAACTCGGTTGCAAAGATAAAATATCGAGTTCCATCTCATTCCACCTTATTAATATCTTCGCGGATTTCCTTGGCGTTGAATTTTGCGAAAAGGTATTCGCGATCTTGTACCGGGAATCGCTGATCCAGCTGATTTACGGCACCAATCTCAACATGCCCATTTACAATCACATAATCCATGACGTGCCCGCCAAAGCTATGGTCATCTGAGATAAAATGCAAGTGATACCCCGCTACACTGACCCCGTGAAAAATTTCAGGCGTCCAAATTCCGACAATGGTTCCAGCAATATTTTCAGCTGTATACTCTGGCTGATGCGTTGCTACTTCCGCAAATTTTTTATCTGGAGTAGAACGCGGAATCATGCGTACATGCATCTTGGAAAATTGCCCCTTAATCTTAATCGAACGAAAAAGATTTTCCCCGTCATAGTAGGACTCAATCCGCTGGTGCAACTCTTGGTCCGTCATTTCAAATCGCTGCTTGAAGATAACTTCTGGCTGATGAAAAATCACTGCCGCATAGGGAACCTTGGTTTCTCCACTAACTTCTACTACTTGTGGTTGGTCTCCGGAACCCTTTGCCTGATAAGCCTTTCCATCTAGGACAATCAACTCTCCGTCAATCGAGTCCAAGGTTCCCAGCCCCAAATCGCCATGTTCTAGCAATTCCTCCACTGTCAGCGAACCGCCATAGAGACCTGCCATCAGGGCGCCTAAAGTATTGTATTGAAATAATTTATTGGTCTCCATCATGATTCACCTCGTTGTAAAATTCCTGCATAATCAAGTCATCCGGTACCAAGTGCAAATAACGGTGCGCTAATTCTTTGGCAAGCTGGATATCACCTTCCAATCGCAAGGCCGCAATGTAGTCTGCCAAAAATTCTGGATTATCCGCTAAATCTTCTCGCAACTGATCATAAATTTCCAGTGCTGCTTCATCCTCTTCCAATGCCTGATAGGCTTTGGCAATATTCCAACGCGCCACAACATTGTCCAGTTCTTCATTATTTAGCGCAACTACCTGATCGTAACGCTCTTGCTCAAGATAGAGGTTAGTCAAGCGCAAGGTCACTTCATTTTGGTCTTCTGCCACTTCTTGTGCCTTCAAAAGATAGTCTTCAGCTGCCTTGCTATCATGCAATTCATAAGCATACTGGGAAGCCAAAAGGAGCAAGACTGTATCAAAATCATTCTTAGCCAAGCCTTTCTCGACCATATCCAAAGCTTCTTCAATCTTATGCTCTGCGCGCAGGGATTGAGCATAGGCATACTCATAGCCTTCAAAGTCAGGGTTGATGGTATCCAACTGCTTGTAGTAGAGATTGGCTTTTTGGTATTCTTCTTGGTCATACAAAATGGTCGCTAGCTCAAAGACTGTCTGGTCTTCATACTCCAGCTCAACAGCCTTTTCCAAGTACTCAATTGCTGCTTCAAATTTTCCAAGGCTGGCATAGGCAATCCCGATTCGTTGATAAGTCGAAACCCCTGTCATCTCATAGATATCGCGATTATCCAAGAGGGCATAGTGCACCACAGCTTCTTTAAATTCGCCCAGTTCCATTTCCAACTCGGCTAAACCAAATAAGATAATGGGTTCATCCGACAAACTAGCTGCCTCTAGCAATTTCTCACGTGCAACATCTGCCAAGCCTTCTGACTGATAGAGATCCGCCTTGACCACCAATGCCTCCAAATAATAAAGACTGTCTGGTCCAATGGCTTCAAGGTATTCAAAGGCTTCTTCAATCGCTCCATCTTCATTGGCAATCTGGGCCAAATTCAGATTCACTTCTGGAAATTCATCTCGTATTTGCAGATAAATTTCCTTGGCTTGTGGAAAAAATCCAATGGATTCCAAATAAGCTGCCAAGTCAAACAAGGTCTCACTGTCATCTTGTTCCAAGGCACGTTTAAAATATTTATTGGCATGAGCTAAGTCTTGCTGGTCTAGAGACACCAACATTTTTTCACTATTCTTCATTTCCGATACTTACTTCTTTCTCTTCACTGTACAAACCACTATAATTCTTATACCATTCAAAAATAGCCGTCACGACAACCTTGATTGAGGCATAGATTGGAATTCCCAAAAGCACACCCAGCACACCATACATTTGCCCTGCAGTCAGGAGCACAAATAAAATGGTAATCGGATGAATACTAAGAGAAGACCCAATAATCAACGGCGTTACAAATCGTCCCTCAACCGTCTGCTCTACCATAAAGACAATCAGCACCTTAATCAACATGAAAGGTCCTGCAATTAGCCCCAAGACAACGGCTGGAATCATGGCTAAAAAGGAACCCAAATAAGGAATAAGATTGAGAAAACCGGCCATAACTCCTAGAGTAAGCGGGTATTTGAGCCCAATTATGGTAAATAAAATGGAGAACATGAACGCAACAATGGCCGCAACTGTCACCTGCCCTCGAACATAATTAGACAACTGCCCATTCACATCCGTCAAGACACGACCGACCGAAGCCCGCCATTTGACTGGTAAAAATTTAGTAACATGGTAATTGAGATGCTTGCCATCCCGCAGCAGATAAAAGAGGATAAAAGGCATAATCAGAATGGCCACAATAATATGCGAAGCCGTTGAAATCAAATTCCCAGCCCAGTTTACCGCACTAGACGAGAACTTCTGTGCATAGGAAATAATCTGTGCATTGACATTATCCAAGCCCTGCACAATAGTCGGGCGCAGCGCCTCGAAACGCTGGTCCTTGAGCAAGGAATTTACTTGTGACTCAACCGTTTTAATATAATTCGGCACATTTTGGGCAAAAGAAATCACCTGTTCTTGAATCGTTGGCACAGCAACTGCAACGCCCCAAACCAGCAGCAAAGCAATCAAAATAAACAAAATCGAAATCGCCACTGTACGGGAAATCTTGTATTTTTCTAACCAATCAACGATGGGATTTAACAAGTAAAATAAGAGTCCTGTCAAAATCATTGGCAAGAGAATAATATTTAAAAAATCACCAATCGGTCGTAGAACAAAGCTCACCCTGGTAAACATCCAAATCGTCAGCAAAACCAAAATAGTCACTAAGAAAAAAGTCACTACCTGATTGTTCAGAAACAAATGGAAAAACCAGCTATCTGCAAATTTTGGTCGTTTCTCTTTCATACCAACCTCCACGATTTATTTCTTATATTGTACCATTTTCACAGTCTATTTTATCAGAAAAGACTTGTAAGCGAGCGACTTTCTCCTAATTTTATGATATAATCATAAAAAATTACCAGCGAGGATCCGATATGACTTTATATTTTGGCAGCTATACGCGACGACTTTCCAAAGGTATTTATTCTGCAGATTTCAATGAAGAAAGTGGTCTATTGAGCAATCTTCAGCTTCTTGCCACAGAAGACAATCCAACCTACCTTGCATTTTCACAAGCGGGCAATCTCTATACAGTCGGTTCTGAAAATGGGCAAGGGGGTGTTGCAGCCTTTGACGCTCATTTCCAACCGTTGAATCATGTGGTAACAGATGGCGCTCCCCTCTGCTATGTTTCAGTGGATGAGGACCGCCAACTGGTCTACGGAGCAAACTATCACAAAGGCCAAATTTTTTCTTACAAGATAGAAAGTGATGGTTCACTTCGTTTGGCTGACACCGTACAACACCACGGTTCTGGTCCCCATGAAAATCAACAAAGTGCCCACGCTCACTTTGCAGACCTAACTCCTGACCATTACTTGGTAACCTGTGACTTAGGAATAGATTCTGTCATTACTTATGATGTTTCGGACGAGGGAACATTGACAGAAATCGGCCACTACAAATCCGCTCCTGGTGCTGGTCCTCGTCATATCGTTTTCCATCCAACTGCAAAACTCGCCTATCTCATTTGCGAATTAAATGCTTCGATTGAGGTGCTGATTTACGACGGCGTGGGACAATTTGAGCTCCTGCAAACCATATCGACATTGCCCGCAGACTATACTGGCCCAAACAATACAGCAGCCATTCGGATTTCAAAAGATGGAAAATTCGTCTACGCTTCCAATCGCGGACATGATTCCATCGCAATTTACCGCACACTTGGCGATGCGACCCTCGAGTTGATCGACATCCAGTCAAGTCTTGGACAGATTCCCCGCGATTTCGCCCTCGTTTCCAACGACAGCTATCTCATCGTTGCCCATCAAGATTCTGACAAGGTAACCGTCTTCAAACGCCATCCAGAAACTGGACTTCTCACAGAAATTCCACAAGATTTCGAAGCACCTGAAGCAGTTTGCATTCTTGAAAACTAAAGCACTTTGCTTGCATATTTCAGTCTTTTAGTGTTAAATAAAATTATCAATAATAAAGGAGATTCTCCATGAATCCAACAGAACTTTTCAACCAAGTAAAAGACCTTATTGCCAATAAAGACCTTGACGGTGCAAAACAATTCATCGAAGATCATAAAGATGAACTCGGTGACTATGTAGAACAAGCACAAGATTTACTGAAAGGCAACGATTTTGTAAACGATGCTCTTGATAAAGTAAAAGGCTTGTTTGCGAAATAATAGACAGAGGCTAGGAGTCGTTCCTAGTCTCTATTTTTTTATTGACAACTACTTTATCAACACATCTACTACTTCAGTCAAGGAGGAAACCACCCAATCTACCTTGTAAAGCGAATCTTCTTGATTGTATTTTCCCAAACCAGCTGGTAACCAAATAGTTGTCATCCCTAATTTCTTTGCCGGTATCATGTCATTGTCAATTCGATCTCCAATATAGATTGCTTCTTGGGGTAAGACACCTGCTAACTCCAAGGCACTTGAAAATATTCTCACATCTGGCTTACTGTAGCCAACTGCTGAAGAACTCAGTACAAGTTGGAAATAATCAGTAATCCCCCAATTTTCCAACCGTTCCGCCAAATTCTCTTTCTGATTTGCGATGACTCCCAGCCGATAGTCGCGCTGCAACTGTTCTAAAACAGCCTTAGTATCCGGGTATAAACAATCCGTGCTATGGTCCCACTGTGGCCGTTCAACACCTGCAATGGTAAAATAAGACCAAGTCTCCCGTATGGGATCTTGATTTTTTCGGGAATACTCGACCAACTTTTCTTCAAATTCATCTAATGTTACCACCCTACCTGCACTACTGAGCGTCTCGACGCACCTTTTACTAAAAAGTCGATAAGTCTCCCTTTCATCAACTAAAGTTGAACCCACATCAAAAAATATCCACTTTTTCATTCAAATCTTCCTTTTTCAAAATTGTTCTATAAAGTACTCACTTTAGTGTAACAGATAAATCTTCATAAAAGCAAAAAAGCTAGGAAATTTCCTAACTTTTCTTTTCTAAACCTTATTTTTTAAGGTTGTAGAATGATTGCAAACCTTTGTATGCTGCAACTTCACCAAGTTGATCTTCGATACGAAGCAATTGGTTGTATTTAGCGATACGGTCTGTACGTGACAATGAACCTGTTTTGATTTGGCCAGCGTTAGTTGCAACTGCGATGTCAGCGATTGTTGAATCTTCAGTTTCACCTGAACGGTGTGATACAACTGCAGTGTAACCAGCTTCTTTAGCCATTTCGATAGCTTCAAAAGTTTCAGTCAAAGTACCGATTTGGTTTACTTTGATAAGGATTGAGTTAGCGGCATTTTCTTTGATACCACGTGCAAGGTAGTCAGTGTTTGTAACGAAGAAGTCGTCACCAACCAATTGTACACGTCCACCAAGACGTTCAGTAAGAGCTTTCCAACCGTCCCAGTCGTTTTCATCCATACCGTCTTCGATAGTGATGATTGGGTATTTGTTAACCAATTCTTCAAGGTAGTCGATTTGTTCTGCAGATGTACGAACAGCAGCGCCTTCACCTTCAAATTTAGTGTAGTCGTAAAGACCTTTTTCTTTGTCGTAGAATTCTGATGATGCACAGTCAAAACCGATCATGATTCCGTTTTCGCCTGCTACATAACCAGCTGCTTCAATCGCTTCGATGATTGTTTCAACACCATCTTCAGTTCCTTCGAACTTAGGAGCGAAACCACCTTCGTCCCCAACAGCTGTTACCAAACCACGAGCTTTAAGGATTTTCTTAAGGTTGTGGAATACTTCAGCACCCCAACGAAGACCTTCTTTGAATGTAGGCGCACCAACTGGTACAATCATGAATTCTTGGAAAGCGATAGGAGCATCTGAGTGAGAACCACCGTTGATGATGTTCATCATTGGAGTTGGCAATACTTTAGCGTTGAATCCGCCAAGGTAGTTATAAAGTGGCACTTCAAGGTAGTCAGCAGCTGCACGAGCAACAGCGATAGAAACACCAAGAATAGCGTTGGCACCAAGTTTGCCTTTGTTTGGAGTACCGTCAAGAGCGATCATTGCACGGTCGATTGCTTGTTGATCACGTACGTCGTAACCGATGATTGCATCAGCAATTACGTTGTTTACGTTATCAACAGCTTTTTGTGTACCAAGACCAAGGTAACGAGATTTATCACCATCACGAAGTTCAACTGCTTCGTGTTCACCAGTAGAAGCTCCTGAAGGAACCATACCACGTCCGAAAGCACCTGATTCAGTGTAAACTTCTACTTCAAGTGTTGGGTTACCGCGTGAGTCAAGGACTTCGCGAGCGTAAACATCAGTAATAATTGACATTATATTACTCTCCTTTGAGATTTAATTTGTTACATTACTATCATACTGTAAAAACGCCTTTTTTTCAAGGAAAAATCGTTGAAATGCCTTATTTTAAACATGTAAACGTTTGCTCTTTGCAGGCTTTTTTAATTATGTTATAATCAGTTTATGACTGACTTAACAAAGATCATATTACAAAAATCCAGCGGTGAAAATCGCCTCAATCCAGATGAACAGCGCCACTACATGGGAACTTTTCGTGAACGAGTTGTTTTAGTTGTACACTTCTCGGATGCGGTTGAAAGCCAATTTCAAGACAAATTTGCCACCATCTGCGAGCACTATCTAGCAGAATATCAGCCACTAACCCTGAAAATTTCTCCCAAATTAACGGATGCCCTCCAGATTTCTTACTTGAAAACTGCCCAAGAAAAAGGCATGACTGTCAGCATCATTGATGAAAAAATTGCTGAATCGCCTTTCGCACTTCTCCTTCACACAGACCATGCTGTTGATGTGGAAAACATTGAACTATCTGACAAATTCATTGCCGCAGCAGAGGAGAAAACTGCTGAAAAAGTTCCATTTTGGAAGAAAATTTTTTCTCGCTAAATCGTTAAAAAGCTAGGATTTGCCTAGCTTTTTTGACTGTCTAAAATTTCAATAACCTTGTACAGATCTTTTTCATTTATCTGAAAAGGAGTCTGCTCGCGTACAATTGTTTTGGCACAAAAAGCAATACCGATGCCCGCCGCTTGTATCATAGGAAGGTCATTTGCCCCATCTCCCATGGCAATGGTCTGAGCCATGGTCAACCCATTCTCAGCGGCCCAAGTCTCAAGCATCTGCCTTTTGACATCCTTGGTCACTACATCCCCCAATACTCGGCCTGTTAACTGGCCATCTACAACCTCCAAATGATTGGCTTTAACATAGTCCAATCCAAGTTGTTCAGCCAAGCTATCGACCGTTTCATGGAAGCCGCCTGAAACAACGCCAACTTTGTAGTCGCGACTATGCAATTCATCAACTAATTTTTTAGCACCTGGCGTAAAATGAATCTTCTTTAAAATTTCTTGAAAGACACTCTCTGGTAGCCCTTTTAAAAGGGCTACTCGTTTATCTAATGCCTGACGAAAATCCAATTCCCCTTGCATGGCCCTTTCTGTAATATCAGCCACCTGACTGCCAACACCCGCGATATCGCCCAGCAAGTCGATTCCTTCTTCCATAATTAAGGTAGAATCCACGTCCATAACAAGCAATCCTTTGATATCCTTCATACTACACTCCAAACTTTTTCTTTTCTTAAATTGTACCAAATTTTCAAAACGATGTAAGATTCATGCAAAAATATACAAAAAACTGGATAAATCCAGCTTTTAATAGCGAATAGCTTCGCGAGTTTTTTCATAAGAATTCACAAAACGTTCTGTTACACCAGGTTCAACAGTCTCAAGAGCAAATGAGATTTCTTCAAATGAAGCTTGGTAATCGTAGTCTTTTTCAAAGATAGCAAGAGCACGAGTAAAGGCTTTTTGAACTGCTGGATCAAATGAACGGTAACGGTTTGAGTATTGCAACAACTGCTCTGTTAATGTAGCATTTTGCACAATTAAATAAGCACTTTCTTCCAAATTATGGATGTCAAATGTTGCATTTTCAAGTAGACGATTAACAGCCTCGATATTGATGCGTTTGTAATCCAACTCTGCAAGCAATGTTTCAACATGATCACTTGTACGGAAGAAAATAGCAAGAAATTCTTCTGGAATGCCAGGCAAATTACGTTTTTCCATGTAACGCTTCAAGGTATGCAATTGATTGATATAAGTTGCTGCCTTGTTACGAGCGTTTGTTTCAGATGTTTCTTGCGATTGCAAGTATTCTGATAAAATCAACTGCTCTTCTTCCATCTCTGTCAAGGTCACATTGGCATGTTCCAAACGTTCTTCCAAGATAGAGTAAGCAACTTGTGGTGCGTCTAACTCTTCAACGCTTTCAGCCACCACTTGCTCAATGTTAGCGATACGATTTGACAATTGCTGGATACGTGACAATTTGCTTTCAGACAAAAGATAAGAATGGTTCAAGCGCTCTGCTTCTGCTGTCAGTGTTTGTGTATTTTGAACTGCATGTTCTACAAACTTCGGAAGTGTCTTGCTCAACTTGCTTGTAGCACGATGAGATTCGATTTCTTTTGTAAAAATCTGGTAAAGATGATTGATACGCTCTTGAATTGTTTGATTTTCAACTTCTGCAGCATCCAAATCAAATGAAACAATCAAAGCAGTATTTTCACGAATCGCAACTCGAATATCTTGGAATTGTGTTTCAATATCAGCCTCAGTGAAGAGATAGTTCTCTTCAATCAACTTACGATAACCTGTTTCCAAGTCATCTAATTGATCTGGGAAAGCTGTTTCGACCTTTTGAATCAAATCAGGAATACGGTCCATAATCTGATTGAGGGCAATCATGTGCTCCTCTGTCTTGTCCAAGATTTCAGAAGCTTCGATTGGGTCACCTGATGAATTGAGCATAACAAACTCTGAAAATTCAACTTCAATATTTTTCAGTTGTTTTTCCAACTCAGGAAGTGTTTCACCATAGGTTTCTGTATTTTCACGAACAGATGCTTGCAAGGTATCAAACAAATCCAAGGCATGTTTGACGCGACCAGAATTTTTTTCTTCCTGCTCTTTCAAGTCTTGCAAACCGTGGCGGATTGAAGTGATGTCCTCTTCTACCAAATCAATCTGGCTTTCAATGCTAGCAATAGCATTTTTAGCACTCATAAAGCGGAATGAATTGTTAAACCCTTCAGCTTCAAAGATATGATTTTCAATATCTGCAAAAGAATTGAGTGACAAGTCAACCCATTTTTGATTCCACTCACGGAAACTGACCTGACTTTGGCCAATCAAGTGAAGATTTTTCACTGCTTCCACTTCGTCATTGACTGGAAGGTTGAACAAGTCTTCTTTACGTTCTTCCAAAGCAACCAAACGGTTATCATTGTGCTTACGCACAATCAGCCCCGCTACATAAATAATAAGTAATATAACAACAATCGTAATGATTAAAAAGATTGTTCCACTAGACATGTAAATCTCCTTAGATATTAGTATTTACTAGACAATATCGCTTTATTATACCATACTTTTCTAGCATATGCACTTGATTTTTTTAGAATCTTAAACGTCAAGTGTGGAATAGACGGCATTTTCTTCGATAAATTCACGACGAGGCTCTACTTTGTCTCCCATGAGCATATCAAAAATCTTATCCGCTTCAGCCGCATCATCCACTGATACACGCGCCATCAGGCGATTTTCTGGATTCATGGTTGTTTCCCACAATTGGTGGTCATCCATTTCTCCAAGACCTTTATAGCGCTGAATAGTTGGTTTTGAGCGACCTTCACTATACTTATCTAAGGCTGCTTGCAATTCTTCTTCCTGATTGACACCCGGTTGAATGTATTGCTTAATTTCTGAACCTACTTTTACACCGTAGATAGGTGGTTGGGCAATGTACACATAGCCAGCTTCGACAATTGGTCTCATGTAACGATAGAACAAGGTCAGCAAGAGTGTTCGAATGTGGGCTCCATCGACATCGGCATCGGTCATGATGACTAATTTCTGGTAACGTGCTTTTTCTACATCAAATTCTGCACCAAAACCAGTTCCCATAGCAGTAAAGAGGCTACGAATTTCTTCGTTGGCAAGAATCTTATCCATGCTGGCTTTTTCAACATTGAGGATTTTACCACGAATTGGCAAAATAGCCTGAAATTCACGATTACGTCCTGACTTAGCTGAACCACCGGCAGAGTCCCCTTCGACGATGAAAAGTTCAGTTTGTTTTGGATCGTTGGAAGCACAGTCCGCTAGTTTCCCAGGCAAGTTCGAAATTTCTAAGCCTGATTTTTTACGGGTCACTTCACGCGCACGTTTGGCTGCGATACGAGCCTTACTTGCTAAAATCCCTTTTTCAACAATGCGACGTGCAACTTGAGGATTTTCTAGCAAAAAGTCTGAGAAGGCTTCTGAGAAGAGACGGTTGGTGATTTTAACCACTTCGCTATTTCCTAGTTTGGTTTTGGTTTGCCCTTCAAACTGAGGATTTGGGTGCTTGACGGAGATAACTGCTGTCAATCCTTCACGCACATCTTCACCTGTCAAGTTGTCTTCGTTTTCTTTAAGGATTTTATTTTTCTTCGCATAGTCGTTGATGACACGGGTCAAGGCTGTACGGAAACCTTGCTCATGCGTACCACCCTCGTGGGTATGAATATTGTTGGCAAAACTGACAACATTTTCATGGTAGCTGGTAGTGTATTGCATGGCTACTTCAACAGTAATGTCGTCCAACTCACCATCTGTATAAATCGGAGTTTCAAAGATGACATCCTTGCTCTCATTGAGGTACTCAACGTAAGAGGCAATCCCACCTTCATAGTGGTATTCCTTGCGCTGCTCCAACCCTTCACGTTTGTCTGTAATGGATAGGCGAAGACCACGATTGAGAAAGGCCAGTTCTTGAATCCGTTTGTTTAATTTGGCAAATTCAAACTCAGTTGTCTCAGTGAAAATTTCTGGGTCTGGGGTGAAATGAACAGTTGTCCCAGTACGATCTGTCTCACCAATGACTTCAAGATCCGCAACGACCACACCACGCTTGTATTCTTGGTAATGAATCTGATCGTTTTTATGCACTTTAACATCCAACTGTGTAGATAAAGCATTTACAACGGAAGAACCAACACCATGAAGACCACCCGAAACTTTATAGCCGCCTCCGCCAAATTTACCTCCCGCGTGGAGAACTGTAAAGACGGTCTCGACCGCAGGACGACCTGTTTTTTCTTGAATATCGACAGGAATTCCACGGCCATCATCCACAACGGTGATTGAATTATCTGGCTCAATATATACCTCAATGTGACTAGCAAATCCAGCCAAGGCCTCATCAATGGAGTTGTCAACGATTTCCCAAACAAGGTGGTGAAGCCCCTCTTTTGAGGTCGATCCGATATACATACCGGGACGCAAACGAACAGCTTCTAGACCTTCTAAGACCTGAATCTGACTGGCATCATACTCCTGTGCTTTTTCCTGTAATTCTTTATTTTCTTCTGTCATTACTCTTCCTTTTCAGGCTAAAAAACGCCTATAAATATTACCCTTGATTATATCATATTTTTTCAAAAAATCCCAGTCAGACATAGCAAAAAGGGGAGGTTCCCCTCCCCCTTATTTTTTCACTTAAATAAGGCTGTATAAACCATCCGTTCTGCTTGTTCTTGGCCATTTCCTCCAAGCAAGTCAACCAACTTATAAGCAAAGGCTAAGCTAGTCCCTGCACCACGACTGGTAATGATAGAGCCATCCACAACAACGATATCCGAACAATGGTTCCCGCTACTGATCGTCTTTTCTTGACCTAGGAAACAAGTATAAGACTTGCCTTCCAACAAACCAGCCCTATCCAATACAATCGGTGCTGCGCAGATGGCTGCAATCCATTTTCCAGCTACGGCAGCTTCTTGCACCTGCTCAATAAGTCCTTCATGGTCTCGAAGGTTGGTTGACCCCGGCATTCCCCCTGGTAAGACAATCATATCAAATTCGGCTAAATTCCCGTCAAACATTTTATCTGCTTCAACGGTAATACCGTGTGAACCTGTAACGGATTTCCCCAGCAACCCAATCATTTGACAGTCAATGTCCGCACGACGCAAAACATCAACTGGTGTCAGAGCTTCGATTTCTTCAAAGCCAGGTGCTAATAATACTGCTACTTTTGCCATGTTAAGCCTCCTTATTTTTCGACACGCTTGATGGTAATTTTTTGATAAACACGTGATTTACTACGACGTCGATCGTCAGATAGATTGTGCTGGTAGGACATAGACATAATCAAACCAACACCTAATAGATTGGAAATAATGGACGAGCCACCTTGTGAGATAAAGGGAAGCGGAATCCCTGTCAGCGGTAACAGTCCCGTTGCCGCTCCTATATTTTCAAAAACATGGAAAAGCAGCATCATGATGTAGCCAGTCGAAATATAGGTGTAAAATCGATTGTTAGACTCTAACGTTATCCGCAACATGCGGTAAATGAGCAAGAGATAGAGAACGATAACCGTTGCTCCGCCGATAAAACCAAAATCTTCTCCAATAACCGTGAAAATCATATCACTTTCACGCACTGGAATCAGCAAGTTGGTTTTATTGAAGCCAATCCCCGAAATACCACCACTTCCAATCGCAATCAAACTTTGAGCCTGTTGATAAGTTGTAGACTGGGCATTTTTAAACGGGTCCAACCAAGCTGTAATCCGATTGATTTTATAGGTGTCCATCCCGAGATTATGCAGTAAAGCTGTCCCGCCAGGTGCTGTAAATAGGACAATAAAGGCAATGCCAGCCACACAAGCAAGACCTACAATAGGCCATAATATTTTCCAGGAAATGCCTGAAATCAAGACCATCCCTGCAAATATGGCTAAAAATACCAAGGCAGTTCCCAAGTCACTCTGCAGATAAAGCAGGACCAAAACCGGTAAAGTACAGAGTAAAAGATAGCCAATCAAGAGGAAATCTTCTTTGATTGTCCGTTTGGGATGCCGTTTGTGGAAACCTACTGTTAACCTCGCCATCATGACAATGTAGGAAATTTTCATGAACTCTGACGGTTGGAAAAGTGTAACCCCTCCTACAGTGACCCAGTTTTGAGCCCCCGTCGATGCGACTAAACTTGGACTGTAAAAATAAAGCGGCAATACCATCAAGCCCAGTCCCAGCACATAGAGTATCGGCGTAACTTTCCACAAAAATTTGGTATTGAAAAACATCACCAAGGCTGCTAGTGCCACACCAATCAGCATCCACATAATCTGTTGTCCAACTACTGGGGCCAACTTGGCTGGATAATCCTGACTAACGGCAATGTAAATCGCCATCACACCAATCAGCAATAAAAAAAAGACTGGCACCAATAGGGGATAATCAATCCGATTGACTACCGACCCTTTTGTTCGATTCATAGAAACTCCTCATACTTTCAATAGGTATTATTTACATTATAGCAAAATCACCTTCAAATTTGAACTCACAGGCTATGAAAATCATCAACCAATTCTACCCGGTCTTGAAAATCGTTTTTCGTCCAAAGTTATTTATAGCTGTTGTCTTGCTTGAGGGATGACAAAGAAAAAACAACCCATAGGGTTGTTTTTTTATTTGAGACCGTATTTTTTGTTGAAACGATCCACACGTCCATCTGCTTGAGTGAACTTTTGACGTCCAGTGTAGAATGGGTGTGAGTCTGATGAAATTTCCACACGGATAAGTGGGTAAGTTTCACCTTCAAATTCAACAGTTTCGTTAGTGCGTTTTGTAGAACCACTAAGGAACTGGTAACCAGTAGTTGTGTCTAAGAAGACAACAGGGCGATATTCTGGATGGATATCTTTTTTCATGTTAAAAATTCCTTTCTGCCATGGACTCTTTTCCGAGCCATAGATTATAACTCTGCTAGTATATCACAATACGAGATAGAGTTCAAGCTTTTTTGCTTATTTATTTTTAGGTTGCTGAAGCGCCTGTATCTGCATCAGTTGCTGCGTGTTCAGCAGGTGCATCGGCACCAGATGCTCCTGAATCTGCATCTGTATGTCCGTGTCCACCGTGACCAGCTGCTGGTGCGTTTCCGCCAACCAATCGTTGACCGGTCGTTTCAAGATACCAATCCAACCATGGTTTGAAGTTGAAGATGATTTCATTGATACCAGCATAAGAACCGTCTGGATAGTACATAGCTTGGTAATTGTGAGTGTTGATGATTTCTGGTGGTGTACCTGGAACGATTGTCCGTACATATTCTTGGTTACCGTTACGAAGGGTCCCAATCACCCATTCCACATTTTTCATGCGGGCTGGTGGCAAGGTACCGTGAACGGTCGCCATGCGGTTTCCAACTTGCTCAGGAACACGTTTACCAAGCATTGTGTCTGGGTCTGGATGCTTGTCATTATAGTAGAGGAATTGGTTGTTGTCGTCGGCATATGTCAATTCGAATGGCATAGCTTTCAAGAACATATTGAGCTGGTTGACTGTCAAGAGACCGTTGTCCAATTTGACATAAGCATCCCCTTCGACTGCTCCTACTTGAGCTGCGGCCTTATCCAACCATTCCGGATCATCAGGGTCAATCCCTTTAATTGTGGTAGCGATAGAACCTTGGCAATGCAAGTCTTCCTGTTCAATTGGTCTTGGCTTTTGTAATTTCGAGACAACTTTTACATATTTGATAAAGTTGTCTAAGCAGGTTTCAAGGAATTTCACTGTACCCTCGTTTATAATATTTCCATTGTCATCAAAGGCTTCTTTCGCTTTTCCAAGTAAAAATTCATTTCCTGGCAGGGTATAGGCATTGACACCTGGCGCGTCTAAAATCTTGCGCAAATGAACTTGGGCACGTGACGTACCTTGATCATAATAAGAAGCGCCGACAATCATCACTGGTTTGTCTTGGAAAGGATGCACGGCAAATGAAAGCCATTCAAGCACGCTCTTCAAGGCTGCTGTAATCGTGTGGTTGTGTTCTGGTGTTGCAATAATCACACCGTCTGCACGGGTAATTTTATTGTAGAGGAGACGGAGTTGGAAAGATTCTTCCCAATTTTCATCCTGATTAAACATTGGAACTTGGTCAATTTCTAACAATTCCAATTCAAATTTGGTTTTGAATTTACGACCGATAAATTGCAAGAGTTTACGGTTGTATGATTCCTCGGCATTTGAGCCTACAATTCCGACAAATTTCATAGTCTTTCTTCCTCCTTACAAGCTTTCCCAGTCAAAGTTTTCAGCTTCTTTGTGCAAAAGATCTTGTGCATTTGACAATTTTCCAGTAATTTTCACAAAGAGACGGAAATCGTCAAAAATAGCTTCCAACTTGCTAATGGTATCTAAATCAACCAACTCACCTTGGCCGTTAAATGCCTGCAAGGCATGAGAAAGTAAAAATTCATCTGGTAAAACAGTCGCCTTGATCTCAGGTGCATTCAAAATTTGACGCAATTGCAATTGTGCACGTGATGAACCAAGAGTTCCGTAAGAGGCACCCGTAATCATTACCGGCTTGTTGAGGAGTGGATAAATGCCGTAAGACAACCAAGCCAAGGCACTCATGAGTACCGCTGGGATAGAATGGTCGTATTCAGGTGTTCCGATAATCACTCCATCTGCGGCGCTGATTTTCGCAGCGATTTCCAAAATGGCTTCTGGAACTTTCTTATCGGCCGGTTTATTGAAAATTGGTAGATCCTTGATCTCAATCACTTCAATATCCGCTTTATCAGAAAAGTGCTGTTGAATATAGTGTAGCAATGTACGATTCGTAGATTTGGCAGAGTTTGTGCCAACCAAAGCAATCAATTTCATAATAGTATCCTTTCCTCCTACATTTGCAGAGTATACATATTATATTACTATTTTTTATTGAAAATGTAAAGGCTTTCTAAAATTTATCCGCCACTCCATCGGTATAGATTATTTCGTCGTTAACCGTGATAATAATAGCTTCTATGCCTGATTGTGCATTGACTTCATCATAAATTTCTCGGATAGGACGACCAAACAAGCGCGTAGTCCAAATTTCTCCATCCACTGATTTTTCAGAAATAATGGTCAAGCTGGCCACATCTGTCGCAACCGGATAACCTGTCTGACTGTCAAAAATATGGTGGTAGGTTTTCCCCTCATAGGTAAATGTTCGCTCGTAGATGCCGGAAGTCACCACCGATTCCTCGCCTATTTTCAAGACAGTAATATTGTTACCGCGCGGCAATTTTGGATGCTGCACACCAATCCGCCACATACCATCAGGGTTGTGCGCTGCTCGTCCAAAGGTCAAGACATTGCCTCCCAAATTGATGAGACCTCTCTCCACACCGACGCGTTTGAGGTGCTCGACGATTTTGTCCGCAATGTAGCCCTTGGCAAGAGCGCCCAAATCAATGGCCATCCCTTCTTTTTTTAAGTAAACTTGACGATATTCTGGCTCTAAAACGATGTCCTCTGGGTTGATAATACGCAACTTGTCCTTGATTGTCGCCTCATCAGGCACCTTGGCATCGTCAAATCCAATTCGCCAAGCCTGAATCAGGGGACCAATCGTAATGTTGAGCCGACTACCTGGTGCACAACTGTGAGCTTTCCCTAATTCAATCAATTCATAGAGGTCTGGTGCCACAGGTACAGGCTGCACACCCGCGTTAAGATTGACTTCCATGAGCTCAGAAGTCAAATCATTGGCAGAAAAACGATCCTTGTACAGATAGAGCAACTCCTCCACCTGTTCCAAAATTGGTTGAGGGTCCTCATGCCAAATTTTGGTATCGATAAATGTCCCCATCAAATGAATGCGACGACTAGCTTCTGGCATTTTTGACAGCCTCCTTGATTTCTTGGTAAATAGCTTCATTTTCCTCTAACGAGTAAGAATTAGCTCCGCTAGCAAGTGGATGACCACCGCCTTCATGGCGTTTGGCAATTTCATTGATAACAGCTACTTTACTGCGCAGGCGAACGCGATAGGTTCCATTTTCTTGCTCCACGAAAATCGCCCAAGACTGCACATCTGCAATACGGCCTGGCGCCGAGACAATAGCTGCGGTCTCTGCATCTGTAACCTGATATTCTTGCATGAGAGCACGCGTCAACACAATCCGCGCAGCTCCATTTTCATCTACGTCCATATGGTCGTAAACATAGCCTGTCAACTTAGCAATCTTGGCATCCATTTCGTCCATTTTTCGAGAAATCGCTGAAAAGTCAAAGTTATACTGGCGCAAGAAACTTGCAACTTCAAAGGTTTTAGCACTTGTCGCGGGATAAAGAAAACGACCGGTATCTCCGATAATTCCTGCGTACAAAGAAGCTGCAACGGCTGCATCCATCTCCAAATTTTGCTCCATAGCTAAACGAGCAACCAACTCACTAGCTGAACTGGATTGGGTATCCACCCAAAGCAAATCTCCGTAGACATCATCATTGGGATGGTGGTCAATTTTAACCAAGAAATGTCCCTTGTCATAGCGGGCATCATCAATTCGCTCTGTATTGGCTGTGTCGACTACAATCACCAAGGCACCTGCAAAGTCAGTATCCTCCACGGTATCCATAGTTCCAATCCAAGCCAAAGTTGGCTCTTGAAAACCTGTCGCTAAAACCCGTTTTCCAGGAAAATTCTTTTCAATCAGACCTTTCAGTCCCAATTGACTCCCGATAGCATCTGGGTCTGGGCGCTGATGACGATGGATGATGATGGTATCGTAAGCTCTAATTTTTTCTATAATTTGTTCTTGAATCAACATGATTTCTCCTTTTTCACTTCCTCATATTTTAGCACAAAGAATAGGCTTTTGAAAATGTTTAGAATATGGTATAATGACAATACTATCTACATTTGGAGGAAATTATGGCACTGGCAAAAATTGTCTATGCGAGTATGACCGGCAATACAGAGGAGATTGCGGACATCGTCGCAAGTAAACTGGAAGAACTGGGGTTAGAAGTACACAACGACGAATGTACAACCGTAGAAACTGAAGAAATCCTTGACGCAGATATTATTGTCGTCGCGACCTACACTTACTCATATGGCGGAGACGGTGAGTTGCCAGACGAAATCGTTGATTTTTACACAGACTTGGCCGACTTAGACCTGACTGGAAAAATCTATGGAGTCTGTGGTTCAGGCGATACTTTCTACGATGACTTCTGTAAGTCAGTAGATGACTTCGACCTTATGCTCGGTTCACGTGGCGCAACAAAAGGCGCTGAAAATGTCAAGGTTGACTTGGCTGCTGAAGACGAAGATATTGCAAACTTGGAAAAATTTGCAGAAGATTTAGTTGCAAAACTTGGTTAAAAAAGTTGAGAGAAATCTCAACTTTTTTCTTGCCAAAATGATTGAAAAAGATTATACTTAACTAGTTAATTATAATTTAAGGAGGATGTCATGGCTAAAAAATCCAAAATCGCCCGTCATCAAAAACAATTAAAACTAATTGCACAATACGCTGACTTACGTAGAGAATTAAAGGAAAAAGGAGATTACGAAGCACTCCGTAAATTACCTCGTGACTCCAATCCAAATCGTCTGAAAAACCGCGACATGACCGACGGTCGTCCACACGCTTATATGCGTAAATTTGGTGTCAGCCGGATTACCTTCCGCGAATTGGCCCACAAAGGGCAACTTCCAGGTGTCAAAAAAGCAAGCTGGTAAAAAAGAGGGGTAGAAAAATCCTCTCTTTTTTGCTATACTTATCCAAAAATGGAGGATCTTATGGATTTAGAAGCAATTCGAGCGAACATTGACCGTGTAGACGAGGAATTGGTCGCCCTGTTGGAACAACGGATGGATCTGGTATCACAGGTTGCAACCTTTAAAAAGGAAAGTGGCAAAACCGTCTTAGACAATCAGCGTGAAGCTTTAGTGCTTGAAAAAGTGGCCAATCATGTAAAAAACGCAGATTACCAAGAAACCATTCGTGCAACTTTTGCCGATATCATGGCTCAATCACGCCAGTACCAAAAACAAAAACTCAACCGTCATGAAGAAAACTAAGCAGCTACTCCACATTCTACTAGCTAGTCTAGCTGTCGGAATTTGCGTCGGAGTCGTAAATACAATCTTCGGTCGCACTTTGTTGGCTATAGGAAATATTCGCGCTCACTACTTCCCTTACTTGATTCCTTTCTTGGCGCTGGCTGGGGCAGGCATTATCTGGGCCTATCACTACTGGGGGAAAGAGTTGCAAAAAGGCATGGGACTTGTTCTCAAAGTTGGTCGCGGACAAGCTGATAATATTCCCAAAAAATTGATTCCTCTTGTCATGATTTCTACTTGGGCAACACATTTATTTGGCGGATCAGCTGGTCGTGAAGGGGTGGCTGTCCAAATCGGCGCGACCATCTCGCATAATTTTGAAAAAAAATGGAAGTTCCCTGTAGAAAACGGCTTTTTCCTGACAACAGGTATCGCTGCTGGTTTTGCAGGACTTTTTCAAACACCACTCGCTGCTAGCTTTTTCGCCTTAGAAGTCCTCGGCAAAGGCAAATCTTCTTGGCAACAAGTTGCATCTATCTTAGTCGCTGCCTTCACAGCCAGTAACACATCCCATCTGCTTGGTCTCGAGAAATTCACTCATCTTATGAGATTTCAGACCTTGTCATGGAAACACTGGTTGGGCTTGATGCTCACGGGACTCATTTTCGGTCTAATCGGCAATGGCTTTGCAGCTCTTTTGAAGCAAGCAAAAAAACTTGCAGCTACAATCTGGGCAAATCCTTACCTACGCATCGTCTTAGGCAGTCTGATTCTGTCTCTCATCCTCTTTCTAGCTCATCAGGGACGTTATTCTGGTCTGGGTACCAATCTGATTGAAGCTAGTTTGATGGGTGAGAAGATTTATCCTTATGATTGGCTGGTAAAACTCCTCCTAACCGTTGCTACTCTCGCGATTGGTTTTCAAGGCGGGGAAGTGACACCACTTTTTGCCATCGGAGCTAGCAGTGGCATCCTATTAGCAACACTTCTCGGTCTTCCACTGGAATTAACCGCCGCACTAGGCTATGCAGCTGTCTTTTCTGCCGCAACCAATACCTGGTTTGCACCAATTCTTATCGGCTGCGAAGTGTTTGGATTTGCAAATCTACCCTATTTTCTGATTGTCTGCAGCCTCTCTTATTGGACCTACCGAAACATTTCAATTTATCAATAAAAAAACAAGTTTAGTTCCTCTAAACTTGTTTTTTTGCTTGCGCTTCAACCAGACATACTAGTTTTCCTAGCCTCTTGATAAAAAGGACTCAATCCTGTCTAATGCAGAACTGAGGCCTTGATGTTGAATAAATGATTTGCTTGTAAAATCTATTCCAAATAAATGCTATTTATTCCTTCTTTCGGATTTTCATCAATCCAAATGCTGATAAAATAGATACCATTCCAAAGATGCTTAGGAAAGGACTTCGCGTAGTACCAGTTTGAGGAAGTTGCTTACTTACCCTTGGTTCTGGTTCTGGTGGGCTACTTGGAGTGTGATTTGTCGCTACTGGAGCTATCTTAGCAACAACTTTTTCATCTGAACCTCCAACAGATTTACCATCTAAAGCTTCTTCAGCCGCTTTCAGTGCAAGGAGGGCTTCATCGACTTCTGATTGAGTGACGTTAGTATTTGCCAAAACAGCTTGCGCTTCTCTGACAGCTTGATCATAGGCAAGTTTGACCAATTGACTTGCTTGCTGATAGGTGG
Organism: Streptococcus gallinaceus; assembly: GCF_024170225.1. Taxonomy (GTDB): domain Bacteria; phylum Bacillota; class Bacilli; order Lactobacillales; family Streptococcaceae; genus Streptococcus; species Streptococcus gallinaceus. Next base: position 245,239 of record NZ_JALJXU010000002.1, on the reverse strand, counting down.
CAGCAGTCGCTTTCAATTCCAACGATTTCGCCACTAGACCTGATAATGCCGCTTTATCCACTGTTTTAGTTCCTACTAGGATCACTTCAGTTACAGCTTTTGTCACAACTTCATCAATCAAAACTTTACCATTCACACTTACCTGACGACGAAGACCTGCAATTCCAGCAACAAGTACTTGGCGCGTACCTGCAGGAAGATTGGCATCTTCTACCACTTGTGTTTCAAAAGGGATAACAGATTCTGTAGTGACAGCCTCTACTGGTTTCAATCCTTCTAAAGCTAATCGAAGGGCCTTAGTCGCTGCATCTACCTCTTCCTGAGTTGCTTCTTCATTGAGACGAACTGCTTGCGCAGTTTCTACAGCCGCTTTAAGCGCTTCTTGACTAGCATCTGTTTTATCAGTCGTATCAACTGATTGAGCATCTAATAAGGCTGTTAAAAGAGCTTCTTTTGAAACAGTTGGTTTGCCATCTAAGGCATTGCTTGCCGCAACTAGAGCTGCATAGGCCTTATCCACTTCAACTTGTCTAGCTGCACCATTTTGAAGAACAGCTTCAGCTACAGCATAGGCTGCACGGTAGGCATCTTTAAGGTTGCTTTGTGCGTTGTAGTAAGTTGGACTTGATAGAAGGTCATCGTATTTTGCTGTCTCTGCCTTAAGATTGCTTTTATCTGTTTCTTTACCATCAAGAGCTTGGCGAGCTGTTGCTACTGCTGTTGTCGCTGCATCAACTTCTGCTTGAGTCACTTTTTCATTTGCTAAAACGGCTTGCGCATTGCGGTAACTGTTGTTGTATGCTTCTTGTTTATCACCAGCAGCATTATAGTATGCTGCACTTGGTTGAACAGAGTTGTATGAGTCGCTCTCCGTTTGCAATACCGAGAAGTCAGTTACTTTTCCATTCAAGGCTTGACGGGCTACTTCAAGTTGTTGAAGTGCTTGATCAACAGCAGCTTGTTTATTTTTAGCTGCTAACACTGCTTTTGCTTCTGCTAGCGCCTTATCGTATGCAGCAATCAACTCTTCTGTTGCATTGTAATAAGTTGCGCTTGCTTTTACAGTATCAACTTGTGCTTCTTCAGCAGTCAACTGACGTTTGTCAACAAGGCTAAATCGGACACGATTAGTCAAACCTGGCGTGACGCTAAAGGCCAAATCTTCATAAATCTCAACACCTTCTGGAAGAGCCACATCAAGGGTGTAATTCCCAACATAGACTGCCTTACCATAGTCTGTTTCTGAGTAGCGCGCAGCTGGAATCTCATACACTTTGCCATCAGAAGCCTTAATACCAACCATTGTACCTTTTGGAAGAGCTTTGTCAAAATCAAGAAGAAGGTTTACTTTACTAAAGATAGTGGCAAGGAAGCTGACTTCCTGAGAACTATCTGTCTCTGATAAGGTAATGGTCTTCTTAGTTGCACCAGTGATTTCTCCCCATTCCTTGTCATAAAGGAAAACTTCTACAGTGTAGGTACCAAATGAAAGCATGAGCACGTCTGATTGTCCCGCATAACGTGGCAACTCAAGAACTGTGTTGCCTTTATCATCTTTCACAGCAGCTGTAAAATGCAAGCCAACAACATCATTTGAAACCACATCACGAACATTGACCCGAACAAGACCACGATCATTTCCAATGCTAATCAAATCCGCAACTTTAGCCACTGAAACATTGCCCGCAAAGTCTTCCACACTGTAATAGAATCGACCAACATCAGCCTTATCAAGCGGAAGCGTGAAAGTTCCATCTGCATTTTGTTTTACAAATACCTTATTATCAACTAGCTTAACTTTTCCAGTATTGGCATTGTAGTCAATCGTACTTTCGATGCCATCACTATCTGCAACAAGGTAGAAGACACGTTCTCGATAAACACCAGACTCTTTCTCAATAGCTGGACGTGCTTTAAAGGCAAGCGTTGTTTTATCATACGTAGCAGTGGTGATAAACGGTTTTTCACGATCCAAGACAACATCAAAATTAGTCGTTTGTGTTCCCGCACCGACCACATCAGATGTGTAACTCACCACGTATTTATATTTGCCGTTTGGCAGATCATTCCCATCCTTATCTTGGCCAAACCATTCAGTTGTTCCAACTAAGGTTGATTTTGGACGATTTGGATTACCAGCATAGTAATTTTTGTTGCCACCTGTAGGCTCACTTGACCAAAGTGGATTTTTCAAGTCTTTATCATCCGCGGCATAAATAGTCGCTACCAAATCAGAATAGTTCCGGAAGAAGACACCTTTAAAGGCAAGTGCATCTTGGTTTCCATCACCATTTGGTGAAATGGCTAACTGAGGTTTCCCGTTAGCGTCTAGGTAAAGCAGGTTGATTCCCTCATCTGTTTTAAAGGTTCCTAAAACTTTTAACTCAACAGGTGTTTTCTCATCTGTACTTGCAGCAGAGTAAACCGCTTCAGAACTTGTGCTAATCAATCCTGTCACATCGGCATTCCCAGCGATGACTTTATTTTTAGGAGTATAGTAGAAACCGCCTTTTCCATCTGCGACCAATTCATAAATTGGTTTTTCAGCGACGGGAACATCTTGGAATTTCCCTTTAAATCCAACAAATGGAAGACTGACAATTTCAGCGCTATCTACTGTATCAAGGAAACGAACAAAACCTTCTAAGAAGTAACCATTTGGCATTTCTTGACTCAATTGCGTTGCAAAGGTTGATGCATCGACTGAGATTGTAACTGTTTTGGCCTCACCAGCTTTGACCGTGATAGTTTTAGCGTCACTTGTTGACAATGCTCTTGGCTTAAGGGTGATTTTTCCATTTTCAACGCCGTCAGTTGTCAGATTCGTCACGTAATTCAGCGTTTTGTCTTCTTTGCTAATGTTGTGAACCGTTACGTCAAAGGTAAACCGAGCTCCTACATTACCAAGTGTCACGCTGCTATAGCCTTCGGAACCAGTAAGGTAAAGACCTGTTGTGATAGCACCATTCGTATCCACTAACCCTGCACCTTGCTGGCGCGGAGAAGTGAAGGCTTTGGCATCTGTATCATAGTGTGCTTTGGCCGTACTCATTAATAGATGCTTAATTAGGGTTTCTGTATCAGCTGGACTAAGGTCTGGATAGGCTTGTTTGAGGTATTGTTTTACCAAGGCCACAACACCTGCGACATGAGGAGTTGCCATACTTGTCCCGCTCATGTTGTCATACTCACCGTTATTGATGGATGAGTAAATGCTACCACCAGGTGCTGAAAGGTCTGGTTTCAATTCTCCATCAACTGATAAGCCCCAGCTTGTAAAGTCCGACATTTGATTAGCGACAGGATTGGCTGTTTTCTCAGAATTTCCGTTGAATTGGATTTTGTATTTCTCAGGATGAGCCGCTAATTCTTCTCCAAATTCAAATGGAATAAAGGCAGAAGGAATCAATGCGCCGTCTCCTTCAATTTGCATGCTAATATTTGGCTGACCAGCTGTATGGTTGAAAATCACAACCCCTTCTGCTCCCTTAGCTGCAGCAAAAGCAATTTTTTCACTAAAGGTAATACCACCACGTTTGATTAGGGCGATTTTCCCTTTCAAGTCGACATTAGCTACTTCGTCAGCCGTTCCTGTACCAACAAAAACGTACTCGTACTCGCGGCCCTGCTCAAAGTTTTTAGCACTAACTTCTGGGTTGGTATAAGAACTTTTTCCGTTATTCAGTGCAGCATTGCCTTCCATACCGACCAAGTTGACCACCTTGTTCATCACCGTTGAGCTGTTATATGACGCTACTGAAATAACATCCCGCGTTGTTGATGGGTCTCCAACTAATCCGTAGTCTGGATTTTCCGCTAATGGGTTAGAATGGCTTGAACCAAATGCACCATCATTACCAGCTGCGATAACCACTGTAACGCCAGCTTTTCTTGCCATAGCAATGGCTTCTTGGATGGTATTATCCATATTGACTACTGAACCATTGGCAGAACCAAGACTCAGGTTAATCGAATCCGCTCCTAATCTAACCGCATCTTTAATGGCTTGCACATAAATTGCTGGTCCTGTTGTTGAGTGAACATCTGAGAAGACACGCATGAACATGACTTGCGCTTCTGGAGCTACGCCGTAAATGTATTCACCGCTGTTTGTTTTGGTTGGATTACCTGTAGCAATCCCTGTCACGTGCATACCGTGAGAATGCTTATCTGCCTCTTTAAGTTCAGTATTCACATCAACATAGTTATAACCAAAAATAACTTTATCATTGTACCACTGACCGTAAGAAATACCGGCTTCTTTTTTAGCCGCCTCTATTTCCTCTTTTGATTTGTACTTAGCCTTGCTGACATCACTGATGTGAAGAGCATCATGAGTCACATCAAGACCAGAGTCAATAATGGCAACGACAGTCCCTTGACCTTTGTAGCCACTATCCCAGACCTTGGGTACATTGATTATTTTATTCGTGTCAATACTTTGGGGTTTGGCCTCTTCTTTTTTAGGAATGCTTGATTCAGTTTCTGCGACATGATCGCCCTCAGTGGCTGCCGTTGTTTTGTCAACAGTAGCTGTAGTTGATGGTTTTTCAGTAGATGCAGCTGCTTGATTAGAGACTTTTGTCTCCTCTGATGTAACTGTAGTTTCTGACGCTGTTGGAGTTGCACTTGATTTAGTGGCCACCTCTTCAGATGGGCTCTCTGGTGCAGTTTCTTTTGCTGCTTCAGTGGATTCGCTTACTTCTGTAGCTACACTTGATGAATCAGCATTCTTAGCTGAATCCGTCGAAGTTACTTCATTAGCAGAACTTGCCGCCACTTCTGAAGTTGCATCAAGCGTTGGTGCTATATCATCAGCTTGATGTGTACTGGTAGCGGTCGTTTCAACTTCAGAAACAACAACTGGATTGCTAATGTCTGTCAACTGGTCAGCAGATACTTGTGAGACACCTGCAAAGAGGAAAACAGCACCTAATAATACAGATGCAACACCCACTTTGTACTTACGGATGGAAAAACGTTGATGCAATTTCATAAAGAACTCCTTTGTTTTCTTAAATAAATCTTAAATAGGTTATTTTCTATTAAAACACAAAATATTCTCAATTTCAACAATTTTTTGAAAATTCCGTCTTCGTTTTGTTATTATTTACAATAAATTTCATTTATTATTGCAGACTAGAAGTTATCCCTTTTGTGATGAAACGATGTATAGACGTATAATGGATACAATTTTAAGCCAAAATAAAGAGCGTTCTTTAAAACGCTCTTTATTTTCTTATTATCTCCCCTGTAGGAATCGAACCTACAACTAATTCTTAGGAGGAATTTGTTATGTCCATTTAACTAAGGGAAGTTCCCTTGTTATTTTACATTAAAGTTGAGCTGATTGCAAGATTTACTAATCTTTATGTGGATTTCTGTAGTTGGCCATTTTCTTTTTGAAAATCTCGGCATTGGAGGGTGCGGTCACAGATATGGCATTGGCTCCTGCTTCAATGACTTCTTTGATACTCTCATCCGTCGGCCCCCCGTCGCAATGATGGGCAAGTCTGGAAATTCCTGTCGGAGCTTTTGGACGACAGACGCCGTCTCGGGACCACATGAGACATTTACAATATCCACTCCTGCAGCCAATCTACTCTGAATATCCGTATCGGCTGAAACAACCGTATAGATAATCGGCACATCAATAAGGGCATCAATTTCAGCGATGGTATCCGCTTTCGTAGGGCCATTGACGACGACAGAAAATACTCCTTCTGACTCAGAAAACAAGCTCATATTAGCCGCGCGAAGTCCCGTGGTCAATCCGCCACCGACACCTGCCAATACAGGAACTGAGGATACCTGCATGATACTCTTTAAAATAGCAGGATTGGGGGTAAAAGGATAGACAGCTAAAAGGGCATCTGCATTGTGATTGGCAATAATAGCCACATCTGTCGTAAATAAGATAGACTTGATCAATCGCCCGTAAATCGAGATTCCGGTTACTTCCTGGATTACTTCTGGAACAGTTACAATCTCCTTGCGTAGGTCTGACATTACTGAAGGTATTTTCATGACATTTCTCCTTTATCTGAGTGTACCACAATTTCTACAAATAGGAGCCTGAATGAACTAAAAAACTCTTCCCAATTGGAAAGAGTTTTGATCAGTCTGTAAATCTTGAAGACTAACGACGGATTTCTTTGATACGAGCTGCTTTACCTTGAAGAGCACGCAAGTAGTACAATTTCGCACGACGCACTTTACCGTAACGTACAACTTCAATCTTGTCAACACGTGGAGTATGGATTGGGAAAGTACGTTCAACACCGATACCACCTGAAATTTTACGTACAGTGTACATTTCTGAGATACCTTGACCTTTACGAGCGATGACAACGCCTTCAAAGATCTGGATACGTTCACGTGAACCTTCGACAACTTTCGCGTGTACACGAACAGTGTCACCAGGACGGAATGATGGGATATCAGTACGAAGTTGACCTTCTGTCAAACTTTGGATCAATGGATTCATTTATTTTCTCCTATCTTTGTCAATCTTGAGCGCTTTTAAGCTCAGCGGATAAACTGTATTTTGTGTGTCCATTACACACTCCTAGTATTATAGCAAATCCTTAAAATCATGTAAAGTATTTTTTATTACAATTCATCTGCTATTTTATTGATTTTTCGCAGGCGATGATTGACGCCACTTTTGGTAATGGGGTTGGTCAAGGTGTCCGCCAACCGCTGAATGGAATAATCTGGATGCTGGATGCGTAGCTGGGCCACTTCTTGTAAGTCAAGAGGAAGCTGATCCAGACCAATCGTGTCGATAATTTTCGCAATATTGTTGATGGTTTTCATGCTAGCTGTCACAGTACGGGCAATGTTTGCGGTCTCCGCATTAGTTGCTCGGTTGAGATCGTTGCGTGTTTCTCGCAGGAGCTTGACATTTTCAAACTCGATTTTTGCATTTTCAGCACCGATGACCAGAAGAAAATCCATAATATCCTCTGCCCGCTGTAAGTAAGTAATGGTCCCTTTGGAACGCTCGATGACCTTGGCATCCAGAAGAAATTTTTGCAATAATTTTGCCAAATCCTCTGCATGATCGCTATAAACTGATGCGATTTCCAGCTGGTATTTCCCTTTTTCTGGGTCCTTGACAGAGCCACTCGCTAGAAATGCACCACGCAGGTAAGCCTGACTCCAGATATCATTTTCCAAAATAGTCGGTGAAATACCGGTCGCCAACCCAAAAAAGCTATCTGCCAAATGCAAATCATCTAAAATCTGATTGACATTTTGATCTAAAAATACGGTATAGACACGATTTTTACGCAGATTTGTCTTTTGATGATGACGAATATCCGCCTTGGCGTCATAAAAATGCCAGAGCATTTCATAAATGTGGCGCGCAATTTTAGCATTTTCAGTGGAAATGGATAGGGTCAGACTAGACATGGTCAATCCGAGACTTCCTGACAACTTGATGATAGCGGCGAGCTCAGTCTTGGCCATTTGCCCCTGAGCCAACAATTCTTCCTTGACTTGTACGGTAAAACTCATGCCCGCACCTGTATGATCTTGAGTAGTTCTTCGACCACCAGATCCCCATCATGGAAGGCTCCCCCATTTTCCAACCGAAGGAAATTAGAGGAAATCACACGCTTGGCTTGACCCTGTAAGCCTGCAAAATCATGCTTGACCTGCACCAAATACTCATCGAATTGGTGGGTGTTCATGTACTCTGCTGGAACAGGTTCAATATTGACCAAAACTGTATCAATATTGTCTTGCCCCAAATGCTTATTGAGCACCCGCACATGGTCTGCATCAGAGAAAAACTCCGTCTCACCACGCTGTGTCATGATATTGCAGACGTAGGTCACATCTGCTGTCGTTTCACGCAGTGCTTGCCCAATCTCTGAAATCATCAAATTGGGTAAAATCGAAGTAAAAAGCGAACCGGGACCGAGCACAATCATATCGCTCTCCAAAATCGAATGAACGACCTTACGGCTTGCTGTCGGCTCATCATCGTTATAAGAATTAGTCACATAGACATGGTCAATCATTCCCTTATACTTGGAAATCTTGCTCTCTCCGACCACTTCATGCCCATCTGCAAAAACAGCGTGAAGGGTCAAGGCATTTTCGCTTGAAGGGTAAATTTTCCCCGTAGTATGGAAAAATTTGGACAAGAGCTGCATGGCATTGTAGGTAGAACCCTGCATTTCTGAAATTCCTGCGATCAGAAGATTACCCAAAGGATGCCCTGCCAAGGCGCCATCTGTCTCAGCAAAACGGTACTGGAAAATCCGCTCATAAAGCTTAGGCATGTCAGACATGGCCAAGAGAACATTTCGCAAATCACCCGGCGGTGTGACCTGCAAGGCCTGACGAATTTCCCCTGAAGAACCACCATCGTCCGCAACCGTTACAATGGCTGTGATATCAACATCTTTATCTCGAAGACTCTTCAAGATAACAGGAACTCCCGTACCGCCACCAATAACGGTTATCTTTGGTTTTCTCATGAACGATTCACCGTTTCTTTCCGTCTATCTTTGTCACGGTGACTCAGGTTAACCATCCAGTTTTTCTCCAAATCATCCGCTAAGCGTTTAGCAAAAGCAACACTGCGGTGCTGACCACCTGTACATCCCACAGCAATGGTTAGGACTGACTTGCCTTCTTTTTGGTAGCCAGGCAAGATTGGCTCAATCAAGGCCAACAAATGACTGTAAAAGTCCTCTGACTCTTGGCAATCCATGACGTAGTTGTACACACCCTCATCTAAGCCCGTCTGGTTGCGCAGTTCTGGCAAATAATAGGGATTCGGCAAAAAGCGTACATCAAATACCAAATCCGCATCCAATGGCAAACCATACTTGAAGCCAAAAGAGACTACTTCTACACGGAAGGCAGGCTGATTATTGTGACTGGCAAATTGGTCTGCGATTTCCTTACGGAGATTGCGCGGTGTCAATTCAGTAGTATCAATCACATTTTGGCTCATATTTTTCAAAGGCGCCAGCAATTCACGCTCCAACTGGATACCATCCAGCACCCGACCATCAATCGCTAGTGGATGTGAACGGCGCGTTTCCTTATAACGGGCGACCAATTCACCATCTGTTGCATCTAAAAATAGAACCTTAAAATTCACCTCATCATCTGCTTCAATTTCATCCAAAATCTGACGAATTTCCGCAAAAAATGACCGGCTACGCATATCCACTACCAGTGCTAACTTATCATTGTCCTGACTGTGACGAATAAGCTCGATAAACTTGGGCAAAAGTGCCGGTGGCATATTGTCCACCGTAAAATACCCCATGTCCTCAAAAGACTGGATAGCAACTGTTTTCCCTGCTCCGCTCATCCCTGTTACGATGACCAATTGCAATTGTTTAGACATTCTCTTTCTCCCTTCTCTCCAACTCTTTTGCGACAACTTCCTGCTGTTTCTGCAATGCTTCCATTTGTAGACTCAGGCTTGCCAACATCTCTGTTTGTAACTTCTGAATTTCCAATAAATCCGTCTGATCCTGTTGCACCAAGTGGTCAATTTTCTTATGCAAGAGCCGAACTCCTTCTTCAGAACGTTTGTTGACCCGATAATCATTCTTAGCTTGAAATCGGTCATAATCCGAAGCACGGTTTTGGCTCATCATAATCAAGGGTGCTTGAAGCGCCGCAATCGTTGACAAGGCCAAATTCAGCAAGATAAATGGATAAGCATCAAACTGAATCCCCCACGGATGAAGTACATTGATAGACATCCAGACAGCCATCAGCACTACAAAGCTAATGATAAAGGTCCAGGAACCGCCAAATCGAGCTACCTCGTCCGCTATACGCTGGCCAAGTGTCGCCTTTTGCTCCCATTCTTCCTGAACATCAACCGTCTCATACTGAGAATGCTTGCTAACATCGTAAACCGTCTCACGCACATATTCATTTTTCTTATTTGCAGACTCAATAATATTCCGTAAATACTTCACTTGATAGTGAGCTAGCTCCTCATGGCCGATGGTTGTCTCTTCTGTCCATTCATCGTGCTCTTTCAATATCAGATGACGCAACCGACTATTTAGCGTGGACAAAGAAATCCCCTTTGAATCACGCTCTTCTTGGATAATACCTGTTTTATGTTCCATAACAAACCTCTACCCATTGATTATATCAAAAAAGCCCCTCTTTGTAAGGTAAAGAAAGGCTGTTACTTGAACTAGTTGCCGAGATAAGCGATGACTTCGATTTCTACCTTGACATCACGCGGAAGTCGTGCCACTTCAACCGCTGAGCGTGCAGGAAATTCAGCAGAGAAGGCTGTCGCATAGACTTCGTTAAAGGGAACAAAATCATTCATGTCCGCCAAGAAGCAAGTTGTCTTGACAACATGGTCAAAATCTGTCCCAGCTTCTGTTAAAATCGCGCGGATATTTTTCAAAACCTGCTCCGTCTGTTCTTGGATGGTTTCACCCACTACTTGACCTGTTTCAGGAGATAGGGGAACTTGACCTGATGCAAACAAGAAATTGCCAACAACCTTGGCCTGGACATAGGGACCAATGGCTGCAGGTGCATTATCAGTATGGATTGTCTTCATATATTGTTACCCTCTTTTCATGTTTTTTATATTATAGCAAAAAAATGCAAACCATACATTATTTAAGCAAGGTTTCATCTCCGCAGTTCCAATTTCTGCCAAATTGATCCGCTTCCTCAATGGCTTGGGCAAAGCGTGCAGGTTCAAATGGGGTATTGCGGTATTCATCTGTATTTACAGCCGCAGCGACGATAGCTGGAATATCTGCCACTGTCAAACTCATATCCGCCAAGGTCAGTGGCAACTGAAGGGACTGATTCAATCGTGCGATTTTTCCTAACTGCTCTCTTTCTTCAAAGTAGGCATGCATAACCATAATCCCAAAAGCAACAACAGCACCGTGCAAGTGCTTGCGGCTTTCTTTGACAACCGTTGTCCCATTGTAAAAGGCATGAGCATGGCAAGTTGTCAGGTCGAAGTCAGGCTGAACAACTAGATTAGAAGCGTAGGCCGTTGACACGATAATAGCTAGGGCAACTTCCTCAACCGCAAAACTAACTTGGTGATTGGCAACATCCTCTAGGGCTTGAAAACCGTATTGGTAGAGGGCATCAAAAGAAGACTGAGCAATGGCTAAGCCTAATTTTGCTGTATGAGGCGCCACAAATCCTCTATCAACTGCATTGGTTACCGCACGTGTTACCTCTGGTCCTTTTGATAGACCATCGCCGATTCCCGCCCAGAAATAAGCTGACGGAGCTTGGACAAAGACCCTGGTATTGATAAATGTGTGAAGGGGTGGCTGAGCATTTCCATAGTAGGCAAAAGAATGGTCATCGTTGTAAATAACCGCTAGACCAGTCCCCGCAGCGCAAGTCGAGCAAATAGTTGGAATGGTTAGCAGATTTTTCCTACACTCCTTGGCCACCATCTTGGTCACGTCCAAGGCTTGCCCTCCACCTACTCCGATAATCACATCCGCTTCCTGAACAAGCTCATAACCCACCAAAATATCAATAGCTGATTGGGTAGCCATTTTCCCATATACCAAGCTACCTAGATAGGTAAATCCTCCTGTCAGTAAGAGGTCCTTCACTTCCTTTTCGACTGCTGCTAAGGCACGTTCTCCCCCTATCAGCACGACTTTTTGAAATTGGTAACGGTGCAACACTTGAGGCAAATCCTCAAAAGCGTCTACCCCATAGCTATAATTGGTCATTCCTTGCATAAATTCTCCTTATATTTTTTAGGTATTCAGTTATGAAAAAAGGAGAAAATTCTCCTCTTGTCATTTATTAAGGTTTAATGCGGTGAAGCATACGTGGGAATGGAATGGCTTCGCGGATGTGTTTTGTACCCGCTACGAATGTTACCATACGCTCAATACCAATACCAAATCCACCGTGTGGAACTGAGCCGTATTTACGGAGGTCAAGGTAGAATTCATATTCTGACTTGTCCATTTCAAGAGCATCCATCTTGGCAACGAGGGCATCGTAATCGTCCTCACGCATAGAACCACCGATGATTTCTCCATAACCTTCTGGTGCCAACAGGTCCGCACAAAGCACGCGCTCTGGATTGCCAGGAACCGGCTTCATGTAGAAGGCTTTAAAGCTTGCTGGGTAGTTAACTACAAAGGTTGGTACGCCAAAGTAGTTTGAAATCCATGTTTCGTGTGGTGAACCAAAGTCATCACCGTGTTCGATTGGCTCATAATCTGTATCTTCATCGTTTTGATGAGCCTGAAGAAGGTCAATGGCTTCATCATAAGGCACACGTTTAAATGGTTGAGCAATATAGCTCTTCAAGAGTTCCACATCGCGTTCCAAAGTTTCAAGAGCTTGTGGCGCACGGTCAAGGACACCTTGGATAAGCGCTTTTACATAAGCTTCTTGAAGGTCAAGCGACTCATCATGATTAAGGAACGAATATTCCGCATCCATCATCCAGAACTCAGTCAAGTGACGGCGTGTTTTTGATTTTTCAGCACGGAAAACTGGACCGAAGTCAAAGACACGTCCAAGAGCCATAGCACCAGCTTCAAGGTAAAGCTGACCAGATTGGCTCAAGAAGGCTGGTTGACCAAAGTAGTCTGTTTCAAACAATTCAGTTGAATCTTCCGCTGCATTTCCTGACAAGATTGGGCTGTCAAATTTGATAAAGCCGTTTTGGTCAAAGAACTCATAAGTTGCGTAAATAATCGCGTTACGGATTTGCATGATGGCCATCTGTTTACGTGAACGCAACCACAAGTGACGGTTATCCATCAAGAAATCTGTCCCGTGCTCTTTTGGTGTGATCGGGTAATCTTGTGACTCACCAATAATTTCGATATCCGTAATATCCAACTCATAACCGAATTTTGAACGTTCGTCTTCTTTGACAATACCAGTCACGTAGACAGAGGTTTCTTGACTGAGACGTTTGACAGTGTCAAACTTGGCTGCACCCTCTTCTTCACCAAATTTTTCAAGGAAGTTTGGTTTGAAGGCGACACCTTGGAAAAAGGCTTTCCCATCACGCAACTGGAGAAAGGCAATTTTCCCTTTTCCTGACTTGTTGGCAACCCAAGCGCCGATGGTCACTTCTTGACCAACATGGTCTTTTACATCAATAATCGATACTAATTTTTTAGACATATTTTCTCATTTCTTCTTTATAATATTTTAAGCTTTTTCCATAAATTCTTTCAATCGACGAACAGCTTCTTTCAAGGTATCCATATCCGTCGCATAACTGAGGCGAACATTTTCTGGAGCACCAAATCCCGCACCCGTTACCAAGGCAACACCCGTTTCTTCAAGGATAGCATTGGTAAAGTCTGTCACGTCTGTAAAGCCTTTGATTTCCATGGCTTTCTTCACATTTGGGAAGAGATAGAAGGCTCCTTGCGGCTTGACAACTTCAAATCCTGGAACTTCACACAAGAGCGGATAAATGGTATTGAGACGTTCTTCAAAAGCTTGACGCATGATTTCAATCGCATCTTGTGGACCTGTAAAGGCTTCAATAGCTGCATACTGCGCTACTGTTGTCAAATTCGATGTTGTTTGACCAATGATTTTTGACATGGCCCCGATAATCTCACTATCTCCAACCGCAAAGCCGACGCGCCAACCTGTCATGGCATAGGTCTTGGCTACACCATTGATAACAATGGTCTGCTGGCGAATTTTCTCTGACAAACTAGAAATCGGCACAAATGGATTGCCATTGTAAACGAGGCGTCCATAAATATCATCAGCCAAGATGAAAAGATCGTGGGCTACAGCCCAATTTCCAATCGCCTCTAGCTCTTCTGCAGTATAAATCATCCCGGTTGGATTAGAAGGGCTATTGAGCAAAAGAACCTTGGTCTTGTCTGTACGAGCCGCTTCCAGTTGCTCAACTGTGACTTTGAAGTTATTAGCTTCTGTTGCATCAACAAAGACAGGTACACCTTCAGCCATCTTAATCTGATCCGCATAAGAAACCCAGTAGGGCGTTGGAATCAAGACCTGATCGCCAGGATTTAAAACAGCCATAAAGAAAGCATAGAGGACATACTTTGCCCCCGTTGCCGCTACAATTTGATTGGTCGGAACGGTGTAGCCGTAAAACTGCTCCATATAAGAAGCGATGGCTGCCTTGAGTTCTGGTAAACCACTAGCCACTGTATAGAAACTTGCAGAGCCATTTTGGATAGAAGCAATGGCTGCATCTTGGATATTTTTCGGTGTGACAAAATCGGGCTCACCCAGTGTCAAACTCAAAATATCACGCCCTTGTGCCTTCAAGTCCTTGGCTTTTGCACCAGCTGCTAAGGTAACGGACTCTTCCATGGTCAATACACGATTGGATAATCTTGTCATATGCCCTCCTTCTTAAACAAATTTCCTGTTTCAAATTCGATTAAATAATAATTAGTTACAGATTTCACTTCCCAAATGGTTTTTCCACCTTCGTGACCCAATACTGTTTTTTCAATCTTAGTAGCCCCGTTTTCTTTTGCAACCTTCTCAGCATCCTCTTTTGAAATTCCTTGGGAGGTCTGGTAGACAAAAATGTCCGAAGACTGCTTGGGAACCAGCACAAAGACATCTTCTTGTTTGGAATTTTTCCCTACTATACTGTAGTACGTCTCGCTACCATTATAGATATCTACCTGCTTTATGTCACCAAAATCAACATAGCGCTTGGCCACCTGAACTGCCTTTTCACGCGCCGTCACAAATGGTTTCGCTGAGGATTCTAAGATAAAAAATACAGAAAATAAACAGGCCGCAAAGAGTATAAAAATACCAAGCAACCATTGCTTGTAGCTAGCTTTCACACCCTGCTCCTCTGCCCTTTTCGATTTTTTCATAATAGTCTCATTATACTACAACTTGCGAGAAAATGCCATTTGTCAGAGGATTATTGAGGATTTTTCTTGAATACTAGCTAGATGATTGAAAAATCTAGCTTTTTCTCATAAAATAGAAACATGAAAGAAATTGAAACAGCATTTAACAATAATAAATCAGCCCTCCACAGCCTCGTTGTCTTCCACCGAGCAGCCAACACCATCAGCCGCCAAGAGTTGGAAACCATCAAAAAACACAATCTAACGGTTTGCCAATTTGGCGTAATGGAAGCTCTTTATAACAAGGGAGACTTGCGCATCCAGGACTTAATTGAAAAACTCCTCAGCACTTCTGGTAATATGACCGTTGTCATCAAAAATATGATTCGCGATGGCTATATCACAAAAGTACAAGACGACTGCGACCGTCGTGCCGCTCGCATTCATTTGACTGACTTCGGTCGGGAAACTATCGAGAAAATCCTCCCTGAACACTACAACCATATCGGGGAAATTTTCGAGGTCTTATCTGAAGAAGATCGGGAAAATTTAATCACTATTCTAAAAAAATTCAAAAACTGAGTCAATTTTGTTGCTAATTAGTGATATTTATTTTATACTCTATTCATCAAATAAAGTTTAGGAGAAAACATGTTCAACAAACTTGTTTCGTTCTTCAAGAAAGAAAAGGAGTCAGAAATGGCAAATATCTTATTTATCTCAGGTTCACTTCGTGAAGGTTCATTCACTAGCCAATTGGCAGCAAATGCTGAAAAAGCTCTTGAAGGAAAAGCTACTGTTACTTACCTTGACTGGGCGCAAGTTCCAGTTCTTAACCAAGACTTGGAAACACCCGTTCTTCCAGCCGTTCAAGCTGTCCGTGATGCTGTAAAAGCTGCTGATGCTGTCTGGGTATTCTCACCAGTTTACAACTTCTCTATTCCAGGTTCAGTGAAAAACTTGCTTGACTGGTTGTCACGTGCAGAAGACCTTTCAGATCCAAGCGGTAAATCTGCTATCGACTCAAAAGTAACAACTGTATCATTGGTTGCTGCTGCAGGTCATGACCAAGCTGCTGCTATCTACCGCGACTTGTTGCCATTTATCCGCACAAACTTCGTAGACGACATCACTGCCGTTAAAACAAACGGTTCTGCATGGGCTGACGGCAAATTGATCTTGGAAGAGGAAGCTCTTGCTCAATTGAACAAACAAGCTGAAAGCTTCTTGGCTGAAATCAACAAATAATCACATATACCTGGGACAGCCGTCCTGGGTTCTTTTTTTAAAATCAACTTCTTGCTAATTAGTGATAATTACGTTATACTGTTTTCTGTAATATTATAAGAGGAGACTTATTTATGTCATTTTTGAAAGCATTGGAAAACCGTCGTTCAGTCTACGTTCTCGGTCGCAACACTGAAGTTACTGATGAGAAAATCGTTGAAATATTGAAAGAGGCTGTACGTCAATCACCATCATCATTCAACAGCCAATCTGCTCGTGTCGTTATCTTGTTGAACGACCAAGTAACTACATTCTGGAACGAATTGGTAGCTACTGATCTTGAAGCAACTATGGTCGCTCAAGGTGTACCTGCTGATGCGATTGCAGCTACAAAAGAAAAATTGGCTATGTTTGGTAACAGCAAAGGAACTGCTCTTTTCTTCGAAGACCAAGATGTTGTGAAAGGTCTCCAAGAAAACTTCCCGCTTTACGCTGAAAACTTCCCAATCTGGTCAGAACAATCAACTGGTATCGCTTCTGTCAATGCTTGGACTGCACTTTCAGCAGAACTTGGCCTTGGTGCAAACTTGCAACACTACAACCCAGTTATCGACGCTTCTGTAGAAAAAGCTTATGGCGTTCCTGTAAGCTGGAAACTTCGTGGTCAATTGAACTTCGGTTCTATTGAAGTAGCCCCTGAAGCAAAAGACTTCATGGCTGACGAAGACCGTTTCAAAGTGTTTAACTAATCTAATCAAAAAACTAGGACCTCCGTCCTAGTTTTTTAGTTATCTGCTGGGCGAACGAAAACCAATTTTCGTTCCTTGGATAGTTCTGGATGATAGACAAAACCGTCTACGGATAGAGATTTTATCTCTTCTATGGACTCAACATTCTTTTCGGCCATGAGTGATAAAAAGCGTCCACGTCCTTTTTTGGAAATGGTTGAGTGAATCTTGCACTGGCCGTTTTTTTCTTCCATAAAGATGAGCTTGACCATCCGTGATTGGACTTTCGGAGAAAATACGCCCTCAAATTCAGAAGACATCAGCGAGATGAAAAACGTATCCTCTCCGATTGATTGGTCAAATTGCTGGCGCCAAAATTGTTTGAGCGACTGTTTTCCTATTTTTAAGCTCCCTTGAAAATCCAAACGGTGGGGCGAAATCAGGTCAAAGACATTGATAACTCCGTAGAAACCAGTTGCGATAAAGGCATTCTGACGCAGATAGTTTTCCTCTTTTTCAGACAAGTCTGTCCGCTTCATATAGCGGTACATGAGACCATCGTATAACTGCCAAGCTGGATAAGACTTAGCTTGTCCGCTTTCGATTCGCTGCCAACGGTCCCACTCTAACTGTGCCTTTTCTAGCTTGATTTTATAAAAAGCAGTCAACTCCTCTTCACTCATCTTCCCAAGGCTGGCTAAAACTTGCTGACTGGCTGGCGACAGAGTTTGAAAAGGTTGCGGGTCTAGGTTGGTATTCATTTCTTTGGCGTTTGGAAGTACTATTTTCATAAGATGATTATAGCATAGGATTTTCTTTTCATAAAAATTTTGTTTCTTCTTGCTTTTTATTTTTAAAAATGATATTATCTGGTTATTAAAACTAGATAAACAAGAGGTGATAATATGAATCTCCCAAATTGGCAAGAACTGCCACAATTGGACTTGTACTTGGACCAAGTCTTGCTCTACGTCAATCAGGTTACCAGCTCTGCTATTTCCAAAAAAGACAAACAGCTAACTGCCGCCATGATCAATAATTATGTCAAGCACGGTATTTTGCCCAAGCCAATCAAGAAAAAATACGGCCGTAGCCAAGTGGCTCGTCTGATTATCCTCAGTCTATCAAAATCCGTCTTTCAACTGCCAGATATTGTCGCTATGATTGAGCAATTGTCGCAAGAACGTGCGGCTAATCTACTTTATGACGACATGATTAACTGTCTAAACGGGCAAACTGCTGAGCAGACACACCCACTTATCACCCGAGCATGTGAAACCATTCAGGCTTACCAAGCAACCCTATGCCTAATCGAATCTTTGGAGGAGACCAACCATGAACCACAGTCTTAAACTATCTCAACAACTGTCCTTTGGCGAAGAAGTCGGCAATGCTGTTACGCACGCTGTCAGCGCCCTGGTCATGCTCTTGCTCCTCCCATTTAGCGCTACCTACGCCTATAATCATGCTGGCTTTACGCAGGCTCTTGGCGTATCGATTTTTGTTATCAGTCTCTTTCTCATGTTTTTGTCCTCTGCTATTTACCACTCAATGTCTTATGGTTCTGTCCACAAATATGTCCTGAGAATCATTGACCACTCCATGATTTACATTGCTATCGCGGGCTCTTATACACCGGTTATTCTAACTTTGATGAACAATTGGCTGGGCTATCTGATTCTGACCATCCAGTGGGGGACAACGATTTTCGGGATTCTCTACAAGATTTTTGCCAAAGAAGTTAATGAAAAATTCAGTTTAGCACTCTATCTCATCATGGGCTGGCTGATTGTTATCATCTTCCCAGCTATCATTCTCCATACAGGGCCAACTTTCTGGATTCTCATGATTCTTGGCGGATTATCTTATAGTATCGGAGCCATTTTTTACGCTAAGAAAAAGCCCTATTTCCACATGATTTGGCATCTCTTTATCATCTTAGCTAGTCTTTTGCAGTATGGAGCGATTGTCTTTTATATGTAAAAAATAACCTAGGACCTTGTCCCGGGTTATTTTATTTTTTCAAGACTTGTTTGAAAATAGGATACAAAACTGGAACGGCGATAATCGTTGCAAGAGCTGACCCATAGGAACCTAAGATTTTTACCAAGGCCAAGCCAAAAGCCACTCCAACAGTCGTTCCGCCGACTAAACTTCCCATAATCGTATACTTGATGAGGTTGAGAATGATTTTTGTCACGGCCGCTAACACACCCACGGCAATTACATTGACAGGTTTGTCATTCTTTTTCAAGCCTTTTTCATAGGCAAAATAAAGAACCAAACAGACAATCAAGGATTCTAAAATCGTTATCCAAACCACCGACGCATAACCTGTCACCAAGTCAAAAATTCCCAATCCCAGAGCTGCAGCTGTCGCTCCTTTTTTGGCACCAAAAAGCAAAACTCCCACGACGACCAAGGCATTGCCAAAATGAATAAATTGCGCTCCGACTGGAATTCTCAAAGCGTAAACACTGACAAATATCAATGCTGCAAATACACTAGTTTCGACTAAATCTCGTAATCCAAGTTGTTTCATCCTTTATTCCTTAACTGTTCAAATTGCTGACTTAACTTTGCCAAATGAGGCTCAAAATAAACACCGTACTTTACATCACGCGCCAACTGGCTTGTGGAGACTAGGCTAGCCTCCAAAAAATCCAAGACCTCTGGAAGAGCCGTTTCAAACGCAAGATTTTCTACAACTATTGCGGCTACCAAAATCGCAACAATATCACCCGTCCCAAAGAAATGATAGGGTAATTGCCTTGTCATGTGGTAGGAGATTTTGTCCTGTCTCACGTCATAATAAGCCAAACCAATCTCCGATTCATCAAAGGAAACGCCCGTTAGAATAACATGTTGACACCCAAAATCCGCTAATTTCCGCAATAGATGCTCAATCTCGTCTCGTCCATAATCCTCTCCTAGATAGGCAGAATCGGTCAAAAGAGCAGCCTCTGTCAAATTGGGCAGCAAAATAGTTGACTGCCTTGCTACTTGGCGCATAGACGCTACATAGTCCTGGTCAAATCCAGTATAGAGTTTCCCCTTGTCTCCCAAAACCGGATCTAAAATGATGGGCACATTTTCATGCTGAGCATAGACTTGTAGCTGCTCCAGCAATTCAGCTGACCGACAATAACCGATTAACAATCCATCCAAGGTCAATTCCAGTTGCTGCCATTGAGTCAAATAATCCTTAACCAACCATGCCATATCTGCCACTGCTACAGCAGGAAATCCACCTGTATGCGAAGAAAGTAGAACAGTTGGTAGAATAGCGGTCTCTATCTGACAGGCTGCCAAAATCGGCAAACTCGCTGCCAAGGCAACTTTTCCAATCCCTGGTAAATCATTTGCCACCAGTAAACGCTTGGTCATAAGTACCTCCTTCTACTATTAAAATTATTGTAAAGTAAAGAATCTTGAGGTACAATAGAGGAAAATCTTATCTGTACGGGGACAGTTATGCAAAGCAAATACCAAACCATCATTGAAGACATTATCAAGGGAATCGAGGCAGAGCAATTTAAGCGAGGGCAAAAATTGCCTTCTATCCGTAAGCTTAGTCAAGAGTACGGTTGTAGCAAGGACACCGTTCAAAAAGCCATGTTGGAACTCAAATACCGCAACAAAATCTATGCTGTCGAAAAAAGTGGCTATTATATTTTAGAAGACAAGGAATTTCAAAAAGAAAAAGGAACCGTCAATCCACAGGATTTTCAGCACTTGGCTTATGATGATTTTCGCCTCTGCCTCAATGAAAGTTTGATTGGTCGGGAAAATTATCTCTTCAACTACTACCATCAGCAAGAAGGGTTAGAAGAATTGATTGACTCTGTCCAAACCTTGCTAGTTGACTATGACGTTTACGCTAAAAAGGAGCAAATTGTCATCACAGCCGGTAGCCAACAAGCTCTCTACATCCTCTCACAGCTGGATCTGGGAAAGGAAAATGGACAAATGCTCTTGGAAGAACCGACCTATCATCGGATGAAGGACTTGCTAGACGGACAAGACTTACCTTATCAGATCATTGAACGCAACCTAGACGGAATTGACCTCGAAGAGTTGGAAGGTCTCTTTCAAACCGAAACGATTTCCTTTTTTTACACCATTCCCCGCCTCCACAATCCACTTGGAACCTCCTACTCGGACAAGGAAAAAAAAGAAATCATTCGTCTCGCCCAGCGCTATCAGGTTTACATCATCGAGGATGACTACTTGGCTGATTTTGACCAAGAAAAGCAGGTACCACTGCACTATCTGGATACTGAGGAGCGTGTGATCTACCTCAAGTCCTTCACCACCACTCTATTTCCTGCCCTTCGTATCGGTAGCGTTGCCCTCCCACGCCAACTAGTCGCTCCATTTCTACACTACAAGGGGCTCATGGACTACGATACCAACCTCATCATGCAAAAGGCGCTGTCGCTTTATATTGACAATGGCATGTTTGCCCACAACACCCGACTTCTTCGAGAATCAGCCCATATTCGCCAAGAAGAAATGAAAACAATCCTCTCTAGAAATGAGATCCCCATTCCCTATCAACTGGGGCATGGACAGGTCATTTTCCAGCTAGCGGTACAGGATTTGACAGCACCTATCAAACACAGCCAACTCCCACTGCAATTCATCTACAGTTCAGACTGGGTCTATCTCATTCTTCCCTACAACAAGAATTTCGCAGCAAATGTCAAAACTCTGACACAAATCATCATCAATAAACACTAGTTTGATTCTAGTGTTTATTTTATTTTTAATTCAATATTGATTTTTCTAAAATTTTTATTTATACTTTATTCAAGTAATTACTTTATTTTATTTCAAGTTATTTTTTGAGGTATGTTATGAAGAAAATTTTTTCCAATCGATTATTCATCAGTAATCTAGTTGCTGACTTGCTGTCCAACTTTGGCGATGTGCTTTACTACATGGCACTGATGACCTATGTTATCGCTCTTCCAAAGGCAAATTTTGCTCTGGCCATCGTTTCTCTTTCTGAAACCTTGCCGACTTTTAGCCGTTTGTTCACCTACCACTGGGCAGATAAGAGTCCAGACAAGGTTCGCGGCATTCAGCTAACCCTCCTTTTTCGAATCGTCCTTTTCATTCTGTTGGGATGTATCATGCGGTTTGAGCCTGCACTCTGGATTGTCCTAATAGCTGCTATTTTTAACTTTCTGGCTGATATGGCTGGGCAATATGAAAACGGCCTCTACATTCCCATCAGTCTGCGTGTGGTTTCCGATGAGGATCGGCAAGAATTTATGGGATTTAGCCAAAGCATCGGTATGGCCGCTATGATTCTCTTCCAAAGTAGCGGTGCTATCCTGATTACCTGGATGTCCTTTTCACAGCTGGCATTCTTTAACGCTCTGACTTTTTTGATTCCATTTTTCATTATCACGGCTAATAAATCACGCATTGAAAAACAATTTGCAGAAAATCCTTTACCAACCGTCGAAAAGAAAGATGAAAACCAGCACTTGCTGGCTAGTATGAAATCAACTCTAGTAACGGCTATTTCTGCCTTAAAAACAATTCCTGACATCCGCACGAGTATGGTGGTTATCCTGATTTTAAATGCACTTCTGTCTAGCCTTTCCGTTCTTCTGACCCTCATGATGAGCCAAGTCCCGAACTTCATCCTGATCAGCCCTGCTACAACCTTGGCCACCTTGACCATCACAATGATGGTGGGCAATATCTTAGGCGGCATTCTCACCATGAATCTCCTCAAAAACATGTCCATCATGAAAGCTATCCATGCTAGTGTCTGCTTAACCTGTCTGATGTTGGGAGCTTTTGCACTAGGAAATATCTATCTCATGCTGGTCTTTCTTCTCCCCCTTGGCATCCTCGCTGGTGCCATCAATCCAAAATTTGATACTCTTATTTACAACCAACTTCCCGAAGAACAGCTGGCTACCATTATCGGAGGTATTTCCACCTACTTCCAACTAGGCATGGTGGGCATGCAATTCATCTTGTCTGGTCTTGTCCTGATCCTATCCGCTAAAACCCTCGCCCTAGTCTTGCTCTTGCTTTCTCTCCTTACTTTGGGATATACTATGAAGAGAAGAAATCTTAGAAAGTAACACTTATGGAATTTATACATTATTCACATCGCAATCGGATAATGGATTTTATCTATTTGCCGTCTTTGCTCACTGTTAACTACGAAGACATGGATATGACCGCTAAGGAAAAGGAAGTCTGTGCCGATGTCCTTGCCGACATGGTTCACATCAAGCATTTTTTAGAGCCTTTCACCGACCGTATCACTAAATATTTCCGCGGCAACGAAGGCACGCTCTACATTGATTTTCTCTACCGCTATTTGCTTGAAAAGGGGCATGACCCAAAGGATATGGAGGAACTCTATCAATTGCTGCTACAGTTGACAGAGGAAGAATTATCCAAAACCTACCTTTCCTTTCTGACGGATGGCAATAAAACCAGTATCAGCGACCATGAAATCTTCGATTTAATCGAAGAGCGTGTTCCCATTGAGAGCAGGCGTTGGGCTGTGTTTTGGAACTATCACCATTTGCCAGAAACCATCGAGGGAATGATTGCCTTCTACAAGGAAGCCCTCCCCCTCTACCTCCCTTTTTACGAACACTATGCCGACGAGGTGGAAGAATTTCAGCAAACGCTGAACATGGAAGCTCTTTACAACGACGCGAATTTTAACGTTATGGGCTTTCTGCAGTCAAACCAGCAAACGACTTGCCTGGTCTTCGTTCGCTCGCCACTTCATCTGGCCAATATTTTGATAACAGATGATAAAGACTCCAGCCGGCCAGCCTACGCCGTTATCTATCCACGCATCGAGGTCTTCATTGCTAGTCGAATTACCATCAACAAGGATAGCGTTGGCTCTGTATTAAAAGTTCTCAGCGACCCAGTTCGCTATGACATTTTAAAATTGCTCTATCAGGATGTCCAAAAGCACAAGGATATTGCAGAGCGACTAGGCACGACTGCGGCAAATGTCTCCTTTCACATCAGCAAAATCATGGATGTCGGTCTCTTCAATCTTCCTGATTATTCTGAAAAAAAATACAAGTTGAACAAGAAACTCTTAAAAGAATGCCTTGACTTCATTGCACATGATTTTGATTTATAAAAAATACCTAGGATGGTTTCCTAGGTATTTTCTTATTCCAACATACCTGCTTGGAGCTGGTACATTTTTTGATAGGTGCCTCCGAGAACCAGCAATTCCTCGTGCTTGCCAGATTCGATGATTTCTCCCTTATCCAAGACATAGATACAATCCGCATCTTGGATGGTTGACAAGCGGTGTGCGATGGCAATAGTCGTGCGACCTTGACGCATCTTCTTAAGTGAGGACTGGATAATTTCCTCCGTTTCCGAGTCAATATTCGCCGTTGCTTCGTCCAAAATCAGAATCTTGGGCTGAGCAGCCACCGTCCGTGCAAAGGCCAGCAATTGCCGCTGACCGGAAGAAAGAGTTGTCCCGCGCTCTGTCACAGCCTGGTCGTAGCCGTCTGGCAATTCTTGGATAAAGTCATGAGCATCGACAAACTTGGCCGCCGCCTCAATATCTGAGCGCGTCAACTGGTCTTGGTACATTTTGATATTGCTCTCAATGGTCCCGTGATAGAGGAAAGGGTCCTGCAGAACCAGACCAATATTCTGACGCAATTGAGCTTGACTATAATCCTTGATATCTTGACCATCAACCAAAATCTGACCACGGTCAAATTCATAGAAACGCATAAAGAGATTGATAATCGAAGATTTTCCCGAACCTGTATGCCCTACAAAGGCAATAGTTTCACCTTGGTTGACCTTAAATGAAATATGCCTCAGGACGTCACGACTGCCATCATAGGAGAAGCTGACATCCTTGAACTCGATATTTCCTTGGCCAATGACCAACTCCTTATCAGCCTGGACAGGCTCAAAAGCCTCTTCGTCCATGAGCTGAAAGACCCGGTCCGCCGCAATCATAGAAGTCTGCAAAGTCGCAAAATTCTGTGTGACATCAATCAGGGGATCAAAAAGCTGATTGATGTACTGGATAAAGGCATACATGAGCCCAGCCGTAAAGCTGGCTGTCTGCCAGTTCAACCCGAAGTAGCTTAACAAAACGCCATAGGCCAGAATTTTCAAAAGCGACATAGCTGGGCGCAAGAAGAGCGAATTGACATTGATGGAGCGATTGGCATAGTGTAAATGCCCTTGGTTGATCTCCTCAAATTCTTTCATCAAGCGTTTTTCCTGTCCAAAAGCTTGGATAATTCTCATTCCTTCAATGGATTCGGACAATTTAACATTGATATCGCTCAGCTTGCTGCGTGTCATCCGAATCAAGTGATTGGAAAATTTTCGATAGAGCCAAACAGAAGCAAAAATCACTGGGACAAATGGCAAGACATACAAGGTCAAACGCCAATTTAGACTCAGCATGGCAAAGAGCGTCGCAAAGAAAAGGAAAAATGATGAAATAAAACTAGCAAATACGGAACCAAACATATCCGCAACCGCCTGCGTATCATTTGTCAAACGCGATACGATTGAACCCGCTGGCGTCTTATCAAAATAAGCCATTCCCAAGCGCTGAATTCTGGCAAATGATTCCTGACGCAAGTCGCGCACGATACTGTAAGCCACTTTTGAAAAGGTATAGGAACCAAGATAGGTCAGGACAACCCGAACCAAGAAGAGTGCGTAGTAGCCGACAAGTAGCATGAATCCCGCCTGGGCCAAGCCTTTTGCTACAAAATGGTCAATATAATACTGGGCCACCAAAGGAATGGCTGTCCGAGTTAGAGTGGTCAAAAAGATAAAGGCTAGTGCCGCTAATGCCGTCCATTTATAACGGTAAACATAGGTCAGAAGGCGTCTTAAGACAGATTGTTTTTTCATTTAGCACCTCCTTCTAATGATTCTTCTAAACTTTTAGTTAATTGCTGAGATTGGTAAGTTTGAGCGTACCACCCATTCAGAGCAAGCAGTTCTTGGTGGGCTCCTCTCTCGATGATATGCCCATTTTCCAAGACCAAAATCAAATCCGCATGGACAATGGCTGACAAGCGATGGGCTGTAATTATGGTCGTTTTTCCAATGCGTTCAGATTTCAGATTTTCCACAATCAGATGCTCTGTCTTAGCATCCACCGCTGAAAGTGAATCATCCAACATCAGGATTTCTGGATCAATGGCCAAGGCACGACTCATGGCAAGACGCTGCTTCTGCCCACCTGATAAGGAGACCCCACGTTCTCCGATGATGGTGTCAAATCCATCTGGCATAGCTAGGATATCGTCATAAACACCACATAATTTGGCTGCCATTTCTACGACTTGGTCTGGCAATGCTGAATTGGCAAAGCAGATATTGTCCCGGATAGACATGGCAAATAAAACTTGGTCCTGCGGTACGTAGCCCATGAGCCCCCGTAAATCTTGCAACTTATAGTCGCGAATGTCATGGCCATCAAGACTGATATGACCTTGCTCCACATCACGTTCTCGGAGCAATAGTTTCAAGAGAGTTGTCTTACCAGAACCCGTCGGTCCAACAATCCCCAGGGTTTGCCCTTTTTTCAAGCTAAAGTGAATATCCGATAAGATTTCTTGTTGGTCATAGACAAAGCTATCAATGGCATAAGTCAAGTCACCATTTTCAATGTTTGTCAGTGGTGCTTCACTTTCTTGAATATCAGACTCCTCTGCCAAAAGTTTTTCAATCCGGTCATACGAAACCGAACCACGTTGGATGACATTAAAGAGGAAGCCCATAGCTTGCAGAGGCCACACAAGCATATCCAGATAGGTAATGAAGGTTACCAGCTCACCAATCGTTAATTGTCCCGCCGAGATGAAGCGACCGCCGAAAATCAAGGTCAAGACATAGGACAGCCCCACAAAGGTCAGGGTCATCGGGTCAAATAAGGCATTCCACTTGGCTGAAAGACGATTTTTTTCGTAGACATCTTGGTTGATGGCCGCAAAAGCTTCTACTTCCGCCGTCTGGTAGCCGAAAGACTTAGTCACTCGAATCCCAGAAACACTTTCTTGGACCTTGTTATTCAGATTTGAAAAGGCTTCTTGCGCATTTTTGAAGGCTGCATGATTGCGACGTCCTAAGCGACTGGTTCCCAAAGCCATAATTGGTAAGGGCAAAATCGCAATCAGTGTCAAGCGCCAATCCAGTACAAAAAACATGGTTGCCAGAGTCACCAAGGCTGTAATCGAGGCATCAACCGCCGACATTACTCCGCCACCCGCTGTCATGGTCACCGCATTGATGTCGTTGGTGGCATGAGCCATGAGATCACCCGTGCGATAGCGTTGGTAAAAGGACGGTGACATTTTGGTAAATTGCTCAAACAAGCGAAAACGTAAAATACGTGCCAGATGATTGGCCGTTCCAAAGATATAGATACGCCAAATATAGCGCAGAGCATACATGGCAAGGCCAGCTCCAACCAGATAAAAAACATTTAGAAAGAGCTGAGCATTCGTCAAACTCTTACTAGTAATGGTGTCGATGATATTTCCCATGACTCTTGGTGGGACTAGATTGAGAATACTGACTAATGCTAGGGCAATGACGCCCAAGAGATAGCGCCGTTTTTCCAATTTGAAAAACCAGCCTAATTTTTTTATTAAAGACATTTTTTCTCCTTTTGTCAAACCCTTATATTATACGCTTATCCCTTCTTATTTGCAAGAATATGAAAGCGAAGACAGTCTTCTAGCACTTTCTCCTATACCCGAAAAAAGACCGAGGTCAAACTTGCCTCAGTCTTTCATTTTTATTCAACTTCGTAGCCCATCAAAATTCCTTCTTCTTCTGCATAGAAACTGCAGAGTCCAGATGTTGCTAGGGCTTCAATTGATGCTTGCGGGAAATGACTGCGCACCAACTCTGAAAACTCCTGACAGAATTTTTCATTGCGGCGATGGGCAATCATAATGCGACCACCTTGATAGCCTGATTTTTTCATTTCCTCAAATGTGGCCTTAAGAGATTTCTTGTAGCCACGCGCTTTTTGTAGCAATTCTAAAGTGCCTGTATCGCTAGCTTTTCCGACCATCCGAATATTGAGCAAGCCAACAACTTTCCCCAACAATTTGCTGAGACGGCCATTTTTCACCAAGTTATCCACTCGAGCAAGGACAAAGAGTAATTTTGTGCGCTTTTGATAAGCCGTGATGGCTTCCACCACCTGGTCAAACTCCAAACCGCTGGCAATGAGACGATTGAGTTCGGCTACAATCAAGTCAATTTCACCGCCCGCAGAGAGGCTATCAATCACATGAACATTGACTTCTGGATGCTCTTCTTGTAGCATTTCTTTCCCCAAACGTGCACTGTTATTGCTCCCTGAAAGACCGCCTGTAATGGTGATGACAAATACATTTTCAGCACCTTCAAAAGCTTCTTGAAAGGCTTGCGGACTTGGACAGGCTGATTTAGCAGCTGTATGAGAAGCGTACATAGTGTTCATCATATGGTCAATATCAAGGTCGTCATTATCAACAAAAACCTCTTGGTCAACCTGGATGGTTAGGGGTACGCGGACAAAAGCTGTATCCGCAGCTACATTTTCTAAGGTTACAATATCGCAACCACTATCGGCTACAATTTTCCACTTTTTCATCTAATTTTCCAATCTTATCTAGAATTTGAAGACTTTTATTTGACAGAGAAAATATCTTCTTTTACAATTATAGCATGGAATCTTCTCAGCTGGAAGCCCTTTAT
Source organism: Streptococcus gallinaceus (assembly GCF_024170225.1). Classification (GTDB taxonomy): domain Bacteria; phylum Bacillota; class Bacilli; order Lactobacillales; family Streptococcaceae; genus Streptococcus; species Streptococcus gallinaceus. The sequence continues at coordinate 216,684 of NZ_JALJXU010000002.1, read as the reverse complement.
TTCCGCTGTGACAGAGAAAGGAACCCTATGACTAAGCGTAACATTTCTCCAACTTCATTAAAAAATCTAGTTCGTTCCAATAAGGAATCCAACCAATTAACCCGAGAATCAATCGAGACTGCTCTTGTCTTTTTACTCGAAAAAAAAGACCTCAACCAAATCTCTATTTCTGAATTGGTCAAAAAAGCCGGTGTATCGCGCAATGCTTTTTACCGTAACTACAAATCCAAGGAAGAGATCCTCGAAAATGCCTATGCCCGTACATCACAAATCTGGGCTGATAAATGGGCGCAGATGCAAGGCCGCATCCAACGTCAGGGGCTGCAACAAGGTTTGACCGATATTTTACAAGAGAAAGTGAGTCAATCACAAACCCTCAACAATGTCAGCAAGTGGCTGCAAGAACGAAAAAAATAAAACTAGGAATAAAATCCTAGTTTTATTTTTTTCCCAATGTCCGTGTCTTCGCAAGGGCTTGATTGACTCCTGAAAGGGTTGCATAGCGGAAATTGTGCTCTTCCAAGGCTACCAATCCAGCAATCGTTGAACCGCCTGGTGAAGTTACTTGATCGCGGAGTTGGGCTGGATGAATACCACTCTCCAAGACAAGTTGAGCAGAACCAAGTAGAGTTTGGGCTGCTAGTTTTTTAGCCAAGTCTGCAGATAGCCCGTTCTGGAGGCCCGCCTGCATCAAGGCATCAATAAAGACATAAACAAAGGCTGGTCCACAGCCCGCAATAGCTGTTGCCGCATCAATCTGGTCCTCAGGAACCTGTGCCACTACTCCCGACGCTGCTAACAAATCTTCTACAAGTGGAGCAAGCTGAGGGTTTTCCACAGCGTAAGTCGTCATGCCTTGCCCAATCGCAACTGGAGTGTTGGGCATAATCCGAATCAAGTTGTCAGCTGGTAGATACTCCTGCAAATCTGCCAAAGTAAGACCAGCCACCATGGAAATCCAAATCGCTTGCGGATTGACAGCGATAGCATCGGCTAGGTCTGTTAAAGCTTTTCCGATTAAATGCGGCTTAACTCCCAGAAAAATCACCTCTGCCTGACTAGCAATATCAGCATTTGTCATCAATTGTCCACCAATTACATCCTGCAAACTAGCTGCTTTTTCTGGATTGTGATTGCTCAAGAGAAAGTCGTGTTTTTCAAGTTTGGCAACAGCAGTTGCTATGGCAGAACCCATATTTCCAAGACCGATAAATCCAATTTTCATTCTCATCTCCTACATTCGTACCTGACCATTGCCTCTGATGATGTACTTATACGTCGTCATCTCGCGCAAGCCCATTGGTCCACGCGCATGCATCTTTTGCGTTGAAATTCCCAACTCACAGCCAAGACCAAACTGGCCACCATCCGTAAAGCGAGTGGACACATTGACGTAGACAGCAGCCGAATCCACATACAGAGTAAAGTTACGGGCTGTCTCTTCATTTTCTGTTACAATCGCCTCACTGTGCCCTGTCGAATGCTGAGCAATATGCTGAATAGCCTCATCCACGCCTGATACGATTTTCACAGCCATGATAAAATCTAGAAATTCCGTATCAAAATCCTCAGCACCAGCTGGTGTGTAGTCTTTCAAGAAGGTCGCTGCTGCCTCATCTGCTCGCCATTCTACTTTACCCGCTATTCGTTCTTCTAAGAGCGGTAAAAATTGGGTTGCAATTTCTTGATGAACTAAAAGAACTTCTGCCGAATTGCACACCGACGGACGGCTTGTTTTGGCATTTTCCGCAATAGCAAGCGCCTTATCCACATCCGCATCCTTGTCCACATAGACATGGCAAATCCCTGTCCCCGTCTCGATAACGGGCACGGTAGCATTTTCCACCACCGCTTGAATGAGGCCCGCACCGCCCCGTGGCACCAAGAGATCGATTTTCCCTTTAGCGGTCATCAATTCTGTAGCAGATTGGCGGCTAGTATCTTGGACCAGCTCGACAACTCCTGGATGGATACTAGCTTTTTCAAGCCCCATTTTTAAGGCTTGGACAATAGCTTGCGCTGAATGAAAGGCTTCCTTTCCTCCACGGAGAATGACTGCATTGCCGCTCTTGATTGCCAAAGCTGCCGCATCCGAGGTCACATTTGGTCGGCTTTCATAAATCATCCCTACCAAGCCAAATGGAATGGAAGTCTTTGAAATGGTCATCCCATTTTCTGCCACATGCTCCTCCAATACCAATCCAACTGGGTCTGGCAGGCCAATCAAGGCCCGTATCCCAGCTGCCATATCTGCAATCCGCTCGGCAGTCAAGAGGAGACGATCTTGCATAACAGGGCTAATTTTCCCTTGTGCAGCCCCTATATCCAATTGATTCCCAGCTAAAATCAACTCTTTTTGATTTTCCAACTCCTGAGCCATAGCCTCCAAAGCTGTATTTTTTTGTGCTGTCCCTGCTAGATTGATAGCAGACTTATGCGCCAAAAGGCTATCCAGTAATGCTTGTGTACTAACCATGACTTTCTCCTATAAACCAACCCAGTCATTGCGATGTATGAAAATCCCTTCCAAACTCGCAGACGCCAATTCTTTTCGAACCATTTCCGAAGACAATTTAACTCGGCCTTTACCAATCAAACGTTGCAAAGATTGACTGTAGACATCCACAACATCTCCCGCTGCAAATTCGCCTTCAAGTGAACGAATTCCTGCCGCCAAGAGACTTTTTCCATTATCAAGCATAGCTTGAGTTGCACCGGCATCAATCTCGACAACCGCATCCGTCCGAGCGTAGAAAGCCATCCATTGCTTGCGCTGATTCATGGCGTGGTCGTCCGCCAAGAACAGTGTCCCGCGATTGCTTTGGTCAATGGCCTCAATCAGGGCTGTATCCTTGGCTGATGAACAGATATAGACTGGCACGCCTGACTTGGTCGCAATTTGTGCTGCCTGCAACTTGGTGGTCATGCCGCCAGTTCCATTGGACGAACCTGCGCCTGCTGCCATGGCAAATAATTCTTCACTGATTTCCTCAATTAGAGGAAGATGCTGGGCATCTGGATTTGTAGCAGGATTAGCCGTGTAAAGGCCATCCACATCGGTTAATAATACCAACAAATCTGCCTTCAAGAGCGCTGCCACTTGGGCTGACAAGGTGTCATTGTCCCCAACCTTTATCTCCTCGATAGCCACTGTATCATTTTCATTGATGATGGGAATGGCACGTTGGTGCAAGAGAACTTGCAATGCTTGGGATGCATTTTGATACCGTCTCGCATCTGCAAAATCATCCTGAGTCAAGAGAACCTGTGCCGACACAATCCCATCTTTCATGAGATTCTGTGTATACTCTTCAATCAATAAACCTTGTCCAACTGCTGCGCTAGCTTGTTTTTCCGCAATCTTAGTCGGACGTTTTTCAAAGCCCAGACGACGAAATCCCGCCGCAATCGAACCAGACGTCACCAGCACAATATGGTGCCCTTTTTGATGAAGCTGGGCAATTTGATTGGTGATGCGCGCAATTTTAATTCGATCTAAACTACCATTTTTCTGAGTGAGAGAACTCGTCCCCACCTTAAATACAATCGTTTTATCTGTCATTTCCTGTACTCTCTTTCGAGCTAATAGTCAGAATATTATACCACATTTCCCATATTTAGGGCAGTAATCAACCAAAACAAGAAAAAAAGACGGTAAAACCGCCTTTTTCAATCATTTATAAATTGAACTTGGTTCGTTTATCGACTAGATAGCTCACCAGAGGCTTATCTTTTGAAGAATGGATAATATAGTCAATGACATTAACTTTTGAAAAAACTTTTCGCTGTGTTTCTGCATCCAAACGCTCCATCACTTCTATCATTCCATATTTACTAATCCGATTAAATTCCTTGATCCTATTTATCTCTTTCACTTTTCTTTCAGCAACATCTTTTGGAAAGCCAATACCAAACTCTCCATCAAATAGTTTCTCAAGAGTGTATTCTAGGTTTAGCTCTCCTAACCACCCAAATCCCAATCCTAACGGTAAACTAGCGACATTTCCACCATTTATACGACCAAAAAGAAATGCATCTTGAGGAGTAGGTATGTAGCCCGATAACAAACCAGGTAAAGTATTACAAGCCAAATTCATTCCTTGACCAGAAGAGCAACCCGTAATCACAAAATCAACTACTTGACTATTGATAAGCAAAGCAATCAATATAGCAACTTCAGTATATGAGTAGCTCTCTTCTTCGTTTTCGTCTACTCCAAAATTCAAAATTTGATGATGATACGGAGCTGTGAATTTTCTTGTTACATTAAATGGAAGCTCATTTTTATCTACTTGTGTTGTACCTTGGATAATTGCAATTTTCATTTCTACTCCTTGTTAATGCGGTTACTCCCCACCCTCCAAAAATGCTTGGATTTTTTCATTCAGATGGGCGACTGGTGTCTTGTCTAAAATGTAATCCTTACTCAAGAAATCCCGAACTTGTTTCCCATATTTTTTTGATAGGAGGCGAGGGTCCAAGAGAATAATGGCTGAGCGCTGCTCCTGTCTACGATTGGTCCGGCCCAGGGCCTGCTTGAGACGAACCATCATCATGGGTAGGCTGTAGTCGTAAAAGGGAGACTTGCCACTCTGGCGGAGGCTGTGATTAATTTTTTGTGTCAGCCTATCCTCTGGATGGTCAAAGGGCAATCGCACTAAGACCAAGAGCATCTTGTCCTGCTGGGCAAAATCCACGCCTTGCCAAAAGGCACCCGTTCCCAAAAGAAGCTTTCCTTCTCCACATTCAAACCGTTTCTTCAGCTGCAAATCCGTTCCGTACTTATGCTGAGCCAAGTGTGGAACATCCATTTGTTCCAAAATTTCGGATACAGAAAGCAAGAGCGAGGTCGAAGTAAAAAGAACAAGCATCGGTTCTTGCAATTCTTTTAAAGAAATCAGACGCTGTGCGATATAGTGAGCGTGTTCCGATTCTTCATAGTCCAATACATTTGGCAAATCCGTTGGAAGAAAAATCTGCTGGTTTTCCACAGGTTGGCTAGGCAAGGTATCAACTGTCACATCCTCAAATCCTAATAAATCAGCCATTGTCAGGTGTTTTGTCAATTGCAGGGTCGCGCTAATATAGAACTGCTTCTCAAAGGATAGAAACTCTTGCAAGTTCATCATCTCTGCAAAACTTCCTCGTAAATAAGGAACCCGACGGTCGTCAACATGCTTATCCTCCAGCCAAAAATCATCGAATCGTACCAGCATATCGGCCAGTTCTTGCAAATCGTTATCCCTCAGCTCAGCTAAGTTTTGTCGAATTTGTTGCAAATCCTGACTAACCAGCGCACATCCGCGTCCACGCAATTTGGAAATCCTATCTAACTCATAGCTAGTTGATTCCAGCAATCGTTTTTCCAGCAAATCTGTTGCCTTATCTCGCTTGCTTTGAAGCAACTGTAGTATCTGCGCAAGGTCCATGGTCTGACTAGAAAATTCCTCGACTGCCAGCAAGAAACGCTGCGCCTCATCCACAACTAAGATACGATGGGTAAACAAGGCTGACTGGTCCTTTATATGTTCTAAAAGATAGGTATGATTGGTCACCAGAACCCTACTCATTCGCGCTTTTTTCTGCACCTTCTCCCAGAAATCCCAACCTTGGAAGAATGACTGTTCTAGAAGCTGACCATCGTGGCGAATCGCGTCATAAAAGGTCGGAAAACGATACTGCTGTTGAAATTCATCCAAGTCCCCTGTTTCTGTCTCGGTCAGCCAGACCAAGACTTGAATCTTACACAGATTCATCAAGCGATTGTCATCTTGCCCCTCCAAGACTTCAGAAAACTTACCTAGGTGAAGATAGTGTCTGGCAGCCTTGATTGAAGATAGGGAAATATGAAACGTATCTGCAAGATTTTTCCCTTCATTTTCCATGACCTGTCCCTGTAAAACCTTGGTCGGAACAACCACTAAGACCGCCTGACTGGTCTGGGATAGAATAGGTAAAAGATAGCCGTAGGTCTTGCCAATCCCCGCCTGTCCTTGGATAAAATGAACACCTGACGGCGAGGCCAACCGATGCGACACCGCATCTGCAAAAATTGCTTGCTGCTCCCTTTTCTCCAAGCCCAATAAGGCCAAATTAAGGGCGAAATCTGTGGATAACTGACGAGGTGACGGTGTCACAGCTGGCTTTTTCAAGACCAAACCGTGGACCAATTCAAACCGTTCTGACAAATAATCAGACAAATGTGGATAAATCTCGTCAATCACCAAGCGACTTTCATAGAGCAAATTATCCGCCAAATCCAGTATCTGTCCTACCGTTTGCTTGGGCAGGGAACGAATTTTTTCTTGAATTTTGAGCAAGAGCTGGGCAGTCGCCATGGCATCTGCAATGGCTGTATGAGCTTGGTCCAAGTTCAAATCCAATTTTTCAGCTAGAACAGACAGATTGTATTTTTCAAATGTCGGGAAAAATATTTGAGACAGTTCTACTGTGTCAACTCGTGGTGTCAACAGGTCAAACCCTTCAAAAAACAAGGCTTCCGCTAAAAGATTGGCATCGAATTTAACGTTATGGGCCACAAAAATGGCATCCCCAATCAATTCGTAAATTTCCCGTGCTACCTGACCAAAATCTGGTGCTTGTGCTAATTGCCCATCACTAATCCCAGTTAATTCTTTAATATGGTTGTCTAATTTTTCATAGGGGTTGATGTCTGTCTGGTAGGTCTCTTGGATTTTCCCATCTTGGACAATGACAATTCCTATCTGAATAATTTTGGCTTTGCTGCCTGTTCCGGTTGCTTCTAGGTCCACGACAGCATATTTATTTCCTTTTTTACTGTACATAACAATCATATTATAACAAAATTCATGCTCAATCTCCTTATTTCTGTTACACTGATAAAAGAGAATTCGAAAAGTAAAGGAGATCTCATGAAATTACATCGCTCATTTAATCCTGTTGCAGGAGAAAATACCTACTATATTGAAAATGATAGCCACCTTTTGGTAGTTGATCCCGGCAGTGATTGGGAAACCATTCAGGCAACTATTGAGAAAATCGGTAAACCAGTCAGCGCCATCCTCTTGACCCACACCCACTACGACCATATTTTGAGTTTGGACTTGGTCCGAGATACTTTTGGACAGCCCCCTGTCTATGTGGCGCAAGACGAAGCACACTGGCTCTACACAGCTGAGTTAAATGGGCTGGCTCGCCATCCTGAGTTGCCAGATATTGATTTCAGACCAGCCGAGCATGTCTTTAGCTACGGCAGGGAATATGACTTGGATGGCTTTGCATTCACAGTGCTTCCGACACCAGGCCATTCTATCGGTGGTGTATCCTTCCTTTTCCCAGAGGGAGAATTTGTCCTAACAGGGGATGCTCTCTTCCGTGGTGCCATTGGCCGAACTGACCTCCCAACCGGAAACCTGGAGGACTTGCTCGAAGGCATCCGTACTCAACTTTTCACTCTTCCAGGTCACTACACTGCCTATCCGGGTCACGGGCGTGAAACAACCATCGCACATGAATGTGCCTTCAATCCATTTTTTAAATCATGAAAAAGTTTAAAAAAATCATTCTGTCCATCCTAGGAGTTGTTGTCACTCTCTTGATTTTGGGGATTACTTTCTTGCATTTTCAGACCTACACAGCAAGTCCCAGCGCACAAGAAGCTAGTCAGTCCAGCCAACACACTGCTGCCTATGATTATTTCCCTACCAAGAAAAGGCCCGTACGAGCATAATTTTTTACCAAGGAGCGCTGGTCGATGAGAAAGCCTATGCTTCTCTTGTACAGAATCTAGCCCAGGAAAATATCGATTGTCTATGTCTTAAAAAGCCCGCTCGAGCTCCCCGTTTTAAATACCAAAGCTGCCGGTAACTTGATAGGAGACAAACAGCTAGACTCTGTCTACCTTGCTGGTCATTCACTCGGAGGAGTCGTCGCTGCCATGGATTCAAAAGAATCTAACCGGGTCAAGGGACTGATTTTACTGGCTTCCTACCCTTCAGAAAAAACTGACTTGTCCAAAAAGAAATTAGCTGTCTTGTCTATCACAGCGAGTCGCGATGCCGTTCTCAACTGGGACAACTATCAATCTTCCCCCCCAAAAAAACGCTTGCCTTCTGACACTGAATTTTTTCAGATAGAAGGTGGCAATCACAGTGAATTTGGCGATTATGGACTTCAAAAGAAAGACAAGGCAGCAAGTATTTCTGCCCGTCAGCAAAAACAAGCCATCGTTCAAGCCATTTCACAATTTATCCAAAACAAGAACAATAAAAAACTGGGATGCCGAACATCTCCAGTTTTTTTGTTTTCTTAAATTTTCAAGAAGCGGCTCATTGAAATCATTGAGCCAAGCGCCCCGATAACAATTCCCACTACAAACAATGCAACAATCATACCAGGGATAAAGATACCTTGCGGAATCAAAGATAAGTCCTGCGTTGCCAGACTCACATTGAGAGAACCATAAATCATATGGTAAACCACATAAACCAAGGCTGCAGGTGCAATCGCGCCCAAGAGACCTACCCAGGCTCCTTCCAACAAGAAAGGTCCACGGATATAGGAATTCTTAGCACCCACCAAACGCATAATCTGAATCTCACGACTACGCGAAATAATGGTAATGCGGATGGTATTTGAAATCAAGAAGACTGCTGTAAAGAGCAAGAGTGCTGTAGCTGCAAATCCCCAGGTACGCACAACGGAAGCTACTTTAAAGATGCGCTCCGTTTCTACTTCTCCATCACGGACTTCTGAAATTCCGTCAATCTTTTTCAATTCTTTGGCAACGGACTTCACGTATTCTGGTTTTGTTGTGTCGATGATATAGGTATCATACAAAGGATTGGCATCACCGGAGAAAAGATTCCAAGTATCTCCCAAAGTTGCTGTCAAATGCTTAAGCTGCTCGTCTTTGCTCGAATAAGTCACACTCTCTACATTTTTCACAGCCATAATTTGCTTGTAAATCGCCTTGTAATTTTCATTTTTTACATCATTACCAGCTTCATTCTTGATCGTTTCTTGCTGGTCTGTCGAATCAGCTCGCAGATAAACATTGATTCGGACATTATTTTCCAAATCAGAAGCCAACTTAGCTGTATTCAAAATAACAGATGCAAAAATTCCCACCAAAGTCAGAGTAACTGTAACCGAAGTAATCGCCGCAATGGTCATCCAACCATTTCGCTTGAGACTCTTCAGCGACTCTACAAAATGTCTAAAAAATCGTCTAATCATCGTAACCGTATTCTCCTTCTACTTCATCACGCGCTACACGACCATCTTCAATGGCAATAACACGGTGGCGGAGGGTGTTGACGATTTGGCTATTGTGGGTCGCCATCAAAATCGTTGTTCCTTGTAGGTTAATCCGCTCCAATAAGTTCATAATTTCCCATGAGTTTTCCGGGTCCAAATTACCAGTTGGTTCATCCGCAATCAAGACTTTCGGGTTGTTGACAATGGCACGCGCAATGGCAATCCGTTGTTGTTCACCACCTGATAATTCATTTGGGAATGAACGAATTTTATGCTTAAGACCAACTAGATCCAAGACTTCCATCACCCGTTTTTTGATATTACGCGGTTTTTCCCCGATAACTTCCATGGCGTAGGCAATGTTCTCAAACACAGTCTTACGTGGCAGAAGTTTATAGTCCTGGAAGACGACACCAACACTACGACGCAGCATTGGAACGTCTTTTTTCTTGATGCTACCAAGATTAAACGTACCTACTTTCAAGGTTCCTTTATCAATTTTTTCTTCTCGATAAAGGAGTTTGATAAAGGTTGATTTACCAGCACCTGAAGGTCCTACAATATAGGCAAATTCGCCCGCATCCACACTAACAGACACGCCACGAAGAGCCGTTGTTCCGTTCCCATATTTTTTGGAAACGTCTTTCATTTCAATAATTGCCATAAGATTTTCTGTCTCATCCTAGGATAAAACAGCCTTTCTTTCTTCTTTTATTTGATGCGCCATTTGAGATAGGCGTCGATAAATCCTTCAACATCTCCATCCATGACCTTGTCCACTTGCGCAACTTCATAGTTGGTTCGGTGGTCCTTGACCATGGTATAAGGTGTAAAGACGTAAGAGCGAATCTGACTTCCCCAGGTAATCTCACGCTTGTCACCTTTTAATGCATCAACCTCTGCTGCTTTCTTTTCCTGCTCCATTTGATAAAGCTTGGCCTGCAGCAATTTGAGGGCACGATCTCGGTTTCCGTACTGGGTACGGTCTACCGTTGATTGGGTCACAATCCCTGTTGGAATGTGAGTCAGACGCACACCAGTTGACACTTTATTGACGTTCTGACCACCGGCACCACCCGAACGGAAGGTGTCCATCTTAATCTCGTCATCTCGAATTTCTACTTCAATCGTGTCATCGAGTTCAGGCATGACTTCGACTGAAGTAAAGGAGGTGTGACGTCTTTTGGCTGAGTCAAATGGTGAAATACGCACCAGACGGTGGACGCCCATTTCAGACTTGAGCAGACCGTAAGCATTTGGACCAGTGAAGCCCAGAGTAACAGACTTGATACCAGCCTCGTCTCCGGCTTGATAGTCCAAGGTTTCTACTGTAAAGCCTTTGGCATTGCCATAACGCATGTACATGCGCATAAGCATTTCGCCCCAATCTTGCGCTTCTGTCCCGCCAGAACCGGGATGAATTTCCAAGATGGCATTATTGTGGTCATAAGGCTCAGAAAGAAGCAAGGTCATCTCATAACTAGTCATGAGCTTGTCCAAGTCAACCAACTTCTCTACCAACTCTTCACGAACCGACTCATCCTCTGTTAGAAAATCCAAAAGAATCTCTGACTCATCAAACAAATCAATCATTTGGTGAAAGTTATTGTAGGTCTGCTTGAGTTCGTTCAACTCTTGCGATGTTTTTTGAGCCGCCAAATTATCATTCCAAAAATCAGGTTCCGTCATCTTGTTTTCCAAGATGGCAATCTCTTCTTCTAGACCATCTAAGTCAAAGAGACCCCCTGAACGAGTTCAATTTGGTTTCAAGCTCTTCGATTTTTTGTCGAATTTCTGCTGTATCCATAGGTACCTCATTCTATTGTTTACTGTTTAGTTTATCATACTTGCGCCATTTTGGCTATCTCTAGGAATTTTGCCTGCTCTTTCAAGACTTCTGGCGCATCACTTTTGACATTTTCAATAAAGTCAATCATGTCTTGACTAGGCTTCTTAACAATCTCACTCAAGGCCCAGATAGCTGTCGCCATATGAATGGGATTTTGTTTTTTATCAATGATTTCCAGCAATTTTGGAATAGCCGATCGGTCATGACTATTTGCTAGGGCAATGATGGCATTGCGCTGCAAAATATTTTTCCCACGCCAAGAGCCTGCAATCATGCCAAATTTTTCCTTAAATTGACCGTTAGACAATTCCAGAAAGGGAATCAACTCTGGATGAGCCAGGTCTGGGTCAATATCCACTACTGGCGGACTGTCGATTCCTTTATTGTAGGGGCAGCAAATCTGACAGATATCACAACCATAGATAACGGTTTTGATTTTCTTCCGAAATTCCAAATCCATCATGCCCTTGTCCTGCGTTTGAAAAGAAAGACAGCGCCGGGCGTTCATCGAGCCGTCGCCAATCAGGCAGGAAGTTGGACAGGCTTCCACACAGCGATTACATTCACCACAGCCATAGTCTACTGGCTGATCTGGTTCAATTTCCAGATTGGTAATCAGCTCACCCAAAAACATGTAAGAGCCATATTCCTTGGAGATGACCAGTCCATTTTTTCCTATAAAGCCAATCCCTGCACGTCTGGCAACAGCTGTATCCACCAAAGCTCCCGTGTCAACCATGCCCTTGTACTCAAAGTCAGCGGTCAAGTCTTCTATACCACGCGCCAAGCGTTCCAGCTTGTCTTGCATGATATAGTGGTAATCCAGCCCCCACGAATTTGGCGTGATTTTCCCACGCTTAAACTGGGTCTTCTGTGGCTGCTGGGGCAAGCGACGAGGGTAGGCTACTGCGATAGAAATAATGGTCTTGGCACTGGCCAAACTGAGCTTGGGTTCAATTCGTTCGTCAATATTTTTATACTCAAAGCCCGATGACCGACCTTCTTCCACTGCAGCTCGCAATGATTTTTCCAAATAAGCAAAATTGTCTGCCGTTGTAAATCCAATCTTGGAAATGCCGATTTCTCTTGCTAAATCTTGTATTTTTTCTTTGAGATTCATAGCTTTATTCTAGCAAAATTCCTTGATTTTTCCAATTCCTAGCGCCGAATTTGCAGATATAGAAGCAGGAAAAGAATCCCAACCAGACTCCACAGATTGATCCAACCAACAACTTTTGTCTTACCAATTTTTTTCAAATAATCAAATAGCACAATCCCCACTAATCCGCCTAATGAATTAGCCAGTAAATCCGTCACATCTGCCACACCGATTGAAAAGCAAAACTGTATGACTTCAAATAAAAGACTGCACAAGGCAATTTGCAGAAAATCATGAAAACGACTTTCCTTGGTATGAAGGACACGTAGATAGATGCCATAAGGGATAAAAACGCCAATATTAAGCCCAATTTCACGGTAGTCCAACTGCCCATTATAGACAGCCGTCCCTGCAAATGGAATCAAATTCAGACTCCGATAGCCACTGTACTGCATCCGATAAATGGTTTCGGTCAGGTCCATCTTAAAAAGAATGACCCAAGTCAAGAGAATGATATAAGCGATAAAAATGACTTTAGTCCATCGAGTTGAGCGCATAAATCCTCCTAGACTGTATTCTTTTATTATAGCAAAAAATACAGCCTAACTAGGTTACAATTACATAACGAAACAAGCTGTTAGATTACAGAAGTTTTACAAAAAAGAGGGCAACCTTTATCAGCTCCCCCTTTTCCTATAACTGTCTATTGTTCTGACGCTTCTACAGGCTTCTCAACCTCTTCCCCAGTTGCTGGCACAACCAAGTCTGACTCGTCCAACTGAACTTCTTCTGATTCTGACGTTTCTTCGACTACTGGCGCATCGATAATGATTTCTTCTACTGGTGCTTCCTTCGCAACACCCTCTTGCTCAGCTACTACAGTTGCTGCTTCAGCCTTCCTTTTGCTTTGAAAAGCCTTTACTTGATTCAGATTAAACATCAAGCGCTCAAAGTTTGACTGACGAGTTGCCCCCATGATCAGGAACCAATCTACGATTTTCCAGATATACACCCCGATGAGAAGGAAAAATCCAATCAAAATAAAGAGAGTAACAAAGGAAATAACCGTCAAAGCCAACTTGGCAATCCCTAATTCTTTTTGACCAGCATAGAAACGGTCCACACCAAACTCTCCCACAAAAATACTGAGAATAAGAGCAACAGTCGGATTCTTAATATCTGTCATCAACAGCGCGTTCAATGATTGTTCGTCCAATTGCTCCAATTCACGCTGAATCATCGGAATTTGCTCAGGTGGAAAAGCGTTCATATTGTTCATTAAAAAAATTTGTGCGTAGTTCATAGTGTCTCCTTTTTAGCCTCTATCTTATCATATTTTAGTTTGGGTCGCAAACGAAAATAGAGAATCAATTCAAATATCAAAACACCCTTTCCAGTTTAAAGGAAAGGGTGGGATATTTAAAGACAAAACTATTCATCTTCGTCTTCTAGTGTGGAAATAAGGCTATTTACATGGTAAATATTGGTCGCTCCAAAGGACACCAAGTCAACCTCTTCATCCAACAAAACGCCATTAAGAAAGCCAATCACCATTGGCATATTCATGCCCGCGTAAAGGTCAAATTGAGCACCTTCCATGACAAGACGGGAAGCCACATTGCAAGGGGTTCCTCCCATAAGGTCGGCTAGTACAATCACATCTCCCAACTCTGTCACTTTCTCCTCAAACTTTCTGCGAAAGTCATCTGGACTTTCCTCTGGCAAGAGCGGAAGGCTGTCAATATTCTCTTGTGGCCCCATAATCATTTCTGTACTTTTTTTCAGCTCTTCACAGAAATAGCCATGGCTGATTAGTAATAATTTTTTCGCCATACTATGCCTTCATTCCCATCACAAACCAACCAAAAGCAGAAGCTGCAATTGCAAGAACGATGATGACAAGAATTGCTTTGGTAGAGGTCATTCCTTTACGTCCAAGCAACCAATAGACAAAGCCAGTAAAGACAGCAGGTACCAAGCGTGGGAAAATCATATTCATCAAGTTTTGAACATCAATTCCTGCTCCAACTGGAAGGGTGAGTGATACTTCAAAGTTAATCATGCTCGCAATCAAGGCCCCAACCATGAAAATCCCCATGACAGAAGCCGCATCAACAATCGCAGTCAATCGATTACGCATAGTAGTAACTAGTTTTGTACCTTGCTTGTAGGCAATTTCAAGCTGTTTCCAACGGAAGATATTAATCGCAACACCTGCAACTAGAATCCAAAGCAGAATTCCCAAGGGACTGCCTTCTTTGGCCATACCTGCTGCCAAAGAACCCATGATGGTTGGAACAAGAGATCCAAAGAGCGAATCTCCAACAGGAGCAAATGGACCCATGAGACCAATTTTCACACCATTAACTGCTTCTTTTGATGCTGTACCTTCACTTTCTTCCAAAGCCATATCAATCCCTGTAATAATGGTATGGAAGAAATTAGATGTATTGAAAAATTGCGTATGATTACGCATCATTTCTTTCAATTCTGCAGTGCCGTCGCCATACATTTTACGTAACTGTGGCAAAATGATATAGAGATAGCCCGAGCCTTGCATCCGTTCGTAGTTCCAACCCCACTGGAAGGTAAAGAGGCTACGTTTGTTGATTTGATTAAAATCTTCTTTTGTTAGCTTATAATTAGATTTCGTCATCTTCAATTTCCCCACTTTCTGATACAGATTGAACGACTACCTCAGTCTTATTTTGGCTGTTTTTGTAGTGAAGTGTTGCAAGCGCTGCGCCGATAATGGCGATACCTACCATTGGAAGTCCTTTGAAAGGTGCACCATTAAAGGTAACCGCTGCAAACATTTTTGTATCCGCACCAAGAATACTTGACAAAGTACCTGCAACAGTTTGCAAGTTTGCATAGATAACAGTCAACATAGCTGTGATAGCAAAGCCCAAGCCAAGATAGTGAAGGTTGCGTTTGATTGGCAAATAGTGAAGTAAAATCGCAAAACCAAGCCCTGGAAGCATGCGACCAGCAAGCGTCAAGCCATTGGCAATCCATTGGTATTCTTTGATCCAGTTTACAATCGCTTCAACCGCACCGCCTCCAAAGGCAAGAGCGATAAAGACTGGAAGGGCGCGAGAAAGAGCCCAAGGTAGCGCACCAAGAAGGTAGTTAACTTCAATTCCTTTGTAGTTGAAGTTTTCAACGTGCTTGTCAATGCGATGGGCAAAGTAGGTAGTTGAGAAACGACCTGCAATATCTGTATAAACCATAAGGGCAGCTACTGGTACAGCAATTGATGTAACCGCAAGTTCTGGATCTAATCCTTGTGATACAGCGAAAGCAGTCGCAAGAACCGCACCAGATGTTGCATCAATACGAGATGCTCCACCGAAAGTTCCCACACCGAGAACCATGAGTTGCAAGCTAGCACCGATTAAGAGGCCTGTCGTCATATCTCCCATAATCAGACCTGCAATAAACCCTGCAAATACAGGCGAACCAGCCGATGTACAGATGGTCAGCTCGTCAAGAATCTGATAAGCTGAATACAAGGTAAGTAGTAAAATTTGCCACCATTGAATCATGATGTTTCCTCCTAAAAATTTTATATGTTTTTTACAATTTTATCTGACCTTATTCAACAAAGTCATAAAGTCCTGCGGACTATCTCCTGGAACCATTTGCGCGACGAGTTTGACTCCTTTTGCCTTGATAGCATCAAAATCTGCGATATCTTTATCTACAACATTAATCGAACGAGTAACTGAACGTGTTTCATCTGATTGAGACATGTTCCCCACATTGAGTTCTGGGAAAGTAACACCCGCTTCCAACAGGCTTAAGAAGCGATCTGGACGACGAGCAACAATCAGAAGGCGTTGCGAATCATAATTCCCTGCCAAAATATTTGCGGCCGCTTTCTCCACACTTAATACTGATAATTTCACACCAGCTGGTGTAGCCAATTTCAAAGCTGTTTTTTCCAAATCATTGTTGACAACATCGTTATCCACAACCATAATGCGGCTAATATTAAGTTTGGTAGTCCAAAGGTTGGCAACTTGACCATGAATTAGACGACCATCAATACGTGTTGCAATAATTGCCATAATAATTTCCTTTCAATTTAGATTGTTTTTATTTTGGGCTTGTCTGAAAAAGTTATTCTCTCTCTATATCGTCCTTCCGTTTCAAAAACGACGATTTCATTTTCTCCTTTCTTTAAGTATCCTTTGGGTACATAGAGTGTGAGAATAGAACCTTTTTCCCAGAATCTGCCTATATTAACATTATTTATAAAGACGACACCTTTTCCAAATCCAGTCATATCTAGATAGGTATCTGCCAATTCATCAAGAGTGACTCTATACCGATAGAACGCCGGTTGACCGTTCTGCCATTCTCCTGAAAAGTCTATTTCAGAAATAGAATCTAGCGGTAAGCTATATTGCTTCCATCCTCCTATAAAATGCAAATCCA
Organism: Streptococcus gallinaceus; assembly: GCF_024170225.1. Classification (GTDB taxonomy): domain Bacteria; phylum Bacillota; class Bacilli; order Lactobacillales; family Streptococcaceae; genus Streptococcus; species Streptococcus gallinaceus. The sequence goes on along the minus strand of NZ_JALJXU010000002.1, from coordinate 200,053 downwards.
CCATCGCACCGCGTCCCAAACCTTTTTTCTGGGTGGGTGCTTCTAGCTTGTGTCCATAATTGACACGTCCCATATTTTCTACCAAGATTTTAATATCTGTCTGTTTCTGGTTTAACTCTAGAGGAATATCTTGACCAATCTCCTCTTGGTATTGGGTTATAATATGCTGATTATCAGCATATACCTGAATCCGATCTCTGGCATCAATGACACGAAAACGCTCCGCTTCCCCCTTGTCCCGCTCGATGCTTGTCTGATAAAGGATATACCCTGTATTTTGCCCAAGAGACTCCATATTTAGAGGGTAAAACGCCTTCGTGATATCGCTTACATTTTTTAGTGAATAAAAAAGGCTAACTTTATCACTTAATTCCCCTGCTGGATAAGCTTTGCTGACCTTCGTCAGAGGTTGATTAGTCTCAATATCTGGAAAAGCGTTTTTCAAGCGATTTTGTAATGCAAAAAATTTTTCAGTTGGATTTCCTGCCTCATCCAAAATAGCATCATAATCATAAGACGTAACCTGTGGTAAATCTTTTTGTCCCCTAGCTGAACAACCATTCATAAATCCAAAATTTGTCCCACCATGAAACATATAGAGGTTGATTGATCCACGAGCAATGCAATCCATGACTGACTCAGCCAGTTCTTCAGGGTCTCGGCGAATGACCTCGTCTCCCCAGCGATTGAACCAGCCATCCCAAAATTCCATGCACATGAGAGGCCATTTTTTTTGATATTCATCAAAGAAAGTCTGCATTTGGTTAAAGTTTTGCTCTGGCTTAGAACCAAAATTTCCTGTCACCAAAATGTCGTCTTCGATTAAACTACCAGCCCTCAAGGTTGCACGCCATGGCCCATCTGAGGTGAAAAAAGGACCTTCTAATCCATACTTTTCCATTAACTGTTTAATGGTACGCAAATAAGCTTTTTCTTCTCCATAAGAACCATACTCGTTTTCCACTTGGAACATGAGAATATTGCCACCTTGGCTCAGCTGGTGCTTTGCCAAAATCGGAAGCAACTTTGCATAATAGTCATCAACATGGCTAATGAATTTCTCATCCGTACTTCGAACCCTAACGTTTTCCGCTAGTAACCATGCAGGCAAACCTCCCCACTCCCATTCAGCACAAATATAAGGCGAGGGTCTGACGATAGCGTAAAGACCAAGTTCCTGTGCTATGGATAAAAAGCCTTCAATATCCAGAATCCCCTCTGTACGAAACATCCCTTTCTTTGGCTCATGGAGATTCCAAGGAATATAGGTCTCAACAGTGTTGAAGCCTAAGGCTTTTAAATTATAAAGTGAATGGTACCAATCATCAGGATGCACCCTAAAATAATGAATAGCTCCCGAAAGAATTTTAAAGGGTTTGTCATTCAGATAAAAGTCCTCTCTTATCTCAAACTTCATTCCATCTCACCTTCTTTTGTAATCGTTTTCTTTTTATATCTATATATTAACATACTTAATTTATTATATCAAGTGTTTTTTTGTTGTTTTTTTAAAAATTTAATATACTATTTCTATTTCCATTTTTGGAAGAAATTTAGTATAATATGTAAAACTGTTAGAAATATTCTATCCACGATCTCGAAAGGATCCTACTATGAAAACTCCTAAATACCAACAAATTCAAAATGACTTAAAAAATCAAATTGTATCAGGAAAATTTGAAAATGGCGATAAATTTTATACCGAAAATGAACTTGTCCAACTCTATAAGGTGAGTTCGATTACCGTGATTCGAGCACTCAATGAACTTGTCAAGGACGGCTACCTTGTTCGAAAACAAGGAAAAGGGACCTTCGTATCCCGATCTCGAAAGGGAAAACTAGTCGAGTTTTCCGATGTCGAGTTATTTCCACTCAAAGATGACCATGTAGAAGTTCTTTCTATTGAAAAAGGAAATGAACCCAAATATCTACAGGAACTTAACTTAGGTAGCCATGATTTTTACTATAAAATTATCCGCGTTCGAACAGCAGGAAATCGTCCCTACCTGTACCAACAATCCTTCATTCCAGAAAGATATATTTTAACCCCATCTGCTAAGAAAGAGCACTTCAAATCTATTTATCAACGTTTCAAATTGGACTTTGATATTCATATGCCATCTGAACCTTATACCGAAACCAATGAAGTAACTTTTTCTACTCCATATGAGGCTTACCAAGCCCTCCAACTTGAAAAGTTAGAGCCAACCATTTTACAAATTAGAAAAACCAAGCAAGCAAATAGTGACATTGTCTTGGAATATGTCGAGAGCTACAAGCACTGGAATTTCTACAAATTTGAAATTATTGCAAACCGCTAATCTGCGCTTCTAAAATCCTCTCTGAACAAAACAAAAACACAGCTAGTACGGATCCTTCCTCTAGCTGTGTTTTCTTATCTATTCTACGAAAGACGGTTTGTCCATGCTGTTGCTGTTTCTTGGAGAACAAGATTCAGGCTTTCAATATTTTGGCGTCCCTCAGTACGCAACCAGTCACGCGCTGCATCCTCCCCACCTTCTATATAGGCCTTGACCGAACCAGCCCATGTGGCACGGCCACAAAGAACTCCATTAAAAGTTGAGCCAGCTTCCTTGGCAAAGCGCAAGGTTTCTTGGAAAAGTTGAGCAGAAACGCCCGCACTCAAGAAAATAAATGGAAGCTGCGTTGCCTGACTTTGCTCTAAGAAATAGGTCAAGGCTTGGTCACGTGTGTAAACCACTTGCTCACTGGTAAATCCCTCAACATAATGCATATTTACAGGTACTTCAACCTTAAGAACATCGATATGGAAGCGAGGGTCAGAAAAAGTCTTCATTGCTCCTATCACTTTACCTGGCTTGATTTTAGCATATTCCGGGCTATTTGTATCTGGAGTCCTCTCATCATAGACCAAAATCTCTAAATAGAAGGGCAGATCCTCCGCTACACATTCAGCTCCAATACGTTCAATATAGGCTTGCTTTTGCTGATTTACTTCATCTGAACTATCCACATCATAATAAAGAAGAAATTTTACTGCATCTGCTCCTGCTTCTTTTAAACGCTTAGCCGACCAAACATCCAGACAATCTGGCAAACGTTTCGTACTAGTCGTATCATAGCCCGTTTTTTCATAAGCCAAGAGTAAACCTGCCTGACTATCTATCTTTTTAATAGCCGGAAGACCGTACTCCGGATCCAAGAGCATAGAAGAGGCAAAAGGTGTCAATTCTTCTGCTACCAATGTTTTTAGGGTTTCCATTTGTGTGGCACTTGGTTCCTCATCTTGGTATTGTGCCATCAATCTTTTTAAAGCTCCTCGCTGGTCAAAAGCCAAAGCGGAGATAAATCCTTCTTGACTTGATAATTTTTCCATACAAGATTTCTTATGGTCTGTCAATGTCCACATAGCAATCGTCTTCCTTTCATTTTAGTTAGAATCGTACTCGTGAATAATCACACCCTTAACCACACGATTGACTGTTCCGGTCTCAGAAGGAGTGTCTGGCGTATTTTCTATCTTAATAGAGGTGAACAATGCAAAAATCTGTGCTACTAAAATAGCCGCTAACGCAAGATAGCCCTCTGGTAACGTCATATCTGATAATAATTCAAAAGTATATCCTGAAAAACTGACTTCCCCTTTTTGAGCAATTGCTACTGTCTTGAGAGCAATGCCATCTCCTGCTACTTCTTCCAACAAGTCCAAATCATACTGCCGTGTGTAGGAATCATTATGCACAAAATCAATCACGATTGTTTTCGCATCTACAAATGATTTTGGACCATGACGGAAACCCATTGAAGAGTCAAACATGGTCGCAATTTTTCCTGCTGTCAATTCCAATATTTTCAATTGCGCTTCTCGTGTCAGCGCAGCCATTGCCCCAGAACCCAGATAGACAACCCGATTGAAGTCCAAGTCTACCAGCGCCTGGATTTCTTCTTCTCTACCGAGAATGTCCTGCCCCATTTTAGAAAGATAGGAAACATAATTCTCTTTCGTTTCAATCGTCTCTCTTTCATCGAAAATAAGGAGACCTGTCAAGAACATACATGTAAAACTACCTGTCATTGCAAAGCCAGCATCATTAGAGCGAGGCGGCATGAGCAAGAGAAGATTTTTCCCATCTTCCTGCGCTTGTCTAGCAAGAAGTCCTTCTGGTGCACAGGTAATGGTTAGGTGATAGGCATTTGGGACAATTTGATTGGTCAATGCAACTGCAGCCACACTCTCCGGACTATTCCCCGAACGAGCAAAGGAAACTAGAAGCACTGTCTCTTCTTCAAAAAGATAGTCATAGGGCGCAGACACTAAGTCTGTCGATCCAGCAGACTCAAATACAAAACGCTGACGATTGCCAGTCCGTTTTAAATAGGGAACCAGTGTATCCCCAACGTACTGGGAGGTACCAGCACCAGTGAAAATAACCTTAACTGGTTTATCTGCACTGCTAGCCGTAACCTTTTCAAGAAAAGTCGCAATGTCTTCTCTATTTTCCTTAAAAATAGTCAAGGCCTCTTTCCAAATTTCTGGCTGCTGCCTGATTTCTCTAGTTGTGATTTCCGCACCTAAATCCATCAAGTCTTCTGTTGATTTAAAAAGCATAAGTCCCTCCTTATAACCTTATATTTATTTTATGCAATATAGCAACACAACTATTTGTATCTTGAAGCATGGTACAAGTTAAATCTATGTTAATATATTGTATCGTTCGTGAATATTATAATATATTAACATATTAAAAGTCAAGGGGATTTAATAATTATTTTAACTGACCATTGGTTACGGGCCCACAGTTCAAAATAAAACAAAAAACCCCAGATTCAATTGAATCTGGGGTTCTGTATTAAATAGCTTTTTCGTCTTGTCCCAAAGCACGTTGAACTGCTTTGACGATTTCAACCAAGATAACCATGAGTAGGCTTCCTACGACAACTACTAACCATTGTGTCACAGAAAGGTGCGACACGTGGAAGAATTTGTTAAATCCTGGAATCACCACTGTTGACATCAACATGACAAAGGCAATTGGGATAGAATAGTTAAAGAGGCGGTTCTTGAAGAGTCCCACTTTGAAGATAGACTGGTAAACAGACTTGACGTTGTAGGCATGAACAAGTTGGATGAGACCAAGTGTCACATAAGCCATTGTCAAAGCATCCTCATGCATCATGTGGTCGTTTCCGGCATGTTCTGGGAACATAAGGGCAAACCCATAGACACCGAGCACCAAGAGGGTTTGGAAGGCACCTTGATAAAGGATGGCTTCCATGACACCACCATCAAAGAAGCTTGATTTACGACCGCGAGGTTTGTGTTTCATGACACCTGGTTCAGCAGGCTCAACACCCAAGGCGATGGCTGGAAGAGTATCTGTTACCAAGTTAATCCACAAAAGATGAACTGGCTCAAGCACATCCCAACCAAACAAGGTTGCAAGGAAGATGGTAAAGACTTCAGCCATGTTAGCTGAAAGCAAGTATTGAATTGTTTTTTGGATATTTGAGAAGACTTTACGTCCTTCTTCAACGGCAACAATGATGGTTGCAAAGTTATCGTCCGCAAGGACCATATCAGAAGCTCCTTTAGAAACCTCTGTACCCGTGATACCCATACCGATACCGATGTCGGCTGTTTTCAGAGATGGCGCGTCGTTGACACCGTCACCTGTCATGGCAACAACCTTACCTTCCTTTTGCCAAGCTTTAACAATACGCACCTTGTGCTCTGGTGACACGCGCGCGTAAACAGAGTATTGCTTGAAGACTTTTTGGAATTCCTCATCAGACAATTCATTGAGCTCAGCACCTGTAAAGACATGGTCTTCTGTATCGTTCGGGTCAATAATTCCCAAGCGCTTCGCAATCGCTTCAGCTGTGTCTTGGTGGTCACCGGTAATCATGATTGGACGAATGCCTGCTTCCTTAGCGACACGCACCGCTGCAGCTGCTTCTGGACGTTCTGGGTCAATCATACCGACAAGACCTGCAAAAATCAGGTCATTTTCCACAATTTCTGTTTCCAATGTCGGAATGTCACTTGTGTACTTATAAGCCATCATGAGGACACGAAGAGCTTGTTTAGCAAGGTCTTTATTTGTTGCGAGGATAGCTTTTTTGTCCTCGTCTGTGATTGGACGAACTTTTCCAGCGATTTCAATCTGAGTCAAACGTTTAAGCAATTGGTCTGGGGCACCTTTTACAGCGATGAAATACTGACCGTCTGCTTGCTTATGAACCGTAGACATGAGCTTACGTGTTGAGTCAAATGGCAACTCAGCGACACGCGGTTCGTTCACAAGAACTTCACGCACATCAAAGGTATGGTCCAAACCGTACTGTACAAGGGCAGTTTCTGTTGGGTCACCAATCAATTTACCAGACGGGTCAACTTTTGTATCATTGGCAAAGTTCATGACACGAAGTGTGTTGTTGTCCATCGCGATTTCTGCCGCAGATGAAATCAATTGACCATTTGTATAAACTTTTTCAACGATCATTTGGTTCATAGTCAAGGTACCAGTTTTATCTGATGCAATGATTTCTGTTGAACCAAGTGTTTCTACAGCTGGCAATTTACGGATGATGGCATTGCGTTTTGCAAGAACAGTTGAACCAAGTGAAAGGACAACGGTAACGATTGCTGGAAGTCCTTCTGGGATGGCTGCAACAGCAAGGGCAACAGCTGTCATCAAACCTGCAAGTGGCGCTTCACCACGAATAAAGACACCTACTGCAAATGTAATGGCTGCGATAACCAAAATAGCATAAGTCAAAATCTTAGACAGATTATCCAAGTTTTGTTTCAGCGGTGTGTCTGTCTCATCCGCATTATTCAGCATGTTAGCGATGTGACCGACCTCTGTGAAGGTACCCGTATTAGTAACCACGGCAACCCCACGTCCATAAGTAACGTTTGAGTTTTGGTAAGCCATATTGACACGGTCACCGATACCAGCGTCAGCTGCAACCAATTCTGAAAGATCTTTTTCAACAGGAACTGACTCACCTGTCAAAGCTGCTTCTTCAATTTTAAGTGAATTAGCTTCCAAGAGACGCATATCAGCAGGAACAACATCGCCGGCTTCTAGAAGAACGATATCCCCTGGCACCAATTCTTTCGAGTCTACTTCGACAACATGACTATCACGACGAACACGAGCAAGTGGGCTAGACATTGATTTCAAGGCTTCGATAGCTGCCTCAGCCTGTCCTTCTTGGTAAACACCAAAGGCTGCGTTCAAGATAACAACCGCCATGATAATAATGGCATCTGTCAACCCTTCCATTCCTTCCGTTACCACAGAAAGAAGCGCTGCCGCCATCAAGATGATAATCATCAAATCCTTAAATTGGTCTAAGAATTTCATGAAGACACTGCGTTTCTCACCTTCTGCCAGCTCGTTACGACCGTATTCAGACAATCGTTTTTCTGCCTCAGCCTTGCTCAAGCCTTCATGTGAAGACTCTACAGATGCTAAGACAGCCTCTTCTTCGAGTGTATAGTACAACTCACGCTTTTGTTCTTTCAACAAAATTTCCTCCTTGCGGTCTCTCCTTTTCTTCCTGCCTAGCTGACAAAAAGAAAAGAGACCTGTTTTTTTGTAAAACAAGTCTCGCTATTTCATACATTGCCGGAAATTCTTCGTACTGACGACAATGTCACAACCCAAAAGTTGCAAGCTACTCCCTCGATTTCATTTTATTATAGCAAAAATTGGTATTTTTTCAACCATTTTCTACTGAGGAAGTCGGGCAGTCTTATTCAAACCACTGAATATCCATCTTATATGAGGCGAAAATCTGGTCGCTGCCCAAGGCTTTCAAATCATACTGAAGCTGGATTGCCTGATTTTCACGATGCAAACTGTAGGCATAGGTATCCGTCACAAAATGCTGCAAGCCCATTGGTGTCGGAATGACGACAATGGCTTCTTCTTCTAAGACAAATCGCATCAGAGATTTCGGTGTTGAAAAACGTGTCATCACCAACTCTTTGTCTCCAGCTTTTATGATCACTTTTTCATTTTCTTCGTTGGTAAAAACCAGATAGTGCTGATTATTTTTTTCTGTCACTTCCACATCATAAATCTGATCAATCACTTCTAACTGATCATCCAGTTTGATTTCATTTTTAAGTCGAATTTGCATAAAAAATTTCCTTATTTATTTTTCTGAATTGTTTTTACGAAAGAAGAACGCAATAGCATCCCACCTGTATAAATGGCTATAACGATGACCAATACTTTTAACTTATTGATATCCAAATGCGTTAGAAAAATAGCTGCAGTCAGTACTCCCAGTACACCACCGCTGATAATCCCTGTTACCCCAGGCCAACTCACCCGACCAGACTCAATAAATTGCTTTGAGCCAGCTGTCATAATCATGGCTGCATTGAGCATCATGACCGGTAAAGCGACCGCAGGACTAATCCCCATCAGTGAAAAGAAGATGAGTTCTGGAGCATAATTCCCCAAGCCCATGGTCATCAGCATCCCCACTACAAAGTCAAAAAGGATACCTAGCACCAATTTTCCACCTGTCAACCCTCTCACTTGGTCGGTCAAACCTGCACCTGGATTGGTCAACATTCGGAAAATCATAAATCCTGCTGCAATAATCAGCAAGGTTCCGAGAATCCGTTGCACCATTTTCGTATTCCAATGCTGTGTCACCCGAGCTCCGGCGTAAGCCCCAGAAAATGCAGCTACACCCATTGCGACAAGCGTCACAAGATCCACTTTAACGATGGTAATAAATAGCAAGGCCTCAACCAAGACAGGGATAATATGAGCTGTCGTCATGGTAGCAGGAATTTTTCGGTCATCTTCCACTAACTTGGTCACTTTAAACAGTGTGGTCGTTGTTGCAAAAGTCCCAATTCCCAAGGTGTCAAGCAGATCTGTGACATAGCCAATCCAAAAACCTGTCCAAAAGCGCTCTTTCAGATTGACCCTTTCTTTTCGGGCGTACCCAACAATCATACTCAAAATGGCAATAATAATCAGCACCAAGAGTCCTTGGATGCCGTGTAAAATCATTCTATTTGTCATTATTTAATTATACGAGAAATGGGGCATTTCGTAAATAAAAACTTTTCAAGCTTCCTCCGACAGTCCAAAACTGCAGAAAATGCCCTTTTTTGATATAATAGTCACATGATTGAAAAAGTATTTCGTGATCCAGTTCACAACTATATTCATGTGGACAATGAGATCATCTACCAACTTATCAATACCAAAGAATTTCAGCGACTACGCCGCATCAAGCAGTTGGGAACAACTTCCTATACTTTCCATGGTGGCGAGCATAGCCGCTTTTCGCATTGCCTGGGAGTTTATGAGATTGCCCGACAAATTACTAAGAAATTTGAAGAAAAATACAGTGATAGTTGGGATGCGAGCGAGTCACTCTTGACCATGTGTGCCGCCCTCCTACACGATGTCGGACATGGTGCTTATTCTCATACATTTGAACGGCTCTTTGATACAGATCATGAAGAAATGACTTGTGCCATTATGACCAGTCCTGGAACAGAAATCCATGCTGTCCTCTCACAAGTTTCACCAGATTTTCCGCATAAAGTGGCAAGTGTCATCAACCACACCTACCCAAACAAGCAAGTTGTCCAGCTCATTTCGAGCCAGATTGATGCTGACCGAATGGACTACCTGCTGAGAGATTCCTACTTTACAGGTGCCAGCTACGGGGAATTTGACTTGACGCGGATTTTACGGGTCATTCGCCCTGTGGAAAATGGCATCGCCTTTCGCGAATCAGGTATGCACGCGGTAGAAGACTATGTGCTCAGTCGCTACCAGATGTACATGCAGGTCTATTTCCACCCTGCAAGCCGGTCCATGGAAGTCCTTTTGCAAAATTTACTGGATCGTGCAAAGGTACTCTATACTGCAGAAAAAGACTTCTTCCAGTTTTCATCACCAAAGCTGGTCCCCTTCTTCGAACACCGTGTGACATTGGAAGATTATCTGGGGCTGGATGATGGCGTAATGAATACCTATTTTCAGACCTGGATTGACGGACCAGATCGGACCTTGTCCGACTTGGCACAGCGCTACATCAATCGAAAAGTGCTGAAATCTATTACCTTTTCTGCCCAAGACGAAGAACAGCTAGACCAATTACGCAGTATCGTTGCAGATGTCGGTTTTGACCCTGAATACTATACAGCTATCCACCATAATTTTGATTTGCCTTACGATATTTACCGGCCTGATGCCGAGAAGAAACGAACACAAATCGAAATTATCCGAAAAGATGGTAGCCTGATTGAGTTGTCGCAGCTGTCTCCTATCGTTTCCTCCCTTGCAGGAACCGTGCACGGCGATAGCCGCTTCTATTTCCCAAAAGAAATGCTGGAGTCAACAGGTATCTTTGCAGAACAGACCAAGCGTTTTCAAACATTTATCAAAAACGATCATTTTACAGATGGAGAATCAGATGAGCATTAAACTTGTGACCGTTGATATCGACGGCACCCTTTTGAATAGTAAAAAAGAAATTACACCCGAGGTTTTTGCGGCTGTCCAAGACGCCAAAGCTGCAGGTGTGAAAATCGTTATCACCACAGGACGTCCTATCTCTGGCGTCCACCACTTACTGGATCAATTACACTTGACGGAACCTGGTGATTATGTGATTTCCTTCAACGGCGGGCTCGTACAAGACACTGCAACTGGTGAGGATGTTTTAAAAGAAACCTTGTCCTACGACGATTACCTAGATTTGGAATTATTGGCACGTCGCCTTCAAGTTCCTATGCATGCATCCACCAAACAAGGAATGTTTACAGCAAATCGCAACATCGGAAAATACACCGTCTACGAAGCCATGTTGGTCAATTCACCCGTCTTCTACCGTACTCCAGAAGAAATGGCCGAGAAAGAAATCATCAAAATGATGATGGTCGATGAACCTGATATTTTGGATGCCGTTATCGAACAGATTCCTGCGGTTTATTTTGAGCGCTTCAACATCGCAAAATCTGCACCATTCTATCTTGAAATCACTCCAAAAACTGCCAGCAAAGGAAAAGCCATTATTGGCTTGGCTGAAAAAATTGGCTTAACCCTGGACCAAACAATGGGAATTGGTGACGAGGAGAATGACCGTTCCATGCTTGAAGTTGTTGGTAATCCTGTTGTCATGGAAAATGGAAATCCTGAACTGAAAAAAATCGCCAAATACATCACCAAATCAAACGATGAATCTGGTGTTGCACATGCTATTAGAGAGTGGGTATTAAAGTAATGTATTCTTATAAAGTGGGCATCTCCGCCCAAGAACACGACGAATTTGTCAAAGTACATCCACAAGTCAACCTCCTTCAAAGCAGCTCTTGGGCACAAATCAAAGACGCTTGGGGCAATGAACGTCTCGGCTTTTTCAAAGACGGCACTCTGGTAGCAGTCGCATCCATTCTCATCCAACCCCTACCACTTGGTTTGACCATGATTTACATCCCACGTGGACCAATCATGGATTACATGGATAAAGACTTGGTAGCCTTCGTGATGAAGTCATTGAAGACAGTCGCAAAAAGCAAACGCGCAATCTTTATCAAATTTGATCCGTCTATTTATTTCCAACAGCATTTGGTAGACCAAGATGGACAAGACCAAGAGCAGGCAAAATTAGTTATCGAAAATTTGGAACAAGCTGGCTGCAAATGGGTTGGTCGTACGGAAGACATTTCTGAAACGATTCAGCCACGCTTCCAAGCGAACATTTACGCAAAAGATTTTGTTCCTGAAGCCATTCCTAAAAAAGTACGCCAGTTGATGCGGGTTGCTGAAAATAAGGGAGCTGTCATTGAAATAGGACACCTCAATCTGGTTGAAGAATTTGCCAGCCTCATGAAAAAAACAGAAGCTCGTAAAAGTATTCATCTCCGTAATCAAGATTACTATGAAAAATTACTCCGCACCTACGGTGATGACGCCTACATCACCATGGCCCGCCTAGACGTTGCTTCTCGCTACCAAAAGCAAGAACAGGAATTGAAAAAGCAAGAAGAACTCAAAGCGACCTTTACTGAAAATACGCGCGAAACCAAGGTCAATGCAACGCTAAAAGAAATCGAGCGCTTAACAGCTGAACTCGAATTTTTAAAACACTACTTAGACCAAGGAAAAACGATTGTCCCCCTAGCTGCGACCCTTTCTCTCAACTTTGGAACCTCGTCTGAAAACATCTACGCCGGCATGGATGATGAATTCAAACATTACCAACCTGCTCTTGCAACCTGGTATAAAACAGCGCTCCACGCTTTTGAAAATATGGGCATCACCCAGCAAAATATGGGCGGAATTGAAAATAAATTAGACGGCGGACTCTACAATTTCAAATCCAAATTCAACCCAATGATTGAAGAATTTATCGGTGAGTTCAACCTGCCTGTCAGCCCGCTATACGGACTCTTCAATCTAGCCTACACAATCCGTAAAAAACGGAGGAATAAACAATCATGACATTCGCCATACTGAGCCTCGAAGAATATCAGGCACATGCCCAAACCGTGACTGAGCGCTCTTTCTTACAAACGGAAGAAATGGCTAACTTGCTCAGCAAACGAGGCATGAAAACACAATTCGTGGGCTTGAAAAAGGAAGGAATCGTCCGAGTATCTGGTATCCTCTACAGCCTTCCGATGACTGGTGGCCTTCACATGGAAATGAACTCTGGTCCTGTGTCCTCCGACAAACAATACCTTTCTGAATTCTACAGAGAATTGGCTAAATACGCCAAAGAAAATGGTGCTCTCCAACTGATTGTCAAACCCTACGACACCTATCAAACCTTTGATAGCAATGGGCAGCCAAGTTCCGAAGAAAACGAGCAACTGATTACAGATTTGACCAGTGTCGGTTATGCTTTTGACGGTTTACAAACTGGCTATCCTGGTGGTGAACCCGACTGGCATTACGTTAAAAATTTGGCAAATGTGACCCAGGAAACTCTGCCAAATTCATTTAGCAAAAAAGGCAAGGCACTCCTCAAAAAAGCCAACACCTTCGGCATTCAAGTCCAAGTTCTGAAAAAAGAAGAATTGTCCCAATTCAAGGTCATCACTTCTGCCACTTCTGAACGTCGCGAATATGCTGACAAGTCACTTGACTATTACCAAGACTTCTATGACGCTTTCGGTGACCGTGCTCAATTTCTCTTGGCTACAATCAACTTTCAAGACTATCTTGAAAACCTCAGCCAGCAAGAACTGAAATTACAAGACAAACTGGCAACCATTCATTCCTTCTTGGAGCAGCAACCAAATTCTAAGAAAAAGCAAAATGAATCACGGGAAATCGCCAGCCAAATCGCTACATTTGAGACACGAAAAGAAGAAGCCCAAACTCTCTTAGCCAAATACGGCCAAGAAGATATTGCACTGGCTGCTAGCCTCTTTGTTTATACCCAGCATGAATTAGTCTACCTCTTTAGCGGCTCACTGACCGAGTTCAACAAATTCTACGCACCGATTGTCTTACAAGAGGCAGCCATGCGCGAAGCCCTAAAACGCGAGATCTCCTTCTATTCATTTTTGGGGATAACAGGACAATTTGACGGCAGTGACGGAGTTCTTCGCTTTAAGCAAAATTTTAATGGCTACATTGTCCGAAAAATGGGAACCTTCCGCTACTATCCACATCCACTCAAATTTAAAACACTTCAAGTCATCAAAAAACTTCTCAGAAGACACTAAAAAAGCTAGGTTTCCCTAGCTTTTTTAGTTTGTAAATCGACCTGAATAGTCAATATTTAAGTCAAAATTAGAATGTCCACTGAGAAGTGAGGCAACCGAGGTGAATTGCCATGCTGCTGCACCTGCATAATAGGCCATCTCACGAGCTTGATTGGCGGACATCCCACTATAATAAGGATAATGCGCCACCCACAAATTACTCATGCCAAAATTCGCGATGTTAATCGGACCTTTGACATTTACCTCGTTTTTATCCAACCAGCTTGCACCTGTATAATGAACCAGATTTGAATAGCCCAAGCTCCTCATCTCTGCTTCCCAAGTTTTCATGTTGGTATTGATATTATTACGCGTTTTTGGTTCTTCAATGTCATTTACCATCGTGATATTTTTTGACAAGCCTAATTTATTGGCTGCTGCCACAAAATAGCGTGCCTCCGCTTTGGCAGAATTAGCATCTGTAAAGTGAGAGTAATGGTAGGCTGATACTTTCAAGCCAACAGCCTGAGCATTCTTAATCTGATTAGCTGCATACGGGTTGAGGTAACTTGTCCCTTCAGACAATTTAACAACAACACCCGCCACGCCTTGTTGCATCAAGTTGCGGTAATCATCTGTTGACAATTCACCATTGTGGCTACTGATATCAATAAAGGATTGACCTGTCTTCTTAACGTAGTTGACTGTCGCAGATGTTGTAGCAACACCATAGCGCTGACCTTGGCTTGTTAGGTAGACATGGGCATTGACCTTGCCTTGTTCATACTTATGGTTTGCAAGACGAACTGTAATGCGGTAAGTACCATCAGACTGGCGTTCAGCTGGATACCAGATAATATCATTTTGATCATTCGCATCGGTCCAAACTGGGATTTCGATTTTGTCAATCCCTGCTGGTGCGTAGATATTTTTCACGACAACGTCGAAGGTGCCATAGGTATTATCAATATTGCTAATCGTTGCTACCGCTCTTGGATTGGTATTGGTAATAGCAACATTTGTTTTTGTAGTCGCTACTCCAAATTGCTTACCATCTGTTTGTTTTAGATACACATGGACTTGATAAGCTCCAGTACTGTACTTATGGTCACTTGCTGAAACACTAGCTTTATAGCTGCCATCTGCTTGTTTGACTGCTGTATACCACTTGATATCATCTTGACCATTGACCTCTGACCATACTGGAACCTGAACAGACTCCAAATTACCTGGAACCCAGACATTGGTCACAACAACGTCAAAGCCACCGTTAGAAGTGTTATTATTGGTAATACGAACGGAGGCTGACGGCTTAGCCGCTGGCAATTCTAGCTTAGTTGTAGTGATCCCTTGCAACTCACCATCGCTGTATTTGTAATACAGATGGGCATGATAGATTCCGACTTCATTATTATGGTCTTTTTTGTTGATGGTAATCTTATACGTGCCATTAGCTTGTTTGGTAGCTGTATACCACTTCAGGTCATCCTGATTATTGGCATTGGTCCATACAGGAATTCGTACAGCTTGAATGCTTGATTTTCCAACCACATCAGAAGCAATCAGGTCAAAAGTTCCTGTTTTTTCATTTAGGTTGGCCACCGTCAGTTTTCCTGAAACAGGCAAGCTGAGATTGGTCGTCGTTGTTGCAATGCCACTCTTGGTCTGATCACTATAGGTATAATAGAGGTGGACATTGTATTTTCCAACACCATTTTTATGGTCTTTTTTATTGACGGTTACTTTATAAGTACCATTGGCTTGTCTTACAGCCGTGTACCATTTGATATCATCTTGACCTGCCTCTTCTGTCCAAACTGATACCTGAACACTAGAAATTGCCTTCGAAGACACAATATTTGACACCAAAACATCAAAGGTTCCCTGTTGATTGTTCACATTTGTGATTGTCAACTTCCCTTGTGGTCTACTTTGGATGGTCGTGCTAGTCGTTGCAATCCCTTTTTTGCTACCGTTGGTTAATTGGTAATAAAGATGCGCATGGTATTTCCCGACACCATTTTTATGGTCTCGTTTATTGACGGTTACTTTATAAATCCCATTGGCTTGTTTTACAGCTGTGTACCACTTGATATCATCTTGACCAGCTTCATCCGTCCACACTGGCACTTGCACTGACTGGATACCATTCCCAATCACATTCGACACCACCACGTCAAAAGTTCCCTGTCCCTCATTTACATTTTGGATGGACAAGGTTCCTGAATACCCATTTGGCTCTGGCAAGGTAAAGCTTGTACTGGCAATTCCTTGGTGCTTGCCATTACTATACTGATAGTAGAGATGGGCATGATACAAGCCAACTCCATTTTTATGGCTTCTCTTGTTTACCGTTACTTTGTATGTACCATCAGCTTGCTTGGTTGCCGTATACCATTTGATGTCATCTTGACCATTTGCATCTGTCCAAATCGGTACCTGAACGGTTTGAATCGTTGAAGCACCAACTACGTTGCTAATCACCACATCAAAGGTACCTGCAACTGTATTGACATTACGAATGTTCAGCGTGCCACCAACTTTTGGCCCTGCTGCACCATAACCAGGGCCGAGCACAATTTTTGTTGCAGGGCTTGTTACAGTATTTTTTTCATTTTTAGCAGGGCTTGCCTTTGTACTACTTGGCGAACTTGTCTCTGTCGAAGTGCTAGACTTACTTGTAGTTCCCGTGGTCGAGCTAGCTAGTGTGGATGTTTTAGTCGCTGCGCTTGACGAAGAAGTTGTCGAACTAGTAGCCGTTTCCTTGGTCAGGTCTGCTTCAGTACTAGAGGGCAGAGTTGTCTTTTCAATCCCTTCTGCTTCTATCTTCCATACAAACTGATAATCCTGAAAAACAAGTGTCTTGCCAGTTTCCGTCACCACTTCAAATTGGACAAATACAGGGGTTGAACTGTCCTTTTCAACCAATCCATCTCTTGCAGTAAGAGCTTGGTACTGGTTATTGCTATCCTTCGTAAAGGTAATTTCTTTCGGGGATGCCTGTGTTTTCTTTGTCCATAGGATAGCTTTTACTTGGCGAACCGCTACCGACAAATCAGACAAGGTTAACTTTGCCTTTCCTGATTCTAGAGAGACGGCTACCCTTCCAGATACTTTCTCATCTTCTACAGCCTTTTTAAGGGTTGGATCTGACACAATACTATCTGCCAAAACTTGTTCACCAGCAACTTGAGCTACTCCAAGAGCAGCTGTGACAGCTCCTACATAGATAAGAGACTTATATTTCATTGTTTCTCCTGTTTATGTGATAAAGAACTCCTAACTTGTAGTTAGAAGTTCTTTTACTATTCTTCTTTTAATGTGATTAGAAGTTCAACAAAGCCAAGAAGCTTTCTGCTTCAAGTGAAGCACCACCAACAAGGGCACCGTCAACATCTGGACAAGCCATGTATTCAGCAACATTTTCAGGTTTAACTGAACCACCGTATTGAATACGAACTTTGTCTGCAACTACTTGACCGAAGTCAGCAGCAACCACGTCACGAACTGCTTTACACATTGTTTGTGCATCGTCTTTAGTAGCTGATTTACCAGTACCGATAGCCCAGATTGGCTCATAAGCGATAACAAGTGAAGCTACTTGCTCAGCTGACAAATCTTTCAAAGCAGCAGATACTTGAGCACCTACAAATTCAGCAGCCTTCCCTGCTTCGTAAGTTTCAAGAGACTCACCACAGCAGATGATTGGAGTCATACCATTTTTGAAAATAGCATGTGCTTTTTTGTTAATGTCTTCATCTGTTTCATGGAAGTAATCACGACGTTCTGAGTGACCGATAACAACATAGTCAACACCCATTTCGTTCAATACTTTAGGACTTGTTTCACCAGTGAAAGCACCAGCATCTTCAAAGTAACAGTTTTGAGCAGCTACTTTCAATTCTGAATCTTTAGCGAACCAGAGCAAAGCGTTCAAGTCAACAGCTGGAGATGCGATAGCGGCTTCAACCACATCACCTGAAGGCAATTTACCAGCAATTCCCTCTACAAAAGCTTGAGCTTCTTGAGGATTTTTGTTCATTTTCCAGTTGCCGGCAATAATTGGTTTACGTGACATTTCACATACCTCTTCTTCTTTAATTTTTACTTGTCTAGTATATCACAAAATAATCCAGAATTCTAGGTATTTTATTCCCTATAGAAAATTGACATCATTCTGTAATATAAAGAAAAACTCGCCACCCAAGCAAGGGTAGCGAGCCAATTATAAGTTGTCTGACTTTAATTGTTATTTCTGGGAACTCAATCGAATTAAGCTTCGATTTCTGTAACCATACCTGAACCAACAGTACGTCCACCTTCACGGATAGAGAAAGTAGTACCTTGTTCAACGGCGATTGGGTGGATCAATTCAACATCGATAGTTACGTTATCACCAGGCATTACCATTTCAGTACCTTCTGGCAATTTGATTGAACCAGTTACGTCAGTTGTACGGAAGTAGAACTGTGGACGGTAGTTGTCGAAGAATGGAGTATGACGTCCACCTTCTTCTTTAGAAAGGATGTAAACTTCACCTTTAAATTTAGTGTGTGGGTTGATTGAACCTGGTTTAGAGATAACTTGACCACGTTCGATTTCGTCACGTTGTACACCACGGAGAAGCACGCCAACGTTATCGCCGGCAAGACCTTCATCCAATTGTTTACGGAACATTTCAACACCAGTAACAACTGCTTTGTGTTTTTCTTCTTTGATACCAACGATTTCGATTTCGTCGTTGACACGAACTGTACCACGGTCGATACGTCCTGAAGCAACTGTACCACGACCAGTGATTGAGAATACATCTTCGACTGGCAACAAGAGTGGTTTATCAGTGTCGCGTTCTGGTTCTGGAATGTACTCATCAACAGTGTTCATCAATTCCATAATGATGTCTTCGTATGCTGAGTCACCTTCCAAAGCTTTAAGAGCTGAACCTTGGATAACTGGAAGATCGTCACCTGGGAAGTCGTATTCTGACAAGAGGTCACGGATTTCCATTTCAACCAATTCAAGCAATTCTTCATCGTCAACCAAGTCAACTTTGTTCATGAAGACGATAAGGTGTTTAACACCAACCTGACGTGAAAGAAGGATGTGCTCACGAGTTTGTGGCATTGGTCCATCAGTTGAAGCAACTACGAGAATCGCACCGTCCATTTGGGCAGCACCAGTAATCATGTTTTTAACGTAGTCCGCGTGTCCTGGAGCGTCGATGTGAGCATAGTGACGTTTTTCAGTTTCATACTCAACGTGTGCAGTATTGATAGTGATACCGCGTTCGCGTTCTTCAGGAGCAGCATCGATAGACGCATAGTCTTTTGGTTGGTTAACTGATGAAGGCAAGCGACGTGCCAATACAGTTGTGATAGCTGCAGTCAAAGTAGTTTTACCGTGGTCAACGTGTCCAATTGTACCAATGTTAACGTGTGGTTTACTACGATCGTATTTTTCTTTTGCCATTTTGGTAAAAGCCTCCAATAAAATATATTTTATAGTTAGACAGTAGGCAATACAGACTAACTTTACCTTACCATTCTATCAAATTACTGAGAAATTGCAAGTGTTTTACCTATTTTTCCACAGATTCTTCATTTTACAAATGCTAAGATGGCTGATTTGAAAGACAGACTTCGATGCACCAAGTATAGATATTAGACTGATAATCTTAAAGAAGAAAATTTGAATAACCATCCCATGAAAATACTTGTCAAAAACTTTCAAACAGATTTACTAGCTACTTTTCATCTTCTCGTTCTTTAAAAAGTAGTTTTTGTAATAGTTGCGACAGGGTCTCCTTCTCCTCTTTGGAGAAATGAGCTGTAAGTTCTGCTTCAATTTCTTGGCTTATCCGTGCGATATCCTGCGCCTTTTCCATGGCAAGTGAAGTCGCTGAGACATGCTTGCTCCGCTTGTCTTCTGTCGAAGCAATCCGCTTAATCATGCCCTTCTTTTCTAAATTTTGCAGAATCCCTGTTACTGTCGGATTGGTCATCCCGAAACGTTTTTCGATATCAATCTGGCGAATGGTCTGATCTGGATGGGTCGTCAAAAACTTTAAAATTCGAAATTGACTGGTCGTCAAATCTAGCTCCTGAGTGCGTCTGTTGGACACGCGCTCAAATGCTAATTCCGCCATTTTTACCAGAACACCGATACTCTCTTTTTTCATTTATATTGCTTCCTATTTTTTTACAAAAGTGTATCATAATTCACTGACTTTTTACAAGTACAAAAAAGTCCTGCTCACGAGTAGCAGGACAATTCAATCAACCAGAATTACGCAAACCAGTTGCAATACCGTTGATGGTAATATGAATCAGATTTTCTTGGTCTGCACTCAATTGCCCATGACGGAGACGATTGATGAGTTCAATTTGGATATAGTTGAGAACGTTGAAGTAAGGCAGACGGTATTCCAAACTTGCTTTCAAGGATGGGAGTTCTGCTAGTAATTCTTCATTTTGCTCGATTTCAAGAATGATATTCTTGGTTAATTGCCACTCATCCAAGATAGTATAGAATACTTCGCGGACTTCTTCGTCTTCACACATTTTTGCGTATTCAAAGGCGATGTTCATATTGGACTTCGACAAGACCATGTCTACGTTTGACAATAGGGAACGGAAGAATGGCCAGTTTTGATACATTTTTTGGAGTTTAGCAAGATTTTCTGGTGCTTTATCAATATAGCGTTTGAAACTTGAACCAACCCCATACCAACCTGGTAGCATAATCCGGTTTTGTGACCAAGAGAATACCCATGGAATGGCACGCAGTCCACCGATTTCAGTAATGGTCTTACGAGCAGCTGGACGTGAACCGATATTGAGGCTCGAAACCTCACGAATCGGACTAGCTGCAAAGAAATAATCATAGAAATGTGGATTTCCAAAAACCAAATCACGGTAGATGACATAGCTATCATCGACAATGCCATTCATGATGTCGCGGTAGTCTTCCAAATCATCCGGATTGGTAATCAACTGCGTCACCATACGGTCAAGCGTCGCTGATACAAGCATTTCCAGATTGTAGTAGGCAGCGTCCTTGTTTCCGTATTTATTCCCAATCACTTCCCCTTGCTCTGTCAAGCGGATATGGTCTTTGATGGAGCCAAATGGCTGTGAAGTAATGGCATCATAAGATGGGCCACCACCACGGCCAACTGTACCACCACGACCGTGGAAGAAGGTAATTTTGATACCGTGTTTTTGGCCAATTTGAGTCAATTCATTTTGTGCCTTGTAGAGCGTCCACCCTGATGACAAGTAACCGCCGTCCTTGTTTGAGTCTGAGTAACCCAACATGATTTCTTGGTAAGAATCATTGCCCTTAATCCATTTTTGCGCAATATCGAGGTCAAGGTAATAGCGCATGATAGCTGATGAGTTATCCAAGTCTTCGATTGTTTCAAAAAGGGGAACAATCTGTACACGGGCACGTTCGCTGTCTACGAGTCCGACTTCTTTGAGAAGGACTGCCAATTCCAGCATATCAGATACACTCTCTGAATGTGAAATGATGTGCTGTTTGATGACTTCTTCTCCCAACTTGTCTTTTAATTCTCGAGCTGCTTGGAAAATAGCCAATTCTTTTTGGAGCTGTTCTGATTTTTCGACATGAGTTGCAGATAGAATACGTGGGTCTTCTGTTAATTCACGCAACAAGACGGCACATTTTTCATCCTCTGACAAACTACTGTAATCCTCAACGACACGCGCCGATGCTAGCAATTCTGCCACACTTGCTTCATGGATACTTGAATCTTGGCGCATATCGATGGTTGCCAGATAGAAACCAAATGCTTCGACTGCCTCTAGCAATTCTGTAAAATCACCTTGAATCAAGCCTTTAGATTTATTTTCTTCTAAAGAGACTTTGATTGCGAGGAGGTCAGCTTGGAATTCTTTGACATTGGCATAGCGTACCTCATTTTTTACATCATGGATGAGATAGTCGCGGGTATTGCGCAATTTCATCTGGATATAATGGAAGGCACGGCGATAGGGCTCATGTTCACGGTAAACAGACGTATCTTCTGACAAAGCAGCCAAGGCTTGTACTTCTTCGCTGACCGTCACAATAGTTGTCGAGAGCGAAAAAGTCCGATAAAGCTGGAAGAGTTTTTCATCATAGTAATTCATGATGACTTCTGCCTGTGTCAAAGCAGATAATTTCAAGGTTTCTGCCGTTACGAATGGGTTTCCGTCGCGGTCTCCACCAATCCACATTCCCATTGAAATTGGATGCGGGTTCTTCAATTCAATCCCTTTTTCAGCAGCCAACCGTTTGTATTCGGTCTGCAATTTTGTGACAGCTTTGATAAAGGAAGAATTGTAATACTCCATCACATTGGTGATTTCATTGGTTACTTTGAGTTTCTTCTCACGAATCATCTCTGTCTGCATGATGATTTCAATGTACGAACGGAGTTCATCTTCCCACTTGTTTTTATTCAAAAGACCCAATTTGACATCGCGGTAACGGCGCAAGAGCTCATGAATTCTTTTTGTCAAATCCAGCATAGATTGGCGTTGCACTTGAGTTGGATGGGCTGTCAAGACCGGTACAACCGTCAAATGCTCCAAGATTTCTGCGGCATCTTCTCGATCAGCAACTAGGTCAATCGTTGTGGACAATTTTCCAAGATAATCATTGCCGAGGTTGTTTTGCAAATTGATTTCATAGGCTAAGTCAACATCTTCTGAGATATTGATTAAAAGCGGTAAGACTGCAAAATAGCGAGAAATAACGGCCAGTTCATCATTGGTTAATTCACCGATAATCTGAAGCAGGTGCTGGTAATTATCATGAGTGGACAAGGCTGCCAACTCGACAATCTTGTCAAATGTTTCGGGTGAAATCATCTGACGCGCCACATCTCGTAGGGTGTTGGTCAAAATGATGACTTCTTCCATGATGGTTTCTTTGTTGTTCAAGTTCTCTAATTTTTGAATAGACATCTATATCCCCTTTTCTAGCCCTAAATAAGCCTATTGCACTAGAGTGCGTTCGATTTCCTCATGAATCAATTCACGTTTTTCATTGGCATCAATGTTGAGTACAAAACCGATACCAACCGAAATAATCAACAAACTATTCCCACCTTGTGACAGGAATGGGAAGGTAACCCCCGTCGCAGGAATCAAGCCTGAAATTCCTCCGACATTGACAAAGGTTTGAATCAGCAGCATGGCAGCGACGCCAAGCGCCATCATCGAATTGAATGGATTGCGTGCACGAATACCCACTACAATAATCCGTAGAATCAAGAAGAAGAGCAGACCTAGAATCAAACTAGCCCCAATCAATCCCAACTCCTCAATGGTAATGGCAAAGGCGAAGTCCGTATGTGCTTCTGGAAGGTAGCCGTTTTTCTCGATGGAATTTCCCAAACCAAGGCCAAACCAGCCGCCATTACTCATAGCGTAATAGGAATTGGCCAGCTGATGTCCCGCATCCGTTAAATCCTCAAATGGATTGAAGAAGGCGGAAAATCGTTTGGCGATATAGCCGACAAATGGTACTCTAGCCACTGTCTCCACACCGATAATCCGAATGGAGGTCAGTACGGTAAAGGAGCCTGCAATGAGGGCCATTAGCCCCGCAGAAAACCAGCGATGGCCAATACCACTAACCGTTATCATCACCATGATAATCAAGGCAATAATCGTCGCATTCCCCAAGTCGGGCAAACTTGCAACCAAACCAAGTGAAAGCAAACTAATCACGCGCCAGTCATTGAACTTCTCAGGATACCAACGCCCTTTTGTTAAGGCTTGATAGTCATAGATACGAACATCGCCTTGGATACGCGCGAACTTATGCGCTAAAAACCAGATAATAATCAACTTCAAGTATTCGGCGGGCTGAAATCCAATCGGTCCCAAACGAATCCAACCATGGGCTCCATTGACCGCATCAAAGAAATGGGAGATAACCAGCAAAAACCAGTCAATCAGCACAACCACTCCAATCAAACCGCCTCGTCGCAAAAAACTAAGGCGCATCCGATAAATCAACCAAATTGCAACTAAACTAATCAGCCAAAATGCCGCCTGACTAATCACCAATTTAAAGGGATTTCCACCATCTTTTATTTGCAAAGAACTGGTGGTTGAATAAACCATAATCAGCCCGATCACCGATAAAATCAAATAAGGGACCAGGATAGAGTAGTTCAGCAAATGCCGTTTGTCAATCTTCATTTCCCCTCCTCATTCCGTTTTAATATTGCCATATTATACCATATTCTTTCAGAAAAGTCTGAACTTTCTATCATAAAAAGAGGCCAATGTGACCTCCTTGTTTACTTATAAGTTTGAAGATAAAATTTAATCTTGTCACCGTCTTTGGCAACTTGCTCCTCGACACCTTTTGGTGCCATCTCACCATTTACATCATACATCCAATAAGTAGATGTTGCTTGGTCTTGGTTCACACCGTCAATCGATGTCACCATCCCTGATTTCAGCTCGATTTTGTGGCTTTTTTTCAAGATGTTAGCCACCTTATCACCTTTCTTGAATTCAACAGTCTGGCTGTCTGTCTTATCAGCTGAAAATTCAACCGTCAGAGTAGCTGTGTAGGTTTTCTCACTTACTTTTTCAGCCGCCTTTTGAGGTTGGCAGGCAATTAAAAACAAGGGCAATAGCAAGCTAAGTGCGAGTAAATACATTCTTTTCATGATAAAGTCTCCTAAATAATTGATAAATAAGCGGATAAAAAATAATGGTTGAAACAGCATGTAAGCCATCAAAAGTTAGACCATTTAACCAGTAAACCCACAATTTGGCCCCAAACTGCGCAGCTGTTGGAATACTGATGATAAACCCATAAGCGAAAGCCATAACACCTGATAGCCCACTCTGAAGCGAAACTCCCCAAGACAAACCCTTGGTCAAAGGCAATACAATTAGGCGCCAAAAAAGCATAATAAGTGCAAAACTCAGCACCTGCCAAGCGACAACAATGGAAAAGCCAAAGTAAATGCCGCTACCAATCATGGTCAAGGCCATAATCAAGAGGCAATCTACCAAAGGAAGATAGAGTAAACTAACCAGAAAAATAGCTGTAATCGGCTTGACATTGGGAAAAGCACCAAATGCAAATCGAAGGGCAATGGCTAGTGCGGATAAGACCGCTATCTGGCTCATTCTTTTGGTGGACATGTAAACTCCTTTATTTTTTATCGTTCCTTTTAAGAGTAGACTATTCCCTTGTCTCTGTCAAGTTTCAATTTTGTCCCCATTTTAGTTTAGTTTTTTGATTTTTTCATTGATTTACGGTAAAATGTATGAGATGAGAAAGAAAATCAAACCATTTTTTGTAATCGCCTTCTTTCTTTTGTTTGTCGCAATGATCCTAACAACAAGAGGAATGGCTAACCAACAAAAACAAGTAAAAAATCGACAAGTAAGCAGTACTACTTCAATTAGTACCGTGAGTTCTTCGTCAACGACCAGCACGTCATCTAGCTACTACATCGAAGATGCCCTATCTATGAAGCCCATCATTGACGTATCAGGCTGGCAATTACCATCTGATATGGACTACGATGTCGTTTCTAAAAATATTTCGGGTGCCATTGTCCGGATTCAAAGTGGCTCACATACCAAAAAGGACAACAACGCTTCTGACCAAAATGGTTTGGATAAATCCTATAAAACCCACATTGAAGAATTTCAGAAACGAAACATCCCTATCGCTGTCTATGCTTATGTGACCGGCAAAGATGAAAAAGCCATGAAAAAAGAAGCCGCTTCCTTCTATAATGCTGCTTCAAAATACAAACCAACCTTCTATTGGCTAGACGTTGAAGAAAAAACGATGGACGATATGAATGCCGGCGTTGAGACTTTCCGACAAGAATTGAAAAAACTCGGCGCAAAAAATATTGGTATCTATATCGGTACCTACTTCATGGAAGAACATTCTATTTCAACTGAGAAATTTGATTCTGTCTGGATTCCAACCTATGGGACGGACTCTGGCTACTACAATGCCGCTCCAAATACAGATTTAGACTATGATTTGCACCAATACACATCTGCAGGCTACATCAATGGATTCCCGCATTCTCTTGACTTAAATCTGCTCACGACACTGAAAGATCCAAACGAAGTTTATAAAAAACTCTTTACAGTTCCTGCAGATTAAGCTATAATGAAACCAATTACATAACACAAAGGAGTGCCTCTGGCTGAGATCGTAGTACTACGAAATCCTCGAACCTGATCTAGTTCACACTAGCGTAGGAATTGTGCTTAACAGACCCTGTCTGGATAACTCACGACCACCCACTCCTTTGCCTATCGACAAAGGAGTTTTTTATGTCAAAAAATTTAAATGCACTTGTTGAAACAGCCCTCATCGCCGCAGTGGCAATGGCTCTATCCCTCATACCGGACTTTGCTAGCTGGTTTACCCCTTCGTTTGGTGCGGTTCCGCTGATTTTATTTGCCCTACGCCGAGGAAGCAAGTACGGTCTAACCGCTGGGTTAATTTGGGGCTTGCTCCATTTTGCACTTGGTCGTGTCTACTACTTGTCTCTCTCGCAAGTTTTCCTGGAGTACATTGTTGCTTTTACAACTATGGGAATTGCCGGCTACTTTTCAGATTATTTTAAAGGGCAGTTAAAGTCTCAACAGACCAAAAAGGCTCTATTGACTGCTCTTGGTGCTGCTAGTCTGACAGTATTTATCCGCTATGTGATTCATTTTGTTGCCGGAGTCATCTTCTGGGCAAGCTACGCTGGCGATATGTCGCCTTATCTCTACTCTTTCATTGTGAATGGAACTGCGGGTGGCTTTACTTTGGCATTTGTCCTACTCGCGCTGGGAATATTGATTCCTACCCAGCCACATCTCTTCTTACCTCGTAAATAGTCATTCTAAAAAAGTGTGGTACAATGAAGTATCACATTTTTATTTGGAGGTTTTCATGGTTTCTTGGATTGCAAGAATCATTAAAGGGATGATTATCGCACTTGGTTTCATTCTTCCAGGCGTTTCTGGTGGGGTGCTGGCCGCTATTTTAGGAATTTACGAGCGTATGATTGGATTTTTGGCACATATTCGTAAGGATTTTGTCGAAAATGTTCTCTTCTTTATCCCAATTGGGATTGGTGGTATCTTGGGAATTGCTCTCTTTTCTTTTCCAGTTGAATACCTACTCCAACACTATCAAGTGATCGTTTTATGGGGGTTTGCAGGGGCTATCATCGGGACCATTCCAAGTCTCTTAAAGGAATCAACTCAAAAATCTCCTCGCAATCAGGCAGATTGGGCATGGGTTATCGGTACATTTGTCATTTCAGGATTGCTTCTCTACTTCTTGAATGACTTGGTAGGTACACTTCCAGCTAACTTTGCTAGTTTTGTCCTTGCAGGTGCTCTCATTGCACTTGGTGTCTTGGTGCCAGGACTAAGTCCGTCAAACCTACTCTTGATTTTGGGGATTTACACACCTATGTTGACTGGTTTTAAAAATCTTGACTTGATGGGCACATTTCTTCCTATCGCCATCGGTGGAGTTCTAGCTATCTTGGCATTTTCAAAGGCCATGGACTATGCGTTGCAAAACTATCATTCACGGGTCTACCACTTTATCATCGGGATTGTTTCTTCTAGTACCTTACTCATCCTTATCCCAAATGCTGGAAATAAAGAATCCATTTCTTATGCAGGGGTTGGTATTGGAACTTGGCTATTAGCCTTGATTTTCTGTGGTTTGGGTGTCTGGCTTGGACTTTGGATGAGCAAACTTGAGGAAAAATACAAATGAGCAAGAAAACAAAGCTGAAAAAAACATTGGTTGACCAAATCTTGGACAAGGCTAACATTCAACACGATAGTCTCAGCTTAAATGCCCTAGAAGGAAATCTACCTGAAGACATCGCGAAAGAAGATATTTTTAAAACACTGGCTCTAATCGGTGATAAGACTGGACCTCTGATTGGAATCCTGCCCATCACCGAGCATCTTTCGGAGAAAAAGCTGGCTAAGATTTCTGGAAATAAAAAAGTCAGTATGATTCCCCAAAAAGATCTTGAAAAAACAACGGGCTATGTGCACGGGGCCAACAATCCTGTGGGCATTCGACAAAAACACAATTTCCCTATTTTCATCGATCAAATCGCGCTGGAAAAGGGACAAATGATTGTCTCTGCAGGGGAGTTGGGGCGGTCAATTCGCATCGATAGTCAGACTTTAGCTGAATTTGTAGGTGCTGAATTTGCAGATATCCGCGAAATTGAAAATGCTTGAGAATTCTCAAGCATTTTTTATATTTTCTAGAAGAGGATAGACGTCGTTTTCTATGGCTTGGAGAAGTTGAGCTGCTACCATTTCAAGTGGGAAAGCTGGAACTTTTTCGCAAAGTAAGAAGCAATCGGTATCTTTTTCATGCTGGAAAGCAATCTAGCTTGCCACAACGTGGCCGGTCTCTCTTCGCCATAAATCAATCCTGAGCGCAATATAACGGAGATCACAGGACTTGCTAAGAGCAAATTTTCAGCTGTCTGCTTACTCTTGACATACGACGGATAGCCAACATTTGCGGACAGGTAAATCATTTTCTGCACCGACCATTTTTGACAGAGCCAGACTGCTTTTTCCATGGCGACAACATTAGCCGCATGCAATTTTCGAGGGTCAATTGCTCCTATCAACTGAACCACCACATCAAACTGTTCACTCGTCTTCAATGTTTCAACTTCTAAGATATCTCCTAGAAGATGCTTGATACGCGGGCTTTCAAACAGCTGACCTTGTCCAGGATTGCGAGATAGGTAGGTCAATTCGTGACCACGCTCCAAGGCCTGCCTCAGGAATTCCTTTCCTACAAATCCACTGCCACCTAGCACAAGAACTTTCATCTGCTTCTACTTTCTATTCATATTTTGCACGAAGAATCTTAGCCTGATCTGGAGAAAGTTTCAATAGATAGACCACCTTTTCTACAGGCAATCCACTTCCTAACAAGCGCTCTGCAGCCATCATAAGACCGTTGTTGATTCCCATTTCTAAGATCGGATTTTTCTTGTCATTTGTATCAAAAATAAACTTATGCCCTGGCAAATCAAACAGCACTTTTACAGCACCAAACAACTGCTCAAAACTATCAATTTCCAAGTCATAAACCGGCTTAGTTCCGGGCTTGATACTTCGTCCCCTGTGATTAAACCAAAGGGCACGCCAGCCACCATTGACGGCTCCCATCACATCATTGTCATAGGAATCCCCCACATACAAGGTCGTCTCAGGATTCATCTCAAACTGCTCTGCAGCAAGATTGAAAATCTCTTTTTCTGGCTTTTGAAAACCGGTAGCCTGACTGACAATCACGCATTGCGGCTCAATATAATCATACAAACCAAGCTTTCTCACCTTTTTCAACTGGTGCTCGGTTGGTCCATTTGTGATAACACCCATCGGCACATTTTTTGATTTCAAAAAATCCAAAGTCATCCGCATCTCATCTAGCATCGTGATACGTTCTAACTCGTACTCATAGATTTCTTGAAACTTACGACCTGTTTCTTCATCAATTTCAGTATAGCCGAACTCTCGAAGCGTCTCACGGCAGCGCCAAAAGCGGAAATATTCCACTGTCCATTCACCTGCGATAACTTTTGGAAATCCTGTGTCTGAATAGTGGCGGAAACGGATATAATTTTGATTGATTTGGCTCATATCAAAATCAGGGAAGCAACGTTCGATTGCCTTGCGATAGGGAGCTTGCTGATCATAGATCGTATCATCAACGTCAAAAACAATTGAAGTAATCATGGTGACCTTTCTTTTTCTTTTATTCCGTTCACGATTATACCCTTTTTTCATCTAGAATTCAAACTAGGCTGGAAAGTCGTGTTTTTTCTAGGTTTTTATGGTACAATAGATTAAATATATGCCTTTTTAGGGAAAACTATTTGGAGGGAAATATGTCCAACGAACATATGGAAGAATTAAATGACCAACAGATTGTCCGTCGTGAAAAAATGACGGCCTTGGCTGAACAAGGAATTGATCCATTCGGTAAACGTTTCGAACGCACTGCCAATTCTCAAGAATTAAAAGATAAATACGCTGATAAATTAAAAGAAGAACTATACGACTTGAACGAAACAGCTGTCATTGCTGGTCGTCTCATGACAAAACGTGGCAAAGGTAAGGTCGGATTCGCTCACTTGCAAGACCGCGAAGGCCAAATCCAGCTCTACGTTCGGAAAGATTCTGTCGGTGAAGAAAACTACGAAATTTTTAAAAAAGCTGACCTCGGCGACTTTATCGGTGTCGAAGGGGAAGTGATGCGTACAGATATGGGTGAATTGTCGATCAAGGCAACCAAACTCACTCACTTGTCAAAAGCACTTCGTCCTCTACCAGAAAAATTCCACGGTTTGACAGACGTTGAAACCATCTACCGCAAACGCCATTTGGACTTGATTTCAAACCGTGAAAGCTTTAACCGTTTTGTGACACGTTCAAAAATCATCTCTGAAATCCGTCGTTACATGGACAGCAATGGTTTCTTGGAAGTGGAAACACCTGTGCTCCACAATGAAGCTGGTGGTGCTTCTGCCCGTCCATTTATCACTCACCACAATGCACAAAACATTGACATGGTCCTTCGTATCGCGACTGAATTGCACTTGAAACGCCTCATCGTAGGTGGTATGGAACGCGTCTACGAAATCGGACGAATCTTCCGTAACGAAGGTATGGATGCGACTCACAACCCTGAATTTACTTCTATCGAAGCCTACCAAGCCTACGCTGACTACCAAGACATCATGGACTTGACTGAGGGAATTATCCAACACGCAGCCAAATCTGTCATTGGTGACGGACCTGTCAACTACCAAGGCACTGAAATTCGGATCAACGAACCATTCAAACGCGTGCACATGGTAGACGCTATCAAGGAAACAACTGGTGTTGACTTCTGGAAAGAAATGACCGTCGAAGAAGCGCAAGCCTTGGCGCAAGAAAAACATGTCCCACTTGAAAAACACTTCACAACTGTCGGCCACATCATCAATGCCTTCTTTGAAGAATTCGTCGAAGAAACATTGATTCAACCAA
This sequence comes from Streptococcus gallinaceus, assembly GCF_024170225.1. Classification (GTDB taxonomy): domain Bacteria; phylum Bacillota; class Bacilli; order Lactobacillales; family Streptococcaceae; genus Streptococcus; species Streptococcus gallinaceus. The sequence goes on along the minus strand of NZ_JALJXU010000002.1, from coordinate 169,267 downwards.
CATTTGTCTTTGGACACCCTGTTGAAGTGTCACCACTAGCTAAGAAAAACGATGACGACGCTCGCTTTACAGACCGTTTCGAACTCTTTATCATGACCAAAGAGTACGCCAACGCCTTTACTGAGTTGAACGACCCAATCGACCAATTGTCTCGTTTCGAAGCGCAAGCAGCCGCAAAAGAACTGGGTGACGACGAAGCAACTGGCATCGATTACGACTACGTAGAAGCCCTCGAATACGGTATGCCACCAACAGGCGGACTCGGTATCGGTATCGACCGCCTCTGCATGCTCCTCACAGACACAACAACCATTCGTGATGTCTTGTTGTTCCCAACGATGAAGTAAATATCACTTTAAACGGTTTGCGAGTAGCGTTTGATAAGGTATCAGACTAAAAAAATGAAAACGAACTTGATCGCTTCTTCTTTTGAAAGGAGGGAACAAGTTCATTTTTTGTTTCGAGCTTATATGTTTTGTTATCAGAAAGAAGATTCTGGGCTTAGTAGTAGTTGAAACTAGCCTAACGGTATAATCTATTAAGAATTCACATAATAAAATGAGCTGTCATGCACCCTTATCTTGAGAGACAATATGAACTTCATCTATATGTCAAAAGATTTATTGGCCAATGCACGTGTTGTGGTTGCTGTTTATGATCCCAATCAAACGCTATTAACAGAACAAGTTTGGGAAGAAGATGAGCTTTCTACACTTCGTCTCAACGCAATTCAAAATAATAATTATATCCATTTGGAAAATCAAATGCGAATCAATGCAAACGAGGATACTATTCGCTGGATTCGTAGGATTATTGACGAAGGAGTTATTGGAGCTATTCCAGAAGATAGTAAATATGATATCAAGATTTCTGATAATCCAACTGCCATGCATAAAATTATTAAAGAAAAAGCTACAAATGAGGACAATGGTATCTCTCGTATCCTAGCAACATTTGACTGGGAGTATCGAAATACTAAACCAGTAGAAAGTGAATATTGAAATGTTACAATTGGAGAGTTCTCTTTGCCCTGGAATCTACAACTGCCCAAAAATCGAGGTAAAAATCATCTCTCATGGGCAGAACAATCACAAACAATTGATGAAATTGAATCTACATTTACAATCCAAGGTTTTGACTTAAACTACGCTGCTGTTATCATCGAACCATCTGTACAATACAGAGACGGAAAAATCATATTCTACCCTGAAAATAGTAAAAATAAAAATGCAACTAGCAATCGTACAATGGCTGATGTGACTAAGAAAAACTTTGGAGAACTATTACTCAAAAATGAATTAAATGTGCTACTAACCCGAGGGGTCAATGGATTGTATATCTATGCTGTTGATCCTGAATTACAAGCTGCATTGCAAATAAAATAGTTATGCTAAAAAATTAAAAAGCTTTATAGCTTCTAATAGAGAAATTCTCTAAGAAGTTACAAAGCTTTTTTTGTTTGAATAATACAAACTCCTATGACTTTGTATTAAAAGATAAAAATATCGATGTTTTGGAACCATTCGAAATAACACAGCTCTAAAACGAGCATCGCCATAGACCCAAGCGTTGTCGTGTTTTGGAACCATTCGAAACAACACAGCTCTAAAACGAGCTAGCTATAAGGCAATACACGATACAGGTTTTGGAACCATTCGAAACAACACAGCTCTAAAACTGGGAGAAGGATAGCTCTTACCCTGTTATCGTTTTGGAACCATTCGAAACAACACAGCTCTAAAACTATAAGCATTACGTTTCTTCATCGGTATTAGTTTTGGAACCATTCGAAACAACACAGCTCTAAAACTCTGCGAATGTTACTTTGATTTCAGGCATAGTTTTGGAACCATTCGAAACAACACAGCTCTAAAACCTCGTGGACCATTTTTTCTCACAAGATTTCGTAATCGCGCTACTCGTCTCAGCCAGACTTCAGTATCGAATGTTCCTTGATATTGCTGTGTTTTCTAACTCTATTATACCATATTTTCGGTGTTTAAAAAGAAATCTTCGTCCAAAATATATTGTGGAAAATCATAGAGTTTTCTTGGCTCTAAAAACAAAACAGTTTGACTCGTTAAGCAACTATATTCCAATAATTTCTCCATTTCATCTTCGGTCAAATATGCACCCGCATTTACAAAAATTAACAGTCGCTTTTTGCTCAAATAATAATAGACTTGAATAATTTCTAAACACTTCTCAAAAATAGTGTCGCTCTGCGTTTCAATCTTGACACCCAGAGCTTTGATTAACTCTAAGATCGTAATTTCATCATATTCTAAATCTAGCTCATTTTCCAAACACTCAAATGCAATCAATTCAGTGATAGTTGCGGCTAATTTCTCAACCATTGATTTCACTTCTGGCTTCTCATTTAATTGATCTTCTAAGTCAGCATGAATCAATTTCAATATCGTTGGTGCATTAACGTCATAACCTAGAATATCCGTAACAATCATTAATTCTGATTCTTTAAGTGAATGTAGCTTCTTATCAAATAGCTTAAGTTCACCATCCTCAGAATAATTGTATAACTGTCTTACTAAATATGAAAATACTGTTACATCTTCTATAGCAAGAATCGTCCCAGAATTTAGCTCTATAGGCTCATCCAAAATAGAAAAATTAATCTTCATCGTAAGCCTCTCCCAAAAATACCAAACGACTATCTGAATTTGCAATACTAGTGTTGTGATCCCCATGCAAGTACACCATTCTGGCAAATTGCTTTTCAGTAACCGTCAGTAGGGTAATACTTCCTTTTTTAGGATTGTTTTCCTGCAGACGGTCCACCATGGCTTTATTGGCTGAGTTGTTCAATAATAATTTACTGTAAATTGAAAATTGATGCATAATAAAACCTTCACTCAGCAAAAATTTACGGAATTTACGATAAGCTTTACGTTCATCTGCCGTATCAGTTGGCATATCAAACATTAAAATCATTCGCATATATCGATAGCTCATATCCTAAACTCAGGAACTCCCTTCCCTTCATTATTAAGTGCCTTGACTACCTTCTTTGTATAATCACTGACAATATTAGAAAGATACATTTCTTTATCGTTGTAAAGATACGTTTCAGAAAATATAGATAATAATTCCCGCTTGATTTTAATAAAATTTGCTTTGCGATTAGCATACACAATCTTATCAATAATCGGACGAAACGGCTCCATAATATCACTAGCAAAATTAAATTGATTGAATTGATTTGAATGTTTCAAACCAAATTGCGTCATACAACCACAAACCACCAATTCACGCGCAAACATGCTTAACAACAACGTATAACCATAGTCCAATCCTGCATTGATGATATTGTCCTGCTCTCTGGAAAAATCATTGCCAAACAAAGTATTAAAGTAAATCCGCGCTGAATGACCTTCGCGATTACTTGGATCAAATGTCTCTAAGCCATGATACAGATCCATTATTGATTGCGATTTTTCATAAAAATGATGTTCAGCTAAAAAGAAACTCTGATTCAAAATTTTTTGCGCAATAATTTCTGTCCAAACTGTTGCTTTTAAATCATCCTCCCAGGAAATTTGACGAGATAACTGCAAACTAGAGTCATGGCGCCCATAAAATGGACTCAACATTGCCGTCGGCAAACGTTTATCATCACAAAAAATAACCAGAATATTCTCGTCAACAAGTCTTTTAATCAACATGGTTGACAATACAATATCTGTAGTTTCCAACAACAAGATGTCCACTTCAGACAGATGAATCATCTCTGTCTGAAAGGCATCTTTAAATATCAAGTGATTATTCTTATAGGACAATTTTGAATGTGTATTAACAACTACTGTTCGCCATCCCATAATTCCTCTCCTAATTTACTTAAATCAATACGTGTTTCGTAGAGACCGGTGATAGATTGGTGGATGAGCGTAGCGGATAAAATTTCATTAGGAGAACTATAACGTTTTCTACCAATATTTGTTCCCAAAAATGTAAAATCACTAGAAGCTCGCATTTGCGTGAAATTCAACAAATTGATAAACGATTCCGAAAGTTTAGCGGGGTCTCGTTCTTCACTTTCTTCAAATAGCGATTTAATTTTTGAAAAATTACTGTCTGCTTTGATATACTCTGTGTTATATTTATCAAAAATACTTAGCAATTCTTCAAAATCACCCATATGTTCTTCAATAGCATAGTCTTTCGCCCGATCATTCACCACATCTCCATAATCTTGTAATTGATAAAGGAATTCTACTAAATGCTTTGGAAGTGTTACTTGATTGCCTTTTTGTAGTTCTCCCGAAGAAGCCAAATATCGTCTACGACCATTTTCAAACTCAAACAAGCTGTATTTCGGTAATTTGAGTACTTTTTTGAAATTGGAATAGCCATTTTCCTCAAGGAAAGCCTTTTGATTTTTTTCAAAATCTTTTTGTTCAAGTTGCGAAATGCCTCGTAATAACCATTGCGGTTTATTCTTCAACTTACCCTTTGTTCCACAAGTCAATATAGCTACTGTATAAGCTTCACTTGGTTCAATGAATCCGCCGTACTTGGTGACATCTAGGTATATTTCTTTTGTTTTTCGAGGAATCAAATTATTATTATAGCCAACCGCCTTATTAGACGACTTAAATAAAGCACCGTGATTCGTTTCCGTTTTCCGAACAATAGTCACGGGTTTATGGTAAAGGACATCTTCTACAACTTTGACAACATCTTCTTTCTTCCAAAGAATTTCACCAGTTTCATCAGAAACTTTATAGTCCTTCGTGAAAAACTTCAAAATATTATTGTACATATAAAGACGTTCTGTTGCTGACAAACGCTTTTTATCAAAAATACTCTCATGATAATAATCGCCATAAACAAGCTCTTTTTTCAGCTTAGGATAGACAGTTAGAACCGCCTTAGCCACAACAGCATTCAAATAGGCATCGTGGGCATGATGAAAATCATTCAGACCACGAATTTTTCGTAATTTAAACTCATTTCTAAAACGATTAGCAAAAACAGACTTCAATGTGACAATTTCCACATCTCGAGTATGCTCACCTTGTTTAGTTACATTGAATTTTTCATCCAAAATATGAGCAACATGCTTTGTAATCTGACGCGTCTCTACCAATTGACGATTGATAAATCCTGCCTTATCTTGCTCTGTTAATTCCCCCTTAGTTAGATAAGAAAATTTTCGCTCACTAATAAGACCAGCTTTTTTTAGCTGAAGCCACCAAGCATACTGTTTATCGACAACTTCTTGCGATGGGACATCGTCTAGTTTTTTCCTGTTTTCTTTTGCTCTAGTCAGAACCTTATTATCAATTGAATTGTCTTTCAAAAAACTTTGTGGGACAATATGATCAATGTCATAAGTAGCGAGACTCTCTGGATTGCTATCTAATGGTTTCCCAGTATACATATCTTTTCCATCTTGGAGGTAGTAGAGGAAAAGTTTTTCCTTTTGAAGAAGCTTATTATCTTTGATAGGTTTCTCTATTAACAAATCACTTGATAACTGTTCTAGACCATCGCCAATCTTCTTCAAACGTTGACGTGATTGATCACGTCCGTATTGAGAATCTTGATTTTCACGAGCCATTTCAACAACAATCTGTTTTGGTTTATATCCCATTACTTTGACAATCTCATCTACGATATCCAAACTTTGTAAAATACCTTTTTTTATCTTCGGACTTCCTGGAATATCCTTTACGATAGCTCGATTAGTTGAACTATCTTTAATGACCTGAGATTTTTTGATAATATCTTTAAAATCTAGACTATCATCATTGATCAGCTGCATAAAATTTCTGTTGCTAAAACCATCATCCTTTAGAAAATCTAAAATAGTTTTCCCTGACTGCCTATCTTTAATTCCATCAATCAAATCACGTGAAAAACGTCCCCAGCCAGTATATTTCTTACGAGCTAATTCTGAAATCTGCTTTTCAGTTAATAGATTACTGTATCCGACCAATTTTTGCTCAATCATTTTCCGATCTTCAAAAATAGTTAACGTGTGGATAATATCTTCGATAATCTCTCGATTAGTTTCATCATCCAAAAATTCTTCTAGAACTTTCTTCAAATCATGGTAGGTAGAATAATTGGCATTAAATTTTTCCTCAATTCCTTCTAATTCTACCCCTACATAACCATTTTCTTTAATTAAATAATTTTTTATATCCTTGGCTGATACTGAACGTTTTTCTTTAAAAAGAGAGTTAAAAATATTCCCTTTTTGACTTCCTGTTAGAAACTCATAACTGGACATCCCCTCGGCTGTATAACGTACTTTCGTCAGTTCATTAAAAATCGTAAATTCTTGATAAATCAAACTACGTTTTGGTAACACTTTCTTTTCAGGAAGATAAGTATCATTAACAGTCATACGCTCAATGAAGGCCGTAGCCGATGCACTTAAATCAACTAATTGTCCAAAATTCCAAGGTCTGATTTTGTCGTCTGATTTACGCTCAATCCAAGCAAAATCACTATTTCCACGCGCCAAAGGACCTACATAATAAGGGATACGGAATGTTAAAATACTTTCGATTTTGGCCAAATTATCCAATAAGAACGGATAGAACTGCCCTTGTCGCTTAATAATCGCGCGCAATTCTTTCAAATGGACTTCATGGGGAATAGTACCATTTTCAAAACTACGTTGTTTTAACAAAAAGACTTCCTTGTCTATTTTATCTAAAAATACTTTAGCTTCCGGAATATTCCCAATAACACTTCGAGTATATTTATAAAATTCTTCTTGTGAGACAGGTTTTGAGGTTGCAATAAATTTTCCGCTTTTATCTTTTTTATAAAGTCCCTCTATGTAACCAGCATACCCCTTAACAGATTTGTCTTTGAACATAGAATAATACTCATTTGATAAATAATTCTTGAAAAATAGTTTCAAATTTTTGAGATCTTGTTGGTGGTCGTCATACCTTTGTACCATTGATGATGATAACGGAGCCTTAGTTGACTTGTCTTTAACAGTTAAAATACCCGACAGTAGCACGGCATCATAAACGGATTTGGCAAGATCAAAAAGAACTCGTTGTGTCTCATCATTGATAAGTAAAAGTAATTTATCTAAGTCTTCTTCGTAAGTTTCTTTTGAAAAACTCAGTGGTACTTTATCTTCTAAATCATAGACTTTTTTAAAGTCTCCTTGATTTCCTACAATAAGTTTCAAAAATTGTGCCAATATTCCTGTTGAACTTTCTGTTGGAATTAAATCAAGAATCGCCTCTATTTTACGTGATTTACTTGTAAGACCTGTTAATATATCTTCGACTTCATGACTATTTACTTTGATTTCCTGACCAAAAACGGAATTATATGCTCCTAAAAACTCTTGAAATTTCTCTTGAACACCAATATTATCAAGGTCAATATCTCCGTCTTGTAAAAAATGACCTCTGGATTTTAAGATATGAGCTAACGCCAAATAAATCAGACGCAAGTCACCCTTCTCACCTTTATCAGCCAAATCACGACGAAGATGATAAATGGTTGGATATTTATCATAATATTCCTTTTCTTCCTCCAACGTTCCAAAAATCGTATATCTAGAAAACGACTTATCCTCCTGTTGAAGAAAACTTTCATCTAAACGGTGAAAAAAGTTCTCATCTACTTGACTCATTTCCTCTTGAAAAATTTCTTGCAAGTAAAGTAAACGCTGGCGACGCCGGTTATATCGACGTCTTGTCGTACGATTCAATCTTCTATCTTCTGCAGTATTTCCTTCTGAAAATAGTAAGGCTCCTAGAATTGACTTTTTCGCATACTGACGACTTGTATTTCCCATTACGCGCATTTTTTTAGTGATGACTTGGTAATCATCATCAATCGCGCAGTATCCAACACTATTAGTGCCAATATCAAGGCCGATAGAATATGGTTTCTTCATATTTTTCTCCTTTTATGTAAAATTTAACTCTAAAATATAGACAACATTAGTATACCTCATATAGAAGCGTTTTGAAATAGGTTTTTGCTACTTTTTATAAAAAAGTACTAATAAAATCATTCTTTTTATAAATTTAATTTATAGTTTTTCTTTTTAATTTAGTTAAAATAAAACTTGATTCTAATAAACGAATGAGTTATAATACATTGGTTGGAACTATTCGAAACAACACAGCGAGTTAAAATAAGGCAGTGATTTTTTAATCCAGTCCGTATTCAACTTTATAAAAGTGGGCACCGATTCGGTGCTTTTTTGTACTCTTTATAAAATACGAATCTATCCTGCTATTCTTCCCCAAACCTCAAAAAAAAAACAAGCCGAAATGGCTTGTTTTTTACTTTTCTATTCTAATTTACTTTCCTTCAAAGTGAGCTTTCACGATTGGGGCGACTTCTTCTCCGTAAAGTCGGATGGCTTCTAGGACTGCTTCGTGTGGCATTGAGCCGAGTGGGAGGTGGAGCATGAAGCGGTCGAGTTGGAGAGTCTCTATGTGTTGGATAATTTTTGTAGCGACAGTTTTGGGGTCACCGACCATCATAGCTCCGTCTGGACCGACAGAGGCGAGATATTGGTCTTTCGTCATTTCAGACCAGTGGGCGCGTCCTCTCGCGATATTGTCCACCGTCTGCTTGGTTGGGTAGAAATAATGGTCAATGGCAGCTTGGTTATCAGCTTCGATCCAGCCCCATGAGTGGGCAGCAACCTTGAGCTGTTCGGGTGAATACCCATTTAAAGCGCCAATTTCCTTGTACATACGAACTAGGCGGGCAAAATGCTTGGGATTGCCACCAATCGTCGCATAGGCAATGGGCAAGCCTTTTTCAGCGATGCGAATGGTTGATTCGGGATTGCCACCTGTCGCGACCCAAATCGGGAAATCTTCTTGGACTGCACGTGGGTAAACTGGACAATTATCAACGGATTGGGCCAATTTCCCATGCCATGTAAGATTGGTATCTTGACGAATAGCCAGTAACATGTCTAGTTTTTCATTGAAGAGTTCTTCATAATCCGCCAAATCATAGCCGAACAAAGGGAAGGACTCGATAAAGGAACCACGACCTGCCATGATTTCTGCTCTGCCATTTGACAAGGCATCAATAGTCGCATACTGCTGGTAAACTCGAACCGGGTCAATGGATGACAGGATGGTTACCGCGCTAGACAGGCGAATGTGCTTGGTATTGACCGCACCAGCCGCCAAAACAATCTCGGGCGCTGAGACCGCAAAATCCTCGCGATGATGCTCTCCAATCGCATACAGGTCCAAACCAACTTTATCTGCCAGCTCAATCTCTGCCACTAACTGCCGAATGCGTTCTGCGTGTGAAAAGGTCTGGTCTGTCCCTTCCAGCTGCGTCGTTTCACCAAATGTTGAAATGCCAAGTTCAATCTTCATATCCTGCTCCTTTAGGTTTGTGACTTTATTTTATCTTTAATTAGTGACAATGTAAAGAAATCTGCTCATAAAAAACAAGACTGCAAAGACAGCCTATTCTGATTTCGTAACTCCAAACGTTATTCTGGCAAGATTGCCACTGCTCGGACTGGCGAACCCGTTGCTTGTTCCCAATGTGGAAATGCGATGGAAATCAAGGCTCCGGTTGCTGGCAGTTGGTCCAGATTTGCCAAAACTTCCAATTGAAAAATATCTTTAGACAAAACATAGTACTCTTGGTGCAGTGCACCGCCATTTTCCGCCGCTTCGACACCTGCATCCGTGTCTAAAGTTTCATGCCCGATAGCTTTTACTTGTCGCTCCTCAATCAAAAACTCCAGCGCCTCATGAGACCAACCCGGACTATGTTGGACACCAGCCTCATCCAAATTGCGCATGGCATCTTGACTCGGCCAGCGTTTATGCCAATCACTGCGGAAAGCCACAAAACTCCCAACTGGAATTTGCCCATATTGGTCTTCAAACTCCAACACATCCTCTTTTGTCAAACGATAATCTGGATTGTCTGCGACTGCCTGGCTCTTGTCAATCACAAAAATTGGCAGAAGGAAATCTTTAAGAGCAAACTCGTCCAACCAACGACCACCCTCTACAAAGTGAATGGGCGCATCAATGTGGGTTCCTAATTGCGTCACAACTGAAAATTGCTGCACATGAAAACCATCTGCCAGAGTGAAAATATCCTTCTTTTCCAAGGCAGGGAGCGCTGGAAAGCGTGGAATATCCGCGTTAAGGGAATGGGTCAAATCAATCCATTTCTTGTCTTGTAGTGAATGATAAATCTCTAGTAAATCTGCCATATCTTTCTCCTTTTCCTTTTATTGTATCAAAAGAAGAGAATGCCGACTAATACTTGTTTTTTATGCGGCCATTAGTCTTTTCCTATCACAAAAAAGAAGCTAGGATGATTCTCCTAACTTCTTGTTATTTACCAATTTTGCGGATTTCTAAACCAATCGGCACTTTCTTTTTCTAATTTAATCCGGACGTCTCCAACTATAGGCAAGCCTTCGACAAACAAAATATCCTTATTGACATACGAGCGCATCACTAATTCGCGACCAGGGTCTGTTTTATAGACATAACGATAGGCTACGACTGCATCTGCTGGCATTTTTTCCAACAAATCACTGCCGTCTACTTCTGTATCACTGGCATAGTCTGAAAATCGATCCAGAATCTCTTTTTCAGTCCGTTTAAATAACTTATTGCCATCTGCATCAAAAACCGTGATAGATTCGACAGACTGCACTTTGGGAGATTTTGTTTTAGAAATACTACATGCTGTGACGAGAAAACAAGTCAAGAGCGCTCCTAGAAGGATGAATTTCTTTTTCATATCAAAACCTCCCTAGAAATTATTCATAGCGAAGGGCTTCGATTGGGTCCAATTTCGATGCTTTATTGGCTGGCAATACGCCAAAGACCACACCGACAGCGGCTGAAAAGAGAATACTTCCAAGCATAACTGGAGCTGAAACAACAGCCGTGATATTGCTTCCCATGACATGACTGGCATTTACAGCAAATACAATCACTTGCGCCAATCCAAGTCCGATAAGACCACCCAAGCTAGTCAGCACCATAGCTTCAATCAAAAATTGAACCAAGATATTGTTCCGCGTTGCTCCAAGTGCCTTCCGAAGACCGATTTCACGCGTCCGCTCTGTAACAGATACCAACATGATATTCATGACTCCGATACCACCTACCAGGAGAGAAATCCCTGCGACAGCTCCGATGAAGAGTGTAACTCCAGCCATTTCTTGATTAAATTCGCTCAGCATGGCCGACATATCAAAAATGTCATACTTGGCTTCACGTAATCCTGTTGCCTTGGTCAGATAAGCAGCTGCTGCTGTACCGACCTCTGAGGACCGAGAAACGTTCTTAACATGGACATAAATTTGTTGATTTTCTGGAATTCCTTCTTCGGCTGCTAACTGAGTATTGGCCATCACAGCATTCCCACCAGAGGCCATGCCGTACATAGCCGTACCAGCATTTGGATCTTTGTAGACACCGACAACAAGATAGGCATGTCCCTTCACACTAACCGTTTGGTTCAAGGCTGCTCCTGAACTGCCAAATAAATCCTTGGCCAAATTCTTATCCAGCATGATAATGCGGGCAAATTTAGTATAGTCATTCGGCGTGAATTTTCGGCCTGCTAGTACATCATATTTTTTAACAGTAAAGTACTGTTGGCTAACACCGGTGATATTGACACTATCGACCTTCTTACTTCCAAAAGCGACTTCTGCCTGAGTTCCATTTTGCGTGTAATAATTTTCCACACCATCAACGGTCAACAGACCTTTTAATGTCGAATCTTGCAGTACCGGCTCTGCTTCCTCGGTCGTTTGTTCCTCTGTCCAAGAAGTCATTAAGCCGTCTGTGGTCTTGTCTGTTTTACTATTCGAAAAATAAATATTGACGTTTTGCTGGTCACCCGACAAGGCCTTAGCGATACTGCTGCTCATTCCATTTCCCAATGCAACAATCACCACAACAGCCGTCACCCCGATAATAATCCCCAACATGGTCAGAAGAGAGCGCATCTTGTGGGCTAAAATGGATTTTAAGGCAAATTTCCAATTTTCCATTAGAACACCTCCTTACGACTATCTTCTGTAATGACACCATCTCGAAGGACGATTTTACGGGTAGCGTACTCAGCAATTTCAGGCTCATGGGTTACCATGATAATAGTCTTGCCTTCACGATTTAGCTCCGTCAACAGCGACATAATCTGATCCCCAGTCTTGGTATCCAAGGCTCCTGTTGGTTCATCAGCTAGTATAATCGCAGGACTGTTGACAAGGGCACGCGCAATCGCAACACGCTGTTTTTGTCCACCAGATAATTCAGATGGCAAATGGTGCATGCGTTCTCCCAATTCAACTTTTTCAAGATATTGCTTAGATAATTCCTTTCGTTTCCCAGAAGGAACGCCCGCATATATAAGCGGTAACTCAACATTCTGCAAAGCATTGAGTTTAGACAAGAGAAAGAATTGTTGGAAGACAAAGCCGATTTGGTCATTACGAACCACCGCCAATTTTTTTTCTGACAATTGGCTGACTTCTGTATCTTCAAGATAGTACTCTCCCGAGCTAGAGCGGTCCAATAAGCCAATGATATTCATTAGGGTTGATTTTCCTGAACCAGATGGTCCCATGATGGCTACAAATTCACCTTCTTCCACTTCTAGGCTCACATCTTTTAAGACACGTAATTCTTGATCTCCGTTTTTATAGCTTTTGTTAATATTTTGTAACTTAATTAGCTTTTTCTTCATCTGCATCCACCTTTTCACCCTCTTTTAGACTGCCATTTGGATTAGAGATGACCTTATCGCCTGCCTTCAAACCAGAAGTAACTTCTTGGTTTGTCGCATCTGAATTTCCAACTTGAACTTCTACTTTTTTCGCTTTTCCATCTACAAGTGTCCAAGCAAAGTTTTTCCCATTCTCGTTGACAATCGCAGCCACAGGAATCAAAATACGTTTGGCACTGTTGACCACCTCAACATTGACTGAAAAACCTTGTTTCAATGGACCAACTTCACTGGTGATGGTCGCTTTGAATGGATACTTAGAGCCGCTGCCTGCTGTACTACCTGTTTGTCCAGCTGTCTCTTGGCTTGGGTAGTTGGAAATATAGTTGATTTTTCCAGTCCATGATTGGTCTGGGTAAACTTTAGATGAAATTTTCACCTCTTGGTCCACTTTGATATTGGCTAAGTCATACTCAGACAAGCTCCCTGCTACTTGGAGGCTACCTTGGTTAACAATATGGACAATTGTTTGGTTCGTGCTGGTATTTGATTTTGAAACAGAGTGATTAACTTCGACAACTGTACCTGAAACGGTACTTTTCACTGTTGCTTCATTTAAAGCAGCTGAGGCCTTATCTAGGGCCGCCTGAGCATCTGCATAGCTGTCGTTTAGGTCTTGCAACTGCATATCAACTGAACGCTGTGCTGAATGAACTGCTGCATTGTCTGTCGCGTCATCACCTGTTGTTTGAACCGTTTGCCCATTGGTACGTAGGTCATAAATTTGACGGCCAACCTTGTCACGAGCTCGGACAGCTGTATCATAATTTGCTTGTAATTCTGTCGTATCGTATTGTACCAAGGATTGACCTGCGGTCACTTGATCCCCTTGTTTTACATTGACAGAAGTAATGTCGCCTTTTGTCGCATCATAGTAGACATATTGCTCTTCTGCTGCTGATACTGTACCTGCGAGCAAGGTAGATGAGGCGATCGAGCCTTCTTTTGCTACTCGGTAATGCAAGGCATCTGCTCCTTCTTTGGCATCCGTCGTTGAAGACTTACCGCCAAATAACAGGGCTCCCCCAACTAGTGCCACTGCTACAACTCCCAATCCAGAAAACAAAGCAATCTTTGCTTTTTTAGACTTTAACATAAAATCTCTCCTTTAATAAACGAATTCATCATTTTTTATGATGATGTTTTTGTGTTACTGTTATGATACACCTAAACAAAAAATAATGCAAGGCTTTTACATGATTTTATACTACACCTCTCCTTTCATACTTGCCAGTGCCTTAACTTACAGTTTCTTACACTTTTGTAAGCCCTCGTAGCGGATTTTTGCAAAAATGGTTTAAAAAAGCTAGAATGAACATATACATATGAATTGAGGAGAGAAACCTATGAGAGAATTTGATGTTATTGCCATTGGTGGCGGTTCTGGTGGTTCTGGTTTTGTCAATCGTGCTGCCATGCATGGTGCAAAAGTCGCTGTTGTTGAAGGCGGACAAGTCGGTGGCACCTGCGTCAACCTAGGATGTGTTCCGAAGAAAATTATGTGGTACGGTGCACAAGTGGCAGAAACCCTCCACACCTACGCTAGCGAATATGGATTTTCAACAGAAAATATCCAATTCGACTTTGGAAAATTACGTCAAAATCGCGAAGGCTACGTCAGCCGCTCCCGCAATGGCTATGCCAACAACTGGGCTCGTAACGGAGTCGAACATATCTCAGGCTATGCGCATTTTATCGATCCGCATACCATTGAGGTCAATGGGGAAAAACTGACGGCCAAGCATATCGTCATCGCAACAGGAGCTCGTCCAAGTATTCCAGACATCCCTGGTAAAGAGTTGGGAATCGTATCTGATAACGTCTTTGCTTGGGAAGAATTACCCCAGTCTGTAGCCGTTGTTGGGGCTGGTTACATCGCTGTTGAGATGGCAGGTGTTCTACATCATCTGGGTGTCAAAACGGATTTATTTGTCCGTAAGGACCGACCACTGCGTAATTTCGATGCCTATATTATCGATGCGCTGGTTGATGAAATGGACAAGACTGGTCTACAACTGCACACCCACAAAACACCAAGTAAGATTGAAAAGTTAGAAAATGGCCAGCTTGCGCTTCATTTTGAAGATGGAACTCATCATATTGCTGACCAAGTCCTTTGGGCCATCGGCCGCAGACCAAATGTAGAAAATCTCAATCTTGAAGCTGCCGGTGTGACCTTGACAGAACGTGGTTACATTGCTGTCGATAGCTATCAAAATACAGTAACACCAGGCATCTACGCCCTCGGTGATGTAACCGGAGAAAAAGAATTAACCCCTATTGCTATCAAGGCCGGCCGCATTCTTGCTGAGCGCCTCTTCAACGGCCAAGAGACGGCTAAGATGGATTATGAAACTGTTCCAACTGTTGTCTTTTCACACCCTGCTATTGGAACAGTTGGCTTAAGCGAAGAAGAAGCCAAAAATACTTATGGTTCGGAGGCTGTTACCTGCTACACCTCGAACTTTACTTCTATGTACACTGCCATGGACGAGCACCGCCAAGTCACACGCTTGAAACTAGTAACAGTTGACCCTGAAGAAAAAGTTGTCGGCCTTCATGGTATCGGCTACGGCGTCGATGAAATGATCCAAGGCTTTGCTGTGGCCATTAAAATGGGAGCGACTAAGGCTGATTTTGATGCAACAGTTGCCATCCACCCGACTGGTTCAGAAGAATTTGTCACCATGCGCTAGGAGACCTGCATGAAAAAGTCTATCCTAACGCTCACTAGTCTGGCTATCGTACTCATTTGCCTTGCTAATAGTCGGCTGCACTTCCTCACAGGCTTACCAAATCAACTTCTACTAGGACTGACCTTCTTCATCCTAGTCTACCAAGTCTTGGCATCCTTTCGAGAAATTAAAGAACACAAACAAAAGAAATGAGAGCGGAACTTCTGTCCCACTCTCATTTTTCTATGCATTCAAGCATGGCCTGTGCTAGCAAAGCATAGCCGCTTGAGCCAAAATGCAATCCGTCATTCATCTGCCCACGTAAAATTTGCTTCACAGGCAGGCCACTTTTCTCAAAAAGAGCTCTAGTTGAAAGGAAATCAATTCCCTCTTCCTTGGCAACTTGTTCCACGATTTCCGTGTAATAGTCCACCAATCGATTGGTCCGATAGGCTTGTAATTCTTCATCAACAGGTGGCGGTGAGAGAAAACAAATCTTATCTGCCTCGACCCTGTCTTTTAAGAGCCCAGCGATTTTTCTCAAATTTTCAAGGTATTCTCCCAGAAAGATCTGCTTATGCATGGCCAAGTCATTGGCACCAATCAAGACAAAAACTCTAGCTGCCGACCAGTCTTCTGCTTCCTCTAGCCATTTCAGAAGGTCGTAGCTATTGTCACCTGAAACGGCTCGATTCTCTATCTGCAAATCCGTTCTAAGCACCAATAGGCTATGATTGATATGAGGAATGTCTTGTCCTTCATGACGGGCAAAGAGACTGTCCCCCCACAAGATTAACTTCATTTATTCCTCCCGGTCTGGAATCACGTAAAACAAGTAATAAAGGATGAAAATTAGTAACCCAACTAGTCCAACCTTGACCCAGATAATTGGTGCGAAAAAGATAGAAATTCCCATCAAGAGAAGGATTTGACAAGCAATTCGTTTCTTTCTAGCTTTGGGAATAGTCCTTGTCTCGGCATAGTCTGCCACATAGAGCTGATACAATTTTGAAGAGCGCAGCCATTTTTCAAAGGCCTCCGACGAGCGGGCATAGCAAAATACCGCTAGCAACAGAAAGGGCGTCGTCGGTAGAACTGGAAGCAGCACTCCGATAACTCCTAAAAGCAGCGCCAAACTTCCTACTACAAGATACACAATGCGCATATAGTCTCCTAAATCCGTGTCAGCTTGGTTGCTGTATCTGGCGAGGTATCGTAGACTTGAAAGTCAACTCCGACCCCCAAATCCGCCTGAGCTAGCTGATTGACCATGGTCATGTGGGCCAATTCTTTGATGTTGTTTTCCTTGGAAAGGTGGCCGAGATAGATTTTCTTGGTTCGATTGCCCAAGGTACGAATCATGGCATCTGCACCATCTTCATTGCAAAGGTGACCCTTATCTGATAAAATCCGTTGCTTGAGATTCCAGGAATAAGAACCCGCCCGCAGAATTTCGATATCATGATTGGACTCAATCAAGTAGCCATCGGCATTGGCAACAATCCCCGCCATACGGTCCGACACATAGCCTGTATCGGTCAACATAACAAAACTCTTGTCGTCTTTCATAAATCGATAGAATTGTGGGCAAGCCGCATCGTGGCTAACACCGAACGACTCAATATCCAAGTCACCGAAGGTCTTGGTCACACCCAGCTCAAAAATATGTTTCTGGGCTGTGTCAATCTTACCCAGTTTACTATCCATAGCGTCCCAGGTTTCTTGATTGGCATAAATGTCCATACCGTATTTCCGCGCTAAAACACCGATTCCATGGATGTGGTCACTGTGTTCGTGGGTTACTAAAATGGCATCTAAGTCATCGGGTTTGCGGTCAATTTCTGCCAAGAGACTGGTAATCTTCTTACCAGACAAGCCTGCGTCCACTAAAATTTTCTTCTTCTCAGTTTCTAAGTAGAAGGAATTTCCACTTGATCCTGAGGCTAAAATACTGTATTGAAAACCTACTTCGCTCATAGTCTCCTATTCTTCCTCTGTATCTGTCCCATCGTCCCATTCATCAAAGGTTACGTCCTTATTGTATGGCAAAACGATGGTAAATGTTGAACCGTATCCATACTCGCTCTTAGCCCAAATAAAGCCCTTATGCTGTTTGACAATTTCCTTAGCGATGGCAAGTCCCAGACCAGTACCACCTTGCGTACGGGAGCGTGCCTTGTCCACACGATAAAATCGGTCAAAAATCTTAGGCAAATCGGCTTTTGGAATCCCTAATCCTTCATCAGAAATCGAAACAATCAACTGGCTATCAGTCGTCTTCATACTGAAGGTAATCTTCCCACCATCTGGTGAATACTTGATGGCATTGTTTAAGATATTATCCAAAACTTGAGTCATCTTGTCTGTATCAATTTCAATCCAGATAGGGGTAATTTGGTAATCGCGAACAATGTTGTATTCCTTTTTGGTATCTTGACTTTTCATCTGGTCAAATCGATTGAGGATAAAGGTCGCAAAGGCTGTGAAATTGGTCAACTCAAAGTCCATGTGGGTCACGGCATTGTCAATCCGAGAGAGACTGAGCAAGTCCGAAATCATCCGCATCATTCGGTTGGTTTCATCCAGCGAAACCTTGACAAAGCTCGGTGCCACCGTATCATTGAGCGCGCCCTCATCCAGTGCTTCCAAGTAGGACTTAACCGAAGTCAAGGGGGTTCGCAATTCGTGACTGACATTGGATACAAAAAGCCTGCGTTCGCGTTCTTCCTTGGCTTGCTCTGTCATATCGTGCAAGACAACCACCAAACCTGAAATTAAGCCACTTTCACTCCGGATGGTCGCAAAATTAGCCCGAAGCGCCAAATATTCTCCATGTTCATTGGCATGATTGACCAAGACCTCTGGTGTCTGCGCTAACAAGTCTCGAAAGCTGTACTGCTCTTCCAAATCCAAAATATCCAGCAAATCTGTCTGATAGGCTGATTTCTTAGTTAGCCCTAACTGTTTTTGAGCCATATCATTGATCATAATAATCCGCCCCATCCGGTCGGTCGCCATCACACCGTCACTCATGTAGGACAAGATGGAGGACAGACGTGTTTTTTCCTGCTCCAGATTATCATGCGTCAGGCGAATCACTTCGGACAAGTCATTGAGAGAGTTGGTCATGTCAGTGATTTCTGGGCTTCCACGCATATCTAAAATATCCGAATAATCCCCCGCAATCAATTCCTTGACCTTTTGGTTCAAGATTTTAATGTGTTTGTTGTCGCGGTGATTTTCGATAATCATGAAAACAAGAGCCACCACGAAACCAACTAAAATGACGATAAACCAAAATTCTGGAGTCGTCATTAGATAACGTAATTTATTAATCATTAGCTTTAATATAATATCCGACACCACGACGGGTCAAGATGTATTCGGGACGACTTGGCGTGTCCTCAATTTTTTCACGCAAACGACGAACAGTCACGTCAACCGTACGCACATCCCCAAAATAGTCATAGCCCCACACGGTTTCCAATAAATGCTCCCGTGTCATGACTTGACCGAGATGATTGGCCAAATGGTGCAAAAGCTCAAACTCGCGGTGAGTCAATTCCAACTCCTTACCATGCTTTTTAGCCACAAAAGCATCTGGTAAAATTGTCAAATCGCCAATCACCAACTCCGTCTGACCACCAGCTTCTGTCTCAATGACTTGCGTTTCCGTCAACTCACTACGACGCAAAAGCGCCTTGACACGCGCTTGTAATTCACGATTTGAGAATGGCTTGGTCACGTAGTCATCTGCACCAATTTCTAAGCCGATAACCTTATCAAACTCGCTGTCTTTTGCAGAGAGCATGATAATGGGCACATTACTGGTCTTACGAATGTTTCGCGCCACTTCCAGACCGTCGATTTCTGGCAACATGAGATCCAGAATGACAATATCAGGAATTTCTGCTTCAAACATTTCCAAGGCCTCACGGCCATCAAAAGCCGTCACCACTTCGTAGCCTTCACGCGTCATATTAAATTTGATAATATCTGAGATGGGCTTCTCATCATCTACAATTAGAATTTTCTTCATGTTTTTGCTTCCTTTATTTAATTAAAACATTATAACAAAAATCCCGTCAGATTGCATGTTTAAGATAGATAGAAGGTGAAAGAAAAGAACCTAGGACTCAATCCTGGGCTCTTGATTTTTTATAATTTTAGCAGTTTGACGCAGGGGTTGACTGAATGCTCTCATTCCTTGCTACGCAGCAATTTCGAATATTTGAGGCTAACTTTGTTAGCCCTATCTCCAACCTTCAAAAGTTCCCCGAACCTTTGAAGCTAGTCAACTGTGCGGAGGTGGGACGACAAAATCGATTTCTACGAAATCACGATTTTTATCCCACTCTCTCTAGCTTTCTATTTAGAAATTACGGCCATTTTTACCATAACCATACCGTTCCATAAAGTCTTGGCGGAATTCCAAGAGATTGTCATCCATGATAGCCTGACGAACATTTTTCATGAGATTCACAAGGAAATAAAGATTGTGGTAAGAAGTCAAACGGATACCAAAGGTTTCGTCGGCCTTAAGCAAGTGACGGAGGTAGGCACGCGTGTAATTTTTACATGTGTAGCAATCACAGTTGTGGTCGAGCGGTGTAAAATCTTCTGCAAATTGAGCATTTTTGACCACCAAACGGCCGTGTGATGTCATACAAGTCCCGTTGCGGGCAATTCGTGTCGGAAGCACGCAGTCAAACATATCAACACCACGGATAACGCCATCAATCAAGCTATCTGGTGCTCCAACCCCCATGAGGTAACGCGGTTTATTCTCTGGCAAGAGTGGCGTTGTGAAATCAAGCACAGCATTCATCTCATCATGCGTTTCTCCCACTGCCAAGCCACCAATAGAATAACCCGGAAAATCCATACCAACTAAATCTTGCGCTGACTGGCGACGCAGGTCTTCAAAACCAGCCCCCTGCACAATCCCAAATAATCCTTGGTCATGTGGACGGCGGTGAGCTTTGAGACCACGCTCAGCCCAACGGCTGGTACGTTCGATTGATTTTTTGACGTAGTCATATGGTTGGTAAAATTGCGGACATTCATCAAAGCTCATCATGATGTCCGAACCGAGATTATTTTGAATGGAGATAGCCTTCTCAGGTGACAAGAACATCTTGAACCCATTGAGGTGATTTTTAAAGGTCACCCCTTCTTCAGTGATATTGCGACTATCTGCCAATGAATAAACCTGGAAACCACCTGAATCTGTCAGGATTGCCTGGTCCCAGTTCATGAATTTGTGCAAGCCACCAGCCTTAGCAATGAGTTCATCACCTGGACGAAGCCAGAGATGATAGGTATTTGACAAGATGATGCCCGAACCCATCTCTTTGAGTTCTTCAGGGGACTGCGTTTTAACCGTAGCCTGCGTTCCTACTGGCATAAACATGGGTGTCGGAAAAGTTCCATGCGGTGTGATAATCTCACCCAAACGAGCACCTGTGTGCTTTTCTTTTTTGATTAAACGGTATTTGATTGGATAATCCGTCATAAGTTCCTCGCTTTCAAGAAATACAGTCTTGTGCGCTTTTCAGCCTTTCTAGTGTAACAAAATTCAGCTAGATTGTCATCTGATATTGTGCTAAAATAAAGAAAGGAGGTATCTTATGTTTTCTATTAGTCAAATTCGTGCACAGGCACGACAAACCATTGACCAAACCCCAGGGATTTACCTGCTTGGATTGGTCCCAGCCCTTGTATCCTTATTTTCAAGTCTCGTGAGTTTTTTCCGCAATTCATCTGCTTCTACTATGAATCAAGAAATTGTTAACTCTTTGTCCTCAGGGGATATTAACCAAATCACAGCTAACTCATCTCCATTTTTCTACAGCATCTCAGCTAGTCTTTTTCCTTTTTTAATCGGAATTTTATTGAGTTTCATTCTTTTATCCTTGACCTTTACTATTTTGAATATCCTCCGTCATCGTCAAGAAATGACTGGCTGGAAAGACGGCTTTAGTATCTTCCAGCATCCGCATTTTGGAAAGATTTTTCTAACTGTTTTTGTTAAAGGGCTCTTGCTCTTCCTATGGGGATTGGTCTATTATATTGGATTAGTTCTCTTAGTTATCGGAGCGATTGGAAGTGCCGTACTAGCTATCATCGTATCCATGTCCAATACAAGCCATGCTTCTATAGAACCAACACTGGCTGTATTTGGAACATTATTTATCGTCGGCTTTATTGTTTTCATCATTGGACTTGCCATTTATATTCCTCAAGAATTAGCTTATTCACAAGTCGAAATCTTATTGTTGGAACACTTGGAAGCGGGTACTTATTCTGGTCCGATGGCACTTATCAAAGAAAGCCGTCGCCTCATGAAAGGCTACAAAGCAAAATTCTTCGTACTCAATCTTTCCTTCATCGGATGGTTTATCCTTCAAGGACTAAGTTTTGGACTCGTGGGAATTTATGTCTATCCATACTATGGTGCTGCTAAGATTCATTTCTACGATGCACTCCTAAAAGACCGGAAATGGAAAGAAGACCTCTTAACAGGAAATCTCAACTAAACAAAAAAAGAAGCAATCGCTTCTTTTTTTGTTTAGCCTTGCATGGCTAGGTATTCAATCTTAATACAACGATTCATGACAATGGCATGCCGATTGGCAGCGCGTAAGATTTCTTCTGCTTCTTGGCTTTCAAGACCTAACTGAGCCCAGAAAATGGTCGCATCTGTCTCTATAAAGTCCCGCGCGACATCTGCTAAAAACTCACTCCGGCGAAAAACATCAACTATGTCAATCTTTTCAGGAATATCCTGCAATCGTCTGTAAACCTGCTCGCCAAGAATTTCTTGACCAACAAGTTTAGGATTGACCGGGATAATCCGATACCCTGCATCTTGCATGAGTTTTGACACACCATAAGCGGCGGTTTCTTGACGGTCTGACAGACCAACAACCGCAATAGTTTGGCTATTTCTCAGATAATCAAAAATAATATTTTGATTTGGATTTTGAAAATGATAGGTCATAAGCACTCCTTATTTCATACTAAAAATCCAAGCAGCATAGATCAATCCCCAGAATTTCTGGTCAGATGCTGGTCGCGTCATGGCTTTCAGATAAAAGTCCAAAACCGGCTTGGTCATGCTTCGGTTAATGGCAAAGGGACGTAATTACCCAAGTAATCGATTAAAAACGGGTAAAATATCATCCCCTTTTTCAATCAAGTTCTTGGCCTCAACCAGTAAATCCCGTTCTGCCTGACTTACTTCTGGATTTAAAATCAAATCATATAGCAGATTTAGAGCTTTTTCTTCATGATCAACTTTTGGAAGCATCTTTGTCTGCACCTCCTTTTTGTCTCACATCATACCACAAAACAGGGAGGCTTACAAGCTCCTCTCTATAGGTATATAGTTGATGACAAGTTCTAATTACTTGGCCTCGTACCAAGTCTGTCCTGCATTTTCATCTGCCAGAAGAGGCACTGCTAGCTCAATAGCAGATTCCATTGTTTCCTTGACAAGAGCTCTCACAGCATCCAGTTCATCATTTGGCACTTCAAGGACAATTTCATCGTGCACTTGCAGAAGCATACGGGTCTTGAAGTTTCCGTCTGTCAGAGCTTGATCAAGATTGATCATAGCGACTTTTAGGATGTCAGCTGCCGATCCTTGGATTGGCGAGTTGATAGCTGTCCGCTCTGCAAAATTCCGGACATTAAAATTACGTGAATTGATATCTGGCAACTCTCGACGACGATGGTAAATCGTTTCTACAAAACCTTTATCTCTCGCTTCTCGAACGATACTTTCCATGTAGTTTTTAATTCCTGGGAAACGGTCAAAATAACGGTCAATATAATCCTTGGCTTCTTTACGGCTGATACCCAGGTTATTGGACAAGCCAAAGTCAGAGATACCATAAACCACACCAAAGTTAACAGCCTTTGCATTACGGCGGTCATTTGCTGTCACATCTTCAGGCTTTTCAATACCAAAGACCCGCATAGCAGTTGAAGTGTGAATGTCCATGCCATCCTTGAAGGCTTGGATTAGGTGCTCGTCCTGTGAAATGTGGGCCAAGACACGCAATTCAATCTGCGAGTAATCCGAAGAAAGAAAACTTGCATCTTCCCACTCAGGCACGAAAGCCTTGCGGATCAAGCGACCTTGTTCCAAACGAACGGGTATATTTTGCAGATTTGGATCTGTAGAGGACAGACGCCCTGTCTGCGTCAAGTCTTGCACATAACGGGTATGGATTTTCCCATCTGCCATGATAGCATCTTGCAAACCAATGACATAGGTCGATTGGAGTTTGGTGATTTGGCGGAATTCCAAAATCTTAGAAACTACTGGAACAATAGGTGCTAAACGTTCTAGTACATCGACTGCTGTTGAGTAACCTGTCTTGGTTTTCTTGGTAAATTCCAAAGGCAGACCCATTTTTTCAAAGAGAATAACTCCTAACTGTTTTGGAGAATTGATATTGAATTCTTCACCAGCCAGTTCATAGATTTCCTGCGTCAGATTTTGGATGAGAATTTCATTTTCAGCTTGCATGGCTTGCAAGGTTTCTTTTTCTACCTTGATTCCTGCGATTTCCATCTTGGCAAGTACTTTAGCTAATGGTTGCTCCATATCAAAGAGAAGCTCTAGCTGATTGTGGTTGCTGAGTTGCTCCAACATAGGTTCTTCGGTTTCAACCAAGACTTGAACTTTCTTAGCCAAATGGTCAAAGAGCGCTTGGTCGTCTGGAATCGCTCGTTTAGCGCCTTTGCCATAGACTACTTCATCTGCCACTAACTGAGTTTGTCCGTATAGGTGTGCTATCGTAGTCAATTCATTGTCTTCAACTGTGGATAAGAGATACTTGGCAAGTCGACTATCAAACTTCAGGTTCTCGGCCTCAATACCTGCACGATGCAAGAGCACCTTTGTCCGCTTGAAGTCATAGGTTTTCAAGGCAGTTGTTGACAAAAAGTCGCTCAATAGTTGATTCTGCAAAAGTTCAGGCTTCCCAACATAAATCTGCTGGCTATCTCCCCAAGCAAGGCCAATCATATCTTCCTTGTGGTAGTTTTCCCCCAACATTTCAAAATAGAAAAATTGGTTTTCCCTTAGCATCTCTGCTGTCACTTCTGTCACAAATTCAAAGTCAATTTCTTCCTGTTCAACAGACGGAGTGGCTCCCAACTGAGCACGAAATTGCTTGAAGTCCATTTCTTCATAAAAGGTCGCCAGAGCATCTAAGTCCTGCGGACCCGCATAGTGAATGTCTGCTAGACCAATTTCAAGCGGAGAATCTGTATCGATGGTTGCTAAGGTCTTAGACAAGAAAGCCTGCTCTTTATCATTGATGAGATTTTCCTTCATCTTGGAAGCCTTCATCCCATCAATTTGCTCATAAATTCCTTCTAAGGAGCCATGTTCTATCAAGAGTTTGAGTCCTGTTTTTTCTCCGATTTTGGTCACTCCTGGGATATTATCTGACTTGTCTCCCATGAGGGCTTTCAGGTCGATAAATTGAGCAGGGGTAATCCCCATTTTCTCCATGAGATAGGTAGGTGTAAACTCTTCGAACTCCGCCACACCTTTTTTAGAAATCTCAACAACCGTATGCTCATCAGTCAGCTGAATCAAGTCCTTGTCTCCAGAAACAACGGTAATATCGAAGTGCTCGTCTGTTGCTTCTGCTTGCTTGACCAAGGTTCCGATGATGTCATCCGCCTCATAGCGATCCAACTGGTAATGCTTGATTCCAAGGACATCTAATTGTTGGCGCAAAAATGGAAACTGTTCCCGAAACTCATCTGGTGTCTTGGCACGACCACCCTTATAGTCCGCATACATCTCTGTACGGAAGGTTGTCTTTCCAGCATCGAAAGCAACAAGGATATGCGTTGGTTGAACCCGCTCCAGCAAATGATTGAGCATAAGGTGGAAACCATAAACTGCGTTGGTGTGAAGACCGTCAGCATTTTTAAAACGATCAATTTGATTATATAGTGCGAAGAAGGCACGAAAAGCAACGGAAGAACCGTCAATTAAAAGTAATCTATTCTTGTTTGTCATAGTCTTATTATAGCACGAAAAGACCCAACTGGGTCTTTTCTTTCACTCCTTTTCTGCTAGAACTTCCTCTTTCACAATTGCTACATTCTTATCTTTCGTATCCGGTTTTCTCACCTTATACCGACTACGAATGGTATTGAGTTGCTTACGTAATTGGGCAAATTCTGTCTTTTCTGGAAAACCATAGGCCATGATGGCTGTGTAGTCGATGATAAAGTTATAGGATTCTACTAGAGTTCCACGGGTCTCTCTGATTTTTCCCGGAGTTTTACTAGCCTGCTCTTGGATACGTTGGCTATAAACGCCATCAAAATGACTCTGCGCCTGCACTAAATGTTCGAACTGAACAGACAGATAAAGCTGAGCCAAAGCATTTTGATAGACTTCCTCTCTTAATTGATTGACCAAGTGATTGATAGCTTCCGTCTTTTTCTCATAGATGTTCTCTGTTAGCTGTTGATAGTTCTTCATCAAGGGTGCCAACAACTGATAAGCAGCTTGGCTATTCTTGTCCCGACTCTTGCCATAGGCGCGAATGAGATTTACCAAGGTTACAGCAGCGTCTGACCGTTCTTTATCGGTCTCTCGTAACTGTTGAGTATAAAGGCTAGCGCGGCTTTTATGGAGTCCTTTTTTCAAATTCTGCCAAATAGTCTTGCAGTCAAATAGAATAAGTTGTGTAAATCAATTCTGACTTATGGGTCTTGGCAAAGGCACCGATGGTAATTTGCGAGTCTTTGATAAGCTGATAAGTTTGCTCTTGGTCAAGAGTCCGAAGATTTAAGGGGGAGGTAGCATATTGTTTCTTCATGTATTTCTCCTTTTTAGCTAACATGCTTTTTTATTTCTCATCTTAGTTATTCGAAAATAGTTTTGAAAAAATCGATATTAAGTAAAAAATAAGCTCATTTTCTATAAAGTAATTCCCTCTAGAGCTAAAAACAACTTGATTGCACGGTGTATCGTCCTATTCAGAGGAAGAAATACAACAACCACACGATGTATCACGTTATCCGGAAAGCGAAATGCAACAACCACACGTTGCATCGTGCTATTCGAAAGGCAAAATACTACAACTACATGGTGTGTCATGCTATTTGGAAGACTAAATACATTAACCACTTGGTGCATCGAACTATTCGGAAAATAAGTTATGACGACTACATCGTGTGACAAATGAGTTTGAACGGTAATTTGCATTGTTTACTTGTGTCAACGGTTCTATGTTCAATCCGTGGTCAATAAAAAATCGCCTACAAGTAGGCAATCTTTGCATTCATCCATTCTACCAAATCTTTGGTAACCTGTTTCTCTTTACTATATTTCATATCCTTCCCCTAAAAAACAAATAGCAAACTTCCTATCCCTATTCCAAGAAATAGACCAACTAGGACATCTTTTGGAAAATGAACTCCGACCAAGACACGACAAAATGCCAAGGTAGCTGAAAGAAACAGTCCTAATAACCCCAAACCAAGATTGCTCGTCAAGAGACACATGGAGATGATAGTGGCTGAAAAGACATGACGGCTAGGCATGGAATTTCCTTTACTGGCTTTGGAGATTAGAGGGTGAATGGCATAAACTTCATAGGGGCGAGGAGTGTTAATGACCTTTCGGACTAGACTCAGGAGGACAAAACCAAGAGCTGGGATGAGCAGATATTTCCAGTCCCAGCTGTCTTGAATGACTCTGTCTAAAAGAAAGAGTGGATAAATCAGATACATGATGTAAGTGATATAACGGTTGAGCCAGATAGTTGCTTTCTGATAGGGGGGGTATTTCGCTAAATAGTCAGCCCAGCTATGATAGACTTCTTCATAATTTTTCATGGCTTAATTATAGCATAAAACCAGTCTCTTTCGAGACTGGTTTCGTTTTATTCAACGGATTTTAAGGCTTCAAGCATATCTACTTTTCTTAGGTGATAATTAACAAACCAGCCCAAGACAGCTAGAATGCCTAAAATAGCTAGAACAGGTGTTAGATAGACATCCCAAGTCACCGTCGGATTGAACATAATTGAGTCCGTTCCAATCATATCCAGTATCAAGAGATGTAGAGCTCTTCCCCCTAGAAGACCAAGTACGATTCCAACTAGAGAAAGGAAGATGGTCTCTCGGTAGATGTAGAGAGTGACTTCCTTATTATGAAAACCGAGAACCTTGATTGTTGATAACTCACGAATACGCTCGGCAACATTGATATTGGTCAAGTTATAGAGAATGACAATCCCCAACAATAAAGACAGAACAATCAGTATCAACATAATGGACTGAAGAGACTGAGCAAGATTGTCAATTGTTGCTACCATAGTTGTGTTTTGTACAACTGCTGATACGCCTGCCAGTTGTAGGAACTTGGCCGATACTGACTTCACGCTGTTCGACTGGTGGTTGGTCAACTTGACCAACCATGCATTATCTGTCGGTGCCTGTCCGGTTGCTTTTTTGTAGTAGTCTGCTGTCATGTAAACTGAGTGTCCCGCATACATTTCGGCAATGCCAGTCACTTCTACAGACACTTCTTGATTATCAATTGTCAAAGTTATCTTATCTCCTACTTTTGCATCATATAGCTGCGCTAGTTTTTCAGTGATGATAACTCCTGAAGGTGACAAGGTAAGTGGTTCACCGTTTTTGCGATTGGAGAGACGAATATAATCTGATAATTGATCTGTTTGCTCAGTCACAAGAAGGCTAGTGGCCTGTTTTTCATCTTGATGGGGAATGGATTGCTCCAAACTTTGATAGGAAATAGAGAGGTGGGAATCTACGGATTTCTCTGAGAATTCCTTTTCTACAGTATTTGCTTCAGCCTTACTGGTAGCTGAATTTTTCACCACAATCATATCATATTGCAACAAATCTGAAAACTGACGATCGACCAAGCCAGAAATTGAAGAGCGTATCCCCAAGCCTGCAAAGAGGAGGGCGACAGACCCTGCGACCCCAAATATGGTCATGAACATCCGCTGCTTGTAGCGGAAAATATTGCGGACAGTGACTTTTTGGGTAAAGGTCAATCGTTTCCAGATAAAAGAAATCTTTTCAAGTAAGATGGTAGAACCTGATACAGGCGGTTTGGGAAGTAAGAGTTGGGCGGCATTTTCCTTTAATTCACGGTTGGCCACTAAGTAGGCGGGTAAGACTGCAGATACTAGACCTAGTAAGATAGCAATCACGAGCCAGGTTGGGTAAAAGTAGCTTGTGGCTGCTCCTAGAACCATATGCTCGGTGACAACTTGGCTGATGACTGGAGAGAGCCAATAGGTCCCAACTGCAACTCCAACGAGGGTACCTAGCATGCTAGCTACCAAGCCATAAAGGACAAATTTTCGGATGATGTCGTGATTCGTGTAGCCTAGAGCTTTGAAAATTCCGGCATTGGTCCGCTCCTCATCTACAAAACGTGTCATAGTTGTAAAAGTCACCATGGCTGCTACTAGATAGAGAACAATTGGAAAAATGGTTCCGACAGCTGAGATGCTTCCCGTTGCTACGCGATAATTCTCATAGCCAGTCCCACCAGGAATGGTTTTGCGATTGTAGACCAGGTAATTTGGCTCCTCTAACTTAGACAATTTAGTTTCCGCGTCGGTCAATTTCTCCTTCGAGTCAGATATTTTCTTGTCTGCCTCAGATTTCTTATCGGTATAGGTGTCTTTTGCAGTAGCTATCTCGGTCTTGGATTTGCCTAGCTGGGCTTCTTTTTCAGCTATGGTTGCTTGGGAAGATTGTAAATCAGCCTTTCCTGTCTCATACTGAGCCACCCCATATTGATAGGTCGCTTGAGCTGCTTGGTATTGGGTCAAGCCAGTTTGATAACTAGACTCACCTGCTTGATACTGGGCTAAGCCATTAGCATACTCTTGCTCACCAGATTGGTAAGTAGTCTCTTGGACTTGGTAGGCCGCTTTGGCATTTTCTAATGCTGCAAATCCTTGATTGTAATTGGTCAAAGAAGCTTCCAGCGTTTCTTCATCTTGGGCAATTTTTGCTTGCGCCGCTTGGATCGCTGGATTTTGACTTGGATCTTCTCCAGCAGCTGTCAGGGATTCTATTTGCTCTTGTAAAGTATTTTTTGCTGTTTGAAGAGCCAATTGTCCAGACTGTATTTGACCAGCTGCTGCATCTAGTTCTGCTTGTTTTTGTGCAATCGTTTCCTGAGCCTGGTCGAGTTGACTCTTGGCACTGTCTAACTGACTGCGACTGGCATCTAACTGGGCCTTACTAGCATCCAAATCGCTTCTTGCCTTATCGAGTTCAGCTTTCTTGCTAGTTAAGGTTGCAGCTGCTTCCTTTAGTTGCTGCTCCGTTTTTGCTAATTGATTTTCACCCTTGGCAATCTGTTCTTTTGCTGCTGTGATTTGTTGGTCGCCGTCGGCAATCTGCTGTTCTCCATCGGCAATTTTCTGTGCAGACTGGCTGAGTTGATTTTCCGCGTCAGCAACTTTTTCTTGCCCTTGCTGAATATCCTTTTGCCCATCTGACTTAACGCGAGCGAGCCGTAGACTGCCATTGTCAGCCACCAACTTTTCCAGTTCCTCTGCATGCTTTGCCAAACGCTTGTCATAAGTTGAAGAGGTATAAACCAAATCTTTCAAATCATCATAACGAAGGCGGGCAATCATGTAAACATCCGAGTCAAATGCTTCCTTGCTAACCACGGCATAGGCTGTCAAACTGCCTGATCCAGCGCTCGAATTTCCAAGGTTTTTTGTACTCCAAATCTCCGGCGAATGGACAAATCCAGTCACTGTAAAAGTCGTTTTTTTCAAACTCCCCTTATCTGATTGGGAAAATTCAATCTTATCTCCAAGCTGATAATCTCCCTTGAGACTCGTGTCTAGGGCAATCTGGTCTGACTGACTGGGAAGTTGACCTGATATGAGTTGAAATAGGGAGATTTTCTCCGTCTGAGAATAAATACGAACAGCGTCCGTCGTTCCCTTACGAGTCACATCTGTCATGTAGCTGTATTCGACCGTCGCATGGGGGATTGAGCTGAGCTCCGCTTGGTCCTCCTTGTCCAATCCCATATCTGCAATGACCGCCAAATCCATCATTTGTGTTTTTCCAATGGTAGCTTGAGCTAGGCGTTCCATATTTGGTGATGTAGCTTTGAGCCCCACCAAGGTCACTGCTCCGATGAACATGAGACTAAAAATGGAGAAGAATCGTCCCTTGGATGAAGACACTGACTTGAAAAGATTTTTCCAATAGACTTTTTTCATAGACGTCTCCTAGTATTCCAAGGTCGCAATATCTTGCGGCTGTGGATTGACCTTGATGGACTTAACCGTTGCGTCCCGCATATGAATGACCCGGTCTGCAATAGGTGCTAGCGCTGAATTGTGGGTGACAATAATAACAGTCGCTCCTTGCTGACGAGACATGTCCTGCAAAATCTGCAAGACTTGCTTACCCGTCTGGTAATCCAAGGCTCCAGTTGGTTCATCACAGAGGAGGATTTTAGGATTTTTAGCTACGGCACGCGCAATGGACACACGTTGCTGCTCTCCACCTGATAACTGAGCTGGGAAATTATTGATCCGGTGGGACAAACCAACTTCAGTTAGAATCTCGACTGGATCCAAGGCATCTTTTACAATTTCCGAAGCAAGTTCTACATTTTCCTTGGCGGTTAAGTTAGCCACCAGATTGTAAAACTGGAAGACAAAGCCTACATCATCCCGACGGTAATTGGTTCTCTGATGAGAATTGTAGGTAGCAATGTCCACGCCATCAATAATCACTTGACCTTCATCATTGGTATCCATACCGCCCAAGATATTAAGAATCGTTGATTTTCCTGCACCAGAGGAGCCTAAAATGATGACCAACTCCCCTTTTTCAATCTCAAAATTCACATCGTGATTGGCAATAATCTGGTTGTCCCCGACTTGGTAGTACTTGGAACTGTGTTTTACTTCAATATAAGCCATTCTTTTCTTCTTTCATTGATTTTAGTATAGCATAAGTCGGCAATTATTTTTTAGGATTAAATAGACAACTTGTTGATTTATACTTGTTTACTATGGTATCATGTCAGTAATGATCCTACAAGAACAAATCTCAACACTTTGTTGATTTAAGGTGGTGACATGCAAAAACGACAAACCGAAACAAAAACCTACATCCGTCAAGCACTTGGTCAACTCTTGCGGGAAGAACCTTTGGAGCAGATTTCCATTAGTCAGATTTGTAAAAAAGCTGGTATCAATCGGGGCACCTTCTATCTGCATTTCTCTGATAAGGCTGATATGATGGAGCAGTACAAGGAAGAATGGCTAGCTGCAATGGATATACGGATTCAGGAGCACCGCGACCAGCCAGAAACCGTCATTTTGTCCATTTTAGAATTTGTAGAAGAAGACCAAGTCTTCATTTCCGCCCTATCTCAAAGTAAGAATTTTTTATTTGCCCAAGCCATCAAGGACACTCTCTACCGCATTATTTGCCTCTATCCTTTTTGGGAAAAGCAGGCTTATCTTCGGTATGACTTGCCAGCTGAATTTGCTCGTGAAGTCTACATTGCTAGCATTGAAAGTGTCATCAGTCACTGGATAGCTACGGATTTTCAGCAATCTCCACAGGAACTGGCTCAGATGATTTCTGGCCTCGCTCTTGCGGACTAACCCCCAAAAAAGCCTGTAAGTTTCTTCTTACAGGTTCTCTTTTTATTTTACCACTGCCAAAGCTGCTTCATAGTTTGGGTGTTCGTTGACATTTTCAAGGTATTCGGTATAGATAATCTTGTTGTCCGCATCCAATACCAACACTGCACGTGCCAATAAATTCCATTCTTCCATGAGCAGACCATAGGCTTTCCCAAAAGTGTGGTCATAATAGTCTGATAGAGTGATGGCATTGTCCAAGCCTTCTGTTCCACAAAAACGAGCTTGCGCAAAAGGTAGGTTAGCAGATACCGTAATCACAGTCACTCCATCCCTATCCGATAGTTCCTGATTAAATCTGCGAGTCTGGGCAGAGCAAATGCCTGTATCAATCGAAGGCACTACGCTCAAGACCTTGATACCGCTAAAGTCTGTCAACTGCTTTTGTGTCAAATCATTGGCCATCAAGCTAAAATTAGGAGCTAGTTCTCCAACCTGTGGCTGTTTTCCAATCAATGTTACTTCTTTTCCGATAAAGGTCGTCATGTCATCTCCTCACTTTCTGATTTTATTGTAAGCATTCTCTCAAAAAAATACCAGTCATTTGACCGGTATTTTCGTTTAGATCTTTACTCTTTTCAGTCTAAGGGCATTAAGCAAGACAGACACAGAGCTAAAGCTCATAGCTGCACCTGCTAGCATGGGATTGAGCAAGGGTCCACCAAAGAGATACAGCAGGCCCATGGCAACTGGAATACCGATGACATTGTAGGCAAAGGCCCAGAATAGGTTTTGCTTGATGGCTTTCATGGTCAAGCGACTCAGGTGCAAGGCACGCGCAACACCTGTCAAGTCTCCCTGCATCAGCACCAAGTCTGCCGATTCAATGGCTACGTCCGTACCTGTACCAATTGCCATTCCGATGTCTGCTTGAGCCAAGGCTGGCGCATCATTGATACCATCTCCGACCATGGCTACTCGGGCACCTTTAGCCTGTAAATCCGCAAGGACTGAAGATTTCTGCTCCGGCAGCACTTGACTGACCACTCTTTCGATACCGATTTCTTGGGCAATGGCTTGCGCTGTAGTATCATTGTCCCCTGTTAACATGACAACCTCTAAACCCATATCTTTCAACTGGGCAATGGCCGCTGGACTGGTTTCTTTTATCTGGTCTGCGATGGCTAGCAACCCTAAAAATTGACCATCATAGGCCAGAAAAATGGGGGTCTTTCCAGCTTGTGCCAATTCCAATTCTCGACCGTGACTAAGCGATGTATCCATTCCTTTTTCTGCCATGAGAGCTTGATTGCCAAGATACATCATCTTGCCTGCTACCTTAGCTGAAATGCCTCGGCCAGACAAGGCCTCAAATTCAGAAACAGTCGGCAGTACCAAACCTTTTTCCTTACTCAAATCGACGATTGCTTGTCCCAATGGGTGCTCCGAACCTTGCTCAGCAGCTGCCGCCAATCTGACTAACTCATCTTCAGTTGTATTATTTGCAGGTAAGATATCTGTCACACTAGCTAGACCAGCTGTAATCGTTCCTGTCTTATCGAGGACGATGGTATCCACAGACTGAGCCAATTCCAAGGCTGAACCCGACTTAATGAGAATACCGTGCTCTGCACCTAGCCCAGTTCCGACCATAATAACCGTCGGAGTGGCAAGACCTAGGGCACAGGGGCAGGCAATGACCAAGACGGAAACTGCAATATTCAAGGCAAAAGTCCAAGACTCTCCTCCAAAAACAAACCAAGCAAAGCCAGAAAGCAAAGCCAGAGTCATGACGACTGGTACGAAAACCGCGGCTACTTGGTCTGCTAATCGAGCAATGGGCGCCTTTGAACCTTGCGCTTCTTCGACCAGACGAATAATCTGCGCCAAAGCCGTATCCTCTCCAACCTTGGTCACTTCCAAGGTGAAACTGCCGTTTTTATTGATGGTTGCACCAAAAACTTGGTCACCGCTGACTTTTTTGACTGGCAAACTCTCGCCTGTTAACATAGACTCATCAACAGTTGATTGTCCTTCTAGCAAGCGACCATCCACAGGGATTTTTTCCCCAGGACGCACCTGCAAGATATCCCCAACCATGAGATCGGAAACTGGGATTTCCATTTCCACTCCATCTTTCACCAGATGAGCTGTCTTTGGTGCCAAAGCCACGAGATGCTGAATAGCACTGGAGGTTTTCCCTTTGGAGACGGCTTCGAGATATTTTCCCAGGGTAATCAAGGTCAAAATAACTCCCGCAGACTCGAAATACAGTTCGGGATGATGGGAGAACGTCACTTTGTGCATAGCTAAGAGAGCTGTCATAACAAAACCTTGTCCCAAGGCCGCAATTGTACCTACCGCAATCAGGCTATCCATATTGGGATGCCCTCGAAATAAACTGGGCAATCCATTGGCATAAAACGCTCGACCTAGGTAAACAATTGGCAAGACCAAACCAATCTGCACTAAGGCAAATGCCAGAGGATGAGCCATCGGTTCTAAAAATGCTGGCAGGGGAAGACCGACCATGCTACCCATAGCTACATAGAGCAAGGGGAGGCAGAAGAGTAGGGAGCCTATAAATCTCTTCCACAAGATAGATTCACGTGAGGGTTTGGCGCTTGCTACCGCCGCTTCTTCTGAGGTGAGAATCAGGTGATAGCCTGCTTTTTCCACCGCTTGAACCAATGTTTCTGGAGAAACTTGTTCTGGTTCAAAACGCACGGTTAATTTTTCTGTGGCGAGATTGACAGCTGCTTGGTCTACTCCGTCCACTTTTCCCACTACTTTTTCCACAGTCATGGAACAAGCTGCGCAGGTCATTCCTTCTACTTTATAAGTCTCTAAAGCCATGGTTTTCTCCTTTTTTACTTTTCTGTCTTTAGTATATCAAATTCGTTTACATTTGTAAACAAATAAGTTATATAAAAAGAAGGTTTCCCTTCTTTTTATTTTCCTTTCAACATACCTGTGATACCACGAACCAAGATGCGACCGGCTTCTCGTCCAACAGCACTCATGATATTTTTTGTAAATCGATCCATTGCGCTATCTGAACGACGGCTGCTAGTGGTCGCGCGTTTTTCACTTGCTTTTTCCTCAGCCTTTGCTCGTTTTTCGGCTTCTTTTTGTGCTTCCTTAGCTACTTTTTCTTCTGCCTTTTTAGCTTCTGTATCCGCAGCTTCTTTTATCAATTGAGCTTCTTTTTCCTGCGTCATGGCCATGATTTGTTCATGGGCCGATTCGCGATTGATGGCATTTGCATACTTGTCTAAAAGACTTGAATGATTAGCCAATGACAGAACGAGTGTTGGGTCCGCTGTTCCCAAAAGACTTTTCGGTGGATAAATCATTACTCGGTCTGCAAATCCCGGTGCTCCATCCTCACCCAGTGTAGAAACCACTGCTTCACCCACTTGTAATTCTTGAATGACCTTGCTCAAGTCCTCTCCATCGGCTTGACGGAAAGTCTCCGCAACCGTTGCAACAGTTTTTAATTCCTTAGGTGTAAAGGCACGTAAACCGTGCTGGATACGATTGCCCAGCTGACTGGCTACACTGTCTGGAATATCCGTCGGATTCTGGGTCACAAAGAAAACTCCGACACCTTTCGAGCGAATCAGGCGTACAATCAACTCGATTTTTTCCAATAAAACTTTTGGTGCATCCTTGAAGAGAACGTGGGCTTCATCAAAGAAGAAGACCATCTTAGGCTTATCCAAATCCCCGACTTCAGGAAGGGTCTCATAGAGCTCAGCTAGCAAGGACAAGAGCACCGTTGAATAGAGAGTTGGCTGGTTAAACAACTGCTTGGCATTCAAGATAGTGACCACACCGCGTCCATCATTTGCCGTGCGCATCAAGTCCGCAATTTCCAAACTTGGTTCACCAAAGAAAATCTTGCCACCTTGCTGCTCCAAAACCACTAGACTGCGCAAAATAGCCCCGACCGACCGGGCAGGAATATTGCCATAATATTGGCTCAACTCCGTTGCATTTTCTGCAACATAATTCAGCATGGCTCGCAAATCCATCATATCAATGAGTAGAAGGCCTTTTTCATCTGCCACACTAAACACGATATTCAAAATACTTTCCTGGGTTTCATTGAGCCCCAATAATCGTGTTAACAAGACCGGTCCCATCTCAGAAATGGTCATCCGAACTGGCAATCCTTGCTCCCCCATGACATCCCACAACTCGACAGGATAACTGGCAGGATGATAATCCTCATAGTGAGTAGCCGCTAAACGCTCCGGCGAAATATCACCTGCATTTTCCTGAGCTAGACTCGTCAAATCTCCCTTGATATCTGAGAGAAAAACGGGGATTCCAACATCGCTCAACTGCTCAGCCAATACCTTTAAAGTCACCGTTTTCCCTGTACCAGTTGCTCCGGCAATAATACCGTGGCGGTTCAAGCGTTTCAGCACAAGTTGAGCGGCAGCTTTCCCATAACCAAATTGAATTGTATCAGACATAAGGTCTCCTTTTTTCATGTGTTCTTTGTTCTATTTTACCATATCAAAATAGGATTTTCAGTTTCAAAGACAGAAAAAGACTGGAACTCAGTCCAGTCTCTTCTTTAAGCTACTTCTTCGCTATCTTCTGTAAATTGACTATTGTACAAGTCTGCGTAGAAGCCATCTTGACCCATCAATTCATCGTGGTTGCCCTGCTCGATAATATTGCCATCTTTCATGACAAGAATCAAGTCTGCATTGCGAATCGTTGATAAGCGGTGAGCAATGACAAAGGAAGTACGACCTTCCATCAATTTATCCATTGCTTTTTGGATCAGCTCCTCTGTCCGAGTATCCACTGATGACGTCGCCTCATCCAAAATCAAAAGTGGAGAATCCTTGAGCAAGGCTCGTGCAATGGTTAAAAGCTGCTTCTGACCGACAGACAAGGTTACTGAGTCATCTAAGACTGTATCATAACCATTTGGCAAGGTCTTGATAAAGTGATACACACCCACGGCCTTAGCTGCTGCTTCCACTTGCTCATCCGTGATATGGTCTTGATTGAAAATCAGATTTTCCTTAATAGTCCCTTCAAAGAGCCAGGTATCTTGCAGAACCATCGAAAAGGCATCATGCACTTCACTACGTTTCATATCATGAACATTCACGCCGTCTATGGCAATCGTTCCTGAATTGATTTCGTAGAAACGCATCAGCAAGTTGACAATGGTTGTCTTACCAGCACCAGTCGGTCCGACAATCGCAACCTTCTGACCTGGTTTTGCTTCTGAAGTAAAGTCATGGATAATCGTTTTCTCTGGAGTGTAGCCAAAATTAACATGCTCAAATGTAACATGACCTTTGACCGTTTCCAACTGACGTGTCTTACTTTCTTCAACTTCCATCTCAGCTTCATTGAGGAATTCAAAGACACGTCCCATCGCTGCGCTAGCTGATTGCAACTGGGTAATCCCTTGGGCAATTTGACCGATGGGCTGGGTGAAGATCCGCACGTAGGTCATAAAGGCTACGATGGTCCCCATCGTGATGGTACCGTCTAAAGCCAGTGCCGCACCGACAACACAGACCATGACATAGCCAAAGTTCCCGATAAATTGCATCAGCGGCATCATAATGCCAGAGAAGAATTGTGATTTCCACATAGAACTATAGAGCTTATCATTCAAGTCTTTAAATTCAGACTTGGCTTGCTGACGGGCGTTATAACTAGTTACGACATTGTGACCAGTGTAGATTTCCTCTACATAGCCTGAAATATTGGCGAGATTTGTCTGTTGTTTTTTAAACAACGGCTGACTCTTAAACATGATAATGGATGACAAAGCAAAACCTGCAAATACAGAGACAATAGCTGTCGTTGCCAAATGCCAGTCCGTCTTAAACATCATAAAGATAGAACCAATCAACAGCACAATCGATACAACCATTGTAACCAAGGATTGGTTAAAGGATTGGGTCATCAAGTCCACATCGTTGGTGATACGAGACAAGGTATCTCCCTGTGAATGCCCATCAAAATAACGAAGCGGAATACGGTTAATTTTATCTGCGATAGCATCACGCATCCGTTGAGCGAAACGTTGAATAATCGTTGTCACGATAAAGCTTGCTGCGTAGGATACCAAGGCACCTCCCACATACAAGATGGCCAATTGACCAGCAATTTTACCGATTTTTGTCAAATTGATATCTCCTGTCAAGCCCTTGACCATGAGGTCTGTTACCTCTTTTAGACGGTCAGGCCCGATAACGGTGATAATACTTGAAATAATAGCTAGGACAACCGCGACTCCAAAGAAGGCCTTATAGCCCTTGACGTAGGGAGCCAGATTGGCAAATAAGCTTTTTTCTTGTTTTTTATTTTCCATTTTCCAACTCCTCCTTCGATAATTGTGAATAAGCAATTTCTTGGTAGACCTCATTTTGAGCCAAGAGTTCCTTGTGGGTACCTTGACCGACAACCTTACCTTGGTTCAGTACCAAAATCAAGTCTGCATCCATAATGGTTGAAATACGCTGAGCCACAATCAATTTGGTCATCTCAGCCGTTTTTTCTTTCAATTCATTCCGCAAAATACGGTCTGTCTTGTAGTCCAAGGCGGAGAATGAATCATCAAAAATCAGAATCTCAGGTTTGCGAGCCAAGGCACGAGCAATGGCCAATCGTTGTTTTTGTCCGCCAGAGAAGTTTGTCCCACCTTGGGCCACTTCTTCATCCAAACCTTTTTCTTTTGAAGCAACAAAATCCTTGGCTTGAGCTAATTCTAAAGCTTCCCAAATTTCTTGGTCTGTGAGAGGAGATTGTTCTGAAAGCCCGAATTCCATATTGGAACGAATTGTTCCACTGAAGAGGACCGCTTTTTGAGGAATATAGCCCACTTTATTATTCAAGTCATCGTGTGAATAATCATTGACATTAACACCATCTACCTTAATCCAACCTTCTGTCGCATCGTAGAAACGTGGCAAAAGGTTTACCAAAGTAGACTTACCAGAACCCGTTGAGCCGATAAAGGCAACGGTCTGACCTGCTTTTGCTGTAAAGGAAACATGCTCAATCACAGCACGAGAATGTTTGGTGTAACGGAAAGAAACATCGTGGAATTCCACTTGTCCTTTTTGTCCATTGTCTGCTGCGGAGGCATCCTTAAATTGAATAGATGGCTCCAAAGCAAGCACTTCATTAATCCGGCGAGCAGATACCAAGGCACGTGGCATGATGATGAAAATAGCCACCATCATCATAAAGCCAATGACAACCTGCATAGCATAAGACGAGAAGACAACCATATCTGAGAAGAGAGAAACGCGGTCTCCAATCGCATCTTTCATGGCCAAAGCTGATGTTTTCATCGCTTCCGCACTTGATTGATCCATGGCTGCAAGCTTGATATCATTGACCAAATGCGCCCCAATCCAGTAAATGGCCAAAGTCAAACCAGATGAGACAACCGTCATCACTGGATTCATCAAGGACATCAATCGGAAGACAAAGAGATTCAGCTTGGTCAAGCCAGCATTTTCTTGTCTAAATTTATCTGATTGGTATTCTTCGGCATTGTAGGCACGAACGACACGAACACCTGATAAGGACTCACGCGTGGTTGCATTGAGCGCATCTGTCAAATCCTGTACCATGCGCTGTTTTGGAAAGGCAAAGACTAACAATGTTGTGAGCAAAATCAAGACCATCACAACAGCAACCGCAACGGCACTGGTCCATTCATTACTCTTGCCCCAAATCTTTGTCAAAGCCCAAATGGCCATAATCGGTCCACGAGTGACTACCTGCATCCCCATGGTGATGAGAATTTGCAGCTGCGTCAAGTCATTGGTCGTCCGAGTCAAGAGAGAGGGAATGGAAAATTTCTTAATTTCCGCATCTGAATAATCCATCACTTGGTTAAAGATGTCCCCGCGCAAACGTGTTGTAAAACTAGCCGCTGTACGCGAAGCCAGAAAACCAACCGCAACGGCAATCAAAAAACTACCGAGTGAGAAGCCCAACATTTTTGAGCCCGGCTCTAGAATGTCTTTTATCTCTGTCCCTTTTGTCTGCAAGAGAGTCGTAATATCGGACATGTACTCTGGACTCTTCAGGTCCATCCATACCGCCAAACAAATCAAGACAGTACTAAGGACAATCATGCCCCACTCTCTAGCGTTCAAGCGTTTAAAAATCTTAAACATGCATTTACTCCTTTGTAAAAAGTGAAGAATCCTAAATTTCTTTAGGATTCGCTGTCATCTAATTGAATGTTTTGAGCTAACCTTGTCATGACTTGACGTGCCGAATCAATTTCTTCACGGCTGATACCATCAAGCAGGGTTTCATGAACATAGGCTATAAAATTCTCAAAATTGGCAGCCTTCTCTCGGCCCAAGTTCGTCAAGGCAAGGTTTTTGACGCGCTTGTCGGTTTGAGATGGTTGAATCTGGATAAATCCATTTTTTTCCATCCGTTTGACCAAGTTCGAAGCAACTGACTTGGAGATTTTCAATTTTTCTTCAACATCTTTGATAGAATAGTGGGCTTCTGGGTTGCGGTAAAGATGCATAACGATAAAACCTTGCGGTCCTGACAAATGCTCTGCGCCACAGTCTGTCGCAGCCTTATCCAAAAACTTTTCAATCTGATTTACTAGTCTACGAAGTTGTTGAAGTGGGGTTTCCATGACTTATCTCCTTTCAATTAGTTACCATGAAAACTATTATACACTATGTGGGGATATTGTCAACAAAAAAAGTTCTCATAGAAACTATTTTTTCAATCTATTTTCTGAAAAAATAAAAAACGGGTTTCGCCTTGTTTTAACGGATGTTTCTTCATCTAAAATCCAGAAAATAACTACATGATTTTCAAAATGAATTAGTTGATTTTCTTAGCTAGCATGGTTGCAAAGCGGAGCTTGATAGGATTGCCATTTTCATCCACTTTATGAAGATGACCAAAATCTTCGTTATACTTGATGAACTCCCAATCTTGGTAGTAGTCGCGCAACTCTCCCGCCTTGAAGGTGAATGGGAAATTCATGGTACATGGCGCATCCTCTGTATCCATAGCGCAGACAATCAGATTGTAACCACCGACTGCTGTTGACTCCTGCATGTTTTTGATAATGGCTGGAACAGCATCTGGGTTCAAGAACATAAAGACAACCGTTGACAAGATAAAGTCGTAAGTCTGGCTGAGATTGGCTGCATTGATATCATAGAGACCGAAGTTCATATCCATATCCTCAGCATCCAAGACAGTTGCCAACATCTCCAAGCTGACCTCATTGCGATCGACAGCTGTCACATCAAAGCCTTTTTTAGCAAGATAGAGGGCGTTGCGACCTTGTCCACACCCCAAGTCCAATACCTTGCCAGGTGCCTTGACCACTTCCATGGCCTCGATGATTTCCGAATGCGTCCGTCCATAATTG
Organism: Streptococcus gallinaceus; assembly: GCF_024170225.1. GTDB lineage: Bacteria > Bacillota > Bacilli > Lactobacillales > Streptococcaceae > Streptococcus > Streptococcus gallinaceus. The sequence goes on along the minus strand of NZ_JALJXU010000002.1, from coordinate 127,745 downwards.
TATTTTTTAGCAAAATAATCTTCAGGCTGACAGAAAAACTCCACGAAAAATTCGGTATCATCTGTCAAGAGGGTCACGCGGTGCCAAGCTTGAGGCTCCACCATAGGAATATCCAGACGACGGTCAAAGATAAAGGTATCCGTGATTTCATTGTCATCTGAGATGGCTTCAAACTTGATTTGACCTTTTAAGACCTTGATTTTTCCCCAAGTGCCGACCTTGGTGTTGTGTTTGTGGGTAATTTCAGTTGGAACAGTTTCCTTGTTCCAGACAGGCATTCGTTTATAAGCGACTAATTCTGGCATGCTTCTTCCTCAACTTTTATACTTTTCTTTCTATTATACAAAAAAGAACTAGATTTCTCTAGTTCTCATCGACTATTAATCGCTTTTATGGTTCGTTTTAAATCACGTTCCTGTTCGCGACGCTTGATAGACTCACGTTTATCGTAATCGTGCTTCCCTTTAGCAAGGCCGATTAGGACTTTGGCAAATCCGTCTTTGATATAGACTTTGAGCGGTACCAAGGTCATACCTGTTCCCTTGACTTCATTTTCCAGCTGCTGGATTTGTTTCTTTCTAAGCAAAAGCTTGCGGGTACGAGTCGGGTCTTGATTCCAGATATTTCCCTCATCGTAAGGTGCAATATGAACATTGACCAACCAAGCTTCGCCTTTTTTAATCTGAGCAAAGCCGTCCTTGAGGTTGATACGGGCTGCGCGAACCGACTTAATCTCGGTACCTGTCAGTACGATACCCGCCTCAATGGTGTCTACAATGGTGTAGTCGTGGCTGGCTTTCTTATTTTGTGCGACGACGTTTCCTTGACCCTTGGCCATTCTTGCCTCCTTTCTTTGCTACTTCCTTGTAAAATGGTTTCTTTTTCTTCTTATCTTTTTTAGGAGAATGCGACTCTTGATCCGATTTACGGTGAGACTTGCCACGATTTTTCACAGACTTGTCATCTCGGTCACGCCCCCCACGATTGGCCTTCTTCCGACTAGACTTGGCAACTTTTTCAACCACATCCACTTCGGATGGAAGGTACTCAAAGTCAATCTCGCCTGTCATCTTATCAGCTTTGGTAAGCTTGATTTTAATGGCTTGACCAACACGGAAGACCACACCAGATTTTTCTCCCTGTAGTGTCATGGTCCGCTCATTGTAGCTGTAGTACTCTGGCAAATTGGTCACATGAATCAAGCCCTCAACCGTATTTGGTAATTCGACGAAGACCCCAAATTTGACAACACTTGAGACCACACCGTCAAATTCTTGTCCCACGAATTCTTGCATGTATTCTGCTTTTTTCATGGCTTCTACTTCACGCTCCGCATCAATGGCACGGCGCTCACGGCTAGAAGTTAATTTCGCAATTTCAGAAATTTCTGCCTCAAAATGCGCCACTTTTTCTTCTGTTAACTGGCCATATTCACGCACCATCCGGTGAACCAAAAGGTCGGGATAACGACGGATTGGACTGGTAAAATGAGTATAAAACTCTGCTCCCAAACCATAGTGGCCCGCATTGTGCTCAGAGTAGCGAGCTTGCTGCATGGAACGCAAGAGCATCATGCTGAGCACATCAGCATAAGATTCGCCCTCTACTCTAGCCATCAAGTCTTGCAAGGCTTCTTGGCTAATTGAACTGGCTGTCCCGTAAATCGGCAGACCGAAGGTGCTAGCATAATCAATAAATTTTTGCAGTTTTTCAGACTTGGGTTCTTCGTGAATCCGATAAATGAAAGGCAGTTCTAACTGGGCAAAATGCTCTGCAACTGTTTCATTGGCTGCTAACATAAAGGACTCAATCATTCGCTCTGCCAGTCCACGTTGACGCAAGACGATGTCCACAGGTAAACCATCTTTATTGACAATGATTTTTGCTTCGCTGGTATCAAAATTAAGGGCACCACGACCGAGTCGCATATTTTCAAGCGTCTTGTGCAGTTTGACCATCAGCTCAATACTTGGCACAATTTTTTTAAATTGCGCAGCTTTTTCCGCATTCCCTGCAATGATCTCATTGACATCTGAGTAGGTCATACGGAAGGCAGTCTTGATGACCGTCTGTCCAATCCAATGCTTGACAACTCGACCTTTGCGGTCAATCTCCATAATAGCTGACTGGGTCAAGCGGTCGACATTTGGATTGAGCGAGCAAATGCCATTTGACAGCCGCTCTGGCAACATGGGTACCACACGGTCTGTCACATAGACTGAGGTCCCACGATTGAGCGCCTCTTTGTCCAGAGCTGAGCCTTCCATCACATAATAAGACACATCAGCGATATGGACACCAAGCTCTAGATTGCCATTTTTCAGCTGCTTGATATGGACAGCATCGTCCAAGTCCTTGGCATCTGCGCCGTCAATGGTAAAGGTAATTTCATCCCGTAAATCCAAACGGCCTTCCATATCCTTTTCGGACGGTGCCTCGGGTACACGATTGGCCTCTGCCAAAACCTCTTCTGGAAACTCGGAAACGATATCCATTGACTCCAAAACTTCCAGCACATCAATGCCGACATCGTCTTGATGACCGACCACATCACGCAAGGTTGCCACAAAGAAATCATGCTTCTTACTTGGATATTTTTCAATATCAACCTTGATAATCTCCGTCCCAGTTAGGACTAGTGGTGATTTTTTAACGTAAATGCGTTGCTGAATTTTTTGATTTTTTGACTTGATATAGCCAGCATACTTGGGCTTTTCTTCATCCAAAATCAAGAGGCCGACAGCTGTCTTCAAGGCATGGTCTAAAATATCAACCACGCGTGCTTCGGCCGCAGTTCCTTTTAAACGGTCTGCTACCTTGGTAATGGCAACCTCAACTGTATCGCCTTCGATGGCATGATTGACATCATTTCGACCGACAAAGAGGTCGTCCTCTTCCTCATCCACCGTCACAAAGCCAAATCCATTTTTATGGGCACGAAAAATTCCCTTAATGGTGATGGCCTGCTTTTCTTTCTTCTTAGGAAGGGAGATTCGTCCCTTCTTGTCAAATTGCAGTTGTCTTTGACTTTCCATCTTGGAAACCAGTTTGATCAACTCGACAAATTCCTTGGAAGACGTCGCTCCTAGCTGATCTGCAAGCTGATCCATGGTCACAAGACCGACCTCTGCTATATATTCTTTAATATCTTTTTTCATGATTCCTCTACAAAAAAAGGGACTGATAAGCCCCTGTACCATTTATTTACTTGAAATGATAACCAAACCAACAGCTACAAGCATCCATAACAATACAAGGATAGCTGTCAAACGTTGCATCACTGCCTCAAATCCACGTGCTTTTGTTCGCTCGAATAGGGCACCTGAACTGGCATCAAAAACATTGCTAGATTGGTTTTTAGCAGGCTGTAAAAAGATTACAACAACTGTAATCACTGATAAAACTAAAAGAACGGTTAATAAAATTTGGTACATTTTTTGTTCACTTCCTTCAATAACTCCCTACAGTATAACACATATTCTATTTTGTTTCAAGGTGAAGGGTCACTTTTCTTTCCTTGGGACAATACTTTAGAACCTCTATTTTCTGCGGATGAGTTTTACTATTCTTGCTGGTCAGATAGTTTTTGCTGCCACACTCTGAACATTGTAAATTAATTTTTACTCTCACACAATTTCCTTTACTTTAAGATACTTTCTAAAATTGATTAAACTCCAGCTAAAATTGACAAAGACAATCATCGCCGTCACGTAAAAGACCATTCGGTAACCTAGGTGAGTAGCCACCATTGACCCGACAAAAGGCCCTGCCACTTGCCCCATATAGCTAAACATCTGATTGTAGCTAAAAATCCGTGAAATCCCTTCTCTAGGTGTAATCTTGCTCAGAAGTGAATTGATACTTGGCATGAGGGCTCCTACGCCAAAACCGTAAAGGAAACGAAGAATCCCTAATTGCAGCGGCGTCTGAGCTAAAGCGCAGAGAAAATACATGGCAAAGCTATAAAACAAGGCAAGCAATAAAAGTCTATGATTGCCAATTCTGTCGCCAATTTTTCCCAGAAAAGACGAGCTCAGCATGCTTGAAAAACCAAGTGCTGACACAATCAAACCAGACACAAACATGAGATTTGTCGTTTGCCCCAGATGACGAATGTAGAGCGTTAAAATCGGTGCAATAGACTGGGCCGAAATTTGAATAATCATGCTGGTTACAAACAAGCCAATCATGATTTGCAAGCTGCTAACCTGTCTGAAAACTTCTCGAGTCGGCAACACATCTTCCCGCGTAATGGGCTCAAAATCTTCCTTAACCAAGAAAATCGTCATCAAGGTACAGATTAAGAGAATGAAGCCAACCAAGAGAAAGACTTGTCGAATACCGAGCCACTCTGCCAAGAGCCCTCCAAGCAAGGGACCAATCAGACTGCCGCCCGTAACACCTGTTGCCAAGGTCCCTAAGGCATATCCCGAATGTTCCTTTGGAGCCTGACTGGCAATCAGGGCCGTCGAATTAGGCACATAGCCCGCAAAGACACCATTCAATATCCGCAATACCAACAGCCAGTAAACATTGGACACAAAAGCTAGCCCACCCATGGTGAAGGTCATGACTAACGCTGCTCGGACCATCATGGGCTTGCGACCAAATCGGTCCGCCAAGCGACCCCAAATCGGGGAAACCAGAGCTGAGGCTAGGGCTGAAAGCGATACGGCCAGGCCAGCATACAGCTCCACCTTGCTTTTAGGCGCACCCAGCTCTTCTACATAAAGCACCATGAAGGGCATAACAAGTGAAAAGCTTGCCCCAGTAAAGAAGTTCCCGAGCCAAGCTACTTTTAAATTTTGACGCCAATTTACTGCATTCGTCGAAATAAGTCATCATCTTCTTTCTCTGTAAAGTCTTTGACTATTATAACACAAAGCCAGAAGAAAGACTGATTTTTTAGGAAATTCCTTCCAAGGCGTGCCTAATTTGGGCAAAAGTTTCCTCTTTACTGCCACTATTGTCAATCACACAATGAGCAAATGGATGTTTCTGCGCCAGAGACATCTGACTGTCCAAACGTTTTTTCGCCTCCTGGTCCGAGTAACCATTGCGCTCTTTCAAGCGCTGCAACTGGGTTTCTTCATCTAGAGCCACTAGCCAAATTTCATCAAACCAGTCCACATAATCAGCCTCGATGAGCAGGGGAATATCCATGAAAAACACAGACTCTGTCTGCACCAACTGGTCTCTTCTCTTCCCTAACTCTGCGCGGATGATGCCATTTTGCAAGTCTGCTGACCGGTCCAAATTTTCCTTGGATGAAAAGATAATTTGTGCCAAGGCAGGACGATTGAGATGGCCTTCTTGATCCAAAATATCCTGCCCCAGCCACTCCACCAAGGCCTGATACAATTTTCCACCTTTTACTTGGAGGTCGTGCACCACTTGGTCTGAATCAATTACTTGGTAGCCTAATTGTCGCAAATAAGCTGTCACAGTCGACTTCCCAGAGGCAATTCCCCCTGTAATTCCGATAATCTTTGTCATTTTTTCACCTGACACTTCGAACAAAAATGTGTCCCCCGTCCACCTAGTTGTATTTTTTCAATGGTCGTCTGGCAGCGTGGGCACTTCTGGCCAGTTTTCCCATAAACCTGCAAATATTCCTGCATGGTACCGTCTTCGCCCAAGGCATTGCGGTAGGTCCGAATAGTCGAGCCACCTTTTTCCACCGCCAGCTGCAGAATGCGGATAATCTCCTCACGAATCCGCGCGCTTTCTTCATCGGTTAGACTAGAAGATGACCGACTAGGATGGATTTGCGCAGCCCACAACACCTCATCCACATAGATATTGCCCAGACCTGCGACCAAAGTCTGATCCAAAAGATGATTTTTGATGGTTTTTGCAGACTTGGATAACTTTTCTTGGAAATGGCAGAGCTGAAAATCCGCCTCTATCGGCTCTGGGCCAATCTTTTTAGACTGGAAATAGGCTTCCACAGCCTCACTGTCTACCAATTCCATGGTACCAAACTTACGCACATCTTGGTAGACCAAAGTTGAACCATCAGTTAGCTTGAAAAAGACATGAAAGTGCTTGTTTTCAGGTACTTGATCTGGAAAGAGCAGGTACTTGCCTTCCATCCGCAAGTGGGAAATCAGGACAAAATCTGTCAGGTAGATGAGCAAGTATTTCCCTCGACGACCAACTGACACGAATTTTTGACCAGGGAGATAGGTGACGAAATCTTCAACACCACTGCGAATCATTTTTGGAACTCGTACTTCGACAGTTCTCAACTCTTTTCCAAGAACCAAGCGCTCCAAACCTCGACGCACCGTCTCCACTTCTGGCAATTCTGGCATAGTATTCCTTTCTAATCCTCTTTCGAATAGCTTAAAATATCTCCCGGCTGACAATCCAAAGCCTCACAAATGGCTAATAAGGTTGCAAATCGAATCCCTCTTGCCTTGCCGGTTTTTAATATGGATAAATTTGCCTGTGTAATCCCGATTAGCTGAGCTAGTTCTTTGGAACTAATACCCCGCTCGGCCAACACTTTATCCAGATGTACTCTAATCTCCCCCATCAGATAAATCCATCCATCTCTTCTTTTAATTGAAGTCCATTTTTCACAATAATCATCAGACTGACAAACACCAATAACAATATGTCATTGTCAAAGTATGGAAAAATATAGTTCAAAAAGACTTACTCAAAACCGCTAAATGATTTCAGGCTGATAAAAACATCATCTACCACACTGCAAAAGATAAGGACAAGATTTAGCACAAAAATCTATTTACTCAGCTGATAAGTCTCTTCTGTGAACAGACGATTTTCTATTAAATTTAGTACAAATTTACGGACAGCATTCAACAAAAGAATTGGCAACAACCCCACCCAAAATAGTTGAAAAAGTAGGGTAAATAAGACTTGAACAGGCTCATAAGACTGCTTCCAGTCTAAAATCAACATAACTATGCCGATACCTCCTCTAACTAGAAACCACATCAACAAGATAAACTGCAGCATTCTGAACAAGAAAGTTACGATAAATTTACTATTTTGACTGTTCATGACAATCCTACTTTATTGTTTTACAATAATTGTTTGTTTTAAATTATTATAAAACAATAATTTCTACCTGTCAAGAAAAATAAATAAGCTGAGCAAAGCTCAACTTATCGACCCATTTCAAAATGACCAGAAAAGAATTCTTCCAGCATGACACGGTGTTTTTCAAACAGATCTGTCATCCCAGCAATCTCTTCTCTTGAGAAAAAGCGGAGTGCCAAGGTTTCCGAGTCCGTAAAGTCCAATTTTGTCGCATCCGACAAAGCCTTGACCTCATAGAGGATGACGATAGACTGCGTTTTGTCTCCATTTGGATAGTGGGTTTCCGTATTGCTATAAATATTCAGCAAGCGGACTGGCTCTACGGTAATCCCCGTTTCTTCCAAAAATTCCCGCTTACAGGTATCAACCGAACTTTCTCCAAGCTCCATGGCGCCACCTGGTAGCCCCCAAGTATGCATATCACCACGAAGTTGCAAGAGCACGCGCCCAGCCTCATCCGTCAGAATACCTCCCACAAAGTTGAGCATAATCTTATCATGACCAACTTTTGATCGGATGTAGGAAATATAGTCTTGGTTCATTTGTTTTACCTTGTTCTCTAATACTCTTTCTCATTATAGCCAAAGTCAGCTAGGTCCAACTTTTTATCACGCCAGTTTTTCTTGACCTTGACCCAAGTTTCGAGGTAAACCTTGTCCCCCAGCATGAGTTCAATATCGCGACGGGCCATTTTACCGATCTTCTTGAGCATCGCGCCTTGTTTCCCGATAATAATGCCTTTTTGGCTATCACGTTCTACCATGATGGTCGCACGAATATGCACCTTATCCGTCTCTGGATCGCGTTTCATGGACTCAATCACTACAGCTACAGAGTGAGGCACTTCTTGCTGCGTCAGGTGCAAAACTTTCTCACGAATCATCTCCGATACAAGGAAGCGTTCTGGATGGTCGGTGATTTGGTCTTCCGGGAAGTACTGAAAGCCTTCTTCCAAATTTTCCTTCAAAAGCGAAAGAAGGGTTTCGACATTATTGCCTTGAAGGGCTGAAATAGGCACCACTTCTTTGAAATCCATCTGGCTACGGAAGTCGTCAATCTGCTCCAAGAGCTGGTCTGGATGCACCTTGTCAATTTTATTGATCACCAAGATAACTGGGATATTTGCAGCTTTGAGACGCTCGATAATCATATCGTCCCCTTTGCCACGTTTTTCATCAGCCGGTACCATGAAGAGAACGGTCTCCACCTCGCGCAAGGTCGAATAAGCGGATTCCACCATGAAATCCCCAAGCGCTGTCTTAGGCTTATGAATCCCCGGCGTATCGATAAAGACAATCTGCTCGGTATCCGTTGTGTAAATCCCCATGATTTTATTACGAGTTGTCTGCGCCTTATCGCTCATGATGGCAATTTTTTGACCCATTACATGATTCAAAAAGGTTGATTTTCCAACATTTGGACGACCTAAAATCGCCACAAATCCTGATTTAAATGTCATAGTTTCTCCTTAAAATAGTAAATTCCAAATTTTTGGAACAAAAATAATTAGCCCTGTCAGCAAGGCAAAGCCCGAGACGAATAAAACCGCCCCAGCTGCCATATCCTTGGCATTTTTTGCAAGCATGGAAAAGTGATAACCGCTAGCCAGGTCCACCACATTTTCAATAGCCGAATTGACAATCTCAAAAGCGATAACCAGACTAATGCTCAAGAGCAAGAAGAGCCACTCGGTCACCGACACACGAAAAATCAATCCTGCTATCAAGACCAAGATGGCTGACACCGTATGCTTGCGCATGTTGCGCTCTTCCTTAAAAGCCGTAAACAGACCAGTGATGGCAAATTCCATACTGGCTACTAAATCACGGTTTTTCCACTTTTTTTGTGAGTTATTCTCGTGTAAGTCCATAAGCAGTCAAAATCTCTTCCTGTAGTCCAAACATTTCTGCTTCTTCTTCTGGTGTGTAATGATCATACCCGTTGATATGCAAGAAACCGTGTACCGCTAAAAATCCCATTTCCCGTTCATAAGAATGACCGTAGTCTTCCGCTTGCTCACGCGCCTTATCAATGGAAATGTAGAGCTCACCGATATAGCTATCGAACTCGTCCATCATCTCAGCCAGTTCAGGATTTTCAGCCAAATCTTCCTCATCAAAGAGGATTTCCTGCTCTGGCTTATACTCCAAACTCACCACATCTGTTGGGCGGTCAATCCCACGGTATTCCAAATTGACTTCGTGCACCCGTGCATTATTCACAAAAGTGACAGCCATTTCCTTATTTTCCTTACCAATATTGCTAGCTGCAAAATTCAGCAACTCCGTAATTTGTTCCTGCATTTGAGACGATACTTGCCCCGTCTCATCCACCATTTCAATATACATGTTTTTCTCTTTTCTGTCTTTTTTCCATTATACCACAAAGCCAACCAATGCCGAAAGAAAAAAGGGGCTGCCAGGCAGTCCCCATTTATTACTAAGCATTATAGCATATTCATAGTTTCCCCACTTACCATTGAACCAACTCACAAGCGCCAGCTTTCTCTTCGTTGGGATAAGAGTTCCATCTTGTCCAAGTTATAGTGATAGCGTTCTAAAATAGTTGGATTAAGAGTCCCATTTTCAAGAGCGGCTTTGACCGCACACTTGGGCTCTGTCCTGTGCTGGCAATTGCTAAATTTACAAGCTGCAGCCAAGTCATCAATGACTGCAAACAAGGACTTGGTGTCCATAGCATAATGGCTGTCAATTCCCTTGAATCCCGGTGTGTCCACCACATAGTAATCTAAGTCTGGACAGTAGACAAAGGTGCTGCTAGTCGTCGTGTGCTTGCCTTTCCCATCCTGTCGCTTCACGGCATTGACTTTGGCAGAGAATTCTTCCTGTAAGAGATTGACCAAGGTGGACTTGCCTGCTCCAGACGTCCCGATGAAAAGACCAATCCCACCCGCTACTAAATTTCCTTTTAGCGTATCAATAGAGTCTTGATCCTCACTGCTAATGGCCACTAGAGTAATATTGGAGTAGAGTTGCTGGATTTCCTCCATGACAGTCGCATAGTCAGGACACAGATCCTTCTTACTCAAGACAATGGTCAAGTTGACTTCCTGCTGAGAAAAGACCAGCACGTAACGTTCTAACTTTGAAATAGAAAAATTTTGGTCCAGCGATATCAGAATGAACACCTGGTCAATATTGGTCGCTAGCACCTGATCTTGATCTGAAAAATGATAACTCTTTGCCGTTGTATTATTGGCTTTTTGAATCTTATTTTTCCGCTCGACCACATGTAATCGCTCATGATTCCCTTCGGTAGATAAGGCAACAATATCCCCCACAAACAAGTTTTTCTGGCCTTGTTTTTTTGAAACATCTTCCACATGACCATCCGCAAAGCCTAAGATATAGTTCATCCTATTTTCTGAAATAATTCGTGCTTGCTGGGGATTGTCTCCCTTCAGAGCAAAATAATATTCTGGCATAAAACTCCTTATTTAACCGCTTTTGTTGCTAAGAAGGTCTTGATATTGAGGTCGTGGAGCCGACCTGTTCCATTGGTGTCTTCGTAGAGGTCCTTGAGGGTAAAGCCTGCTTTTAATTGACCACCGATTTGCTCTTCAATCGTGTGGGAAAACTGCATACCGCAATCTTCTGCTTCCATAAAAGCACGCGCTTTTTCATCTGTTGTTGGATCAAATGGCATCTTCCAAACGATTTTCTCCTCTGCCTCGTCCACGATATAGTTGATTTCATTTCCAAGTCCCGCTAGGAAAATGCCGCCTTTTTTCAAGACACGATAGGCCTCGGCAAAGACAAATTCCACATCCTTAATATAGCAGTTGGAAACCGGATGAAAAATCAAGTCAAAAGTCTCATCCTCAATAGGAAGTCGCTTGGTCATATCGCCTTGAATGGTCTCAATGGTGTAGCCTTCACGTTCTGCCACCATGATTTCGGACGCGATTTGCTGGCCTGAATAATCCAAAACTACACAATCTGCTCCCAATGCTGCAAAAATGGGCATTTGCTGACCACCGCCAGAAGCTAGTCCCAGCACTTTTTTGCCTGCCAAGTCTCCAAACCAATCGTGGGGAACAGGAACGGTTGGCGTCAAGAGCATCTCCCACTTGCCTTCTTGAGCTCGGACATAATCTTCATGTGAAATAGGAATGCCCCATTCCCAGCCTTCCTCGACCCAACGATCAATAGTTTCTTGGTTGATTTTCTGATAATCTGTCATTTTTTCTTATACTTTCTAATTATACTTTCTGCTGAATCTTGTGCATGTGAGCGTAAATACCGCCAAGAGCCAGCAGTTCTTCATGATTGCCTCTCTCGACAATCTGTCCTGCGTCCAGTACCAAAATCTGATTCGCATTTTGAATAGTCGACAAGCGGTGGGCGATGATAAAGGTCGTCCGTCCAGCCTTGACCACTTCCATAGCCCGCTGGATAATGTCCTCTGTCTCGGTATCAATATGCGAGGTTGCCTCATCCAAAATCAAAATCTTGGGATTAGAAAAGAGGGTCCGCGCAAAGGCAATTAACTGACGCTCCCCACTTGAAAAGGAAGCACCTTTTTCTACGACAGGTTCATGAATGCCCTTGCTCAAGCGGCTAAGCAAATCTCCCGCTCCCACTTGTTCCAAGGCTGCAAGAATGTCCTCATCCTTGGCATCCGTTTTGTCCATAGCTACATTTGTCGTAATCGTCCCTGTGAACAAATAGGGGTCTTGGAGGACAATCCCCATGTAAGAACGGAGACTTTCGCGTGAAAACTGGCTGATATCCTGATCATCAATCAAAATACGACCAGATTGCGGGTCATAAAAGCGATAGAGGAGGTTCATAATGGATGATTTCCCCGAACCAGTGTGTCCCACCAAGGCAATGGTTTGCCCCTTTTCCACTTCAAGGTTAATGTCCTGTAAGACAGGCTTACCTTCCTCGTAGGCAAATTGGACTGCTTCGAACCGCACGCGCCCATCTTTTACAACTAACTCTTCTGCCGCATCTATTTCTGTTTCGGCATCTAGCAGGTTCAAGACACGTTGCCCCGTCTCCATAGAACGTTGGATATTTGGAAGTTGGCGAACTAGCATACCCATGAGGTCAAATAACTCGATGACATAATTAAGATAGATAAAGAGACGGCCTGCTGTGATAGCTGCATGTCCTGATAAGAACTGCATCCCGATCAGAGTCAAAATAGCTGCTACCACCATATTTTTAATGAATTCAGTCAAGGGCCAAGAGGCAATGGACTGGGCCCAGATAATCCGATTATCTGCATTCTTCATTTTGGTAGCTGTCGCTTCAAATTCGTCTAAGATATGCTCTTCTTGTCCAAATAATTGAATCAGACTGGCACCGTTCATGGTTTCATTGACTTGTGTATTGACTTCGCTTCTGGCATCATAGAAATCCTTCATAGGAGCATTGGTCATCTTGGCATAGATGAGCTGTATCAGATAAAAAACAGGTATCAACAGCAGCAAAACCAAACCAAGGCTAACATTCATATAAAAGATGATGCCGTAGGTAATCACAACACGGACGACGTTGGAGCCGATATAGACCAGCATGCTGTAAAATTGATTGCGCAGGGTCTCCGTATCATTAACAATCCGCGTTGCAATCTTACCCGCTGGTTTATCGTCAAAGTAGGAAATTGGTAGATTTTGCATGACATCATAGGCACGATTCCGCAGATTTTCTGCGATTTTATTGGCAGAATGAATCAAGATACGCATTGCTAGATAGGAAAGACCCCCACCCAGTGCTATCAAGCCCACATAGCCTGCCAAACGCTCTAAAAAATCCGCCTCATCAAAGGCCATGTGCTTACTCAAATCTGTCAAAGGTCCATCAATGACCGCCTGCAAGAGCAAGGGAGCAACCTGACTAGCCAATGTAGCCAGTAAAAATAGCAGAACTCCCCAGAAAAAGAGGACGGCCACATGTTTAATTTCTTTTACTAATGGAACGATAATTTTCATTATTCCTCCCCTTTCTCTTCACTTTGTTGGCGCTGATACTGTTCATAATACCAACCACCTTGCGCTAACAAGTCGGCAGGAGTTCCTTCCTCGACGATAGCACCGTCGTCCAGCACCAAAATCCAATCTGCATGGTTGACCGCAGACAGACGGTGGGTCACGATGATATTGGTCTTCCCTGCCCGCTCTTTTTGGATATTGTGGATAATCTGACGTTCTGTCCGTGCATCGACCGCAGACAAGGAGTCGTCCAATATCAGCAAATCAGGGTCACACAAGAAGGCACGTGCAATGGAAATCCTCTGCTTTTGCCCGCCGGAAATGGACACCCCACGCTCACCAATCATGGTCTCAAGACCAGCTGACATCCGCTTCAAATCCTCTTCAAAGGCTGCCGTCTCAACAGCTTTCAAAATCTCTTCTTGACTTGCATCCGACTTCCCAAGAGCAATATTTTCACCTACAGATTTGGAGAAAAGGATGTGCTCTTGAGGGACATAGCCAATTAGCTGCTCCACCGAACGACGCATATAGGATGTAATCGGCAGGCCATTAACCAAAAATTCTCCCTGTCCCTGTGGATATTGCCGCAAAAATTGACGAACCAAGCTTGTCTTCCCAGAGCCCGTTTTCCCGACAATTCCAACCGTCTGACCAGCTTTCAAAGTCCAATTGATACCGCGCAAGCTAGGCCGTTCAGCCTTGGGATAAGAAAAGTCGTAATTTCTAAATTGGTAATCCTGACCAGGAGCCAAACTCACTTCCCCGTCAACTTCCATATCGTCCCCTGTTGTAATCAGCTCATTGACTTTGGCAAATGACGTCTTTCCTGTCTGGTAGACCAAGATAAAGTCTGACAACATCCAGAACGGCTCAATCAAGGAAACCATATAGAGCTGAAGGGCGATAACCTGCCCCAAGCTAACTTGACCCATTTTCAAAAAATGAGCCCCCAGAAGCAGAACAAGTACAGTGGACATGCCAATCAAGAGACTCCCCATAGGCTGATAAAGCGACTGCAAGGCTGTAATCTGGTCACCCGATGTTACCAAGGCACTGGTACGCTTGGCGAACCGATTTTCCTGTCTGGCCTTTTTCGAATAAGCCCGCATGACACGAATGCCTTCTACCGCCTCAAGCACCTCATTGTTGAGGTTAGAAATCGCCTCACGTCTTGCTTCTATCAAGTCATCCTGTTTGCGGCTGATAAAGTAGGAACCTGTCATCAGTACCGCCATCGGAATCATGGCTACCAGGGTAATCTGCCAAGACATCAAAAACATAGTTGGAATGATAAAGGCAATCATCCCGCCTGCGTAGACGACAATCATGAGACCGTAGCCCACCATTTCCATCAGACCTTCCACATCCGTTGAAAAACGGGTCATCATATCACCTGAACGAAATTTCTCATAGAAAGGCGTCCGCATGGATACTAATTTTCGAAAAGCCTGCCACTGCATGTCAAATTTGAAATTGACCGATGCTTGAAAGAGCTTGTAATGCCAAATATAGGCTGACAGATAGTTGACCAGGGTCGCTGCCACCAATATCCCCACATTTGACCAGAGAACCTGAGCAGTCAACTGTTGATTGGACAAGTTGTCCACCAATCCCTGAATGACCTTGGTCGGTACCAACATGGTCATGTCGTAAACAATCAATAATAGAGCAATCAAGAGGTACATCCACTTATGTTTCTTGACATAGTTAAAAATTAAACCAAACATTTTTCATCTCCTATTTCCATTCTTTCCAAAGAATTCTACTAAACACTACATCACTTCACCTCAAAAATGTACGCAAAAAGGCCTCAAACAGATTCCTCCATTTGAGACCTTAACAGGTAATATGTATCCTAATCACAGTAAAAAGGACTAAGACAGCATCTCAGAAAGGAGGGGTTGCTTATTCAATTTTGCACGCATCATTTCTTTGTTCATGATGTTTCTCCTTTCTTAGGTATTATTTGTGTCTTATTATAGCACAAGGGAAACGCTTGTCAAGCCTATTTTCTAATTTTTTAATGATTAACAACTTTCTCGGACAATTAATTTGGTGGATAATAGGATTTGTCGGCCAACTTCCGTCTCTCCATCAATGCGACTTTTCAGTAAACGAAGGGCTTCATTGCACATCTGCTCAATCGGTATTTGTACCGTTGTCAAAGAGGGCGATACGTATTCAGCGATATGCACATCGTTCATACCGATAATCGCTATATCCTCTGGTATACGATAGCCGGCCTCCTTTATCGCCTTCATAGCTCCAATCGCAATTGGGTCATTTGCTGCCACAAAAGCTGTTGGCAAATCCGATGCAGGAGTTGCTTCAAGGTAGGACTTCATGGCTGTGTAAGCCGAATCAACCGTGAAACTGGTCATCAGAATTGGAAACTCGCTTGTGTTCATCCCTATTCTCCGTAAAATCCGCTCAAAATAACGCTGACGTCCGTCGTATCGTGGCTCAGATGCATTTTCAAGCTCTGTTTTGCGAGCTCCTCCGAGCATTCCTAGACGCGTGTGTCCCAGCCGCAAGAGCTGTTCAATCGCTAGTAAGGTTCCTTGGTACAAATTGGCATTGACCGCATCAACATCGTAATCTATCGCATCATTGTCAATCGTACAGATATGAGGAGTGACCGTTTTGAGGTAGGAAATTTGTTCCTCTGTGAACTTTCCAATGGTCACAATTCCAGACAAATTATCTTCAGCCGTGGGCAGATTGGTCAATTGGAAGAACTTCGCTTCGTATCCTTCGGCCTTGACGCATAGCTCGATATACTTGCGAAGCGATAGGTAAAATACGTCTTCCAATTCTTCCTCATAAGAATACCAGTAACAAATTCCTAGAGCGCCCATCGTTTTCTTCTTTTTCTTTTTGCTTTTTTGCTCATAATGGAGCAATTCAGCGATTTCAAAAATTTTACGCTTGGTTTCATCCGTCACAGAAAGTCCTTGGTCATAATTGAGCACGCGCGAAACAGTTGCCTGAGACACCCCAGCCTGGTCCGCAATATCTTTTAAGGTCGCCAACTTCTTCCCTCCTTTTCTGTCTATTTTATCTAAAATAAAGGGTAAGAACAAGTCTTACCCTCTTTCTACAACAAGTGCATGGTCAATTCTAAACGATAGGTTTCGTCTAAGAGGTGATAATCTGTGCTGAGTGCTGGCCCACATGAATTGGAACCAATTCCCGCTTGCTCCACATCTAGGAGTAAGACCAGATGATCCGCCTCCGTCAACTCATGATCATGGCTTACTTCTGTCAACGTTTCAAGTGAGTAATAGGATGCATTGAAACTAAAACCTGCTTGCGATTGAATACAGATGCCCTGACCTGCCTGTCCGTGCACGATTAGCTCATGCGTTCCTCGATGAGAGCCAGATTCCTGCGGACGAATATGGTGCTCATACAAATCCACTACCCGAGCTGCAAACCGACCGAAATAGCTGGCTTCATGCTTATCCTGGTAAGCTTCCCATGGTCCATTCCCCAGATACTCTACTCGGTCCAACTCCTTCTTCAAGCCCAACTGGAGACCAATCCGAGGCAAGAACGGATGAAGTTGATTGCGCGTCAAATCAGCGGTTAGGCTTATCCGACCTGCACTCGTCAAGATCCATCTTGCTTTGATATCCAAGATTTTTTCCCTATAAATCGGCACCAAACCTAGATGCGTTTCAAGAACCAAGTCCTCTCCTACAATTTCCCATTCACAAGAGTAGAACTTGGTAGTTGGCTGATAAAAACCGGCATCCTGCCAGGCCGGCTTCACATTGCGGTCATTGTCCGTCGGAGCACGCCAGACAGTCCACTCCATCGGAGTTTCTAATGCAGACTGCCCATTTACTAACCAACTAGAGAAACCACCTGTTCGTTTATCAAACGTCCACTGATTTTCCCTGTTTGAGATTTGCAAACGGTCTGCATAGTCTTCTACTAACCACGATTGGCCTAGAGATACGTTTTCAGATTCTGGCAAGATGAGCGGTTGGTCATAGACCAGATATTGCTCGCTGGACACTGCCGTTCCTGCTTGGATAAGCAATTGCTCCTCTGCCCATTCTACATGCAAGTTTAAGTGGGTCAGCACATCAGGATGAAAGACAAATGGTACCTCTAGGACTGCCTCTCCCTTGGCTGGAATAGCTGGCACAGTAAACTTGTATTCCTCTACAATCACGCCATTTTCTTGGTGCTGAAGAGTTGCTCGGAACCGACTATCCGTTGAGGCAAAGAAGAGTTGATTTTGCAAGGTGATACATGCTTTTTCAGTATCGACAGCTTTTAACACAATCGGTCTATGAATCGCTTGAAATTCCTTCAAACCACGGTGCGGTACACGGTCAGGAGAAACCAATCCGTCCACACAGAAATTTCCATCGTGGAAACGAGAACCCTCATCCCCACCATAACCGAAATAATCGTGACCATGCTCATCAGTCCCTAGGACAATAGCATGGTCGCACCATTCCCAGACAAAGCCTCCCATAAATGTCGGGTAACGCTCCATCAATTCATGATAAGCACGCAAGTCACCTGGTCCATTTCCCATAGCATGCGCATATTCGCACAGGACAAATGGTTTCTCAGGTTGCTTGAGATAGAGTTCTTCCGTCTCTTCTACACTTGGATACATCCGAGAATAGCAAGAAAGATAGGTCGTATCATTAACGCGATCAGGGTCCGCATAGTGAAAGGCTTCATAATGACGAGGACGACTTGGATCTAACTCATAGGCATATTTGAGAGCTTCTTCAAAGGTAATCCCAAAACCTGATTCATTGCCCATTGACCACATAAAAATGCTTGTAAAGTTCTGGTTTGGAATAATTGATGCTGCCACACGGTCCTTAATGACCTCAATATAGCGTGGATCATCTGCCAATTGATTGTAATTCGCATTCCAACCGCGACCGTACAATTCAACAACGCCATGTTCTTCCACATCAGCTTCGCTCATGACATAGAAACCATACTGGTCACAAAGCTCATAAAATTCGGGCGACTTTGGATAATGAGCCGTACGAATCGCATTGATATGGTGCTCTTTCATCAGGCGCAAATCTTCTATCTGCTCAGCAACGGAAACCGTTGCCCCTGTACGTGGACGACTATCATGTTGATTGACGCCATAGAGTTTAATCGGCCGGCCATTCAAGTGAAATACATTGTCAATAAATTCAAAACGTCGGAAACCAATGCGCTCACGGAACCATTCTTGCCCCACTTGAAAAATCAAGGTATACAGTTCTGGTGTTTCAGCAGTCCAGAGGTGTACCTGCTCAATCGTCACTTCCTGCCAGCTCTCGCCTTCCTGCAAGAGTTGACCATCTGGCCCATAGAGTTGATAGGCAGAAACAACCAAATCTGGGTCCATCACCAAGAAATCCAAATCCAGATGAGCCGTTGAAAAATCATCGCTTAATTCCTGTTGCACCAAGTAATGAACTAAATGCTCTCTTGGACGTTTCAAGAGATAGACATCTCGAAAAATTCCGCTCGTCCGAAACTTATCTTGATCCTCAAAATAAGTCCCATCAGACCATTTTAAGACGAGAACCGCCAGCTGATTGTCCCCAACCTGTAAATAAGGAGTCACATCAAATTCTGAAATGGAATGAGAAACTTGACTGTAGCCCAGCCATTGCCCATTGACCCAAACATAAAAAGCTGAGTCCACTCCTTCAAAATTCAAGTGAAAGTCGAATTCCAGCTCACTTTCTTCTACCGAAAATGAACGCGTATAGAGCCCGACAGGATTATCATTTGGAACAAAGGGAGGATCAAAAGGAATGGCGTAGCGAACATTGGTGTAATTTGCCTGGTCATATCCTGAATGCTGCCAAGTTGATGGCACCGAAATACTCTCTGTCTGGGCATTCACCAAAGCCTCTAAACTTTTGTCCAACACATCCAAGATGGAGGAATAATACAGAAATCCCCACTGACCGTTCAAGTCCACAAACCGAGCCGACTCCGAACGACGTTTGGAACCCAAGGCAGCCTCGGCACTCTCAAAAGGAATGTAGTAATTTCTCCGCGGCATCATATTGACATGGAGCACATCTACATTTTCATAAAAATTTTCGATTAACATATATTTCTCCTATTACTTGATGGAACCAAGCATACCGGCTACAAAGTGTTTTTGTAAAATAAAGAAAATCAAGGCGGTTGGTAAAGTCGCTAGGACAATAGCCGTCATAATCACACCATAATCCGGTGAGTAACTTGAGCCAAGATTTGAAATCAGCAATGGAATCGTCTGATTTTCTGGTGTTTGTAAAACAATCAATGGCCAGAGATAGTTATTCCAAGCAGACAAGAAAGTAATGATTCCTGCTGCGGCATAGGTTGTTTTCATAGATGGCATGTAAATACGAATAAAGCAACCTAATTCTGACAACCCATCAATCCGTCCCGCTTCCAACAAATCCTTAGGAAACATTTTCGTATTTTGACGGAAATAGAAAATTAAGAAAGCTGTAGAAATATAGGGCAAAATCGCTGCGGCATAAGTATCAATCCCAATAATTGGAACTGTATTGGACAAGCTACCAAATAAGCGGAAAAGCGGAATCATCAGAGAAGCAAATGGAATCATCATGGCCAACATGAGAACATTAAAAACAATATCCTTGTATTTGGATCGATAAATTTCAAAGCCATAGCCAGCTAAGGAAGCGAAAAACAAGGCTAATACAGTCTGCAAAACAGATATAACAGCTGAATTTTTCAAAGCACGAGCAATATCTGCTGTTTCAAAAAGATTTTTTAAATTCTCAAAAAAGTAACCTCCAGGAAGAAGACGACCATTTGTCACATCAATTGATTTATTTGTCGCACTCACCAAAAGGAAATAAAATGGGAATGCAAAAACAATGGACATCAAACCTAGAAAGATATAGGAGCCAATATTCTTATTTTTAGTCATCACGTCCACCTACCTTAAATTGCATAATCGAGAAGATTATCACTAAAATCACAATACCATAAGACACCGCTGCTGCATAACCAAAATCTGGGGTATATTTGAACGATAAATTATAAATATACTGAGAAATGGTCATCGTAGCATTACCTGGTCCACCATTAGTAATATTCATCGGCTCATCAAAAAGTTGCAAGGTTCCGATTGTAGACGTAATGGAAGTAAATAAAATAACCGGTTTTAATAGAGGCATGGTAATCTTGAAAAATTGTTGACGTTCATTTGCCCCATCAATCCTTGCCGCTTCATAGACCTGCGGGTCGATATTTTGCAAAGCAGACAAGAAGAAAATCATATTGTAACCCGTCCACCGCCAAGTAATCGCAATGACAATCAATACTTTGGCTAAAACTGGATCTGACAACCACAGTATCGGGTCAGAAATCAGGTGTAAACTCATCAAAAACTTATTGATAATCCCATCATTTTGAAACAAATACTTAAAAACAATAGAATAAGCTACTAAAGACGTTACCGCTGGTAAAAAAACAATTGTTCGAAACATCCCTTTGAATTTGAGTGTTTTTTTATTGAGAAGCACTGAAAAATACATGGCCAAAATAACCATAATCGGAACTTGAAAAACCAAGAATATCAAGGTATTTTTCACTGCAACAACAAAATCTGGATCTTTGAACAATCGACTATAGTTCTTCAATCCTACAAATTCCATATTTACCCCTTTGCCTGATTGAAGCGAAAGAATAAAGGATTGAATCATTGGATAAAAGTAGAATAGAAAGACAAGGGCAACCGGCACTGCAATAAAGAGCCACCCGACAATTTGTTTTTTTAGATGTGATTTCATTCTTCACAACCTTTCCTAAAATCGAAAGCGGATAAAACCTTCGACTGATATCAAAGAATTCTATCCGCACATTTCTCCATCCTAAGACTTTGATTGAAAATCTTATTTGAGCTGATCTTCTGCTTCTTTTTGAGCATCTGACAATATCTTATCAAGATCTCCACCTTTAGAATAATCTTGGAAGGCTTTAGCTAAAATATCTTCGATTTCGTAAGTATTTGATCCATAGTTAACTGCAGGAATTTTTTCTGCCCAGCCAGCAAAATCTTTGTAAATTTCTTGTCCGCCAAAGTAATCAACTTTTGTATTATAAGTGCCTGAGGCAGTAGCTGGTTTGTAGGAACCGATGGCACCGATTTGTTCCGTCAATTGTTTGTAAAGTTCTTCTGAAGAGCCAAATGTTTCCTTCAAGAATTCTGCGGCTTCTTCCTTACCATTTTGATTGATAACATACCATGAAGAACCACCCATGTTTGAAGCATTTACTGAGCCTTCTACAGACTGACGAGGGTAAGGCACTACAGCCCATTTTCCTGATTGAGAAGCTTCAGCTGTGATAGATGGTGTCAACCAATTACCGGCTGGTGCTGACCAAACTGTTCCTTTGTTAAATGCACTAACATACTGAGCCCAGTCATTATGCAAATTCATCAAACCACCATCGTTCAATGTCTTCATGTCTTCAAATGCTTCTTTTAACGCAACATTGTCTTTGATAGTTGGTGTTTTTCCATCTTCTCCTGTGTACCAAGCACCACTTGAGTTAATCATGGCACGAATTTGCCCCAAATCATCCATTTGGTTGGTAATTGCTTTCACACCTGTCTTTTCTTTGACAACTTTGGCAATCTCTGTGTACTGTTTCCAAGTGATATTTTGTAAATCCTCTAGCTTGTAGCCTGCTTTTTCTAAAATATCTGTACGCACATACATCCCTGTTGAAGCTGTATCAAACGGAACATTATAAACTTCCTTATTGTAAGTACCTGCAGCAATCTTATAATCCACAAAGTCCTTGCTATTGATGACATCTGTTAGAGGGAAAAAGCTATCTGGATAAGCAGCTAGAAAACTTTGAGAACGGTAATCTTCAATCAATACAATATTAGGCAGACCTTTTGTAACACCTGAACTAAGAGCCGTATTTAATTTTTGTACAATATCGTCTTGAGCTGATTCTACAATTTTTACTTTTACAGGTTTATCATCTGTCTTTTGGTAAATCTTGTCCGCCAACTCAACCGCTTTTACATTATACTTAGCATCCCAAGCCCAAACTGTAAGTGAATCCACATCAGTTTTACCAGATTTGCTCGCAGACGACGAACCACATCCAGCTAGCACTGCACTAGATACCAAAACACTTGCAACTAGCATACTCACTGTTGATTTTTTCATTGTAGATTTCCTCCTAAATGATTGTTTTTTGATTTTCTACAATGACATCATATCAAATTGTAAGCGTTTTATCAATTGTATTTAGTAATAATTTTAAAATTTTACTAAAAATTTCAGAGGAATCTTTTATATTCTCCAGGAAGCGACAAAGTAAAAACTCATAAGTGTTTCTCTGTGCATTTGCAGCTTGAAGCAAACTAGCAAATCCGAAAAACACCTATGAGTTCTACCGGTAGTTAGTAAGGTAAGAATAAATCCGTAGACCTATTCGCATCCTTGTTTTTAAAAATCAATTTGAGTTCCAATACCATTTTTAATGGCTTTTTCAACAATTATTTGAGCAGTCACAATATCTAGAACAGCTGAGCCCACGCTCTTAAAAACAGTGATGTCTTCCTTGTTTTGACGACCATGAATATTTCCAAGAAGCAAATCACCCAATTCTCCGGTGTAATCTTCTTTGGTCAACAGTCCTTTTTTAATCGGTTCTAAAATATCTCCTGCTTCTGCTAATACCCCGTCATTGGTATCAAAGACAACTGCATTCGCTTTAACCAATAATTCTGCCGGTAATTCCAACATTTCAGGTGTGTAGGCTCCGATACCATTGATATGGGCTCCTTTTTTCACATCTGCTGCGTCAAAAGTATTGACCTTAGAGGTAGTGACTGTTGTGATAACATCTGCATCTGTTACAGCTTCTTTTGCTGTTTCTACCGCATAAATCTTCGTTGCAAAAGTATCCGCTACATCCTTACTTAATTGTTCAGCAAAGGATAGTGCCCGCTGAAAATCAATATCAAACACGCGTAATTCCTCTAAATGACGAGCTGTCATCATGGCAATCGCTTGCTGGTAACCTTGTCCACCTGTTCCGATAAGCCCAGCGATTTTTGCATCTGGATTAGCCAATTCTTCTGTTCCAGCTCCTTGAATTGCCGCTGTACGCAATTGTGTCAAATAAGTGCCGTCTAACACAGCCGATACAATCCCTGTCTCTGGGTCAAGAGTGACCATGGTGGCAGGTACAGAAGGCAATCCTTTTTCAATATTTTCAGGATAGACAGACACAATTTTCACACCAAGAGCATTCTGTTCGCCTCGCGTCACTGCAGGCATATATAAACTTTGTCCATGGTAGTCAACTACATCCAAATTTGTGCGCAAGGGCACTGTCGCATTCCCAGATGAATACAATCGAACAGCATCCTTAGCCGCTGCAATCGCATCTTTCATTGAAAAACATTCTTGGATGTCTGATTTCGTTAAAATAAGCATATTCTTTCCTCCAGACTCTTAATTTTTCTTCAACATACCGTAGGCACTATACAAGAGAATAAATGCAACAAACCATTGCAGGATAGCTGTATTTAAACTTGTAACCACAAAGACTGCACAGAGCACACCTAGGACACCAAAAGTTGATGTAAATAGGGTGATTTTACGACTGTATTCTCCAGATTTGACAAACTGCACACTACCAACTGGTACAGAGAAAGTCGCTGCCCCCATCATGATTGGGAAGGCCACTGCTGGATTTAATCCCAAAAGATAGACTGTAATCATCGTGAGAGCGTAGGAACCAATACCGATATTATTCAAGGCTCCAAAAATCGCCAAAGCAATTGCTGCAATCACTAATTTAATTCCTGTTAATGCAGTCGCATCGCCACCACCTGGCAAGAATCCAAATTTCCCACCTAAGATAATCAAGGATGCGATAATCATCCCAATCCCAATTGACACTTTCAGCTTATCAGCAGGTAACTTAACCGCAAATTTTGCTCCAAAATATGAACCAACCATTTGGCTAACAATACAGACAATCAAGGTTACCACACTAACTTCAATTTTTGTAATGTAGGCCAACGCCATCACAGCAACTGGAATTGTACATTGGGTATTCAATGTACCTGGCAATTTTTTCACACTCGTCCAATTTAGTTTTGGATACAAACTGGTACTAATCGCAAAGTCTGAAATACCAACTGTTGATAAGAAAAAGATAATCGCACTCGTAAACGGAAGAGCAATCGTATTTGCTTTTTCCGACATAATTTCATTTCTATGAACCAATAAATCTTTCACAAAAATAACGGCAAAATACGCATTCACAACAACAACTAATAACAATAAAATATCTTTGAATGACATTTTTTAATCTCCATCAATAAATCTTGCGGATTCCTTCGAAATCCTTTCCATAGTCGTTTTGTAATTCTGGTCTGTGCTCTTGAATGATTTTTAACGTATAGGCATCGTGTTTCACGTACTCTTTTGCAAGAAGTCGCATAGCTTTATTGTGGCTCCAAATAACGTCACAATGGTCATCCACCGTGCCAAATAATACAATATCATCATCACAGACTAAATTTACCCAACGGCCATCCATATCTCGAATCTTGTCTGCTTCAAATCCATGAGGATAAAAACGCTTGAATGGCAAGTCATAATGGCCGCTATTGCTAAAGAGAATACAAACAAAGGTCTCTAAACGAGCCTCCGCATCCCGTAAAGCATTGATAATATCTGGGGTTAACTCATCTTCCCAAATTTGAATGTATAAACTGCTTTTCGTATGCTCAATCATGTATAGCAACTTCAACAAAGTTGCTTCCCTATGCTCTAATTGCCATAATAAGGTGTCTTTCTCCTTTTCTTTAACCCCAGACAAATGATCCTTTAAATAATCAATATCACTCAAAGTCGAATGCTTTAGCATGCTCACAAGCTCCTCTGGTGACAAGGCTGAGTATAATTTAGGTTCACTTTTATTGACCAGTACGACTCCTCTTTTTACCAACTTTTCTAAGCTATTGTATACTTTTGATCTTGGCACACCAGATTTTTTACTCACTTCATATCCGGTCATCAAGCCATTTTCAACCAAAGTTAAATAGATATTTGTTTCAGATTCAGCAAAGCCAAACTGTTTCATTTTTTGAACCAGCATATATACTCCTTTTTAGTAGCTACTTACAAGAGCTACTATACTCCTAAATGCGTTTTCTGTCAATATAAAATTGTGATTTTTTTAACATTCTTTGCATTAGTGTGTAGAAACAAAAAAACAACCCTGCAAAACAAGGTTGTCTCTATAACTATTATGATGGTTATCGAAATCGTTGAAATGCCAATAAAAGCCAGTTCTGTCATATTTTAAGTTAAAATTTAGTAAATTCCAAACATTTATTTCTCTCGAATAACTCATAATTTTACGAACAGCCTCATATTGATCATAAATTACCTTTTGTAATACATATCTCCATAAGTTTAGTTTGTTCAAGCTGTAAAAAACTCTTAGAAACTGAATCCTAAGAGCTCTATATACTTTTTAATAAGAATAAGTTTGAAATAACTTAAAACATCTTACTAATACGTTGATCAGGAATAAACCAGATAATCGCTACCAAAATAACACCGATTAGAGATAAATAAGGAGATAATGGAGCAACCAAAAACGAAATAAGATAGACCATAATAGAAATTTTTCCTTTATAGTCTGATCCTAAAACGGCATGTAGTTCATTGTTTATTTTTCTAACCTGATTTTGAAAAATATAGTAAGCTACTCCAGTTATAAATAAGACAAAACAGTATGTCATAACTGGTATAACACTGTTGTAGAATCTATTAAGCCATGCTGTCGCCCATGGGATAAGCGATATGCAAAACAACCAAAACATATTAGACCAAAGTATTGTAGAAGTCACTCTAGTAATACTTTTCGCAAGGTGGTGATGATTATTCCAGTAAATTGCAACATATAAAAAACTCAGAACATAGGCTAGTATGGTGGGAAGAGAAGAATATAACCCTGCAAGACTATCTGTATTTGGAATTTTTAATTCTAAAACCATAATTGTAATAATGATTGCCAATACACCATCACTAAATGCTTCTAGTCGAGATCCAGACATATTTAACTCTTCTTTCCAAATTTTTTATAGAACCATAGCATAAATAAAAGTAAGCCAAGGAATATGAATAAGAATCCTGTAGGAACAAGAAAAAAATATTCATGTAGTACACCTTGTTTATCAATGTATTCTGGGCTAATACTCTTTGCCACAAAACTCAGAACTCCAAGAAAAAAAGATAATGTGGCGAAAACCCGTAGCCAATCCATATTTTTCATTTATCCCCCCCTATTGATTAGCCTGCTCCAGAACAGATTGGACAACAGGGTCCTGCATCATTTGTTCCATAAAGGTTGACAAATATGGGTAATCTTTCCAGGTCTTAGGCGTCTTTTCAGACCAGAGTGCCATGACAAATGCATAAGCATCGGCTACACTACGCTTATTTTGATACACATGTCCTCTGTCTCCGATAAGATGATCCAGATGATTCATAACCTTGTCAATGAGCGGATAAGACGCTTCACGGACATTCTCTAAATCAGCTGTTTTTTTAGAAACAGTATAGCGAAATGGCACAAACATGGGCCAAAAGGCTGGATGGAAATCTCCTGTTAAGAAGGCCATGGTTTCATTGAATTCAAATTGGTTTTCAAGACCTTCTGCGCTACCAAGCTGGCTTTCAGGGTATCTTTCTGCAATATACTGCAAAATCGCATCTGCCTGCGTCATCGGTCGAGATAGGCCAATTTCGAGGGCTGGAACCATTGCTAATGGGTTTATCTTCTTGTACTCTTCCGAACGCGGATTAACCTTCTCTACACTATATTCAGCTCCTGCCCATTCCAGAGCAATCCAACAAGCGAGGGCACAGGTCCCTGGTGCATAATAAAGTTTCATCACGATCAAACTCCTTTTTTATTAATTGAACAAACCCAATTATACTACATAGTGCTAATTTTTTCAACTTCCCCTTCTTATTCATAATTTAGTAATATCCTAAAAGAACGCATACAAGAAAACTTCCTGTATGCGTTCTGATTAATTAAAATAAATTTACTGGCTGAGAAGCCGTAAAATCCCCCTTGTTTACACTTCGTGGTCACTTCCTTATTCTCTATGCTATCCAGTTACCATGGGTAATATACTGGGAAGTACGACATTGTCCCTGTTGATTTGTATAAGGGCATTGAATAACCTCACACTTGACCAATATTGATGAGCATTTAGAAAGACGCTGAGCTATTATTTCAACTTGTTTACCATATAAGTGAACGGTAATAAAGCTCGGTGAATTATTTTTTTTAGTAAGATTTACTACTTGAGCTATATTCCTGATTCACTTGATAAAGGGCTAACACTGCTTTTAAAGCCATCACAGACTTAAGAGATTGCTTCAATAGCCTTCTTTCTATAACCCTAGTTTTCTGACATCTCTAAAAACGCTTTTTAAAACAGTCCTTCAACAACGTATCAAAACCATACAAAAAGCAGGTAAAGTATAAACTATTCCCACTTTAGATAATGTTTTAACAACTTTTCTCCATAATCTTCTAAAAATTCCTCAAGAAAAACAGTGTCCTTTTTAGTCAAAGTAAAAGGATAGATTGGGTCATACATCACTTCATCTTAATTTGTGTATTTTCATAAAAAATTATATAATAAAATTGGGTCTAAGCAAGTTATTAACTGTACTCTATTACATTTCTGGAGGAAATATCTATGAAAAGAAAAATATTTCGTATCTTGTTTGTACTAGGCTTAATGGTCTCTTTCTTTGAAAATGCAGCAGCTGCTACAAAACCCATTGAAGGAACTTCTCTAGCAAATCAATCGCCATATAATTTATCCTATATCTTACAGGTTACAGTTGGCGAAAATAATTACAAAAAAAGTTCAGCAACATTAATTGCCCCCAATATACTATTAACTGTAGCACATGGAATTGCCGATGAGCAGACAGGAAATATATCTGAGGAAACAACTTCTGCAAGTGCTCTTCGCGCCAATCTACCTGCTACTTATACAAACAGCTCCGATATTTATCGTTCTCCAAACAGTGAAAATCCCTTTATTATCTATCCATTTTATTCAGGCGCTTGGAATAGAGTAAATGATATAGCTTTGGTAAAAATTACCGATCCATCATCTGAAACCTCAAACATAAATACCAGTCAAGTACGATTACGAGTTTACCGTAACCTTCGACAGTTAAGAGGTAAAAAATTTACCATTGTTTCAAATACAATCAATCTTCCTGGTCGATGGGTATATGAAACAGGAAAAATTACTAAAATTCGCCCTGACGGCTTGCTGGAAACAAATATTAGTGGAGTCAAAGGACAATCAGGGTCTTCTATTATCGTAGATGGTCAAATTATTGGTATTGCATCTGCTATAGAAAATAATAAACTCCTTATTACACCATTTACAGAACAAACAAAAATAAATTTATTTGATCCAAATGGTATTCTTAATGTAGAATTTTATTAATCTCTATTAACAATCAAAATATACTTGCTTAACCCCTATTTTAGAGCATATCTTGATGTCTACAGGTATGCTCTTTATTTAAGCGAAATTATTTTCGATAAGTTCCTGTTACCTTTCCTATACACATACTTAATTTTTTATCTCTACTAACATTAACTAGGAAAGCCTTTTCTCCTTATCTAAACAAAAAATGAAATGAACCATGAAGCTAAATAAAAGCCGACAATTACTACATGCCATTTCCAATATATCACAACAAGCCCAATAGTTTCTCGTAGCCATGCGCTAGGTAAGTAGTAAAACGCTGTTTTTGAACCAACACTACGACCCTTTAGTCCTAGTTTTCTCATATAAATTCCTGCTCGTAAAGAATGAAAGCTATTGGTTACAACTAAAAATCGAGGGGTGCCCTTTATTTTTTCAACAACCAATCTTCTGGAAAAAGTCAAATTCTCAAGCATTGTTGTGGATTTATTTTCAACAAGAAGTTTTTCCTGTTTTATTCCCTTGGCTAAGAGATATTGAGCCATCGCTTGAGCTTCAGAAATAGTCTCATCACTGCCTTGGCCTCCTGAAACAATAATATTGGGTCTTTTATCAAATTTTTCATAGTAAAAGATCCCCTTTTCTAGGCGCTGCTCCAAAAGTGGCGGAATTTTATCTCCAATTAAACCTGATCCCAGTACCACAATGTAATCTGGTTGATAAGTAATCGGAAAAAGATTATAGACAAGACCATAAATCATATAGGATAGGTAAAGGAAACTTCCATAAAACAATAGAGCATCTACCAAATTTATGAGCTTCATTGTAATAAAATAACTTGGTAAAAAATGCAATAAAATTACCAAAACAATCACAACACCATAAAAAAGAGAAAGAAGATTAGCAAATCGTCGTCCCTCAAATGTTAACATCTGTTTTCCATTGAAAAATAGATAAACAGTAGAAAAAACTATACTTAACGGAATCAACAATAATCCCCAAATAAGAATCGCAATTGCTAATTGCTGATCCCAACGTTCCACTTGAATAACAAAATAACCAGCAAGAACAATCACAAATAAAATAAAGGAAATCAAAAAGAGATAAGCGTTCAATAAATGACGAGAATCAACGATAAAAAGAAGTAAAAATATAAGAAAAGGAACACCCCAAAAAAGATGTAGTATCATAACAATATTCTCCTTTTTCTGAATTTATTCAATAATTATTGAATAATGATTTTAATAACATAAATAACTATAAGATGCATTGGATACATAACATAGAATAAATCTTTTTCCCAGCGTTTCCCTTTGCCTCCTCGCTCGCCATTATAAGCCAGAATAAGCGGAACAGCTAACCACTGCATAAATTGATTATCAAATGCTAAATAATGGTATAGATTTGAATAAGTAACTCCAAAAGAATAATAATTAATAACTGCTTTTATAGCCAATAATAAGGAAGTCGTAGCCAATGTCCAAATTGTGGCGTTTTTAGAACTACCAAAATATGCCAATACAAGTCCTAAAGGCAATAGGTATAATCCTCCTTCTGTAAAACAAGTGACCATTACCATTGGAAAAAGCAAAACAAGATATTTCCACTTATTGCGTTCATTTTTTTGAAAACGTTCAACGAGGCAAAAAATAATGAAAAAACACATCAATGTTAGAAAAATATTATTTCCCTCTATCAGCATAAAACCATCAAATTCCTTTGTTACTGGATGATAATAATGTTTGGTTACAATATTTTTTGCAAAATTTATCAAAAACATCACGAACGCACCAGTATATAAACGTCGAAAATACTTTGACCGATTAGAGGTGTAAATAAATCCTTCCATTAATAAATATAGAAATACAGGCGCTACAAATCTACCAACCCAACCTATCCAGTCTGGAAAACCTAACTGATAACCAAAATAGGTGTTTATATGATCAATAATCATACCGACTAGAGCAATTATTTTTAATTGTAAACCTGTTAATCGTAATTGTTTCACTACAACTCTCCTAAAAAATTAGTCTTATCTAATATAGCATAAATAAAATAAAATGAAAACCTCATGACTTAGTCTATGCGCAATTCTATACTACTCTTTCCTTCAATTCAAAAGGCATTCCCTAATCTGTTCAGATATTTTAAAACATAACAAATGCTTTTTAGGTACACTTGTTCCTAAAGAAACATAGATTTTTGGTATATTATCTTATTACATTTATAACAAAACTTCATCCCAACTGCACTGCCCCCATAACGTGAAACATAAGTGAACATGTCACCAACAACGGTAGTATAACAAATATTATCAAGAACTACATCACATTTTATAATGAAACTAGGATTGAATGACATTTTAAAAACCAATCTCCCGTTCAATTCAGGAAATTGGTTTCATAACAGTGTTTTTCTCATGTCCCACTATTGAGGTGTAGCGCCCAACTGCATGTTGTCTTCATATTAAAACACACAATAAAAAGTATTATTCACAATATTTGGTAGACAAGACAAACTTGGTCAAGAAGTTTAAAATTACCAAAGTATTTTATGCGCCAATTGCTTAAATATGCTAGTTGCCGGGATTGAACCGGCGACCTCATCCTTACCATGGATGCGCTCTACCGACTGAGCTAAACCAGCGCTTTTCTATTATATCTTAAGTACTCTATTTTTGTCAATAAAAAAATAAGACTGGAAAACCAGACTTATTTCTAGCGTAATTCTTTCTTCTGTCTCAAAAAGATCAGCCCCAGCATAGCCAGTATCACGGTAATCATGACAAAGACCACTGCATTTCGGCCACCGAGACTGGCACCATTTGATAGGCCCGTTGCTTCTCCTAGGCTAAACAACTGTGAAGCCACTGCCGTTGCGAAGGCTCCTGCGAATTGTTGGAAGGTGTTGAGCACGCTATTTCCATCCGCAGATTCTTCTTTCGAAAGTTTGGTCAAAGCAGAAGTCACCATGTTGCTGGCTCCGATCCCCATTCCCAACTTAACAATAATATCCGCTAGCAATAACAGCCAAACAGAATTGCCCATTATAAAGAGGAACATGGCTGATAAACCGACGAGTACTGTCACCAAGCCTGCCAGGATTGGCTTAAACGAACCGACTTTATCAAATAAATAGCCTGAAACTGGTGACATAGCAACAACGATAATCGCCCCAGGAAACATGAACATGCCTGCCTGCGTCGAATTTTGTCCCAAAACCAGTTGCAAATGGTTGGGAAGTACGAATGACAAGGCCAAGGGAACAATCTGATAGGCAAACACGCCGTACAATAAGACCACAAATACATGATTGCCAAACACACCCAAGTTAAGCAGACGATTTTTCCGATTGAAATAATAGAAAATGACAAGCCCTAAAAGAGCCGCCGCTAGGAAAATCAGAGATAATTTTTCAATGGATAAAAGCAGGAAGACAAGCCCAATCCCCAAGGAAATGAAAGCTGGAAGATTGAGTTTCTCCGTAATCTCCACTTTTGCACTTGGAATAGACAATAAGCCGACAATGCTGGACCCAATCAAAACTGGGAACAAGAGCACGAAAATCATTTGCCAGCCAAAATGCGCCAAAACAAAGCCACCATAGGTCGGACCAATAGCTGGCGCCAGCAAGGTTGTCATGGCCGCAATCCCCATCATAAAGCCCCGTCTCTCTACAGGCACATAGTGCAAAATGATATGGTACATCAAGGGCAGAGCCAGCCCCGTGCCAATCCCCTGCAACACGCGCCCAATCAAGAGTAAGGACAAGTTAAAGGCAAAACTATCTACCACTACTCCCATGAGAAAAAGGGAATTCGCCATAATAAAAATCTGACGCTCAGAAAAATTTCGAATCAGATAAGCCGATAGAGGCACCGTAGCCGCTACGGCGAGCAGATTGCCCGTTGTCGCCCATTGAATGACAGTCGCTCCCACTCCAAACTCTTTCATGAGAGTTGGAAAGGTCACATTCATTGACGTTTCAAATAAAATACCACAAAAACTCAAAATTGCTGTTGCAATCATCGCTGGTACAACATGCCATTTTTTAGCTGTCATACTCCCTCCTTAAATATCAATGTAAAAACATAATAAAGAACCTAGAAATTTATCCTAGGCCCATTTAATTCTATGAATTAAAATACAAATTGTAGTTCGTATTAACCGAACGAAATCTATTATATCAAATCCCATCCCTAATGACAAGATTTATTTCTCTGCTGTCACAGCTTCGGGGTCAGCTACGCTAACTGGCTGCTCATAAGCATTGATAATCTCAGCCACCACTGGGTGCCGGACCACATCCTTAGCTGAAAAATGCACAAAATCAATCTGCTGAATGGCTTGTAATTTTTCCTGAGCATCAATCAAACCTGATTTTACATTGCGTGGTAGGTCAATCTGACTCGTATCCCCGTTGACAATCATTTTCGAATTGAAACCAAGCCGCGTCAAAAACATTTTCATCTGCATGATAGTCGTATTTTGCGCTTCATCCAGAATGACAAAGGCATCGTCCAAGGTACGCCCACGCATGTAAGCCAGGGGCGCAATCTCAATGATTTCACGCTCCATGAGCCGCGTCATCTGCTCCTTGCCCAAAATCTGATACAGGGCATCATAAACCGGACGCAAGTAAGGATCCACTTTTTCTTTCAAATCCCCCGGTAGGAAGCCCAAACTCTCACCTGCCTCAACAGCTGGTCGCGTCAGGACAATGCGCTTGACCTGTCCTCGTTTTAAAGCCGTCACTGCCAAGGTCACAGCTAAAAATGTTTTCCCCGTTCCCGCAGGACCAATCCCAAAGACCACGTCGTGCTTTTTGACGCTATCGACATAGACCTTTTGACCCAAGGTCTTGACCCGAATGGGCTTACCATAGTTGTCCTTGATGATTTCTTCTTCATAGAGGGCTACAAACTTATCAATAGTCCCCGCCTGAGCCATGGAGAGAGCTGTCACATCATCTGAAGTATTGACCAACATCCCACGACTAACAAGAACCAAAAGAGCTTGTAGCGTGATGCGAGCCAGCTCGACTGCCTCCTCATCATCCCCTAAAATCTGCACCCGTTCTGTCCGCGCATGGATGACAACTCCTAAATTTTCCTCTACTAAACGCAGATGACGCTCATTACTCCCAAACAGAGCCAGCACATCATCTGGATGACTCAAGGCAATCTCAACCGAAAAATCTTGCACTATTCATTTCTTCCTTTTTTATTTCTAGCTTCATTATAGCAGAAAATCCCCAAGGGGGGGGATTTCTTATCAGTCTCGAGCTATTCTCAGGGTCAATTCCCTTGGTAATTGCTTTATTTCTTTTTTTATAAATTGTGGATAGACTCTGTCCTCTTGTAATTGGTCAAAATCCAGCCAGAAAAAGTGGTTCTCGCGTCCCTTTTCCACAACAGTAAAGTCAGATTTTCGGATATTAGGTACATCTACAAGGAAATACAAGCACAATTCATGGAAATCTTCCTCGCTGACTTCTTCTCGAAAGAAATTTTGGGACAACCAAAGAGGTCGAACAATCTTGGCTTGTTCCCCCATTTCTTCCTTTATTTCTCGTAAAATAGCGGCTTCTGCATCCTCACCCATGTGCACACGACCTCCTGGCAAGTAGGCATAGGGAGCATTCTCTTCCCGAATCACCAGCAACCTTTCTTGTTGGTGAATCACTGCTGCTACACGAAGATTGAAACGTACAGATTCCGTTTTAAATGAAATATCCATCTCAATGCCCCAAATACTCTTCCCAAATCTGGTCAAAATGGCCTAAGTTAAAGACAAAACTGGCTTGGTCTTCCAGATAGCGGCTGACTGTATCGAAGTCGTCTGTATGCTTGGGGAAGGTGGTATCCTCAAAAGCATGGTCTGCCAAGATGGCCAGAGGCTCATTGGACTTGGGATTACGCTGGGTCATGAGCCAGCTATAAAATGATTTGCGCATAGTGTCCTTTCTAATCTAACGCAGACCGAGCATGGCCTCTTTGGCGTGAATCATATCGGTTATCATTTGGCAATAAGGCGTCGGAATGCCTGCCCGTTTTCCTTTGAAGACCACAGCCCCATTCAGGTAATCAATCTCCGTGCGCCGCTTGTGCTGAATCAAATCTTGGTGCATAGACGGATAGTGGCTAGAAGCTTTTTTCGAAGTCTCCATGATATAAGCCCAGATCGCTTGCTTGTCAATCCCTTCTGCCTCAGACTGGGCAACGGCTATAAATTCATCAAAGATATGCTGGACCAGATTGAGACCTGCTTCTGTCCCAAACAACTCTCCAATGGTACAATCCAAAACTGCACAGGTTGGATTCATCACACCATTGACGCAGGCCTTGCGCCAGATGGCTTCAATAACATTGTCGTCATAAGAGGCATTCAGCCCCGCTTCGTTAAACATCTCAATAAGCGGTGCAACAGCATCCCCATCTCCCACCATATTTTGGACAGAAAGGCTGCCGGTTCCTTGTAAAAAGGCCTGTCCTGGTCCTTTCAAACCAGCTAACCAAATGGTCACACCGACCATGATATTTTCCTGCGCCAGATAACGACGCATGGTGGTGGCATGTCCCAGTCCGTTCAAAAGGCTGAGAACCTTGGTATTTTCACCGATAATTCCCCGAATATCCTGCAACATTTTAGGGAGTTGGTCAGCCTTAGGCAAGAGGATAATCAGATCCGCAATCTCTGTCGCCTCAGTTGGCTTCATAATCGGCAAACGGACACAGTCCTCAACATCTCCCGTCACCTGAAGACCATTTTCAGAAATAGCTGCGATATGATCTTCCCAGTTATCCAGCAAAATCACACGATGGTTGGTTTTAGACAATTGGTAACCAAAGCGACAACCCATGGCTCCGCTTCCTGCAATATAAACGAGCATACACACCTTCATTTCTAGCAATTGATTGCATTTTTGATGAAACACTCCTATACTATAAAAATCTAGCAAAGGAATGTTTATAAATTATTGGATTGGAGTTGTTTCAAAAGAACACGTAGACCTAGCTGTCAAAGACGGATTTTCCCAAGTAGGTCATGGGAAAAAGGCGTCACTCAGCAGGATGAAAAAGGGCGATTACTTGATTTACTACAGCCCTAAGCTGTCCATGCAAACCAAAGAAGCCTATCAAGCCTTTACCGCACTGGGACAACTGACAGACGATACCGTCTACAAAGTAAACATGAACGAATCCTTTCATCCATTCCGAAAGGATATGGACTACCTACCAATCGTACGCGAATGTCCAATCGACTATGCTCGACAACATCCCGAGTGGAAACAATACGCCAGCCAACTCCACTACGGGCTTTTCCCTGTATCCCGTGAATTTTTCAACTATATTGGAAAATACATGATTGGTCGAGACGGCTAGATGAGCTCTGTCCCAAACTGGTCTTGCTTAATTTTCTTAGCCTTCATCAGCCCACCAAGGGCTTTTTTAAATTGACCTTTTGACAAGCCAAAGGTTGCCTTGATGTCTGCTGGAGAAGACTTATCGTTCAAGGTCATAAAGCCGCCATTGCTTTCCAAGTAGGTCAAAATCATCTGCGCATCATTTTCCAGCATCTCAAAAGAGCGCGGTTTGAGAGAGAGATTGAGGGTACGGTCTACGGCACGGTAGCCAATGACACGCGCATCTAGCACCTGTCCCAAACGCGGTTCTGCATAGCGTTCATTTGGATGAATGAAGCCTAGCATATTGTTGTCTGGCAGATAGACAAAGGTGCCGTTCATTTTCAGACGGAAAACGATGGCTTTAACATTTTGGTTTTGCATATTGTCATAGGCAGGTCCCGCCATCTTTTGGAATTCTTCTTGAAATGCTGGAAGCGCCCAAATACGATCTTTCTTATCTATGCTGTAACGAACATAGAGTTGGTCGCCTTTTTTAGGCCATAATTCCTTTATTTCTGGGAGAATGTCGAGAGACACAACGACTTCCTTGTCCGGCAATCCAGTATCCAAGAACACACCCAAGTCTTTACGGACATCCGTCACTGTTCCCCAACCAAAGGTTTCTTGGGTTGCCGTCACATCTTTGGTCGTCAAACGTGGTTTTTGCTTCATATCCAAGTAAGCAAAGCCTTTAACAGACTCACCTAGCTTGTGCTGCCCTTCTTCTTTTGCCAAGGCAAAGGTGAAGCCTTCTTTTTGAATAAAATAAAATTGGTCATTTTCATCCGTCACAAGACCGACGATGAAGGTTGCTAATAAATGGTTCATATATTTTTCCTTTAATGTTAAAAAGAGAGCCAGCTTAAACTGACTCAGGCCTTTTCTTATACAGACAGGAGTTCTTTTTCTTTCTCAGCTGTCATATCGTCAATTGTCTTGATGGCGTCATCCGTTGCTTTTTGGATGTCCTTTTCAAGAGTTTTCAACTCATCTTCAGTGATTTCTTTTGCTTTTTCAGCCTTTTTGGCATCATCCATAGCATCGCGACGGATATTGCGGATGGCAACTTTTGAGTTTTCTCCGACTTTTTTCACGTCTTTTGCCAAGCTCTTACGTGTTTCTTCTGTCAAAGCTGGGATAACCAAGCGAATGACTGTACCGTCAGATTGTGGTGTTAAGCCAAGGTCTGATGCGTTCAAGGCACGTTCGATTTCTTTCAAGATTGACTTATCAAATGGGGTAATCAAGAGGACACGCGCTTCAGGAACTGTAATCCCTGCTAATTGATTGAGCGGTGTTTCTGCTCCATAATACTCCACAGTGATGCGGTCAAGCAAGCTAGCATTGGCACGACCTGCACGGATTTGACCAAATTCACGAGCCAAACTTTGGTGTGATTGAGCCATACGTTCTTGTGCTTTTGTTACGATTTCTTTCGACATAAAGATTCCTTTTCTTATTTGTGTTCTGTTTTATTTGAAACGGTTGTACCGATTTGTTCACCGAAGACAACGCGTTTGATATTTCCTGGTTCGTTCATATTGAAGACAACGAGGTCGATATCGTTATCCATTGACAAGGTAGATGCTGTTGCATCCATGATTTTCAAGCCACGTTTGATGACTTCAACGTGTGTCAATTCGTCGAATTTGACAGCATTGGCATCCTTACGAGGGTCTGCATTGTAGACACCATCAACGCCATTTTTGGCCATGAGAATAGCATCTGCTTCGATTTCAGCTGCACGAAGAGCTGCTGTTGTATCTGTTGAAAAATAAGGTGAACCGATACCTGCACCAAATACGACAATACGTCCTTTTTCCAAGTGACGAAGAGCACGTCCACGAATGTAAGGCTCCGCAACATTCTGCATTGGAATAGCCGTTTGCACACGCGTATCCACTCCGTATTGTTGAAGGCTATCTGCCATCACGAGCGCATTCATCACTGTACCAAGCATACCAGTGTAGTCTGCTTGCACACGATCCATGCCAGCTGCTGCCGCAGGTTCGCCGCGCCAGAGGTTTCCGCCACCGATTACCAAAGCGATTTGGACACCTGAGCTATGGACTTCCGCAATTTCTTTTGCCATTGCTTGAACGGTTGGTAGGTCAATTCCGACACCACGTTCACCAGCCAAAGCCTCTCCTGACAATTTGATTAGAATACGTTCATATTTGGGTTTCATCATCTTACTCCTCTGTATTTATCTAGACTATTTTACCACAAAATCTCCAAAAAAAGAAAACCTTATGGTTTTCTTTTAGGAAATTTTCAATTTACGACGAAGTCTGTCCGCACGTGAACCAATCAATTTATCCAATTGACGTGTCTTCAAGGTCAGTAAAACAAAGACTGCTACTCCGACCGACCCACTGACAGCCACATGCACTGCACTCGTCAATTGACCTGTCAGCGGAAGCAGGTCATTCAAAGCCCATTCAACCAGCCAGACAACAATTCCCATCACAAGACTAATAGCGCTAATGGTGCGGATGTCTGTCTTCACATGATGTTCGTCAACAGGAACCACCTGCTTAATACGCTTGTAAAAAAGATAAAC
The DNA here is from genome assembly GCF_024170225.1 of Streptococcus gallinaceus. Lineage (GTDB taxonomy): Bacteria > Bacillota > Bacilli > Lactobacillales > Streptococcaceae > Streptococcus > Streptococcus gallinaceus. The sequence goes on along the minus strand of NZ_JALJXU010000002.1, from coordinate 89,201 downwards.
AGTCACCGTTAGACCTATTGCTGAGGCCACGAGTGAGCCGTAAGCATGGAAAAGATAGAGTGCTGGTAATTGGAGAACACATTTAACCAAGAAACCGATGAAGAAATACTGGATGGCTGCCCGATTTTGGAAAATGGCTGGAATGACAACACCAAAAATTGCATACAAGCCTTGCACAAAAATCAAGAGCAGATTTGCAATAAAGAGGTAAATCTCAATGTCAGAAGCGACACCGTAGAAAATACTGTAGAGTGGACGGGCTAGAAGGACAGTTCCAGTGATAGCTGGAATCATGAAAATAAAGAGCATTTGAAGATTGTCTTCGATGAGTTGCCCCGTTCCCTTTTTATCTCCTTGAACAAATCGTTCTGTAATCAGCGGAATAGCCACACTTCCTAATGAACCTGTCACCCCGATAATCAACATGGTAATCTTGCTTGGATTGGCCGTCATATAAGAGTACAATACGAGCAAGCTCTTCTTACTTTGGTCGGTAATCAAGGCCATAAAGTTAACAAATGTCATCTGGTCAATCAATTGGAAAATCTGGAAAGCACATCCTAAGATAATCAGCGGAATGGCTTCCTTAACCGTTTCGATGATCAGGCTTTTCAGGTCAATCGTAATGGACGCAGGTTTTGGTCGAAAAATTTTCTTAATGAAGCCTTGCTTGTGCATGGTATAACCTAAGGTTCCTACGCTCGCAATCATTCCGATAAAGGCCGCAAAAGTTGACTGCACAACTGCTTCTCGGTAATCACCAGAACCTAGCTTCATAATGATGAAGGTCGCTACCAAAATCCAGATAACGCGGACAATCTGCTCGATAATCTGACTGATGGCATAGGGTTTCATATTGTGGTGTCCTTGGAAAAATCCACGCATGATACTCATGGTCGGGAAGATAAACAAGGGGGGCACCAAGCTATACATAACTGGTGTCAACTCTTCTTTTGCCCCCGACATTTGCGCTAGTAAAGGGGATGAAAGGTACATAATTCCAGCACAAATAGCACCAAAAATCAACATGAGCTTGAAGAATTCTCTCACCAAATAATAGGAAACATCTTCTCGACCCTGAATGTTATACTTGGCAATCTGCTTGGCTACTGCCGTCGGTAAGCCAACCGTTGATAAGAGTAAGAAGTTTCCATAGACTTGATAGCCCATATTGAAGAGAGCATTAGCTTCTGCCTTGTGCTCCCCCATCCAACGATACCAGATGATGATATAGACCACACCCAGCAAACGACTGATAAAACTACCTGCCGTTAACCAAGCCATTCCTCGTACCATGGTCGCTTTCCCATGAGACTGTTTCGCTTCTATATTTTCAGACATAATTTTCTCTTTCATTGGTTACTTGTCTGTTTATTATAAACTTTTCCTCCTAGCTTGTAAAACGGGAACATTTAGTTTAGAATGGTAAGGACTTCTATACCAGTAAATGTTAAGGAATAATCTATGAACAAACATGCTTATCTTGTCATCGCTTATGATAAATACGAGCAACTTGCTTTCCAAATTTCATTAGTAGATGATCCTAGAAATGATATTTTCATCCACATTGATAAACGCAGTACATTGACAGAGGCTGACAAGGAGCGGCTGGTCTCTGCTGCTAAGTACTCCAAGGTCTACTTCACGCCTCGGATTGCGGTTTACTGGGGACATTTCTCATTGGTAGAATGCGAGCTGATTCTCTATAAAGCCGTTGCAGAAAAGGGACCGTACGCCATGTATCACTTGATTTCTGGTGCTGACTTGCCTCTCCAATCTCAAGATGTTATCCACGATTTTTTCAAAGATAAAGAAGACAAGATCTTTATCACACGCTACAATCAAGAAGAAGCCGAGGAGTTAAAACTTCATAAATTAGTCGAGCATTACCATCTCTCGCGTCGGATTAATCCACGCAATCTGTCTCCAATTGCCCGCAAGGTCTTGCGCGTTTATCAAATCGCTGAAAACAAGCTCCAGACTGCGCTCAAAGTGGACCGCCTACATGGAAAACGCGCTGAAATGGGTTTCGATGGATTTTCTGAATGGAAATCCTTCAATCACGAGGTTCTTCTGACCGTACTTGAAAATGAAGCCTTTATCCGCAAACATTTCCGCTTCACCTTCTGCTCAGACGAATACTTCTTTGCCATGGTGCTAAAACGTGCTAACCTGCTCGACAAGATTTACCACTACGATCCTGTAGAGGAAGTACCAGACGAGTTTCAAGGCAATCTTCGTTATATCAACTGGTGGGACGGTCGTCCTTACGAGTGGACAGACAGCGAAAAGGACATTGCACAGTTGGAAAAAGGACGGGAGTTGGGACACTTGTTCTCCCGTAAATTTAATCTTGAAAAGGCCCCAGGGCTCAAGGATTATATTCTTTCTATCACAAAATAAAAAGAGCCAAGGGCTCTTTTTTATCGTGCAGGACCAGAAGATGACTGACTGTAGTAAACATATTGCGGATTTACATTTGGACCGATAAGGTCGTCAACAGTCGTAAAGCTGTAGCCACAACTTGTCAGATAGGCCAAGACATTGTCCAATGAAGCTACAGTTGTTGGGTGGATATCATGCATTAAAATGATGCTTCCTGGCTGAGTATGAGCTTTTACTTCCCCTAAAATAGCAGCTGGATTTTTGCTCTTCCAGTCCAGAGTATCCACCGTCCAGTAGATAGCTGGCAAATGTGTCACCGCTTGAACTGCTTGATTGACCGCACCATAAGGCGGACGGTAGGCTGTGGGCGCCTTGCCAATAACTGCCTTGATAGCGGCCTGTGTCTGGTCAATTTCTTGCTTGATTTGGTCCGCAGAGAGGGCTGTCAACTGTGGATGACTCCAGCTGTGGTTAGCAATTTCGTGACCTTCTGCATGCATCCGTTGCAGAATGGCTTCATTGCCCGCTACATTTTTTCCTAATACAAAGAAAGTAGCCTTTACATTATACTTTTTCAGCAAGTCCAGTACTTGCGGAGTAGTTGTCGCATTCGGACCGTCATCGAAAGTCAAAGCAATCCGATTTTGGTTCTTTTTAGCCTCTTGCTCCGCTTTGTAAGCCTCGTAAGCTTTCTTATCAGCATCAACCAGATAGTCTACATTGATAACGTCATAAAAGCGCGAAACTGGCAAGCTGAGCTGGCTAATACCTGCTAATGAAGTTGGTAAAAGAAGCGTCAGTTGGCTATTTTCATATTTGAATTCAACACTAGCCAAGTCAATCTGCTTCAAAGTTGCAAGAGCGGCTTTTTTCTCTTCATCAGACTTTCCAGCCTTTGTCAATTCATCTTCCAACTGCTTGGCATAGGCATCGCCGACATGACTAGCATCTTTAAATAAATTCGTAAAGTTGAAGGGCTGATTGTCCTCTGTCAATAAGACGGCTCCTTCTTCTTCCTGCTTTTCTTGCTCAAGCTTGTTGCCCTTAATCCGATAAGAAACGGAGTGCAATCGTTCTTTTCTAACTTTTGGAACATTAGTTTGTTCTTCTTTAGTCCACAAGAGATAGAGTTGACTCACGCGCTTTTTAGCAGCTTTGCGTCCAACTCGCTTGTCAATGGAAGCATACATCTTACTCTCCAGAGTGCTGATGCGCTTGCCATCTTTTCCTTTTGGAAAATAAGCGATGACTTTGCTGCTACCGCTATTGCCTTCTTGCAGGTCATAGGCAGTAGTTGGCGCCAGCTGTTCCTTTTTTTGCTCAATCGTATGAGCCAATGTACGCTCAATATAAGATTTATAAGCAGAGACAGAGCCCAACCCTACAGCAATAACTAGCACGATATTTATAAGCAACAACCACCACCATTTTTTCATCATTTCACCCGTTTCTAATCTTTCCTTCCATAGTAATTGAATCCCTTACCCCTGTCAACTAGGGGAACATAACAATTTTGTAAGAAACGGCAAGGGGATTCTCTTGCCGTTTGTCTATTAATCTGCGCGAATAACTTCTACACGATAACCATCTGGGTCTGTTACAAAATAGTAGTGACCTGGGTTGCCTGGCAAGCCAGAAAGGTCGGTCGTCTTGTAGCCCAAAGCCTTGTGCTTTTCATTATCTCCTTCTAAATCATCTGAAGAAAGAGCCAAGTGTGAGAATCCATCTCCTACTACATAGGGATCGTGGTCGTAGTTGTAGGTCAATTCAATCTCAAATTCATCGCCCGGCAAAGCCATGTAAACCAAACTAAACTTGTGCTCAGGATATTCCTTGCGGCGTGTTTCGACAAAACCAAAACAGTCCGCATAAAACTTCATTGATGCCTCTAAATTTTCTACACGCAAACAAGCGTGAAGCATTTTAATACTTGCCATTTGTATCTCCTTTACTGCGTTTGTTGTCCCTATTATACCATAAATTCCGCCGACATCAGGCACCAAAGGGGAAATCTAACTGTAAAAACTGTATGATACGAGAGCTCTCTAAGCCAATTGATTGACAAGCATTTAAACAGTTTGATAACATATTAAAAAATTTTATTGATAAAAGGAAAACAGACAATGCAAAAAATCAGTCTTAACGCTGCTCATTTAAAATACATTGCCTACGTATCGATGTTCCTCGACCACTTTAACAAGGGCTTTCTCTTGCTACTGCTCAATCGCTCCTATCATCCCCTACTTGCCTTTATCAGCGATGTGTGTGCTTTTCTAGGAACTATCGCCTTTCCCATTTTTTGTTTTTTTGATAGTAGAGAGTTTCTTCCATACGCGCAATCGGCTGAAGATGCTGGGCTTTTTGATCCTATCCGCACTAATTTCCAAGTTGCCTTTTGACCTTGCCACTTATGGACAAGTGGAGTGGGCACATCAAAATATTTTCACAACATTTGTCCTGCTCTTTGTCATCCTCATGGGCATTGATTGGGCCATTGATAAATTTCGCTACCGGTCTATCCCGATTGTCCTTCTGCTTTCTGTGAGCGGTATCGCCTTGTCAGAGGTCTTCTCTGTAAACTTCGGCTTTTATGGTATCGGGTTAGGGTTGATTTTCTACTTTGGTCACAAAGGAAAATTCCCAGCTCTTCTCCGTCAAACATTGGGCTACCTGATCTTTTTGAAAGAGTTGTCTTCTATTTTCGCCTTTCTCGCCCTCCTCTTTTACAATGGTCAACGCGGAAAACAGTCCAAATGGTTTAACTACAGCTTTTAACCAGCTCACTTTTTGCTTATCTGGCTTCTCTCATTACTGATTAGCTAATGGATAATTGACACAAAAGCGCAGCCTCCTAATTGGAGACTGCATTTTTTGTAAAGAAATAGTTTAACAGAAGCTATCAATCTAGCTTAATACATACCTGACCAGTCACTAGGATTAAAACGATAACCTGTATTGGCCTTGATATGTGGTTCAATTTGTGCTTTTAGCGCTTGGAATTGCCCTAACAATTCATCCACATTCGCTGAACCATTTGCTAACTGAGCTTGTAAAGCTACAAATTGATTCAACAAATCTTGTTTCAGACTAGCAGGTTTTGTTTCTATCTTATCTTTGTTTTGATTGATAAAGTCAACAATTTCCTGAATCTGTTTTTTCACTTCGGCTTGATGAGCAAGCGCAGCACTGTCTTCATTTGCTGAAGGGGCTGGTTGGCTTGCCTCTGCTGGAACAACTGGTGCCTCTGCAATTGCTTTTTCTTGCTCTAATTGTGCTTGCAATTCTTTTGCTTTTGCATAAAGAGCTGTCTTATCTGTATCTGATGCTTGCAATTGTGCCTTAAAATCATCCAAAGTTGCTTGGAAAGCTGCCTTACGTTCAGCATCTCCTACCACTGAGAGCAAGTCTTGTGACTTCGCCAATGAATCTGCAATGCGAGCTGATAACTGACTTTGTTTTTCTTCGTATTGGCGGAAGCAATCTTTTACTTGTTGCTTGAGGTTTTCAAGTTCTTGTACACTACTTGTCCCGTTCCAAAGAGCTGCTTGGACGGCTTTACGCACTTCAGCTGTCAATCGTTTATCGAATTGGTTGGCTGTTAAGTATTGTTTCAAGTTCGCAAGCTGTCTGCCATTTGGTTTTGTTGTTTCAGCATTTTCTGCTGGTTTGCTGTCTGCAGAAACTGAGGCCACTTTGAGATTGTATGTTGCCATAAATTGGTTCAACTGTTCTTCCAAAGCTGCCGGCTTCCCTTGACGGTAAGCAATGGTTGTAGAGAGGGAGTGCAACTTGCGTTTTGCATCGCTAAATTGTGGATGTTCTTTGGTCAGAACCGCTGAAACAGCCTTAGATAGAGCATCTACTTCTGGCCAGGTTGCAGGCTTGTCTGATGGAGTAGTTGCTGTACCTGGTTTTGGTGCTTCGGCATCAATCGGCAAGTGGTAATCAGCCGCAAACTGCAAGAGTTTGGCTTTCAAGGCCGCCTTATCTCCTTGGCGGAATGAAATCGTCACATTCAAATCACGCAGTTTAAAGTTTGCTTGCGTAAATTCAGGATGATCTTTTGTCAACGCTGCCGAAATCTTATTAGACAAGAAGTCCAATTCTTTCCAGGTTACTTCCTTGTCTGAAGGTGTTGCGATTGGTTGTTCTGACGGAGTTGGTGCAGTACTTGCTTGGATGTATTTATTCTCAAAGTCTGAGAGAATCTTCAAGTAACCAGCTGTTGAGTTTGTCGCCCAAACCAAATCTTGTTGGAAGCTATTCAAGGCTGATTTGATCCGACGGACTTGTTTTGGCTTGTCTTTATACACTTCTTCTGCCAATTGAATCAAAGAAGTGACCTTATCATTTACTACTTTTCGGTCCAAGGTTCCAGGGATATAAGCACCGCTTGGAATTGGTACCTTGTTCTTAATGTAATCACGCCAGCCTGGGCTCTTGATATTGTAAGTATGAGTGTGATCCACGTGGGAAATCGTCATCGTACCATCCGCAATGATGATGCTAGATGAATCAACATGCATGCTCTTCGCAAGGGTATTCAACTCAGCTTCAAAGTCCGCTTCTGGGTCATCACTCATTTTAGGAATGACCACATCTGCAATCTTAATGCTATGTGAATGATTTTCATGTGGCCAAATCAAGCTATCACCTTGTACTTGAACTGTTGCCGGATCAACGCCATACAGTTGAGAGATATAGTCGATTTTAGCTTTCAATTCCTTGTCTAAAACTGGTTTTGTCTCTGTCGGTTCTTCTTTTGACTGACTTGGTGCTGGAGTTGGTGTGGATGGTTGACTCGGCTGAACTGGTGTAGCAGGCTCTGCTGGCTTAACCATTGGTTCATGACCATGATTCAAATCCGCTGCGACACTTTCTGCTGTCGGAAATTGTCCCACAACTACTTTTGAAATCAACATCGCATGGCGATGATTACCGTGTGGATAAGTGAAATAGTCTCCCGCAATTTGAATTACTGAAAGAGGCAAATTGTACATCTTCGCCATATAGGCACGTTTCGCAGCCAGGCTCTCGTCAGCATTAGGAACGGCTGGTGCAGATGGTACCGCCTGCACCTTGTCCACAGGCGTAACCGTTGCGCTGCTTCCTTGCGAATGTCTTGCAGGTGCAACCGCTGTAAGAGCAGGTTTATGTTGAGTCCAAAACTGCTTCGTAGCCACTCTTTCGCTCTCAGACAAATCTGACTTCGGCACGTAATGCATATGGTCACCGTGACGAACGATATAAGCATCTCCCAAATCATCCATCACATCGCTCGGATGAAAGACATAGCCATCATCCGTCTTGTAGCTACCGCCATTTTTTACTCGTTCTGTATTTGTTTGATTTGCGCCCGCTTGGTGACCATAATTTCCTTGGCGTTGTTGCGCAATCTGCTCCTTACTTCTTACTTGATCATGTGGTTTGTTAGGCTCCAAGTAGACATAGTACTTGCCATCAACCTTGATCACATAACCATTTTTAATGGAACTAACAACATGGCTTTGGTCCAAAACATAGTTCGGATCTTTCATGAGCAGTTCTTCGCTGATAATGGCATCATAAGGAACTTTCCCAGAGTAATAGTGGAAATGATCCCCGTGAGAAGTTACATAGCCTTCATCGGTTATTTTGACAACAATTTGTTCTGCAGCAATTCCCTCTTCTTTTGCATCTTTTTTCGATGCATCCGATGCCATTGTTTCACTCTTGTCCGCATCTTTTGATGAATTCTTCACATATTGAACAGATGGTTTGGTACTGCTTTTGCCATTACTCACCCCCAATTGATAGGCTAGCGCTGAACCAGAGGCAAGTGCCGCCAGTATCAAACCGCTATACAATAATTGTTTTTTCTTCATAAACTCTCCTGACTAAAAATTAACTGGTTAATGAAAATCAGATTATATTTTACCAGTTAAGCATCTAAATGTCAACACTTTTCTAAAAAATCTTTACCGATTAGATAACAACTGAATTTTCAAAAAGAAAAAGCCGTAGACCACCGTCTATAGCTTTGAGATGGAGAAGGGGAATGGCACCGAATTTTTAAAATCACAACGCCCTATCCAACAAATCACCCAATGCTTCTACGATTTTTTCAGACTCTGACCACTGCAGATAATGAGTAGAACCACCTAGCATGACTTGGCTCAATGGATGATGATTTTTATATTCTGAACGGTTGTATTCATCCTGTCGAAAAGCCTGTGCAAAGATGACAACTGGCTGTTTCTCTGAAATTTGACTTTCAAAATCTCTAGGAGAAATTTGTGGTAACTCTTGAATTCCTGATAACCTCGCTACTTCGTTTCGACAAGCACTATCACTCGCATGTTGCCACAAAAGTTGATAATCGTGTTCATTAAAATAAGACTGACTCATCTCCTTCAAATAGTTGAACGTGCTACCGTATTTTTCTGAAATTTCTTGTTCAAGAGCTACAAACTCAGGATAGAGATGCTCCGCTAAGCCTCCAAAGAGGATTGCACTCGTTGTTGGTTCTAGTAAAACAGCGCCTTTGTAGGGATTACCAGCTTTGTTGGCTAAATTCAGTACAATCACTCCTGAAATACTATGCGCACACATGATAAAATCTTCTATTTGAAATTGCTGAAGAAGTGAACGGACAGCCTCAATGTAGTCTCCTACACCAAATTCTGACTGATCTTGCACCGGGCTTTTCCCAGAACAAGGATAATCCACTGTCAAATAACCCCAATCTTCTGGCATCTTTTTCAAAACTTGTTGAAAATTATCGCTGGTAGAAAAATCTCCAACACCACTTAAAAATACGATACAGTTTTTCCCCTTACGAAATTCTGTATAGATCTGACCGATCTTTGTGGCCACCAATTGCTGAGAAAGCATAGGCACACCTCTTCTGATTTTTATTGCATCGCCGACATAGTATTTGTTAGCCTGGCATCACGATAATCGTAAAATAGTGGCCGTCTAAATCTTCAAAAGCGCCACCAAAGATTCCTCCTCGGTCCCCTGCTGGAGCACTGATACGCCCACCAGCTGCAGCTACTTTGGCAAGAAAATCCTCTACTTCCTCCGAGCTCTCTGCATCCATACTGACCAAGACTTCATCCTTCGACACTGAAAATGGTGCTATTTGGGCAAAAACGTTTTCGTCGAAATAGACAATCTGCCCATTTTTCCCTAGACGAATATCCACGATTGAACCACTTTCTCCCTGAGGATAAGGCACTTCAAAACCAAGTTCTTTAAAAAACTTCCCCGTATCTACAACTGATTTGGTTGCAAAATTTAACCACATTGACTGAATCATCTGTTCTCCTAACTACGAGTTAATATGATTCATTGTAGCATTTTTCGCATAAATGCATAAAAAAGAGAGCTAATTTGCTCTCTTCTGATTATTTACCAAGGTAGTATTCTGAAACGATGTTCAATTTTTCATCCAATTCAAATACAAGTGGTGGGAAGTTAGGAATTTCAACATCCATGATTTCGTCGTCTGACAATTGTTTGATGTGTTTTACAAGGGCACGGATTGAGTTACCGTGTGCACCAACGAAAACATTTTTACCATCTTTAAGTGCTGGAGCGATTTTGTCTTCCCAGAATGGAAGAGCGCGTTCCAAAGTCACTTTCAAGTTTTCAGCATCTGGAATAACTGAATCATCAAGGTGAGCGTAACGACGGTCTGTGTGTGCTGAGTGCTCATCATCACGTGCCATATTTGGTGGCAATGTGTCGTATGAACGACGCCAGATGTGAACTTGCTCATCACCGAATTGCTCAGCTGCTTCTGCTTTGTTTTTACCTGTCAAACCACCGTAGTGACGTTCGTTCAAGCGCCATGATTTTTCAACTGGTACCCAAAGTTGGTCAGCTGCTTCAAGAGCAAGGTTAGTTGTTTTGATAGCACGTTTCAAGACTGAAGTGTAAGCAAGGTCAAACTCGATACCAGCTTCTTTGATCAATTTACCAGCGTCGATTGCTTGTTGTGTACCTTTTTCTGACAAATCAACGTCAGCCCAACCTGTGAAAAGGTTAGCTTTGTTCCATTCTGACTCACCGTGGCGAGCAAAAACCAATTTTACCATTCTATTGGATTCTCCTTTTTATTTTGAGGTTATCCTCTTTTACTTTTCTATTTTACACAAAATTAGCAAAAATAGCTAGACTTATAGCAAGATGGTTGCGTTTTCATATTTTTTCCTTGCCAAAATCAGCCTCAAGACGGATAATCTTTCCAAACTTTTTTAGCCAAACATGGTATAATGGAAAAGCTGATTAAGACACATGATGTGTCCAAAGACAGGAGATACCATGAATAAAGTCGCTATTGTCTCTGCTTACCGCTCTGCTATCGGCAAATTTGGTGGCAGTCTCACAGATGTGAACATTGCAAAACTCGGTGCAGATGTGACCCGTTTTGCGCTCAATCAGAAACAAATTCCAACCACTGCTGTTGACGAGGTTATCTTCGGAAATGTCTTGGCTGCTGGTCACGGACAAAATATTGCCCGACAAATTGCCATTACAGCAGACATTCCAGAAGAGGTTCCTTCCTATACTGTCAATAAAGTTTGTGGCTCTGGACTACAAGCAGTTGTCTTGGCCGCCCAATCTATCTTGCTCGGTGACGCAGATGTCGTCGTCGCAGGTGGGATTGAAATCATGAGCCAAGCTCCCTATCTCAACAAACAAGCACGATTTGGTAGCAAACTTGGTCATCTATCATTAGAAGACAGCCTGCTTCTGGACGGCTTGACAGATGCCTTTTCAGGTCAACATATGGGCATCACAGCTGAAAATGTTGCTAGCCTGCACGGCATTTCACGCCAGGAACAAGATGCCTTTGCCCTAGCCAGTCAAGAAAAGGCTGCGCAGGCCATTGCAGCTGGACGATTTACAAATGAAATTGCCCCCCTAACTGTCAAACTAGGCCGCAAGGAAGTACTGTTTGACACAGATGAATACCCACGCGCGACCTCTCTCGAGCAGCTAAGCCAACTCCGACCCGCCTTCAAGAAAGACGGTACGGTCACAGCAGGAAACGCCTCTGGTATCAACGATGGCTGTGCAGTGCTGGTCCTCATGTCTCAGGAAAAGGCTCAAGAACTAGCTATCGAGCCTTTGGCTTATATCGAAAGCTATGCTACGGCAGGTGTATCCCCAGACCTCATGGGATTGGGTCCTATTCCTGCAAGTCAAAAAGCACTGGACAAGGCTGGACTTTCTGTCTCAGACATTGATCTTTTCGAGCTCAATGAAGCATTTGCTGCTCAGGCTATTCCCGTGGCAGACCAACTCGATATTGCACCAGAAAAAGTCAATGTAAATGGCGGTGCGATTGCGCTCGGTCATCCAATCGGTGCCAGTGGTGCGCGGATTTTGGTTAGTCTCATTCACGAATTAGAAAAACGCCAAAAAAAAATGGGGCTCTGCTCCCTCTGTATCGGTGGTGGGCAAGGAATTTCCCTCATTATTTCAAATGCAAAAGGATAAAACATGAACATTGGTATTGATAAAATTGGTTTTGTTGCTCCTAGCTACGTCTTAGACTTAGCAGACTTGGCAGCTGCCCGCAATATTGACCCAAATAAATTCAAAATTGGACTCTTGCAAAGCCAGATGGCTGTTGCTCCAGTCAGTCAAGACATTGTCACCCTTGGTGCTCAAGCAGCGCAAGCTATTTTGACCGACCAAGACAAACAAGCTATCGATATGGTCATCGTAGGTACTGAGTCCAGCGTCGACCAAAGTAAGGCTGCAGCGGTTTCCATCCACGGTCTATTGGGAATTCACCCCTTTGCCCGCTCGATTGAAATCAAAGAAGCCTGCTACGGAGCGACTGCTGGTCTGAGTTTGGCTAAGAGCCATGTTGCACAGTTTCCAACTTCAAAAGTCTTGGTGATTGCTAGCGACATCGCCAAATACGGGATTGCCTCTGGTGGCGAGTCCACGCAAGGTGCTGGCGCCATTGCCATGCTAGTCTCTGCTGACCCTCGCATCATGGTCCTCAACAATGACAATATCTGCCAAACACGCGACATTATGGACTTCTGGCGTCCAAACTACGACAAATACCCTCGTGTGGACGGTAAATATTCAACAGAGCAATACACTGACTGCTTGACAACCACTTTTGCACGTTACCAAGAAAAAACAGGCAAGAGCCTCGCTGATTTTGCAGCCATGTGCCTCCACATCCCGTTCTCAAAACAAGGTCTTAAAGGCCTCCAAGCTATCGCTCAAGGTTCAGATTTGGAGCGTCTCACAGAACGCTTCCACGAAGCAATCGTCTACAACCAAATCGTCGGAAACATCTACACAGGCTCTATCTTCTTATCCTTGCTCTCTCTCCTAGAAAATAGTCAAGCTATCCAAGCAGACGACCAAGTACTCTTTTATAGCTATGGTTCGGGAGCGGTTTGTGAAATTTTCAGCGGCCGCTTGGTTGAAGGCTTCCGCGATCAGTTAGATAGTCAACGTCTAGAAAAATTAGAAGCACGGACGCGTCTGACCGTTGATCAATACGAGTCTATCTTCTTCGAAGAACTCCAAGTGGATGACCAAGGAAATGCTGCTGAACTTACGGATACTGCACCATTTGCACTTCACAAAATCGAAGACCACAAACGCATTTATCGCAAAGGATAAATCACTGCCTCCAGCTGCGATGCTGGAGTTTTTTAGTTTGAAAGGAACTCTATGTCAGACTTTTCAGGATTTTACAAAAAAACACGCGCTGAGCGGATTGCCATTTTAGCAGAAAAAAAAGGCTTGTCAGCCCAGCAAAAACAAACATTAGATGAAGACCTCAATCTACCAGAAAACATTGCAGGGAAGATGGCCGAAAATCATCTAGGGACATTTGCTCTCCCCTTTTCTGTTGTGCCTGAATTTGTCCTAAACGGTCAAGAATACAGCCTGCCTATGGTGACCGAGGAACCCTCCGTTGTCGCTGCTTGTTCTTTCGGAGCCAAAATCATCGCAAAATCTGGCGGCTTTCAGACACAAGTCCACCAACGCCTCATGATTGGTCAGGTGGCACTGTACGCGATTGAAGATATGGAAAAAGCTAGCGCTCTTTTGAAGGAGCAAGAACAAACCATTCTCGCCTTGGCTAATCAAGCTCATCCTTCTATCGTCAAACGCGGGGGCGGGGCTAGAGCCATTTCCCTAGCGATAAAAGAAGACTTTCTTATCCTTTACCTACACGTGGATGTCCAAGAAGCCATGGGTGCCAATATTCTCAACACCATGCTGGAGGGAATCAAGGGGTATCTGGAAGAAGTAACCGCTGGAAAAAGTCTCATGGCTATCCTTTCTAATTACGCTACGGATTCTCTTGTAACAGCTAGTTGCCGTATCAAGATTAGTAGCCTCCACACGAACCCTGAAACCGCCAAAGGTACAGCTGAAAAACTATCTCTTGCAAGTCAACTGGCCCAAGTGGACACCTACCGTGCTGCAACGCACAACAAAGGAATTTTCAATGGAATAGATGCACTAGTACTTGCTACTGGCAATGATTGGCGGGCTGTAGAAGCTGGTGCACATGCCTACGCCAGCCATGATGGTCAGTATCGTGGTCTTTCCACTTGGACTATTGAAGAAGATGAATTGGTCGGAAGTCTGACACTTCCCATGCCCATTGCAACTGTAGGTGGTTCAATTGGCCTCAATCCTAAAGTCCAAATTGCTTTCGAACTCTTGGGTCACCCTGATGCCCGTCAGCTGGCTTCCCTTATTGTTGCAACTGGACTATGCCAAAATTTTGCAGCTCTCCGAGCCCTAGTGACATCTGGAATCCAGCAAGGACATATGAAACTCCATGCAAAATCTCTGGCTCTTCTAGCAGGTGCCAACGAGGAGGAAATTGAGTTCCTAGCCCAATTACTGAGTCAAGAAAAACACATGAACCTAGAAACAGCACAAAATCTTCTCAAACAATTACGAACAAGATAATAGACTAAAAGAGAGTGGGACTCAATCGTGATTTCGTAGAAATTGATGTTGTTGACACTTGCCTTGCAAGTGTCATTTCCAGATTAAAAAGATCTCCCGGACCTTTTTAACCCACCACCGCACAATTGACTGTTAAAATTACAAAAAAATAAGAACCTCGGAACTTCGTCCAAGGTTTTTTAATCTTCTAAAATCATTTCCATACGTGTTTTCTGAGGTGTCATCCCCAAACGCTCATAGAAACGAGTCGCACCAGCATTGTCATTCCAGACATCCAAGGTCAGATTATGACAGCCAATTTCTTTTGCATAGGCACGGGCGAAATCCATCAACTGCTGCCCAATTGCTTGACCACGCGCCGCCTGATCCACACACAAATCATCGATAAACAGTGTTTTAACAGGCTCTAAAACGTGCCCATCCGCCTGGCCAATTTCACAAAAAAGATGCCCTAAAATTTCACCATTTTTCTCATAGACAAATACTGGCTTGTCCTCATTTTTCAGCAACTCTTCCAGCTGACTAGTCGTAAACTTCTGCCCTTCAGCCTTAAAAATATCTGGTCGCGCTACATGATGGACCTGTAAAATTTGTTGCAACAACCGGTTCAAGACTGGAATATCCGCCTGTTCTGCTCTTCGAATCATGACCATCCTCCTTAATAGTGTTTCTATCCTATCATAAAATACCCACTTTGTAAAATCAGCCCTGAGACGGATGCCATTCTACTGCAAACATTCTATACTAATCTCGTATCCTAAATATTTCCTCTCCAGTCGTGAGACTCGAGGAAAATCTCCTTAGAAATCCAGCCAATCGGTTGGATTTTTGCGTTGCAGTCTATCTTAAATATAGTCTCATTTCTGTATGACTTACCTGTTCTATGTGATATAATTAAAAATAAATGTTTGGAGAAATGTGTGCTTGCGTTAATTCTATCTATAATATCTATATCCTTATCGGTTATTCTTTTTATAATAAACCACTATCGACAACTATATCGTCTCGGTATTGCAACTGGAAAAGTTTATTTCAGCGAGAAAACTCACTCAAATGGGCAAAACAGGCAAGTAATGTTTGTAGAAATAATTATTATTAACGATTCTCAAACCCCATCGATAATTACAGGTTTGACAATTACGGAGAAAGAATCGCAAGAATATAGTAGTGACCAAGGTGAGCTTCTCGATGATGTAATCCAGATTGAAATGAAAGTGGGAGGCAAATATACGAAATTCAACAGATATACCTCAACTCTACCAATTATAGTTCCATCATATTCTGTATTTAAAGGAACATTCGCCTTTTATCAACCATATAAATATATGTAAGGCCACTTTTTAGAATTAGAGACTCCAAAACGATTCCTCACAATACCATTCAATCCTACACCTGACTCTTATGGTATTGTGGAAATGCGTCACAATAGACATAGGGATCTTAAATATTATTGGCGACAAAACGTGATAAGAACTTTTCAAAATAGAATACTGGCCCTTTTTTATAGAAGAACATGGCAAATCATTTTCTTTAAAGTAAAAAGTAAGATTTCAAAGATATTCTCTCACTTCAAATAAAACCATAATAAGTATTACTGACAATTTCAAAACTATACCAGTAAACATTCAAAAACATAGAAAAAAGCCTATTGCACAACGCTAAAACGTTGATACAATAGGCTTTTTAACGTGTCATTATTTAACAGCGTCTTTCAATGCTTTACCAGCTTTGAATGCTGGAACTTTTGAAGCTGCAATAGTGATTTCTTCTTTAGTTTGTGGGTTGCGACCTTTACGTTCTGCACGTTCGCGAACTTCAAAGTTACCGAAACCGATCAATTGTACTTTTTCACCAGCTGAAAGGTAGTCAGTTACTGCTGCAAATACTGCATCAACTGCTGCTGCTGAATCTTTTTTAGTCAATGAAGTTGCTTCTGCAACTTTTGCGATCAAGTCTTGTTTATTAGCCATTTTGCTAAGTCCTCCAATAATTTTCTGAGTTTTTACTCACCCTATTATCTTACCTAAAAAAACGCTTATCGTCAAGTTTTTAGCCGGTTTTTCAAACCTTTTTTCACTATTTCTTACGATACAAATCAAATAAAATTTGGTCATTATAAAGGTCAATTGTATTGGCTTTTACATAAATTCCTAAGCTATTTTTGATGTCTGCTGGATTCACTTTCACAGTCGCTGTAGCAGGGTCGATACCAATAAATGCTGGCAATTTATAATTTTTTTGTAGATAGGTCAGGACCTCATCTTTTGGAAACGATAAACTGCCCGCTGAAATTTCAGTCACGGTTAGTAGCACACTTCCATCATTAAGCTTACTTGGTTGAAAATAAATGTAAAGAGGAATTTCTGTTCCAAAGAGCTCGTATTGTCCTTCAAATAGGACCAACTGATTGGTCGCATAAACTTTATAGGTGAAATCCTTGGTTTGATAGTCTTTCAGATAGGCTGCAATGGTGTCATTCAACTGGTCTCGCGTCGTGGTAAAGGTCCCGATTTTAGGGTCCTTATTGCTCGTTGTCACAATCTGACTCGTATTTTCACGACGAGTAGTCATCCGAAAGGCAAGTACCATTGCCCCAGCCAACAGAGCCGATAAGAGAAGTAAAAATGCCCACTTCCAGCCGTTAATGTTTCCACTTGTCTTTTGTCTCACGAATTTTCTCCATTACTGCTTCTTTCATGATTTCATATCCTGTATTGTTTGGATGAAAATGATCCCCCTCGTACAGAAGGTTGTTGGTTTTTGTCGAGCTAGTCGAACCAGCAGAAGTTGTCTGGTCATCATTGGCAAAACTCGACTGACCATTCAAGCCTTGGTAAAGTAGATTATTGATGGGAATGAAATAAACATTCTCATAGGCCTTCACTGTTTCTTCTGTCGTCGTATTCCAATTATCCACAACGGTCTGCATCTCTGTCATCCCAGGGAAGTTGAGATAGTAGGGATTGTAGATGCCTAAAACATAGATTGGGAGGTCTGGATTCTGCTTCCTGGCAGTTTCAATAATGTTTTCCAGGCGCTTGCTGTACGTTCGAGCTGGTTTTTTAAAGGTTGAAACGGTCAAATTTTGAAGATTGTCCAAGATGACCTGTCGAAGATCATTGCCCCCTACTGTCAGTGTCAGCAAATCTGCCTTTTTCAAACTAGCTACCAACTCCGAATTTTCCTGCATTCGGGCCAATATTTGCTTGCTAGTATTGCCTGAAATGCCATAATTTTCAGCCTCTACAGCATAGCCGTATTCATTGATGAGGGACTGGGATAAGAGTGGAACGAAGCCGCCCTGATTGGTCGAATCTCCTACTCCTTGAGTCAGCGAATCCCCTAAAGCCACATAGTGTAGCGGTGTCGCCTGCGTCTTTTGATAGTCTTTATTGGTCAACAAAGATGGAGCCGCTGGAATCAATAGATGAAAGAGAAAAAGAAAACCTAAAAGACCGGTAAAAAAGAAGACCAGTCCTTGCAATATTTTTCGATTATTCATAGCGCACAAGAATTGCCCATGCATCTTCGCCCGTGTGAGTTTGGATGATGGAACTTGTCTCTAGGACAGGAATATTTCCTGGAACATAGCTCTGTAAACGAGCTTTCATTTCTTCAGCAAATTCAGACGTTCCCGCATAGGAAATTCCTAATTCGGCAATTTTTTTATCACCTAGCCCAGCAATGAATTCATCTAACCATTTCTTGAAAGTCTTAGCACCACGACCTTTGACAATCGGATTCAGAGCGTGGTCTTTCATTTCCATGATGACACGGATATTTAAAAGAGAGCTAAGGAGACCAGTAACACGGCCAATGCGACCACCTTTTACGAGATTTTCTAAAGTAGATACACCGATGTAAAGACGAGTCTTGTCGTGGACTTCTTGGATAGCAGCAAGAATCTCTTCCTTGCTTGCGCCAGCTTTTGCCATACGAGCAGCAGTCGTTACTTGGAACTTAGTAGCTTGGTCTGTAAAGCCCGAGTCGATAACAGTCACATCTGCACCAGACAAGGTTGCCCCTTGACGAGCAGCTTCCACCGTACCTGATAAGGCATGTGATAGGGTAATGACGATAATCTGACTGCCGTCGCTAGCCAAATGTTCAAATACTTCTGCAAACAAACCAACCGGTGGTTGACTGGTTTTAGGAAGATTTTTGCTCCCTTTCATCAAATTCAGGAACTGACCTTCTGCCAAGTCGGCATCCGAGTAGACCACGCCATCTACCATCACTGAAAGAGGGACAACTGTAATACCTAGCTCTTTTACCAACTCTGGTTCCATTGTGTTGCTGGAATCCGTTACAATTTTAATACTTGCCATTTCTCTTCTACTTCACATTCTTTGAATTTCTTGACTACCATTATACCAAAATTTTAGAAAAATAGGTACTGACACATGCACTTTATGAAAGCCCATCCAGGCCATCCCACTCTCTATAAAATTGCTGTAAATAATTTTCCATGAAAGCGTGACGTTCGGCTGCAATGCGTTTTCCCGTCTCTGTGTTCATATAATTTTTAAGGAGAAGTAACTTCTCGTAAAAATGCAGAATGGCTGTATCCTTGCCAGAGCGGTACTCTTCCAAAGTCATGGATTGACGCGGGGAAAGAGTTGGGTCGTGAATCAATCTACCTTTATTCCCCGAATAAGCCATGGTCCGGGCAATTCCAATCGCACCCAGGGCATCTAACCGGTCCGCATCCTGCACCACCTGGCCTTCCAGAGACAAGGTCGCATCGAGTTGCGTGCCGCCTTTAAAAGACAGTTTTTGAATACTGTCCAAAATCCCTACAATCATTTTCCGAAAGTTCTTGCAACTCCAACCATTCTCTGACTGTCTGAAGACCCGCTTCCTCTGTACAAGCAATCTTTTGGTCTGCTACATCATGAAAGAGGGCTGTCAGCTGACAAATAAAGGTATCTGCGCCTTCTTCCACAGCCAATCGTTGAGCCATATTGCGCACCCGAACAATGTGCCACCAGTCATGACCGCTGGCTTCACCAGCTAGTTGTTCCTCTACAAAGGCTTCCGTTTTCCGTAAAATTTCTTCCTGACTCTTCATCTTCCCTCTCCAAGTAATCTAGACTACTTTTTCAGTAATTCCCTTGCTTGCACGCGTGCAGCATCGCTTACATCGCTACCGGCCAACATTTTGGCGATTTCTTCGACGCGCTCTTCCGTTGAGAGCAAGCGAACCCGCGATACTGTAGAAGCTTCATCTGACACTTTTTCGATGAAAAATTGGTAATCGGCAATGGCGATGACTTGTGGAAGGTGAGAGATGGCAAGTACCTGACCGTGCTGACCAATCTTGTAAATCTTTTGGGCAATGGCTTGAGCAACTCGACCTGAAACACCTGTATCCACCTCATCAAAGACGATAGACGTCTTGTCTTCGCGACGAGCAAATGCTGACTTGATGGCCAACATGAGACGAGACAATTCCCCGCCAGAAGCCACCTTAACAAGCGGTTTAAAATCCTCACCTGGATTGGCTGAAATGTAAAACTCGACCACTTCATTTCCTTCACGGTTAAATTTCCCTTTGTTAAATTGCACCTTGAACTGGGCTTTTTCCATGTAGAGGTCTTGCAATTCCTGACGAATCTCTGCTTCTAATTGCTGGGCCAAATCGTGTCGTGCCTGACTCAACTGTGCAGATAAATCCACCAAGTGCTTCTCCATCTGCTTGAGTTGACTTTCCAAGTCTCCGTCCGACAAGTCATTCCCCGTCAACAAGTTGTACTCATCTGTAATCTTCGTCAGGTAGCCTAGGACATCGTCAACCGTTCCGCCATATTTCTGCGTAATGGTGTTGAGCATGTCCAAGCGACTTTCCAGCTGAAGCAGGCGATTCCCATCAAAATCTAGATTGTCTAACACATCTCCCAAGCTCTTGGTAACTTCTTCTACCACGTAGTAGGCTTCCGTTAAGCTAGTGGACATTTCCTTATATTCTACGTCGAATTCTTCTAGACTTTGCAGATCATTCATGGCAGAACGTAGATTGGATAGGCTTGAAAAATCTTCATTGTCCAGCATGCTAAAGGCGTTGGTCAAGGTATCGGCAATCTGCTTATGGTTCAGCAATTTTTCCCGTTCTTGCTCCAATTTGACATCTTCGCCCGGCTGTAGGCTGGCGGCTTCGATTTCAGCCATCTGATATTCCAGCATTTCAATACGCGCCTTGTGCTCTTGCTCATTTTTCTGCTTTTCAAGCACTTGCTTGCGCAAACGACGATAATTGTCGAATGTCGCCTGATAATCGGCTTTCAAAGACCAAAATTCTGCTTCACCAAAGCTATCTAAGAGCTGAATATGGTGCTGAGCCTTCATGAGTTCTTCCTGGTCATGTTGCCCGTGAATATCCACCAAATACTGACCAACTTCACGAAGAACAGAAAGATTGACCAGCTGACCGTTGATCCGACTGACTGAACGACCATTTGCCAAAACCTCGCGGCGAATAATCAGGTCATCTCCTACTTCGATACCTTGGTCTGCTAAAAAAGCCGTTAAGGGGCCTGCCTCAACAGTAAATAGCCCCTCCATCTCCGCTTTGGGTTTGCCATGGCGAATCACATCTGTCGTCGCGCGTGCACCCAAGAGCAGATTCATGGCATCAATAATGATGGACTTCCCTGCACCAGTTTCCCCAGTCAAAACAGTCATTCCTTTATCAAATGCCAGATTGACCTCTTCGATAATGGCGAAATTTTTAATCGAAATTTCTAACAGCATAGCCTACCAAACCTTCATTGTCTGTTCCATTTGTGGAATGACAGCCTCATCCTTAACAATCAGGAGAATCGAGTCGTCATCCGCAATAATACTGAAAATTTCATCTGCAAAAAACTCCAAAATCTGACGCTTCAAAACGGTCGCACTTCCTGGTACCAAGCGTAGATTGACCATGTTATTCATAGTCGATAACTGGCGAATATTGCTGATTTGTAATTTGGCTGCATTTGTCTTTGAAAATCCATAAATATAGCCGCTTTCAGAAGGGACTTTGATAATGCCCAATTCCTTGATATCACGCGAGACGGTCGCCTGTGTGGCCACAACTCCAGCCTCTTTTAAGCGCTCGACAATCTCATCTTGCGTATCAATCGGATAGCGCAAGACTAATTCCTTAATCAACTGTAAACGATCACTTTTCTTCATTCTTTTAAAATTCCTCGTGTGCCTTATTTGTAATGTCTGAAATCTGCTCCAGCACCTTATTTTGGGCTGAATCTGATTTCTCCAAATGAGCTAAAAATTCAATGTTGCCATGGCCACCTTGGATAGGTGAAAAATCCAGCCCTTTTACTGTAAATCCGAAATCGACAGCAAATGATGTCACATTTTTCAAAACTGCTTGGTGGACAGCCTTGTCTTTGACAATGCCATTTTTCCCAATCTGCTCGCGACCTGCTTCAAATTGCGGCTTAATCAAGGCTACAACTTCGCCACCTTCGGCTAAAATTCCATGTAAAGCCAGCAAAATCAGATTGAGAGAAATAAAGCTGACATCAATTGATGCAAATGATGGCAAGCCTTCTGTAAAATCTTTCCGCTCTGCATAGCGGAAATTGTACTGTTCCATCGATCGAACGCGCTCATCTTGGCGTAATTTCCAGACCAGCTGATTGGTCCCTACGTCCACTGCGTAAACGAGCTTGGCCCCATTTTGCAGCATAACATCTGTGAAACCTCCTGTCGAAGCCCCGATGTCAATGGTCGTCTTGCCCTCTACCGAAATGCCAAACACAGTCAGGGCTTTTTCTAATTTGAGACCCCCACGACTGACGTATTTGAGTTTTTCTCCCTTGAGTTTTAGTTCGGTCGCCTCATCAATCTTCTCACCAGGCTTATCATAGCGTTCTCCATTGAGCACAGAGACCACCAGACCCGCCATGACGCCACGTTTGGCCTGTTCTCGTGTATCAAAAAGCCCTTGCTTGTAAGCCAAGACATCTACTCTTTCCTTAGGCATTGAGTCGTAACCTTTCTATCAATCTTGTAATTTGACCTGCATTAAAGTCTTGATTTTCTTTTATTTTTTGGAAAATGGCTAGCGCTTGGTCCAAGGAATCATTGAGAATTTCGTAAGATTTCTCTAAGCCAAGAAGACTTGGATAGGTTGATTTTTCCGCCACCAAATCCTTCTGAGGAGTCTTCCCGATTTCTTCAAAGCTTGCGGTCACATCCAAAATATCATCCCGCACCTGAAAGGCCAATCCTACCAGCAAGCCAGCATTGTAGAGATGGCTAATCACTTCTTGCGACTGCTCCGACAAAATCCCAGCTGCCCGAAAAGGGAAAGCTAGCAAACGACCAGTTTTATTGGCATGAATAGCCGCCAACTCTTCAATCGTCAACTGCTTCTCTTCGCCTTTCATATCCAGCATCTGACCGCCCACCATCCCAAAAGTTCCTGAAGATAGCGATAAAGATTCTACCAAGGCAAGGCTCTTCTCCACATCAAAACCAGCCTTCACCACCATGTCAAAAGCGTCTAAAAAGAGGGAGTCACCTGCCAAGATAGCCGTCGCTTCGTCAAACTGCCTATGGTTGGTCAGTCGACCACGACGGTAATCATCATTGTCCATAGCTGGCAAATCATCATGAATGAGCGACCCTGTGTGAATCATCTCCACCGCAGCTGCAACCTGATAATGTCCATCCATCAAAGCAATTCCAAAACCTTCCAGCAATTCCAGCAAAATCATAGGACGAATTCGCTTGCCACCACCATGAACAGAATACAAAATAGCTTCCACTAAATCTTCTGACACGACATCATAAGTCTGTCGGTAATAGCGGTCAATGACTGCATCAATTTTCTTCAATTCAGCCATTAGGACTCCAATTCCACTTCGCCGCCATCAGCTTGCATGACCTTGACCAGGGTCTTTTCTGCCTCGGTTAACGTTTTTTGCAGATCTTTTGACAAAATCATTCCCTCTTGGAAAGCAGCCAGGGCCTCTTCCAAGGCCACATCACCTTGCTCTAACTTAGTGACAATGGCTTCTAATTCCGCTAAATTTTCTTCAAATGTTTTCATTTTTTTCGACATATTTTACCTCTGTATCTACTCGACCATCCCGCATGCGTAAGGTCAGTGTCTTATCTGTTTCAATCTTCTCTACGCTATCCAGCACACGACCATCTTGCTCCAAAATGGCATAGCCTCGCGCCACAATTCGTGTGGTATCCAGCATGGTCAAGGCTTCCATCAACTTGTCCGCACGCGCCATTTTATTGTCATAGATGTTGGCCATATTGCTCTTGAGCAGGCGTTCCATCTGGCTCACTCTTTCTTGGTACCGACTGAGCTTTTGCTGCATGTCTAGCCCCTTCAAGCCTTGTGCCAAGAGCTGGGTTTCCTGCATTTTTTCACGGAAAATCCCTTGTATCTGCTTGCTTAATTTGGTTGTCAATTGGTCCAACTTTTGCAGGTAGCCATCATAAAGTCTTTCTGGCTGACGGAAAATGACGGACTGCCCCACACGCGTCAGCTGACTGCGCAAATATTGAATGCGATGGGTCATAGCTTGGCTGGCACGATTTTCTTGTTGACTGAGATGATTGAGCACATCTAGCTTGGTCACAGGCGTGGCTAATTCTGCAGCAGCCGTCGGCGTTGCAGCTCGTCTATCCGCCACAAAATCAGCCAAGGTCGTATCCGTTTCATGCCCCACACTTGAAATGACCGGTAGGCGTGATTCGAAAATAGCTCTCACCACAATTTCTTCATTGAAGGCCCACAAGTCCTCAATGGAACCACCACCGCGACCAATAATCAAGACATCTAGGTCATCTCGCGCATTGGCTTTTTGGATATTGACCACCACTTCCTGAGCAGCTCCCTCCCCTTGCACCTTGGTGGGGAAAAGTAGGATTTCCACACCGGGAAAACGACGGCTAACCGTCGTAATGATGTCCTGGATAACAGCTCCACTGGGACTAGTAATCACCCCGATTTTTTTGACAAATCGTGGCAGAGCTTGTTTGAATTCGGGATTAAATAGACCTTCTTTTTGCAAAGCATTCTTGAGCTGTTCAAATTGAAGCGCCAAGGCACCAATCCCGTCTGGTTCAATCTTTTCAATGATCATCGAGTAGGACCCGCTTGGTTCATAAAGTTGGACACGCCCAATGACATTGACCTTCATGCCCTCTTCTAGATCAAAGCCTAAATTTTTATAAATACCCGCCCAAATCGTCGCTTGGATAACGGCCTTGTCATCCTTGAGCGAAAAATATTGGTGATTCGGACGCTTTCTGAAATTGGATACCTGCCCTGTCAGATAGACCTTTTCCAGATAGGGGTCTCGGTCAAATTTTAGTTTTAAATATTTTGTCAAACTGCTGACTGATAGATAGTCTGTATGTTGCAAACTTGACTCCTTCTACTGTGATACAATTTATACAATTATACCATTTTTTTGTATAAAATGATGGGATTCAACTCCTTAAAAACAAAGAAAACACCGTTTCACAACGGTGCTTTCAAGGAGATTATGAAAAATATTTAGGATTAATAATAGTATACCTTCTATCCAGATTTTTCTCATCGGTCTTGAGGCTGATTTTATTTTGAAGACCAGACCTCTTTGAGATAAGCTAGACTGAACTGGCTGGTATCGGGCACGAGCGCAATGTCTTCTCCCAAATCTTCTGCTCGCCCAACACCAATTGGTAGAGCACCTGCAGCCTTGATAGCGGTGATTCCTGCAAATGCGTCCTCAATCCCAATCGCTTCTGTGATGGGAACGCCCACTTGCTCAGCAGCCACAAGGAAAATATCGGGCGCTGGCTTAGAAGCCGCAACCTTGGCTGGATCTGCGATAGCATCGAAGTATTCTGTCAAGCCCATTTGTTGCAAGAGAAAGGAACCATTTTTCGAAGCAGAAGCTAGAGCAATTTTGATCCCCGCTGCTTTCAAGTCTCCTAATAATGGTAAAATCCCTGGATAGACATCCGCCGGTGTAACCTTCTGAATCATGTCCACATAGTTGTCATTTTTACGATTAGCTAGCCGAGCAAATTCTTCATCAGACACAACGACATTTCCCAATGCTAAAATCTTGCGAAGCGAATCATCTCGCGAAACGCCTTTTAACTGCTCGTTAAAAGCTCTGTCCAGACCTTGAATTCCCAACTCTTCTGTAAGAGCCTTCCAGGCCAAATAATGGTACTCGGCAGTATCTGTGATGACACCGTCCAAGTCAAATAAAACTGCTTTAAACATTTCTTTCCTCCTGAGTAAAGGTATAAGTCTCTACCTGTCCCTTCACTTTTATCTTGAAGCTCATTTTCTGAATAGAGGCTGGCAAATGGTTGTGGAAAACAGGCTTACCATTTTCAAACTCAAGCCCTGCAAATCCATAAATCAAGCCCAACCAACTACCACCCATATTAGCGGCATGAATACCATGACTGGCATTTCCCTGTCCATCAACCATATCCATAATGGCCGAGTCCGCAAAGAATTGATAGGCCGCTTCATCCCGTCCCAAACGACTAGCAATAATGCCGTGAATAGCCTTTGATAGGCTACTATCATGCGTGGTCAAGGGCTCATAATAGTCAAAATCACGCGCTTGTTGCGCCAAATCAACTGGGTAAAGCATATGCGCCAATAGTGTATCTGCCTGCTTCAAGACCTGATGCTTGTAAATCTTAATCGGATGGTAATGAAGCAAGAGCGGATAATTTTCTTTCGGTGTGCCTGCAAAATCCCAGACTTGCTTGTCTAGGGCACTATCATCCTGCTTGGTCAACAGACATTCTTGGTCGTATCCAAGATAGATCTTATCAGCCGCCTCCTGCACATGTTCTCCGAACCGCTTGGCAAGTTCAGCTGCGTAGGAAAGATTGTGCTGGGCCATTTTGTTGGTGTAGTAGTTATTGTTGACCAGCGCTGTGTATTCATCTGGCCCCGTCACTTCGTGAATCTCAAACCCTCGTTCTGAGAAAAAGCCGAAACTCTGCCAAAATCTAGCTGTTTCATAGATGACTTCTTTTGATTTTTCAATAAAATCATGGTCTCCCGTCACCTTTTCATAGAGGGAAAAAGCGTAGGCGATATCGCCATTGATATGAAATTGAGCGGTTCCAGCTGGATAATAAGCTGATGTTTCCCGACCGGAAATGCCTCGCCAAGGAAAGAGTGCCCCCTTGAAATCCAACTCAGCCGCACGCTCTTTCGCTAGCGGCAATTTCTGCAAACGATAGGTCAAGAGATTCTTGGCAATATTGGGCTGGGTAAAGATGAAAAAGGGAAGTAAATATATTTCCGTATCCCAGAAATAATGCCCTTCATAGCCCACACCAGTCAGACCTTTTGCACCAAAATTTGTCACACCATCTCGACCGGCAGAGTTAAAAAGATGATAAAGATTGAGTCGAATCCCTTTTTGTAACTGCACATCGCCTTCAATCAGGATATCGGACACCTTCCAAAACTCTTCAAAAATAGCCGCTTGCTGGTTTTTTAAGTCTTCATAATCCACCGGTTCAAAGTGATTTTCACGGGAAAGCCGATAAAAGTTTTCAAAGGAAATGGACTCCCCCTCCGCCAAGTCAAACTGCTGGTCAACAGATGAAAACTCCGAGTAGAGACTCAATCCACTGTGCCGAGTTGTAAGACGATTACCCTCAAAAATCAAGTCCGCACTAGCCTCTCGAATACGGGGATCAAATTCATCATCCGACTCGGCCACCAAATGATGCGCCGCTGTTTTCACCGACAGATTGCCAGAGAAATTCAGTGCCTTGATTGTCCATTTTTGCGCATAGGTATCCCGCTTAGCATGGCTGGTAAAACTTTCCAGATCAATCTGAAGCTCGTGCCCAACTGCCGTCGCGTAGACAAACGATTCATGCAAAATCCCCTGATCCATATGGAGCGCGCGCTCTTCAGAAATCAATCTATCAAAAACTTGTCCATACACTGCCAATTCCAAAGACCGAAAATCAAAGAGCTTGACCATGGTCTCATGCTCTTTGGCGTAGCCATAGGCATTTTCCCCATAGATAATCTCATGTGACTCATAAAAACCGTTGACAAATGACCCCGGCGTAGCCTCTGGCGTCCGAACAGGCCAACTAGCCCGCACCCCCATAAAACCATTCGCCTGAGCAAATAAGGCCTCTACATTTCCTATAGCCTTTGTCGACAAATCTTCTAAAGTAAGAATAAAATCGTGCATATGTACTCCTATTTTTCACCATCCATCCGCACTCCTTGAAGGAAGTAACGGTTAAAGATAATGTAGAGAATAACAATGGGAATAATGGTTAAGACTGAGGCTGCCATTACCCGATTCCACATCTGTCCACCTTGGTCAGCTTTCTGCAACATTTGTAAGCCGACTGTTAATGTAAATTTATTTTGTGATTTCAAATAAAGCATTGGAGACATGAAATTATTCCAAAAAGCCATAAAGACAAAAACTGCCTGAGTCGCGATAGAAGGTTTTGCGAGTGGCATGACAATACGGAAAAATGTCCCTGTCCGACTTAGACCGTCAATGCGAGCTGCCTCTTCAACATCGTTTGGAAAACTGAGGAAGAATTGCCGCATCATGAAGATATTCCCAATATTAACTGCAGCAGGTAATATCAAAGCCCAATAGCTATCTAAAAGTCCAAGATTTGTGATAATCAAATAGTTTGGAATCAAGAGAACCTGCGTTGGTACCATCATCATGGCTAAAATACCATAATAAATTTTAGAACGACCTGGATAGTGTAGACGAGCAAGACTGTAGCCCGCCATGGTATTTAAAAACAGATTGATGGCTGTACCAATGGTTGAGATAATGACAGAGTTGATAAACCACTGCACAAACATTGAACCCGATTCAGGACTAAAGAGATATTGATACTGCTCTGTAGTGAAATTTTTTGAAATGATCGATAGACTTCCACTTGTAATCTCAGAAAGGGGTTTGAAAGAAGCAGAAACTGCCCACATAAATGGATAAAAGGTAATAAAGGCATAGCCAATCAAGATAATATATAGAAGTGCTTTGAGCACTCTCGATTTATTAGTTGTTTTCAAGACCGTTACCTCCATTTAATTTTTCAGCAATTCGTGTCACGATAAAGATAATCACAGCAAGAAGCAAGGCAAGAACTGCTGCATAGCCCATTTGATTATTTTGCCCAAATGCATATTGGTAAATCAAAAGCGAAACTGTCAAGGTAGAGTTTGCTGGCCCTCCAGTACCTCCTGAAAAGATATAGGATTGGTCAAACATCTGAAAAGTCCCAATAATCCCTGCCAACAGTACATAAGTTGTAATTGGACGAAGATAGGGAACGGTGATATAGCGTAATTTCTCAAATGTATTCGCCCCGTCAATCTCTGCTGCTTCATAGAGTGAATAGGGTAAATCCACCAAAGAAGCTAGGTAAATGGTCATAAAGTAAGGTACTGTTGACCAAATGTTCATGACCATAATAACCTTCAATGTCCAATTGGTATCATTGATAAAGTTTATTGGCGTATGAATCAAGTGCATATTGAGCAACATTTGGTTAATCGGACCATTTTGATTAAAGATAAACATGAAAATTAAGGTCAAGGCCGCAGAACTTGTCAGTGTAGGCAGGAAGTAAATCAAACGAAATAGCTTCTTCCCTTTCACATCACGATTTGCTAATACATATGCCATAATCAGTGCTATCACTGTCTGTGCAGGAACTACAATCAAAGCAAAAAAAACTGTGTTTTGCAGTGCGCGAATCAGTTGCTTATCACCTAGGATATTGTGATAGTTTTTAAAATTATTCCATTCATAAGTGTGGGCAATCAAATTAACATTATGAAATGTCAAATAAATCGCAAAAAGAATGGATAGAATGAAAAAGACAAAGATGACCAATAAAGCTGGAGCTAGAAATCCATACCCTTGGATCATTTCCTCTACGTGTCTTTTATTGGACTTTGGTTTCGCTGTTGCCATCATATTTCTCCAAAATTGCTTTATCTAAAAAGAAAGGGGGAGTTTCCCACCCTCTTCTTTAAAACTGACTTACTTACTAATTTTACTGTTAGCATCTTCATCAATTTGTTTCAATGCTTTTGTTAAATCAGCTTCTGTCGCACCCTTCTTGAAAGCATCTGAGATAAAGTTACCATATGAACTTACTAAGGTTGTCAAATTAGTACCATCTTGCCACGCAATTGCGTATTCAATCGCATCTTGGTGAACTTTGAGACGTGGATTGTCTGCCAAGAATTTAGAACCTTCTGCAACATCTGGACGAGTTGCTAAAGTCCCAACTCCTTCTGTCCAAGTTGACATTCCTTCTTTACCAGATACAAATTGGATCCATTTGTCTGCCAATTTTTTAGAGTCTGTATCTTTGTATTCACCCCAACCAACTGTAAATTCCATTGTTTTTTGCTCACCAAGGAAACTCATATTGGGAACGATTTCAAAGTCTAGATCTTTGTATTGTTCTTGGAATACTTTATAATTCCAGTTTCCTGAGAGAACTAGGGCGAATTTACCTGTACCAAATCCTGCCCCTTCATCACCCGCACCAATTTGTTGTGGTGTTACAACGGCACCTGTATTGAATAGATCCAAGGCTATTTTTAAATTCTTAGCAATTTTTTCATTTGAAACATTGACTGTACCATCTTCTTTGATTGGATTTTGTCCGTCTGCTACAATGAATTGCCAGTTACGAGCTAAGTCCGCATTGAAGTTCATGAGGTAGACGTTACCTGCACCATATGCGGCATCGATTTTAGCTTGTGCTGCCGGTGCCCATTTAATGAAATCTTCATATGATTTTGGTACATCCGCTACATTCAAACCTGCTTTTTCAAAGATAGATTTATTTACATAAAGCGCCAATGTTGACACATCTTTAGGGGCTGCATAAATTTTTCCGTCTGTCTCAAACGCAGATGCAATGGTTGAATAGAAATCGTCCTTATCGATAACTTTAGACAAGTCGTTCAAGACACCTTCTTTTTGTAAGTATGGATAGAAGCTTGAGTCAATATAAAATACATCGGGAGCAGTTCCGCTTGCTAAGTCAGTTGGCAACTGAGTTGTGATGTCAGTATAGACTTTTGACTCAATTTTCACTCCATTGTCTTTTTCAAATTGTTTGATCAATTTGTTAAGCGCAGCATTTTCTGTATCGCTACCTTTCCAATAACCAATTGTCAAGGTTTTTGAATCAGATGATTTTGAAGATCCACCTGCACATGCAACTAAAGTTGAAGCAGTCAATACGACTGCACCCGCAGCCATTACCTTTTTCCAAGTTTTCATAAAAAATCCTCCTAGATTTTATAAATTAATTGTGAACGAATTTGTAAGTTGGTAGACTTGACCTCTAAATAGGAATTCTACCGCTGAGCCTTGAGATTTAGTCAATTTTGCTTTTTCTTGATCTACTTCAACAGTAATCTCTTGACCTTGGTAATCAAATCCAAATGTCAAGCTAGTCCATTCTTTTGGTAAATGAGGTTCAATGCGCAACTGACCATTGACAATACGGACACCGCCATATCCAAAAACGACCATTTGCCAAATACCTCCCAGACTGGCTGCATGAATACCTGGATCAGAAGACTTCATGTACTCACCCATATCAATGTTACTAGCTTGTTTGAAGAAGTTATAGGACTTATCCAATTTTCCTAAATCAGCGGATAAGATAGCATGAGTAGACAAACTGAGTGAACTATCGTGAGTTGTTTTGGGCTCATAATAATCAAAGTTTTTCTCTTTGAGTTCCTTTTCAAAAAGACCTTCAAACAAGAGCAGTAACAAGAGAACATCTGCCTGCTTAGTAATTTGCATCTGATTAACTTGCTCTAAATTGTAATCATGGAAGAGCGAGTCAACACCGTCTGCTTCTTTGTACTTAGATAAATCCAGAATTTTCTTACTCAAGTAACTATCATCCTGAGGAATAATCCCCTCTTCTGTAGGCTGAGGTAAGAAAATTTTGGCAGCTTTTTCTTTTAATGTGGCTACCAAGTCTGGCAAGTCAAATTTATCAGCCAAACGAGCATAGATTTCTGGACGATTTGTCTCTAATTCTTCAATTAAGTTTGTGGCATAGACCATGTTCCAATGTGCAGTATAGTTGGTGTAACTGTTATTATTAACATGCTCCTTGTACTCATCTGGACCGATGACATCGCGGATTTCGTAGTAATCTTTCTCCGCATTGTACTCCAAGCGACTAGCCCAGAATTTAGCTGTATCTACCAGTAGCTCGTAACCTTTTTCATCGGCAAAAGCTTGATCTCCTGTAACATCCAAGTATTGCTTGACACCGAAGGCAACGTCCGATGTGATATGCTGTTCAATAAATCCAGACCAGATTTTTGTTGCTTGCCCTGTCACGATATCCGCCGCACCCCAAACTGGTGTTACTTCCCCGTCCGTTGGCCAAGCGGCTTCCCATGGATACTGAGCACCAACATAGCCATTGCTGGCCGCCTTTTTATGAGCTCCATCCAATCCGAGATAACGGTAAGTTACCAAAGATTTGGCAATTTCTGGATGTGTAAAACTAAAGTAAGGCAGCATAAAAATTTCTGTATCCCAGAAAGTATGTCCCTTATAGCCCTCACCTGACATCCCCTTAGCACCGATGTTCATCCGTTCATCGTGGGCTGGTGTCATCACATGCAAATGGTATTGGGCAAATCGGATTGCCAATTGATCTCTAAAATCTGTACTTTGAATAGTAATTGGATGCTTCTCCCAAACGCCTTTCCATTCTTGGGTAGATTCTGCTAAAAGTTGGTCGAAAGTCAGATTTTCCAATCCAATCAACTCTGCAACTGCAACTTTCCGCATAACTCCTACTTCATGATTTTCTAAGTCATTATCAATAGAAGTATAGATAGACGAACGCTTTTCAAAAGTCGTTTTTTCATTTCCAGCTAGAGTAAAGGCGTAGTTCATTAGAAATCCGCGACGAGTCGTTTCTGGACGAGACTCCGTTAAGGAAACTCCCTCAAATTTATGCTCAGTCGTTTGCACAAATTGAATCTTACTTTGTGTTGTGACTGGCATCATTTGGATATAACGCCCATCCATCAAGCCTTTTTCGCCGTCTGTGAAATGTTGACTTCCTTCGTTTGAAAGTTGTCCATTGATTCCTGAACGCACTTTTACTACCAAGTTCTGATCTGTGAGATTGTCAAGAGTCACCTGGCTAGCAAAGAAATGCCGACGTGCTTTTGAGACGAAGCGACGGAAGGTGAATTTCACTTTTACATCTTCTTTTTCCCAAATAAATTCACGTTTCAACTCTCCTGTTTGCAAATTCAAAGTTTTAACGTAGTCGCTGACTTTTCCTTGAATAAGGGAAAGTTTCTGCCCATTCAGTTGAAAATTCATTCCCAACATATCTGGAACATTTGGTAACTCAGTCACTTCATTTTCATCAAAGGCATTGAATGTCCCTGCTACAAATGTGTCGCGAACCTCCCCTACATAAGACTCTTCTTCGCTACTTCTAGTTGCGAGATAACCGTTTCCGAGTACCATGATACTCTCGGTCTTACCAAGGAAATTTTCATTAAAACCTCGTTGCTCGATTTGCCAGAGATTATCTGGACTGTAGTGCATTAACGTTGACATTTACTTTTTTACTCCTTATCAAAATAATGTTGATTTCTAAAAATCATGACAATAAAACCAAAGAAAAACAATCCCAAAGCCAAGAAAAACTGAACTCGGAAAAACAAACTTGCAACACACCATGCTCCTCCAAATACACAATAGAGTAAGAATGGTTTCTTGATGCTATACTCATCTCTGCAATACCAAGCAAGGAAGTAAACAATCGTAATAATTGCTACAAAAGAAATAAGTAAGGGAAGAGTTTTAATGTTTTCCAATCACAACCACCTCGCTTTTACCAATCATATCATGTAAAAACTTACCTTTTCGAACATAGCATAGAACTGAAATAAGCATAAAGACTATTCCACCATGGGGAACAAAGTAGAGCAATTTTGCCACCTCTCTTTGTCCCATTTCAGCTACTGAATTTGATACTGGAGTAACTTTTAACCCCGCAAAATATTTCCCCAAGGTCTGACCGTTGAAATACACACACGCTAAAGTGTTGTACAGAACAAACAGGATATGTATGAGCCAAATGCCATTTATATTTTTACCTTGAAATAAAATCAAAGTTAAAAATTCAAATGGTAGATAGACAATCATCAAATCAATCATACTAGCTAAAATGCGCTGTAGAAATAATAATTTCTTCATTTCGAAACCCCTTCTAAAACGTTTTAGTTGGCTATATTTTACTGCAAGCGCATACATTTGTCAAGAAAAAAATGCAAGACTTTTTATTTTTCTTGCATTTTATATTTTTGCACTATCTCGAACAATAATCTCATAAGGCAATAATCGATGAGTTACTTTATTATTCTCTATTTGAGCCAATAAGTCCCGCACAGCTTGTCTAGACATGACCTCTATATCCTGACGTACAGTGGTTAGACTCGGTGTAACATAGTTTGCTAAGGCCATGTCATCAAATCCAACTACAGCAGGAGATGAACTTATTTCCCTCTCACGCAAAGCCTTTAAAACTCCAATGGCCATCAGGTCGCTCGCAGCAAATATCGCATCAATTTCTTCAATATTTTCTAATTGGTTAACATAGTGAAATGCTTCCTCTTCAGAGAAATGTGCATACACAACTCTAGGTTGTTTTACTTTGGAGCGGTAACCAGCCTCACGTTTTTGTGACACTTCATCTTGTTTTGTCCCATTCAAAAAAAGTATATTTGCATATCCAGCTTGTTGCAATCGCTCGGTCACCTCAGCTGCTGCCTGCTGATTGTCAATAGAGATAGTTGAGATAGCCCCATTTCCCACCTGTAGATCAATCGCTACGGTTGGTAATGTAAAGTCTTTTAATTCCTGATAATACGGATCTGTTGTCTTTAACCCCTGAATCAATAGTCCTGATATGCTATG
Source organism: Streptococcus gallinaceus (assembly GCF_024170225.1). Taxonomy (GTDB): domain Bacteria; phylum Bacillota; class Bacilli; order Lactobacillales; family Streptococcaceae; genus Streptococcus; species Streptococcus gallinaceus. The sequence continues at coordinate 54,861 of NZ_JALJXU010000002.1, read as the reverse complement.
CTCTGCACAAAATTGTTTAAGGGACTTTTCTTTCTGTTTTTTCGTCGTTGTTCCGTAAAATACAAACTCGTAGTCCGTCTCATCCAAATAATGACTAACACCTGTTAAAATTTCAAAAGGCATTGTTACACCTTTTTCAACCTTCAATCCACTTAGTATTAATGCAATAATTTTTTTATGTTTGCTGGAGAGCTTTCGAGCAGCCTGATTAGGGATATAGTCCAGTTTTCTAGCTGCTTCTACTACTTTTTGTCTCGTTTCTTCACCAATATCACCGTAATTATTAAAAACTTTTGAAACTGCACTGACAGACACTCCTGCTTCCTTGGCGACATCTTTTATGGTTGCATTTTTCCCTGAGACCATATGAGGTTCCTTTCTATTGCTTTTCACACATTTTACTACAAACGTTTTCATGTGTCTATAAACAGTTTCATTTTACCAAAAAGAAAACACCGTTTCACAACGGTGCTTTCAAGGAGATTATGAAAAATATTTAGGATTGATATTAGTATACCTTCTCCACTATTTTTTCTCATCGGTCTTGAGGCTGATTTTATTTTTTTAGGCTATGTTTGCAAGCTTGATAGGTTTGCTCCATAAGCATAGTAATTGTCATAGGGCCCACTCCTCCAGGAACAGGCGTGATATGGCTGGCTACTTCTGAGACTTGAGCAAAATCCACATCACCACACAATTTGCCATTTTCATCACGGTTCATACCGACATCAATGACAACCGCTCCTTCTTTAACAAATTCCTTGGTGACAAATTTAGCACGACCAATCGCCACAACCAAAATATCCGCTTGTTTAGCAACCTCAGCCAGATTTTTCGTCCGAGAATGCGCAATAGTCACGGTAGCATTTGCATCCAATAATAGCTGCGCCATAGGCTTGCCAACAATATTGGAACGTCCGATCACCACCGCCGTTTTCCCCGCTAGGTCAATCTGGTACTCCCTAAACATTTCCATGATTCCTGCCGGGGTAGACGGTACCATGACAGCATGCCCTGACCAAAGTTTCCCCATATTCATAGGGTGGAAGCCGTCGACATCCTTTTCTGGAGCAATGGCTAGGAGCACCTTTTCCTCATCAATATGAGCGGGCAATGGAAGCTGAACCAGGATACCGTGCCAATTGTTATCCGCATTGTACTGCGCGATAACGTCCAACAATTCTGCTTCAGAAGTGCTCTCTGGCAGACGCACCACTTGGCTATGAAATCCCGCTGCCAAGGCCGAACGCTCTTTATTTCGCACATAAACCTGGCTGGCTGGATTTTCCCCAACCAAAATCACGACCAAACCCGGTATCTGACCTGTTTCTGCTTGTAAGCTTGCTGTTTTTTCTGCTAATCGTCCCTGCATTTTTGCTGCGAGCGCCTTACCATCAATAACTACCATATGCACCTCTTCTTTTTTCTTTCTATTATACTAAATTTGTGGATAATCCCCCACTATCTGCTCAATTTTTTCAAATATTGGAGCTGGAGGAAGTAAAAAACGATAGTTTCTAGAAAGGCAGAAAGGATATACTTGTTTAAGTCGACACATCCACTTAATCTCCGAATATTTTTGCAATGTAAAATATGTAAAATTCGTCTATTATCGGGTCAACCTTGCTCTTTTTTCCTATATTCGGTATAATATCATGCGGATTATGATTCTATATGAAAAGGATGAAAGAGATGTACTCGAAACGAGTTTATTTTATTATTGGCTTTATGCTATTTGCCCTCTTTTTTGGAGCGGCAAATTTGATTTACCCCGCCTATCTTGGGCTTTATGCAGGGCAAAAGATTTGGGCTGCTATACTAGGTTTTTGCCTGACAGGAGTGTCATTCCCCTTGCTTGGAGTCATGGCTGTCGCTTCTTCAGGAGTACATGATCTGGAGAGCTTAGCACACCCTATTTCAAAATGGTATGCTGTCTTTTTCACAGCTGTCCTTTCCTTAGCGGTTGGCCCCTTCTTTGCTATTCCGAGGACCGGAGCCACTTCATTTGCAATCGGGATTGCACCTGTATTAGGAACTGGTTTTCCTATCAAGCTTGGATACGCCATCGTCTTCTTTGGACTGGCCTATTTACTGGCTGTTTATCCTAGAAAATTGGCCGAAAATATCGGAAAATACTTGACTCCCAGTTTAATTCTTATTATTACTATTTTGATTGCTGCTTCATTTTTACACCCTGCTGGTGAGCTTGGAACCCCTTATGATGCGGGCACCTCAATCAACCTCGCCTTTTCTTCACATCCTTTTATCGCTGGATTGATTCAAGGCTATGGTACAATGGATGCGCTCGCTTCTCTGATTTTTGCCTCATTGGTCATCGAAGCAAACAAGATTTTTGGTATCAAAAAACGGGCGGACATCACAAAAGTCACCCTCATTTCTGGTCTAATTGCGATTGGATTGTTGGCCTTTATCTATATCTTTATCGGTCGAATCGGCGCAACCTCCCAATCTCTTTTTTACATGAAAGTCGGTCTCTTTACTCAGAACGGCGCCCCTGTAAATGGCAGCCAGATTCTCAGCCACACTGCCCAATTTTTCTTGGGGAATATCGGACAAGTCTGTCTTGGAATTGCGATTTTTCTTGCCTGTCTAACTACCGCTACCGGTCTAATCACCTCTAGCGCAAGCTACTTCCACAAGTTATACCCTAGACTATCTCAAGTCAGATGGACACAGATTTTCACACTATTATCAGCTAGTTTTTACTTTGGAGGCTTGGATGTCATCATCCGTTGGTCAACTCCTGTCCTCTACCTCTTTTACCCTCTGACAATTGCCCTGATATTTTTAGTTTTGACCCGCAAACTCTACAACAATCACCCACTCGTCTACCGGGCAACTATATTCTTGACAATCTTTCCAGCACTCTATGATGCCCTTGAAAGTCTTTCAGAACTGACCTATCTCTTCCAGTTGCCCCAGACACTAACAGAATTTTTCAGAAATACGGTCCCGCTAGGAAATTATTCACTGGGCTGGATCTGCTTCACTCTAATAGGCTACCTAAGTGGCCTTCTCTTGCTACACTATAGTAAGAAAAAAGGATAGCTGTCTATCCTTTTTCTTATTATTACAATACTTTGGACAAAAAGTCTTTAGTCCGTTCCTCACGAGTATATTCGAAGATTTGCTCAGGTGTGCCTTCTTCAACGATATAGCCACCATCCATGAAAATAACCCGATCAGCCACTTCACGCGCAAAGCCCATTTCATGGGTCACGATAACCATAGTCATCCCTGAACGTGCCAAATTTTGCATAACAGCCAGCACTTCGCCAACCATTTCTGGGTCCAAGGCCGAAGTTGGTTCATCAAAGAGCAAGACATCTGGATCCATGGCCAGACCTCGAGCAATGGCAATCCGTTGCTGCTGACCACCAGACAAACTTTGTGGATAGGCTTCTGCCTTATCTGGCAAGCCTACCGTTTCCAACAATTCCCGAGCCTTCGCTTCCGCATCCGCTTTTGAAATCCCCTTGGTTTTGATTGGTGAAAGGGTGATATTTTTCAGAACCGTCATGTTTGGGAAGAGATTAAACTGTTGGAAAACCATCCCCATTTTTTCTCGCATCTTGAAAATGTCATTTGACTTATCCGTAATATCGACACCTTCAAATGTCACAGTCCCCTTTGTCGGAACTTCTAGCAAATTCATGGTACGCAAGAAAGTTGATTTCCCAGAGCCAGAAGGACCGATAATAACGACCACTTCTCCCTGTTGAATGTCTAGGTCAATCCCTTTCAAAACTTCATTTTCACCATAATACTTGTGTAAATCCTTGATGGAAATAATGGCATCAGACATGTTGAGCTCCTTTGTTTAATTTTCTTTCAAATGCTTGCATAATCAGCGTCAAAATGCTGGTCATAATCAAGTAGTAAAAGGCTGCAAAAATGAGCGGTGTTAACGGAATGTAAGAAGTAGACTGAACCGTCTGGGCACCATTCCACAACTCCATGACCCCGATCGTGGACAAGAGCGAACTGTCTTTGACGATCGTAATAAACTCATTCCCCAAGGCTGGCAAGATATTTTTCAGCGCCTGAGGCATAATGACATAGCGCATGGCTTGCTTAGGACGAATTCCCAATGAGTAAGCCGCTTCAAGTTGGCCCTTTGGTACCGCATTGATACCCGCACGGACTGTCTCAGAAACATAGGCACCAGAGTTCATCGAGATGATGATAATCCCTGGCAACAAACGTGTCAAATCAACAGACAAGATACCGATTTTAAAAGCAGGCGCTGCGATATGCATCATAGCAAAGGCAATCATAATCTGCACGACCATTGGCGTTCCACGGAAAATCCAAACATAGACATTGCAAAGCCACACGATTGGCTTTAATTTACTTCCTTGTCCAAAAGCCAAGATAATCCCGATAATACTTCCAAAGAACACAACACAGGCCGCAATAATCAGAGTTACAATCGCTCCATAATTATAATAAGTCCAATATTTAGGTAAAAAAGAAAAATTCATTCATTGTCCCATCTTTTCTAAAATAAGTAATACTATATCACAAAAAGAATAATTATGCAATGATTTAGATATAAATATTCATTATTGAACAGAAAAAAAGCACCTAGGTGCTTTTCTTTAATACAACAACTCATAAATTTCCATGGCGATAAGGTCGATGCTATCAAACGTATACGTTTCACGAGCAGCAACATCGCGCAAGGTAAATACAGAGCCATTTTCTTCGTCGTGACTGAAAGCAACCTCAGCAACCACAACGCCATCACGTTCAAAGTTACGTTTCAATGTGCCACCGTCGGTAGCCATTGCTTCCAATCGACTGATAATTCTCACCAAATGTGATTCCATGTCAATTCTCCTATTTCTTTATATACCTGTATTTTACCATACTTTCTCATAAAAGTCTTACAATATTCTTGAAAGTCTAGATTTTTGCAGGATTTTCCCTTCAGAATCGTAGCAGATTCTTGCATTTTAAGTAAATCTTGTTATAATAAAACTGTATTTGACCTTTATTGACTATTGATAAAATACCAAACTTACAGGAAAGAGGAATGCCTATGTTATGTAAAAATTGTCAGATAAATGACGCTACCATTCATCTCTATACCAATCTTAATGGAAAACAACAGCAAGTGGACCTTTGCCACAATTGCTACCAAATTATGAAAACCGATCCCAACAATGCCATCTTAAAAGGACTTGGGGATATGCACAATCCAAATGATATGGATCCATTCAGCGAATTCTTCAATAATATTGGAGGAATCACGGGTCGTACGCCCGCTGGTAATCCAAATTATGGAAAAACACCACCGACTCAGGCTGGACAAAACGGAGGTGGCCGCGGTGGCAACACGCCACCTCAACGCCCACAAGAACCGCAACAACCAAATGGTCTTTTAGAAGAATTTGGTATCAATGTCACCGATATTGCCCGTCGTGGCGATATCGATCCTGTCATCGGTCGTGATGAAGAGATTACCCGTGTCATTGAAATCCTCAACCGCCGCACCAAGAACAATCCCGTTCTCATCGGGGAGCCTGGTGTTGGGAAGACAGCTGTTGTCGAAGGACTGGCTCAAAAAATTGTAGACGGAGCCGTTCCGCAAAAACTTCAAGGCAAGGAAGTCATTCGCCTAGATGTCGTGAGCTTGGTGCAGGGCACTGGTATCCGTGGTCAATTTGAAGAACGGATGCAAAAACTCATGGAAGAAATCCGCAACCGCCGCGAAGTTATTCTCTTCATTGATGAAATCCATGAAATCGTGGGAGCCGGTTCTGCCGGAGATGGCAATATGGACGCTGGAAATATTCTCAAACCTGCCCTTGCCCGTGGTGAGCTCCAATTAGTCGGGGCTACAACGCTCAATGAATACCGTATCATCGAAAAAGATGCTGCTTTAGAGCGCCGCATGCAGCCTGTCAAAGTTGACGAGCCAAGTGTAGACGAGACCATCACCATCCTAAAAGGTCTGCAAAATAAATACCAAGACTACCACCACGTCCGCTATACCGATGAAGCCATTGAAGCCGCGGCAGTCCTTTCAAACCGCTATATCCAAGACCGTTTCTTGCCAGACAAGGCCATTGACCTGCTGGATGAATCAGGCTCAAAAATGAACTTAACCCTCAACTTTGTGGATCCAAAAGAAATCGATAAACGCTTGATTGATGCAGAAAACCGCAAGGCGCAAGCAACTCGCGATGAAGATTTTGAAAAGGCAGCCTACTACCGTGACCAGATTGCCAAATACAAGGAAATGCAGAAAACCAGCCTAAGCGAAGAAGATATTCCTCTTATTACAGAGAAGGAAATCGAAGCAATCGTGGAGCAAAAAACCAATATTCCTGTCGGTGATTTGAAGGAAAAAGAGCAAACTCAGCTGATCAATCTAGCCAGCGACCTGAAGTCGCACGTCATCGGTCAAGACGATGCAGTTGATAAGATTTCCAAGGCTATTCGCCGCAATCGTGTCGGTCTTGGAAGCCCAAATCGTCCAATCGGTAGCTTCCTCTTCGTTGGTCCAACTGGGGTTGGTAAAACGGAGCTTTCAAAACAATTGGCCATCGAACTCTTTGGCTCAGCCGATAGCATGATTCGTTTTGACATGTCTGAGTACATGGAAAAACACGCTGTCGCCAAGCTAGTTGGTGCCCCTCCAGGCTATGTCGGATATGAAGAAGCTGGTCAATTAACCGAAAAAGTACGCCGCAATCCTTACTCGCTCATTCTCCTGGATGAAGTTGAGAAGGCCCATCCCGATGTCATGCACATGTTCTTGCAAGTTCTTGATGATGGACGCTTGACAGATGGACAAGGACGCACGGTGAGCTTCAAGGATACCATTATCATCATGACATCCAACGCAGGAACTGGCAAAGTAGAAGCCTCTGTTGGTTTTGGGGCGACCATTGAAAACCGTAGTCAATCCGTTTTAGGGCAATTGGGTAACTTTTTTAGTCCGGAATTTATGAACCGATTTGATGGTATTATTGAATTCCAAGCTCTTAGTAAGGCCAACCTTCTCCAAATCGTGACCCTCATGTTAGAAGATGTCAACCAACGCCTAGCTGTAAACGGCATCAGTCTGCATGTGACAGACAAGGTCAAAGAAAAATTGGTTGACTTAGGCTACGATCCAAAAATGGGCGCACGTCCACTCCGCCGGACCATTCAAGACCAGATTGAAGATGCGATTACAGACTTCTACTTGGAAAATCCAAACGAAAAACAACTTCGTGCAGTCATGACTTCAAGCGGTCATATCCAAATTAAGCCCGTCGCAACCAAGGCTTAAGCCATGAAATCTTCAGATGAAAGAAAATGTCTATTTTGACAATTTTCTTTCATCTTTTTCTTTTATTTTTTAGTATAATGTAGAAAGGATAGAAAAAAGGAGTACGTTATGGAATATCCAACTTTCGGCGAGAAAAAAGAAGGCGTTCACTATAGTAATCGTTATGGTGTCTATGCTGTTATCCCTGATGCAAGTCATACAAACATTATTTTAGTCCAAGCGCCTAATGGAGCCTGGTTTTTGCCTGGTGGAGAAATCGAAGCAGGTGAAGATCATGTTCAGGCCTTGGAAAGAGAATTGATTGAAGAATTAGGTTTCACAGCTACACTCGGGGAATACTATGGACAGGCGGACGAATATTTTTACTCCCGTCACCGCGATACCCACTATTACAATCCAGCCTATATTTATGAAGTGACAGAATTCACCCAAGTAGATAAACCCTTAGAAGACTTCAATCATCTTGCTTGGTTCCCAATTGACCAAGCCATTGACAAACTAAAACGTGGCAGCCACAAATGGGGAATCGAGCAATGGAAATTGCGAAAAAATTCAAAATAATAACTAGTCAAACAAAAGTGATAGTGCTATAATAAAGCTACAGATAGGAGGCTCGCATGAAACTCATCAACACGACCAATACCAATCCCATACTTGTCCAGAATCAACTGGCTAATACGGACGCCTTTTTGGTGGAAACCTATTCTGCTGGAAACACGGATGTCGTTTTCACACAAGCGCCCCTCCACTACGAATTATTGATTAGCAACAAATACCGCGCTGTTCAAGAAAGAGAAATTATCGGTATCCGTGACTATTTCCTCAAACGGAAAATCGATAGAAAATCCATTGACCAAGCAGGCATTCAAACGATTCATACAGCTAACTTGATTGAAATGTCTATCCCTATTATTGCTGAATAAAAAGAAAAGACTGAAAAAATTATTCAGTCTTTTTTGGTACTAATTTTTCAATCATAATTAAAAATGGTGGAGTGTTGATTTGATTGAGCGGCTGATAGAGCATGGTGGCAAAGGCTTCTTGTGGTAAGTTCTTGACAAGTTGCAGCACTGCATCCTTTTCGATATCGCCGCCTTCATGACCATAATAAATCATGAGCGACAGTCGCCCACCAACTTCCAGAAGTTCTAAAATTTTCTCAATCGCACAAATGGTCGTCTGTGGCTGGGTAATGATAGATTTATCTGCTGACGGCAGGTAGCCAAGATTGAAAATGGCTGCGCGGATAGGCTCCTCGACATACTGGTCGACATTCTCATGCCCGTCTAATATCAGTTTGACATTGCTGACATTTTCCTTCTCCAAGCGCTCCTGTGTCTTTCGTAAGGCCTCGTCTTGGACATCAAAAGCATAGACCTTTTTGGCCAAGTTGGCCAAAAAGGCGGTATCATTTCCATTTCCCATGGTGGCATCAACAGCCACCGCTTCCTTATCCAGCACCTCCGCTAAGAAATCATGAGATAGATGAATGGGACGTTTGATCATGTATTTCTCCTTCCTCTAAATCAAGGGCTACTAAATCTCCCTTTTTCCCGTAGTGAAGAATACGCAAATACTCTCCCCATATACGAGAGCGACCTATCTCAGTCTCCATCCAAGTCTCCCGTGACAAGGGAACTCCTTGATATTGCGCATCAAATGTAAAAGGAATATAGGTCAAATGATTTGGTAAATGTTTGGCTAGTGTGCAGCCTTGTCTTCCTGCAACATGGCTTTTACAAATAAACATGACGTTTTGAACAGCTGAAAAATCAAAGACTTCCTTGGCAAATAAGACATTTTCCAAGGTATTGGTCGAACGATTTTCATAAGAGATAAGCTGTTCAGGAATACCAGCTGCCAACAAGTGCTCTACAATTACCTCAGCTTCCGCTTTTTCTTTTCCGTGTACCCATTCAGGATTTGGTGTCCCCGTTGGACTAATCCCACCTGTCACAACAATTTGTTTAGCCCAGCCATTTTCAAAAACCTCAATCGCTTTCTGCCAATAACCGACATGTGTCCCTCCGAAAACAAAAAGGACATCACTGATTTGAGGTAACATTTTTTCACCAAATGTAATATCTGTTAAAAATGAAATTTCTTCCGAAGATAAGCTAGGAACTTCTGGTATTTTAGGAATGATTGGTCTCATCATTTCTCCTTACCCAAATACTTCAAAGCAAGCAATTGCTTCTAGTAATGCTAAATTGATGGCTTCTCTCCCATAGCAATCTAAAAAATAATCTCGATAGGCATCTGTGCCTAGATTTCTTTGGAGAGACCACAGGGTCCAGTAAAGGTCAATATGCCGATCTCCCAAGCCACCGCTATCGCAGTCGATAAATGACTGAAATTGCCAATCATTCAAGATGATATTTGGCAGACAAAAATCCCCATGAATCAGCTCATCTTTTTGTAAAAATGGATCAATTTCCTGCACTCGCAAAAAGGCCTCGTCTCTTCCTAGCTCTTCTTGCTGACTAGATAGGTATTTCTTTTCAAAATTTCCCTGACGATAACCCTTATACACGTTCTCTAGATAGCGATCGACATTGTCCACGATGGGGCAATCTGCAGCATCTATGCTGTGTAATTTTCGCATGGATTCCGCTAAAACCTGACACAAGCGCTTTGGATTTGCCAAGTAAATGGGGGAACTAGTGTCCTCTCCATCCACCTTAGCTGTCAGCATCCAGTCCTCCTCTTCAGAGATATAGCCCAAGACTTCTGGCGCCAAGTTTTTCTTGAAAAAATAATCGGTAGCATCTACTTCTCTCTGAAGACTGCCTTTGGGGGCTCTTTTTAAAAAATATCCCCCATCTCCGTCAATAAAATAAACCTTGGCTTGTGGCGAACTACTACTGTCATAAACTGCTTTTGCTTGCGCTAACAGAGGGTGAAATTCTGCTGGTACTTGGTCGTCCAGCCTGATGAGCTGTTTCTTCATATTTACATTCCTACTTTACATCCTTGCCATGAACCACGCGCTTCCATCTCTTGGTCAATAGCATTTAGCACTTCCCACTTATTGAGGCTCCACATGGGACCTATCAACATATCACGCGGTGCATCTCCCGTGATGCGGTGAATCACCATCTCTTTAGGAATAATCTCCAGTTGGTCGCAGATGATGGACACGTATTCTTCCTGACTGAGCAACCGCAAGCGTCCTTCATGGTAATCACGCTGCATGCGTGTATTGGTCATGAGGTGAAGCAGGTGGAGCTTGATGCCGTCAATATCGTTATCAGTCACGCAACGACGGACATTTTCAACCATCATCTCATGGGTTTCTCCTGGAAGTCCATTGATCAAGTGGGAGACGATGTCCACTTTGGGTGCTAGCTCACGTACACGAGCCACCGTTTCCTTATACAAATCATAGGAATGGGCCCGGTTAATTAGCTCTGAAGTGTGCTCATAAATCGTCTGCAAGCCCAATTCAACTGTCACATGCATGCGTTCACTCAATTCAGCCAAATAAGCAATGGTCTCATCTGGCAAGCAATCTGGACGGGTCCCGATGTTAATACCCACCACTCCAGGCTCATTGATGGCCTGCTCATACCGCTCACGAATAACCTCTACTTTTTCATGGGTGTTGGTAAAATTTTGAAAATAAACCAAGTACTTGGTAACTTCTGGCCACTTCCGATGCATAAAATCAATTTCGTGATAAAATTGCTCCCGAATCGGTGCTTCAGGAGCTACAATGGCATCTCCTGACCCCGAAACCGTACAGAAGGTACAGCCACCTTTTGCCACCGTACCATCACGATTAGGACAATCAAAACCCGCATCAATGGGCAATTTGAAAATCTTTTCTCCAAATAGTTCTCGGTAATAGTCATTTACAGTTCGATATCGTTTTTTCATAAAATAGTATAGCCGTCCTTTCTTATCACGCTTTACCATAGGTTATCCATCCTTATCACAACAGCGTTTTCATATATTTTCAAATTATCATACCTTACCAGATTTTATCACACTTCATCAAGTTCTTGATTAAATTTTGGTTACTCTATAAGTTCCAATTTCGACTTTAGATTGTATTTCATAGTCGCAGTCACATGATTATAGATCAACAACGTTGTCTTTTCATCTCCATGCCCCACTCTTTCCATAATAACTTTAATAGGTATTTCTAATTCAGCTAATAAACTTATATGAGAATGTCGTAATACATGACTGGTCATTGAAAAAGTAGCACTTTTTTCAATTTTAGAGAGCTTAAACTTTGTATTCAAATAATGATTAAAAGTTGTATTCAAAATAGGAGCTTGATTATGCAAAAAAACAAAGCCCTCTACCTTGCCTGCCATCCCAATCAATTCCATAAAAATTTCTTTTACACGATTGTTATAATCAACCTTCCGATACGAATTGATAGTTTTAGGAGTTGTCAATATATACTCTTGTTTACTTTTACTATACAAAGTATACTTTTGATTATCAAAATCTATATCCTCCCACTGCAAAGCCGTAGCTTCGCCAAAACGCAAACCAGTAAGATACATAAATTCAGTAAATAAGCGAAACACCTTGTTGCTATCATATTTTTTCAAATAATCTAGAAATTTCTTCATCTCTACTCGATCTAAAAATTTCTCTTTTGCTTTTTGAACATCTTCTATTGTTTTCTTAACCTTTGGAAGCACAACTTTTTGTGTAATATCTTCATTTATCAAACCTACTTCGTAACAATATTTATAGAATCTAAATAATACAACCTTTTCTAACACACGATATTGTTTAGACCAATTTTTATTCATCAGATACTTCTGTAAGCTAATTGAAGTTATTTTTGATAACTTCACATCACCATATTGTCTCAAATACGGATTCAGCATATCTAACTGTCTGTCATAAGTGCTTTGCTTCAGCTCAACTTTTCGGATAAGAAGCTACTCATGTAAGGCTTCCTTAACTGTTTCACAAGATAACCTTTTGTCACTCTTTTGCAAACGTATTTCAATTTTTTCTTCAAGTATCTCTCTTGCTTTAGCCTGCATTGCTCTACTTTTACTTGCAAGTGTACATGATACTTGTTCCCACTTCTCCTCCTCTTCATTATAGAATTTTTGGTAATACCTAACTTTTCCACTAGGCAACTTTTTATCGAACATCCGCTTCTCCTTTGAATAGATTTGCGGGTGAAAACTAACACCCTATTATACCACATCCCCTTTTTTATCCAAAAAAGTAAAAATTCAAAAAATCCACGTACATTTATAAGCAATTTACCACCACTTCGTATCTCTACATCTCTAAACTGCTTATACGTTCGCATCACTCGCAATCTTCGGCTTAAAGTTGCCGTTGACATCGGAAAATAACTTAATAACTCTGTTTTTACTACAGACTTATCAGGATAGTTATGATAATTTTTCTCCTTTTTTTCTTTCTAACATTAAATCACTCATTATTAACCCTTTCCATCATTCATTTTTTACCACCATATCACTTATCTTCAGACAGGTTTAAGTTCGGATTTCATTCTAATTTTCAAACCAGGTATTCCCATCTTTTCAACTAAATACCGAACAAAACAAAAAACAAGTCATTTCTGACTTGCCTATCAAAATCTTTCTATACAGTATCAGACCATAATATCACTTAAACCTAAAATTATATAGTTTTCTTTTAGCCCAACAAAATCTTGTAATGTATAACTGATTTTTGCTAACATTTCTCGACCTGAATATTGATTACTTTCAATATCATATTCCTTTAAATACAAACAATCTCCAATTTGATAGCCTCTATCATTATATTGGCACTCAAATGTTTTTTTACCAGACACAATATCTTCAAAAAAGTTAGGTAATATTTTTAAGATATGCGTTTTCATATATAATTTCCTTCCTAGCAAAGAATAAAAGCAAGCACCCACCCATGTACGGTAAGTGCTTCAATTTGACAACTCTGTATTCCTGATATATAATAATTATAGAAAAAGGTAGTTGCGGAAACAACTACCCCTTGCAGAACCGTTTAAGACGGTGGCATATTTATTGGTTAAAAATAACCGTTAACTCGACCAAAGTTATAGACGGTTATTTTTTATTGCTCATTTTTACGATAACAACCATCAAACCAATGAGTGATAGTAGAAAACTACCAAACCCAAGTATGAGTTGCATTGTCTCGTAAACCGACAATATTCGCTCCTTTCTTTTTGGATTTTAGCACTTACATTCATAAGCACCACCACCTTTCAGAAATCAGAGCCACCGTCTTAACTTTTCTGCACTAACTATTATAGCATAACTTTATTTATACATAACTTCTTCAAATTGGTTAATCTTTCCATTTTGAATTTTAAATGTAAACTGTCTTCGTCTATCAAATTTCCCTGCATAAGCCGGACTACTTTCAGAATAAGATACATCCGCAAAATACAAAGCGCCATTTTGATAAACAGTCACATTCTGTAACTCACGCTCGACAAGAGTTACACTTGCCATATTTCGTATCTCCTTCGTCTTTTGATAGTCAACTATTTCTACTTGTAATGATGAAACTGATTGAATAGCTGAATCAAGCGAAGAATACCCTCTATAGCCTTTTAAGGCTTTTTCTTTTTCTTTCAACTTCACAAGATCAATCGACTGTTCAATATAAGTTGTCATAAATTCTTTTGCAAACTCTAATTGACTAGCTGTCTGAATCGAACTATTCGAACTCGAAGAGGAATCCACATTTTTAACTACACTTGATTGTCGTGATACCTTCATTCCTGTTTCTTTCTTTTTATTTGTACAAGCATTCATCAATAGACTTGTACAAGCTAATAGCACTAAAACTTCTACCTTTTTCATACCTTTACTCCTTTGTAATCTCTATGGTACAGACCAACTAAAAATATTCATAGAAAATGACAGTAGTAAATTATAAATTCATTAATTATTTCAGAACTTAACCCTGCCACAGCTTTTGCTTTTATTAACCAACAGACAAAACAAAATAAAAACATTATTGTAAAAAACATATACACTGTAAATACCTAAACAAAATTGTGGCACCATCTTCTATCCATAATATTAGATTTGTATACTATTCAATATTGAGCAAGTATGAGCTAGAGGAAGAATAGGATTACAACTAAATCCTACTTGCTTACAAACTAAGATATTTTGTTATTAACTAGTACAACGAGTAAAATTTTATTATGAACTTTATCAAGATGATGATGTGATTTTAAATTTATAAAAAATATCCCCTAAAATTAGATTTTATATCTAACTTTAGAGGATATAACTCAGATTTTTTAGATTTGAATATTTATTTACGATTAAGTAATTGCGATAAATAATGCGAAGTCCCAGAAAGCATGGAAAAGAATTGCTCCCTTAAGTGAACGTGTGACACGTAATGATAAGTATAATCCTGTACCTAGAATTATTGCAAACAATACTTGAAAACATGATTGGAGAAATGGAGCTCCTATGATGACATTTGGTAAATGCCAAAAGCCAAACAAAATTTGTTGAACTATAAAAGATGTCCATTCATTATTATTTTGGCGAAGTTCTCTTAATGAAAAACCACGGAAAATAGTCTCTTCTGTCATTCCCACACACAAAGCTGATATCAAACAAGAAAGAATACGAGGAAGTGAATCGCTATTCCAGTTTTTGATAATTGACCCCATATTTGTATAAAAATTGTAACAAGCGAATAGTAGCATTGCAATCACAATAATTGAGGCTATTATTTTAAGATATGGGTTTTGAATTTCTTTATGTTTTGTTGAGTACAATTCCTTGATATAAACAAGTCCTTTTGTTTGTTTTACAAAATAAAGAAATAACAGAACTGTCATGAACATCGGTACCGCAACACTCAGAAATGAACTAACGCTATTTAAAAATGAAGTGTTGTATGTTACACCCGTAAGTGATGAAAAAATACGAGCTAATGTTGTCCATATGAGAGAAAAAAGAACTGTTATACAGACAATATTTTTAGTCTTATTACTCTTTTTAAAAAGTTGTTGAATCATTAAAACCTCCCAATTCATTAAAGCATTCTAATTTATTATCACCTCTCAAGAGGCACTGATAGATAGATTGTAACAAAAAAAACATTAATTTGCCAATAGGGAATTCCTAAAATTGATGCTAAACTAAATTTTGTGTATTGATCGCTTTGTGCTTGGTATAACTTAACAGATTCCTCATTTACATAAACTTTAATACTCCCTAATTCTTTGAAATCTTTGTAACTAATTTTTTCTATAGGAATGATTATCCCTAATCTTGTGTATACAAAACATCCAATTTCCTCCCTAATTTATTACTCAATAAAAAAGGAAGAATTTTCATTCTTCCTAGTTTCAATAAATATCTTAATTTTCTTTACGACCAGCTACAAAGAGACCAAACATAGCTACCATAATTGACATACCAAGTGGCAGAAGAACAGATTTTGTTTCACCAGTGTGAGGTAAAACAGAAGATTTAACTGTTGTATTCAAATTAGGAGTTGTCCCTTTTTTAGTAGGATTAGAAAGCTGAACTGTCTCAGAATTGCTTTCTGCTTTTGCACGTACTTGTGCTTCTTCAGCACGTTTCAAGGTTTCTGCCATTTGTTTTGCTTCTTCTTGCTTATTGTACTTCGCAAGTAAATCTTGCCATACCTTAAATTTGGCATCACGGTCTTGTTGCAAGCTAACTAACTTGTCATTTTCAAGTGTTAATGTAGAGATAGCTTCATTATAAGCTTTTTCTGCTTTTGCATAAGCAGTCAAAGCTTTCTCTAATTCTTCAGGAGCATGAATCAATTTATCAACACGAGCCAACTTTTCAGCAAGTGTTTGCTTCGCAGTTGCCAAACTAGCTTTCACATCCGCCAATTTTGATTCAGCCAATTTCACTTCATTCTTCAAACGAATTAATTCTTGACTCTCTTTCGCAAAAACTTGTTTTGCTTCAGCAAGTTTAGCTTCCTTTTCAGCAAGCTTCGCTTTTGCTTCATCATAGACTTTCTGTTTAGCCTTTACATCCGCATCCAAAACTTTCAAAGCTTCTTGTGCTTTTGCATTTGCAAGACGACTAGCTTCAGCTTGTTTTTGTGCTTCAGTAAGTTTTGTTTGTGCTTCAGGAGAAAGAACCTTAATAGCTTCAGCACGTTTCAAAACTTCCTGCGCAGAGGTCAAGGCTTTTTTAGCTTCTGCCACTGCCTTAGCCGCAGTTGCAAGAGTTACTTTGTCAGCTTCACGAGTTGATACCAAACCTTCATATTGTTTTTGGAAAGTTTGATAATCTGACAATACTTTTTCTTTACTAATAGGATTAGCAATTTCAGTTGAATCAAACTTAGTCGCTGAAACTGAATCAATCTGGTCAGATGAAACTAATAGATAATGAATACCTGTTACTCCTGAACGATTAGATACATCCACTCCTAGATACTGTTTGTCAATAGCCTTGCCCCAACTGAATCCAGCGATTGAACGTGCATGTGCAAATTCATCACCATTAAACATGAAATCAAGAACAGAAGTAAAGACTAATTCTTTCGCTTCCGCCATTGAAATGGTTGATGTTTCAAGACCAAGGCTCACCATGTTTTCATACGGTTGAGCTTGTTTTTCTCGCACCAAACCTGTTGCAAGAACTTTTTCATCATAAGAAAGTCCTGCTTCTTTGGCTGCTTGATTGATAGCGTAAGTATCATGTCCATATTTTTCCACATCAGAATATATCCATTTATCTGCAACATAATGGTCTGTTACACCATCAGCGAATTTTACTGAACCATTGCTTACTGAAACGACTGTATGACCAAAAGCTTTACGAATATCGTTCACTAACTCTTGTGCAAAGAAGGTCAACTCTTTCAAGTTTTCTTCTGAAAGATTGTTTGTATCAATCTTTGTAGTTGAATCATTCTTATTTGCTTTGTAAGTATTGTTTTTGTACTCAGCTGGTGACATAGCTTGTAATTTAGCAAAAACTTCTTTACGTTGTTGCTTACTCGCTTCATCAGTAGCAGACAAAAGACGATTGTATTCTTTCAAGGCTTCAACATATTCAACTGAGACTTTGATAGTATTGATACCATCAACCGCATTTTTCAACGTTGCCAATTTTGGTGTAGCTTCTTCAACTGCTTTAGTAGATTTTGCCAAGTTTTCAGTGGCAGTTTTTTGACGCGTTTCAGCAATAGTCAACGTTACTTGTTTACTGTCACGGTCAATTGTAGCCATGTCAATTTGTAACTGACGGTCACCATCAGCAAATTTAGCTTCATCAGCCTTGACTTGTGCTTCGACGAGCTTTGCTTCATCAATTGTTAGTTGATTAGCTGCCTTCTCTGCTTCATCAATGACTTTCTGAGCGCCAGTGCCATCAAGTATGGCTTTGGCAGTATCAACACCATTTTGAGCAGTCTTAACTTCATCTTCAGCAGTCTTAACTTGCTTACCTGATTCAGCAACTACACCTATTTGATTATCAACACGTGCTTCAGCTTCATTTTCGATTTCTTGTGCTTTTGTGAGATTTTTCTCTTCAGTTGAAACACCACCTTCGGCAGTTTTGACCTCAGCTTTGGCAGTATCAATGTTTTCAGGAGTTGCTTGACCAGCAACTTCTTTGGCTTCCGAAAGCTTGCTTAATGCACCATTTATATCTTTAGTAGCACCAGCAACTGTTCCGCTTACCCCTTTAACAACACCTGCCTGGGTATCATAAGCAGACTTAGCGTTTTTATATTCACCTTCAGCAAGTTTGACTTGCTTATCTGTAACCACATTATCGCTTTTCTCAGTTGAACTATCAGCAGGTTTAACTGGTACAGTAGGTGTTTCTTCAGCAAATACGCTATTTGCCAAACTTAAAGACAATCCGCAAACTAAAACTGCACTAAGAACTTTTGATTTTTTCATTTTATATCTCCTTTTTATTTAACCAAGCTTGTTTCTAAGTTTTTTTAACAAAATTATAACATCTTTTTTATAAATATACTTAATTTTACTGTCGTTGCTAATCTTAGGAACTTCATCATAAGTATACTTGCTAAACACTTCTGCAATCAGACCATGAGCTAATCGTAGATGCAGACCCAATTCAACCAAGTCTTTATAGGAAAGAACAAGACTTCTATCTACTGAACCTGTATTCTTATCAATATAACGGACTAAATCGTCTACAGTAACACAAAACAAATCTGATATTTTATACAATGTTTCAATATCAGGTGTACGTGTACCATCTTCATACCGTTTATAGGTACGTTCCTGTACATTTAGCCATTTTGCTATACGAGGAATCTCAATTCCTTTATCTAAACGAAGTTGTTTCAAATTTGTCGCAATATCTAACATCTAAAATCTCCTTATCTTACAGAGGGAAGAACGGATAGGAAATTTTCTCCCCTTTATAAAATAGCTATCAGCATCAAAGGACAAAACCCATACCAATCTTGATAACCGAGAACTATTCTAAACTAAGGATTGTCTGTTTTATTGATTAGAAAATTAAAACTACTAATACCAGTCTACAATTTCAATATAAAGCCAATTTTATGAATTACTTATCAGCACCTTCCAAACTTTCATCCATTAAAGAATAATTAAATCCTCCTGTAGAATCTTTCATTCGTGCTATGTATTTATTCATATATCAAAACTCATTTTTCTTTATTCAATTCTGATTCAATTAAGTCTACTGCTTCATTTATCATTTCTTGAATGTCCCAAACGACCACTCGTCCTTTATAGGTAATAGCTGAAGTACAACCAGTAATAGAAATATCAATTTCTTCCCCATTTTCAGGATGCGTTGCGGTTGCTTGATGAATGCGCATTACAAAACTATTTTTTCCAACAAAGTTCCTTTAGCCATATTTAATCCTCTCTATAATTACAAAAAAGCCGATAAAACTCCATTTACCAGCTACTACTCTTAATCTCAATTTTCTAATCAATAAAACAGACAATCCATCCAACATGAAACAAAACACTGCCAGGACGAAACCCATTTTTTAGTGTTTTTTTAATATAATTATCGATTGCCTATTTAATAAAACCATAACATTAACAAATCTGAATTTCTTCCACCTATATGAATTTCCCAAATTTTAGGAATTTGCTTTTTAGGCTCTAAAGCATGTTTCTTGTATTCATATCCCAATTCTTCATCTCGAATAATTTTCTGAACCGCTTCTTCTATTGGTTCAAGACTAATTCCTCTTTTTTTGATTCTTGCTAAATCTTTGCGATAACGATTGGTAAACTCATACGTCAACATCTTCTTTTACCTCTCTAAAAAAATCTGATACACTTTGCTTACTTGGACTAATTTCATTTTGAGCATAATTTCTCATATATTCCTTAACAGAATCTTGTGTCTCCTGATTATATTCACTAATATCACGTGTCCGAATATACATGTCTGTATCATTGTAACGTGTATCAATATGAATATTATGGTCTTTATCAATATATACTGTTTCCTTCAATTCAAAAGGTAACCCTCTAACCTGCTCAGATTTTTTTTAAAACATGACAAACGCTTCTTGTACACTTGTACCTAAAGAAGCATAAATTTTTGATACATTATCTAACAAATCCGCATCAACTCTTTTTTGAAAATTCTTTGTAGTCATAACCATACCCCTTTATTTCATTTGTAATATAATTACAACATAAATACATGCTTGTTTCAAATTTAAACACACAATAAAAGTATTATTCCTAATATTTTTTATTCTATATTTAAGTTAGTATCACTCACATTTTCCTCTTTACAACGCATACTTGTCAATTTACCTCACTCAAGATTTGGAATGCAGGAACTATTAGTTAAAACGAGAGCTTTTTATCCAAAATAAAAAGAGGCAAGAACGCTGTTCCTACCTCTATATAAAATATAAGTCTTTACTTTTCTTTTTTTGAATCCATTAAGTGCCAATTAACACTAATGACTATTCAAATACCTCTTCATACTCTCCATACCAAGCAGCGCCTTCGTATCTCCAACCCCTAGTCTGAAGAACTCTGACCTCATTTTCGCTCATTGTATAATGATGAGAACCTGATGTTAACCCTTGATGGAAAAGGCGATAAACAGGACGACTTCCATCTGAATACCATGCAACACCTTCATTTCGCCAATGATGTTTAGTTGTTAAAACTTTTACCTCATTTTGATCCATCGTGTAATGATGATCTTTCAGAATCGGATTATACAATCGATAAACTTCTCTTCCTTCCTTAGGCGCTCTCCATGCGACACCTTCGTATTTTCCCCAACCAATACGAACCAATGTATCTCTTTCATTTTTACTTGCTGTATAAAAATGTTCTTTATTATTGGGATTGTAGAGACGATACATAGGAACATATGGGACATCCGCTGCTACTACGGTGACTTCCCAGACCACTGCTACTTCATCTACTCTTAAATTAACTGAATTTCGCTGAAGTTCTTCATTAAATCGTCTTGACTGTTCATTATCTCCAGAAGGAAAATCCGCAATAATCTTTGTCTTTCCTGGTTTTAAGGCTACCCAATTCCCTTGTTCATCAAAAGAAATAATAGATGGATCTTCTACCGTCATGTTAAAAGAATAGAGAAAATCTTTTAATGGAGAATCCTGAGGACGGCGGATTTGTCCCTGCTCACCCACTTGAAGATTGAACTTAAAAGTTCCGGCTTCAAACTCTGCTCCGCCTTTACTATAAAATTCAGTTTTTGCCGTTTCCTCCGCAGAAACTACCTGACCAACTCTTGATTCAGAGAAATCTACTCCTCCAAGTATTGCTCCACTACAAAGTGATAAAAGAACTACACTTTTCATAATATTACGCAACATATTTTCCTCCTAACTAATTCGCTTTAAAAGCTACTCCCTCATATTTCCAGCCCACACTGATTAGCTGATTTTTTTCGTCTACATTTGCTGTATAAAAATGTTCTTTTGTAACTTGACTATATAATCTAAAAACATCTACTCCAGTACCACTTTGAAAAACTACACCCTCATTAATCCAGCCAAAATTCTGCAACTTCTGGACTTCATTCATACTTGTAGTTAATAAATGGTCTTTCGTAGCTCTATTATATAAACGATAAACAGGGGCGACATCTCCTGTCTTCCATGCAACACCCTCATCACCCCAACCATGCTTAGAAATTAGTGTATTTCTTTCATTCAAATTTGATGTATAATGGTGTCTCTTTAAGCCCTTATGATATAAACGATAAACAGGGGATGATGCGGTAGGCTCAGATTTAGTAAATGATACAACTCCTGAAGAAGGATTCACTGAATTAATAAGTTCAAGCATGCTTGATGTAACTCTAGCTGCATGATTAGTAATATCTCGGTTGAAACCACTATGAACACCAACAATTTCATTATCAGCGTTCAAAATAGGACTACCACTTTGTCCCCCCCTTGTATCAATTTTATAATTCAATTCGCTATCTGAAAGAGTGTCTATATTTCCTGAAGCAAACACCATTTGACCCGGACGATCTCCTGGATACCCCGCTGTTTGAGCATAATCTCCTGATTGAATATTAGTTGATAACGTTAGATAACCTGTTTTTGTACCAAGTGGTTTTGATAACTTAATAACTGCATAATCATTCTGATGACTTGGATTAGAAGAATATGCTGGATTTATTTTAATTACAGTAGCAGTACTTACACCAAACAGCACACTTCCATCAGAAGTTGCTGGTGTAACTTTAATATCTGTAAAATATTCATTTTTCTCAACTGAATATACGACATGAGCAGAAGTCAACACAACATCACTAGCAACCAATGTACCTGTACCCGTAAGAGGCACATAGCTACCGCTTGCAGAATAATATCCTACCCCTTCAATTTTAACAATTTTAGGAAAAAAACCTTTAGTTGTATCAGTAATATTTACCCTATTATCACCTCCAAAAACTCGTTCAAAAACTTCATTTTCTACTACCTGTTCTTGATCGGCAACATTTACTGGTGTTTCTTCTGCTTTTATAACAGTACCCACGCAAGTCGTAATAGTTAACAAAAGCAATCCAGAATATAAGTATTTCTTTAACATATATCTACCTCTTTTTATAATTTCCACAAGAATTGTAGCACACTTTGAGAGCCTTTTCAACGTACATCTTGTTGTTTGGTATAAAAATTTCTACTATTTGCTCAAAAGAACCTTCTAAAATGAAATTACCACTTAAGGGGATTAAAAAACATCTCAGAGAGATATCATTGTAATCACCACCACAACAATTAGAACGGCGCTAAAATGCAAGACTATTACAACACCCAGAAGGAAGGTTTCTTTACTAAAGAACAACTTAAATAGGTTACAACACAAATGAACGTTTTATTCCAACTTAAACACACAATAAAAAACATTATCCTCAATATTTTTTTATTCTATATTTAAGTTAGTATCACCCACATTGCTTGGTTAATGTTTTGGTTAATCTCTATATAAATTCTAAAAAATATACTTCAAAACTGGCTATTTTAAGAGATTGTATAATAATTTATGAAATAAAAATAGTATAGCAAAATTTACTATTTTTTTCTTTTTTCGGATAAATTAACGAATAAATAAGTATGAAGATATTATTATTCCTATTTCTCGGGGCATCTCTTGGTTCATTTCTAGGGCTTGTCATCGACCGTTTCCCACAGCAATCCATCATCGCACCAGCCAGCCACTGCAATCATTGCAAAAAACAGCTCAAGGCTTGGGACTTGATTCCGATTGTCTCGCAACTTTCTACCCATTCCAAATGCCGTTATTGCCAGGCCAAGATTCCTTATTGGTATCTCTTACTGGAGATTTCGTCAGCATTTCTAGTCGTCCTAACTGCTTATCAAGTCCTATCTTTTGCCACTTCTTGCGTCTTATTGACGGGACTTGTCTTGGGTATTTATGACATCAAACACCGCGAATACCCGCTAGTTGTTTGGCTTGTCTTAACTTTTATTGCACTGCTCTTTTCTTCGCTCAATTGGTTATTTTTCTTCTTTCTGGCCTTAGCCTACCTAGCTGAAAAAGTGAATTTAAAAATTGGCTCCGGCGACTTGCTCTACCTTGCTACCTTGGCACTCATTTTTCCCTACACCAACCTACTTTGGCTCATCCAAATCAGCAGTATTCTAGGGCTGGTAACCTATTTTTATTTTTATAGAAAGGCACTTCCCTTCATTCCTTTCCTGTGGCTAGCAAGCATCCCTGTTTTGCTGATTTTCTAAGGATTCCTAACTCCTGACAAACGAGACAATCCACCTTTCGGTGGATTTTTATGCTATAATGTTCTGTATATAAAGGAGTATACCTATGTACAAGGATGATAGCTTGACGCTGCATACCGATCTCTACCAGATCAACATGATGCAGGTCTACTTTACAAAAAATATTCATAATAAGCATGCTGTTTTTGAAGTTTTCTTCCGTAAGCAACCCTTTGAAAATGGCTACGCCGTCTTTGCTGGGCTAGAAAGAGTGGTCCAATATTTATCGGATTTGCATTTTTCTGAAACAGATATCGACTACCTCCGCGAGCAAGGCTATCCTGAGGATTTCCTAGATTACCTAGCCAATCTCAAAATGGAACTGACCGTTCGTTCGGCTAAAGAAGGCGACTTGGTTTTTGCCAATGAACCCATCATGCAAATCGAAGGTCCACTGGCCCAATGCCAGCTGGTGGAAACTGCCATTCTCAACATTGTCAATTACCAGACCTTAATTGCGACCAAAGCCCGCCGTATCAAAACGGTTATCGAGGACGAGCCACTCCTAGAATTCGGAACACGTCGCGCCCAAGAAATGGACGCTGCCATCTGGGGTACACGGGCTGCCTTCATCGGTGGAGCGGGTGCCACATCCAATGTTCGGGCTGGTAAGATGTTTGGCATTCCAGTTTCTGGTACACATGCCCATGCTCTCGTACAGACTTTTGGCAATGACTATGATGCCTTCATGGCTTATGCGACGACTCACAAAAAATGTGTCTTTCTTGTTGATACCTACGATACTTTGCGACTGGGCGTTCCAGCTGCAATTCGGGTAGCAAAGGAGTTAGGTGACAAGATTCAATTTCTCGGAGTTCGCATTGACTCTGGTGACATGGCTTACATTTCGAAAAAAGTTCGTCAGCAATTGGATGATGCTGGTTTCCACGATGCAAAAATCTACGCTTCCAATGACCTGGATGAAAATACCATTCTCAACCTCAAAATGCAAAAGGCAAAAATTGATGTGTGGGGCGTCGGCACCAAACTCATCACCGCCTATGATCAGCCAGCGTTAGGAGCCGTCTACAAGATTGTCTCTATCGAAGACGAAAACGGTCAAATGAAGGACACCATTAAATTGTCCTCAAATGCTGAGAAGGTATCAACTCCCGGTAAAAAGCAAGTTTGGCGCATCACTTCCCGCGAAAAAGGGAAGTCCGAAGGGGATTACATTACCTTTGCAGATACAGATGTGGCTCATATGGACAGCATCCACATGTTCCACCCTACCTATACCTACATTAACAAAACCGTCACAAATTTTGACGCGGTGCCTCTCCTTGTTCCTATCTTTGACCAGGGGAAATTGGTCTATCAACTGCCTAGTCTTCAGGATATTCAAGATTATGCCCATCAGGAATTTGATAAATTATGGGATGAGTACAAGCGGGTCTTGAATCCACAAGATTACCCTGTTGACCTGGCAAAAAATGTTTGGGACCATAAGATGAATCTCATTGACACCGTCCGCAAACAAGCCCTCGGTAAGTAAAAATAGGAGAAAACATGACATTACAAGAAATCATTATTCGTGAACTCGGCGTCCTATCTACCATTGATCCACAAGAAGAAATTCGTCGTTCGATTGACTTTTTAAAAGAATACTTGAAAAAACATCCTTTCTTAAAAAGTTATGTCTTAGGAATTTCTGGTGGTCAAGATTCCAGTCTCGCTGGTCGTCTGGCACAGATTGCTATTGAAGAAATGCGCGCTGAAACAGGTGACGATGCTTATCAATTTATCGCCATTCGTCTTCCTTATGGCATCCAAGCCGACGAGGACGATGCACAGCGTGCGCTGGCTTTTATCAAACCAGACGTGAGCTTGACGGTAAATATCAAGGAAGCCGTTGATGGTCAAGTTACCGCACTTGAAGCAGCCGGATTGAGCATTTCTGACTTTAACAAGGGCAATATCAAGGCCCGCCAACGCATGATTACCCAATATGCCGTTGCTGGTGAGCATAAAGGAGCCGTCATCGGTACGGACCATGCCGCAGAAAATATCACTGGTTTCTTCACTAAGTTTGGTGATGGTGGTGCAGATGTTCTGCCACTTTTCCGTCTCAATAAACGCCAAGGAAAGGCTCTCTTAGCCGCGCTTGGTGCTGAAAAAGCCATCTATGAAAAGATTCCAACTGCGGACCTCGAAGAAAACAAGCCCGGACTTGCTGATGAGGTCGCTCTCGGCGTGACCTACAATGACATCGATGATTATTTGGAAGGCAAAACCGTAAGTCCTCAAGCGCAGGAAATCATTGAAAATTGGTGGAAAAAAACAGCCCACAAGCGTCACTTGCCCATTACAGTCTTCGATGATTTTTGGAAATAATAAAAAGTAACAGGGAGAAAATCTATGAATTTCACTGGTATACCGATATTAGAAAGCGATCGTCTGTTGCTCCGACCTTACACCTTAGCAGATGCACAACTCATGTTTGACAACTGGGCTTCTCACCCTGAAAATGTCACCTATGTCACTTGGTCTGCCCACGAAAGTGTTGATTTTACAAGGCAACTCTTGAAGGAATGGACATCTAGCTATGACCAACCAGACTTTCTCCACTGGGTTATTGCGTTTAAAGACCAACCTGATTTTGTGATTGGAGATATTAGTGTTATTGATAGCGACCAAGCAACTCAATCCTGTGAACTGGGCTATATTCTCAGTCAAGATTATTGGGGACAAGGCCTAATGACAGAGGCTTTGAAAACTGTCATTGACTTTTTATTCCAAGAAGTCAACTGCAATCGTATCACTGCCATTCATGCAACAGAAAATCCCGCATCTGGCCGTGTTATGAACAAAGCAGGGATGAAATACGAAGGAACCTTCCGTCAAGCTGCTAATCTAAAAGGAAATTTAGTGGACATTTCAGAATACGCTATTTTAAGAGAAGATTTCACAAAAAAATAAAAAGGACACATTGTCCTTTTTTATTTTTCTAAATAATCTGCAACCGCAACCACATCCTTGTCACCACGACCAGAAACATTGACGATGATGATTTGCTCTTTATCCATCAAAGGTGCTCGCTTAATGGCTTCTGCAATAGCATGAGAACTCTCGATGGCAGGTAGAATCCCTTCCGTTTTACTGAGAGTTAACAGGGCCTCAACCGCCTCAGCATCACGAGCCGACACATACTCTACGCGGCCACTTTCCTTGAAAAAGGCGTGTTCCGGACCAACTCCAGGATAGTCTAGGCCAGCTGAAATAGAGTAAACCGGCGCAATTTCTCCATTCTCCTTGAACAGAGCGATCGTTTTCATCCCATCAACAATTCCGACGGTTCCTTTGGTCATTGTTGCGGCATGCTTGTCCGTGTCCACACCACGCCCCGCAGCTTCTACTCCCACCAAGCCGACTTCAGCATCATTGACATATTGTGAAAAAACTCCAATGGCATTTGAACCGCCCCCGACACACGCAATGACCAAGTCTGGTAAACGTCCTTCTATTTCTAAAATCTGACGTCGTGACTCAATGGAAATAACCTTCTGAAATTCATGAACAATGGATGGATAGGGATGGGGACCAACTGCCGATCCCAAGACAAAAAATGCATCCAAATCTGCCATCCAAGCACCAAAGGCTGCATCTACTGCCTCTTTTAAGGTAGCCGTTCCTTCTGTTACAGCATGGACACGCGCTCCCATCATCTCCATCCGAAATACATTTAAGCGCTGACGCTCCACATCTTCCGCCCCCATATAAACATCGCATTCCATTCCAAATCGTGGCGCGGCTGCTGCAGTAGCAACTCCGTGTTGACCCGCTCCTATTTCTGCGATAACACATTTTCCCATCCGCTTAGCCAGCAAAATTTGTCCCAAGACATTATTCAATTTATGCGAGCCTAAGTGATTCAAATCTTCCCGCTTGAGGTAGATTTTTGCACCGCCCAAGTGATTGATCAAGGACTCTGCAAAATAAAGTGGCGTCTCACGACCAGAATAATCCTTCAAATAATGCTGGTATTCCTCCAAAAATTCTGAATCATTTTTATAGGTTTCAAATGTTGTCTCCAATTCATCCAAAAGTGCCTGAATTGGCTCAGGAACAAAACTACCACCAAATTGACCAAAAAAATCCTTTTTCTACTGTCATAACAAATTTTCTCCTTATTGCTGAAACTCTTTTTACAGTTTATTTACACTATTTTTCCAACTTTCAGACGCCATCGTTTGTTCATATCACTTCTCCTTTATCGTGAAATTCATCTTCTACCCCCTGCTACCTTCTGCGAACTTGCAAGCTTTAAGAATGTAAGGTTCGTAGTTCTCACTGTGTTCGAACTGCGTCAATTCCCTTAAATTCAATGGCGGTGCAATGCTCCTTATTTCATTAAGGGGAATAGAAAAAACCTCGCATACTAAATAGTATGCGAGGGCGAAAATCCGCGGTGCCACCTCACTTATGGGAATTGTCTAGAATGTCCCCATATCTCAAGCTCCCTGAAAACTTTCGTCTAGTACTTTTCTGATTGAGTAACACTATACGGCTTGAATCTTAGTCTGTCAAGTCTTTTTTATGATTTTTTGTATTTGCTGATAAAAAAGATAAGCCAACAGTCCTCCCAATGTATTGGTCCAGAGGTCGTCAATTTCAAAAACACGTCCTGCATCCATAAGACCGTCTAGAAGTAGCTGCGTACACTCAATACCTAAGCTGATGCAAAAACTATAAAGAACAACTGTCTTTGTGCTCTGCCATTTTTTAAAGAGAAAAATAAGGGCTAGCACAAGTGGAAACAGCAAGAAAACATTGCTAATATTTTGCAGAAAAATATAGAAAATCCCCTTGAGACTATGGACTTCATGCCCATTTACAAGGCTGTTAAAGGGCGTTGGCAGAAAATAAAAGCGACCGACTTGCACAATTCCTGGCGTTGAAAATCCTTTTGGATTTGGTAGAAAATGCTGCGGAAGAAAACACATGAAAGAAATAGCCAGAGCATAGGCTCCAGCTAGATATCCTGTGACTTTTCTTCCTAACGGTGTCAATTGACCGTTTGGCTGAAAAAAGATAGACATTAGGGTTGAATCTCCCGAATTCCTGCTTTGGCGTTGGCAGCTGCAATACGAGCTTTTGCACGTTCACGGTCTTTATTGAGAGTTTTTGAACGCAACTGTCCGCAAGCTGCATCGATATCTGTACCGTGTTCTTGACGCACCACGCAGTTAACTCCATTTTTCTTGAGACGATCATAAAACGCAGCCACACGTTCTGGAGTGGAACGACTGTACTGGTCATGCTCAGAAACTGGATTGTAGGGAATCAAGTTAATGTAAGACAACTTCCGAATGCGCTTAGTCAAGTCAGCTAATTCCTGAGCTTGCTCCACACCGTCATTCACTTCATTGAGCATGATGTACTCAAAGGTCACACGGCGATTGGTCACTTGGATGTAATCTTCAATAGCTTCAAAGAGTTCTTCGATTGGAATGCGACGGTTAATACGCATCATGCGTGAACGAATATCGTTATTTGGTGCATGAAGAGAAACTGCCAAATTAACCTGCACACCTTCGCGAGCAAATTCACGGATTTTTGGTGCCAAACCAGAAGTCGATACCGTAATGTGACGAGCACCGATAGCCAGGCCTTTATCATCATTGACAACACGGAGGAAATTCATCACGTTGTCGTAGTTATCTAGCGGCTCGCCAATCCCCATGACAACGATGTGGCTGACACGTTCTCCTTGGCCACGTTCGTCAAAGTATTTTTGAACGAGCATAATTTGCGCAACGATTTCGCCGCTGGTCAAGTCACGTTGCTTTGGAATCAAGCCTGAGGCACAGAAACTGCAACCAATATTACACCCAACTTGCGTCGTTACACAGACAGACATCCCATAATGCTGGCGCATCAGAACTGTCTCAATCAGCATGCCATCTGGCAATTCAAAGAGATACTTAACCGTTCCATCTTTGGACTCTTGGACAATCCGTTGCTTCAATGGATTGAATACAAATTGTGCATCTAATTTATCAATCAAGGATTTTGGCAAGTTGCTCATTTCTTCAAATGACTGCACGCGTTTTTGATAGAGCCATTCCCAAATTTGGGTGGCACGGAATTTTTTCTCGTTGTTTTCAAGTGCCCACTCCACTAATTGTTGGCGTGTGAGGGCATAAATAGATGATTTCATGTTGCTCCTTATTTCTGGCGAATGACAAAGCCACGCTTGGCTTCTTGAATTTCACGGTTTGACTTTTTCTTATCTCGTTTTTGACGGCGATCCTGCTCCTGTCTCTTGGCTGGATCTGTTTTTTCGTTGACCGTAAAATGTCGTCCTTGTGATTGATTTTTAGATTTGCCATTAGACTGACCGGAATTTCGATTCGTACGATTGCGGCGACGTTTTAGTTTTTCTTCTGGCTCAGCTGGCATTTCTTGAGGATTTGGATTTGCTAAAACAAAATAGGCACAGCCAAAGTTACAAAACTCGGTCAAATAATCCTCGAGACGGCTAATCTTGATATCTGTTTTCATAGCCTTCTCATCCTTATAAAATCCTTTGAGGCGCAGCTGCTCATTACCCCAATCCCCAACGATATAGTCAAATTTCAGCATAAGCTGGGAAAAACGTTGACCAAAAACTGTCTGGTCGAAGGCTTCTCGGTAATCTTCAACTAATTCTAATTCAATATTTTCTGCTACAACCTTATTTCCGACCCGTGCAAAACTGGGACCAGGAAACTTGTTGTAATTGTACATTTCTGGAGAAATCTCTTTCTTCATTTCATTTCCTTTACTAGAGTCTCTAATTTATTCATTATATCGTATTTTAGGAAAATTTGCAGAGCTTTTGCCGTCCATGATAATTTTCAGACAATTAACCGCAATGACAAGAACAAAAGACGAGTTACTACTCGCCTTTTGTTTTTTCTAGGTAATCAATCGCATCCTGCACTGTTTTGACAGGAACCACCTTGATATCCAACTTGTTTTCTTTGACTGCTTCCAGAGCTTCTTCGTAGTTGGTCTTGGCGTTTGGCTTAACCTTTCGCACTTCTTTTTCAACTGGGTTGTTGGGAACAAAGAAAATGCTTGCTCCAGCTTTTGCCGCTGATAACACTTTTTTGTCCGCTCCGCCAATATCACCAACCGAACCGTCCTGCTCAATGGTCCCTGTCCCCGCAATCGTCCGACCAGCACGCAAATCAGGGTTGGCTAGCTGAGTATAGATAGCTAGAGTAAACATGAGTCCCGCACTTGGTCCACCAATATTGCCAGTTTCAAATTGAATCGGTGTCTTACTCTTGACCTCTGTATGGTCTACAAGTCCAATCCCGATACCATTTTTACCGTTTTCTAACTTGATGATTTTACCATTTGCGCTCAGTTTTTGGTCTTGACTCACGTATTGAATACTGACTTCATCGCCGATTTTTAAGCCGCCAACGTACTGAATCAATTCCTTCGAACTTTTAAAGGTCTTTCCGTTGACACCCGTTACAGTGTCCGCAATGTTCAAGACGGACTTGAAGGTTGAATTATCCGCTACATTTAGGACATATACCCCGAAAAAGTCCATGGACGCTTCCTCACCAGCCAATTTCAGCGCTTGGTACTTGGCCATGTTTTGGGAGGTTTCCATGTAAAACTGACTGATACGGTAGTAATCCTCGCTGTTTGAGCCACCTGTCATTTCTTTTTCAGTGTAGATATCTGAGTTTTTGTCAAAATAGGCCATAAGCAATTGAACTGCCGTCGCTTTTTTCACCTGCACATAGACAAAATTATAGGAGCCCTTAGCGCTATCTTCCTTATCCTTCACCGTCAAAACTGAGCGAATATCCGATGCCCCGCCGGGACTTTCAACGTAATAAGGAAGCGGGAAAATGAAGGCTACCCATAAGAGCACAGTCGCTATACCAATTGATGTAAACAGTAATACTTTATTTCGTTTTTTCATTATTTTTCCTTTTCTAATGCGGCCACCACTGCCTGCGGTACGTAGTCATCAATCGCAGCGCCAAAATGAAGCAACTCCCGAATCCCCGATGAAGAAATTTCCCGATGTGCCAGCTTGGACGTGAGATAGATGGTATCTAGCTTTTGAGATAAGGCTTGGTTGTAAAACTCCATGGACATCTCATAGGCAAGATCTGCTCCATTGCGCAAGCCCCGCACTAAATGGGTAGCACCCAGTTCTTCTGCAACGCTTACCGCTAGCTGGTCTGACGAAGTGATCACCGTCACATTTTTCAAATGCGCAAGGCTAGCTTCTACCATTTCCAGCCGTTCCTCCACGGGAAAGAAGCCCTGCTTCGCTTTATTGTAAAAAATACCAACGTAAAGCTGGTCAAAAAGTTGACTCGCTCGTTCAATCAAATCCACATGCCCCTTGGTAATTGGGTCAAAGGATCCTGTAAATAGCCCGATTTTTTTCATCATTTGTCCTCATCTTGGCAAAAATACAAGTAACAAAAAAGTAAAGTTGGCAGTAACCCTAATAAGGTATAACGGTCAAGTCCATTGTAGAGCCAGCTAATCACATTGGCCGATGCGGACACAAAGATACAAAATAGATAAAATGGATTTCGACTCTTGGACAGCGCCCCTACCCCCTCTTGATTTTTCAAGTGATAGCCCTTTATCCAGTCTTCTAATTTCTTCAAATGCAACAATAGATAGATGAATACGCCGATTGCAAAGGCTAGTATTCCCCAAAAGAGTGGATGCATCCTGCACCTCCTACTTCACATAAACCGTTACCTTACTAATGCCATATGTTTTTTGCTTCCAAATGCCCAATTCTGCAATTTCTTCTGGTAGGTCAACGGACTTATCCGTCTCGCAGACCACCATGACATCCTCAGCCAATAGCTGCTGCTGACACAGGTTTTCAATATTGGCTACAATTTCTTCTTTAGCATAAGGAGGATCTAAAAAAACCAAATCAAACTGTCCGTCTAATTGCCCCAAAGCATGATTCGCTTCCGTCTTCAACAACTGAAACCGACTCTCTTCCTTGGTCATACGGATATTTTCTTGAACAATGGCTTGCGCTTTCCGATCCCGTTCGACAAGAACTGCCTCATCCATTCCGCGCGAAACAGCCTCAATAGACAAACCGCCACTACCTGCGAACAGGTCCAGAACCCGCCCCCCATCAAAATAAGGACCAATCATATTGAACATGGCTCCCCTTACCTTATCAGAGGTCGGTCGTGTGGTCTTACCTTCTAAAGTCTTCAGCGGACGCCCGCCATATTTCCCAGAAACAATTCTCATACCTAGTATTATAGCAAAAAGCCATCTAAAATAAAACACACTAAGGTTAGTAGTATATAGTGACGATGCCTTGTTGATTCGTAAAACTTTTGGATACCTGTCTATCTTATATAAGATAAACATATAGATACCCATTTCAAAATAATATTAGCAACGTATATGAAGGATTCGAACTTACATATTGAAAAAACACAAATATCTGTCAAATGGCGGTTATGATTATGGAATTCCGAACTCTTCAGAGAATGAAGAGGAGAAATTGAAATTCATCTTAATTTGAGTTATTATTATAACAAATCAAAAATTTGAGGAAATAGTATGAATTTTTATAATTTGGAATATATCACACAAAATCAATCATTTAATCTAATCTTTCGATCTGTAACTTTGATTCTGTTACTTGTGATTGTCATGCTTACAAGCCTTCATTATATGCGTAATAGACTGAAAACGCGTTTGCGAGATATCAGTATCGGAATTGTGGTTCTGATATTAATCCTTTTAGGTATACAAGTTGAAGACTATTGGCAGAATAATCATGATTTTTCACAATCTCAGATCTTGGTAAAATTTATCGAAAGTGTTGCTACCGATAATGATATTTTGCCAGAAGATGTTTTAGTTAATTCTACAATATTAAAGGATGGTATTATTGTACGTTACAATACGAAAGATTATACTGTTCATCTTAATGACGATAATAATTCTTATATACTTGAACGCACACATGTGATTGATCATCATGTCTATATTAACGGAGGAAAATAATTGATGAATATGTATCTCTTAGTAAGTATTAAATTTCTTTTGGGAATTCTTGTCATGATTCTACAAATTCATATTTTAGGGAAGTATGAATTCTCTGTAAACACTCCACTTAATCAGATTCAAAATTATGTTCTTGGTGGTATTATTGGTGGTATCATTTATAATAATTCTATTTCAATTTTAACTTTTCTCATCATTTTATTGATTTGGTCTTTGGTAGTGGTTATTATAAAATTATTAATTAATAATAAAATAATCAGAGCTATTATCGTTGGAAATCCTGTGATGTTAATAAAAAATGGTAAGGTTAATGTTGAAAATTGTGCTCAAGTTGGCTTATCAGCAGACCAACTGATGCTTCATTTAAGAATGGAGGGGGTTAGCACTACCAAGGATGTTAAAAGTGCTATTATGGAACCAAATGGAAAGTTAACAATTTTAGATAAGAATTCTGAAAGTCCCAAATTTCCACTTATTAGTAACGGATACATCAATTATGATGTCCTTGAACTGATTAATCAAAAAGAAGAATGGTTATTCAACACCCTTAATAAACAAGGTTTCAAATCCGCAAGAGAGATTTTTTTAGCAGAATATCAGAACAAGCAACTATATATAACACCCTATTCTAAAAGGTCAACTTAGTGAATTTTAAAAATCATAACCATCCAATCCATAAAGTGACGTCTAAAAACGTTCAATTTATGCTTATATTACTTGACTATTGCCCGTAACTACGGGCTTTTATTATGGCTTCAAGCCAGTTTTTCATGAAGTGAAAAACAATAAAATCACCAGCTATACTGGTGGCTGACAAGGCTTCTAACCTCTATCAACTATCAATAAACTAAAAATCAATACTGTTTCGCTATACTTTATCATTATGACACCTTATCAAAAATTCATATGGTATATGAGAAGATGCAGATTTTAAAACTTTAAGTATTCAAAAATACAGTAGACTTGATAAATCTACTGTATTACCGAAAACTAGTTCAAAAAACTATTGATATCCTTGACAATTGGTAGAAAAATTATACTTTCATTGCTATATCTCTAATCGCCTACTAATAAACTGGAGGTAGGCCTGCTGGCGTTGCATTTCAATCGCTTCACAAATATGCTTCAAACGATGTTCCTTTGTGTAAACTGCTAAATCGAAGATAATGTTATTATTTGTAGCACACACCTTTTTTAAGAGAGGAATGTATTTTTGATCAGCAATAATCACAGCACTCTCCATATCTTTTAACAATTTGACATTGTCATTGTTGAAATTAAAGGGAATAATCCTTGTAGACTTTTCAGGTAAGTGTTGATGTAGCCAACTTTCAAACATGAGTAAATTAGCATCGTTGTTAGAACATAGCACTACTGATATACGGGCAAGTTGAGTTTTCAGTAATTGTCTAATTTGAACAGTTAGTAAATTCAGATGTTTAGGACTAATCTCCCCTTCATAGCCCAATTCCGTCATCCATTTACTGAGAAGTTCTCTGTTTTTTCTATAAAGTGGTGAACAATTATCGTTTAGATATTTATCAATTAAGCGATCCTCAGGGAGAAACTGTTGAAGATTATATAGGAATTTTCTAAATAATTCAATCATACTAGTAATGAAAAAATTTGAAAATACTATAGAAGAATCTAAAAACTGATTAAATAATGGCAATAGTTTTGCTATATCGGTTTCATGAATAACAATTTGGGCTAACGTATTATCATGCTCTGGCGTCCACTTATCCCCAGCAAATGGATTGTTACGAGTACAATACACTAAAAACAGATAATCATAATCAACTTGGTCGAATTTTAATTGCAGATGAGGCTCAAAAACTTGTTCTGAATAGGTCCGAATCAGTTGATAAATAAATATTTTTTTCAATGCATCAAACTGACGAGAAGCAGGTAAAAATGGTCTAAAGACATGGCGTTTCCACGTTAAAATGATTAAAAACTCAAAAAAAAGAAGTTCTTCTTCCATCAATACCAATAACTCTGGTGTGATATGATCATTTGATACAGTAATAAACTCCTTGACTAGCATACGGTCTTCTTCAGTTATTTTGTAACAGGTAATTCCAAAATGACATTGCAATAAGGCAAGTAAATAACGAATTTTAAATTCCTCACCTACAATATAATTATTTTTAATAGTAAGTTGGACAGTCTCAAGGTAATGATGACAACGCTTTTTCAAACGGTATGCTGTTGGAACAGAGATATAATGCGTCTTGATAAATTCTGTATAGGGAAGATGTTGCTGATTTGTCAATAAAAAACGCAAGCATTGTAAAAAAAGAGAGTTCTCATAGATACGTTGCAAACATTGTGTCTTAGTTGCATTCGACAATAAACAACAGTGAATCCGTTTAGAATCAATATGAATCTGAAGCAAATCTCCAAGCTCTGGCTGAAGTTCGGCAATGAGTTCTCGAATTGTTTTTTTACTGAATCCAGTAATCTGAACAAGTTCAGAAAAGTCACTATGTGTAAATTCCAATAGAGTATTAATTAAAAAAATTTTATTCAGAATAGCAGGCTCAATATAGTTAGCTAGCATAGATATTCTCCATCAAATATTAATGCGCTAGGTAGTGAAAACTACCAAACCATACTAGTAAATCACACTTTCATCTAAAAATCAATAACTTGCTGATAAATTAGAGACTGAATAGTCGGAATATTCACACTGTTTCCATTTTCATACTATTTTTCAAAAAGAAATATGAGAATAATAAAATGTTATTTTATATTGTATTTTAAAATAAATTAGTATTAAATAGATAGTGCCTATCTTATAGGAATAATTACAAATAAGGAGTATGATATGAATCATAGCAAAAAGAAACAAGTCATTTTAGCCGCTACTCTGGCTTCGACTATTTTATTAGGAGGAGTTTACGGACAAACAACAGTAGCCGCAAATGATAATCCTCCAGCTGTACCAATTACACAGAATGATGATAACAATATTAAATTAAAAACCATTGAACTTCAACTTGCAGCACAAGGATTTCAGGACGAATTTCCAAAGAGAGTTAGTGATTATTTATCCTTTTTTAATCTTCACCGTCAATATAATCTTGAAATTCAAACTTTATTAGAACAATCTTCGACTGAATTACAAACAGCCAAAGACTCTGCCCAAATAAATAGCATAATTGAAAAGGCGAAAGAGAATTTTTCAGCTACTCTAACTAAAGCAATTAATGAAATTGCGAAAGTAAAGACACAGCGAGAGGAATCACTAAAAATTGTCAGGGCACATGGAAAAAATCGTCAAGACGATGTGAACTCACAAAACTCTAAAAAGTCGATAACCGAAAAAGTTGAGAATTTTATTGAAAAGCTTACATCTACACAGTCAGTAGAAGAAGTAAAACAGCTTGAAAAAGTAACAATCGCTGCTATTAATAACGTTGTGGAAACTGAAAAAGAGCAAGAGCGTCAGAAAGTTGAGAAAAAAAACGAATTAGATGATGCATATAAAAAAACAATAGAACGTATTGATGAGATAGATAGTTTAACAAGCGCGCCAGATCAATTTAGTATGAATACTCTATTAAAAGATACCGTCATAGCAGAGGCATTGTCAGGAGCATATAAATCTATGCCATATAGAGTTTATGTAAAAGAACAATACGATAAAAAAAATATTCAGGAATTAGTTTCTTCATATCATCGTCTGGAAGATTATCTAGTTGCTGCTAAAATTAATAAACAATTCAATGACTTTATTGAATTAACCAAACAAAGCCAAAGCACCCAAATTTCTAACATCATTGAACAAGTAGTCAAGGTCATTAAAGAAAATCGTTTTGGAACCAATAACAACGGAACTCAAGCACTTGAAGAAGTAAACAAAGTAATAGAAGAAAAATCTCAACAAGTTCAACAATTAATCAAAGAGGAACAAGAGCTCAAAGAAGAGCAGACACGTAAAGAAGAACAAGCACGTAAGGACGAGCAAGCGCGCAAAGAAGAGCAAGCACGTAAAGATGAGCAAGCACGCAAAGAAGAGCAAGCGCGCAAAGAAGAGCAAGCACGTAAGGACGAGCAAGAGCGCAAAGAAGAGCAAGAGCGTAAAGAGGAATCTACTCTCGCAACTCAACAACGTCAAGCAAAAGAACAAATCAAAACTGCGGTAAAACAAAAACGAGCTGAAATTGATGCTGCTCTCCCAGAACCGCAAAAATACTATTACAAAAAATTTGCCACTAGAGAAGCAACATATGCTGTCGAAGCTATTGATAAAGCAACAACTAAAGAAGAGGTTGAGGCTGCCTTACAAGCTGGGTTGAAGCGAATTGCTGCTACTTTCCAAGCAAAAGAAAATGCTCCTCGTAAAGACGAACAAGAGCGTAAAGAGGAATCTGCTCTCGCAACTCAACAACGTCAAGCAAAAGAACAAATCAAAACTGCGGTGAAACAAAAACGAGCTGAAATTGATGCTGCTCTCCCAGAACCGCAAAAATACTCTTACAAGAAATTTGCCACTAGAGAAGCAACATATGCTGTCGAAGCTATTGATAAAGCAACAACTAAAGAAGAGGTTGAGGCTGCCTTGCAAGCTGGGTTAAAGCGAATTGCTGCTACTTTCCAAGCAAAAGAAAATGCTCCTCGTAAAGACGAACAAGAGCGTAGAGAAGAGCAAACGCGTAAAGAGAAACAAGCACGCAAAGAAGAGCAAACGCGTAAAGAGAAACAAGCACGTAAAGAAGAGCAAACGCGTAAAGAGAAACAAGCACGCAAAGAAGAGCAAACGCGTAAAGAGAAACAAGCACGTAAAGAAGAGCAAACGCGTAAAGAGAAACAAGCACGCAAAGAAGAGCAAGCACGTAAAGAGGAACAAGCACGTAAAGAAGAGCAAGCGCGCAAAGAAGAGAAACAAGCACGCAAAGAAGAGCAAGCACGTAAAGAGGAACAAGCACGTAAAGAGGAACAAGCACGTAAAGAAGAGCAAGCACGCAAAGAAGAGCAAGCACGCAAAGAGAAACAAGCGCATAAAGAGGAACCAGCACGTAAGGACGAACCATCCAAAGAAAAAATACTCCCTGTAACTGGTGAGCGTTCATCATCTTTCATGATGATGTTGGGACTTTTAAACTTATTACTATTACCTTTCGTAAAACGTCGTCTAAAGTGACTATCTAAAATTTAATAGCAAAAAAGGACTGAGACTACTTTATAGAGAACTCAGTCCTTTTCTACTATTTGGATTTTATCAAACTGTTTACAAAGATATGGTGAGCTTCCCACAGATACCCACCATTACATCTATTTTTAATTAGCAAGAAAATTAAATTACCTAACACCCTAGAATTCAAAATTGCTTAACAGTCCTATGATTCGATTACCACTTAATACTCATTTCTAGAAATTCACTTTTGGCTTATCTTTTTCTATCAAACTACACAATATTCTTTCCCTTAATATGCAACACATAATGAAATGCTAATTTTTTGCCAATCAGTAGACTAGTGAAAAATATAATATATTTCTAAATAACATTTCATTAATAACAACTTCGCTGTTTATCACTTACTTCTGAAATAAAAAAAGTATAAATAGACGAGAGAATGTTATTTCGTTGTAGCACAAAACAAAGACACCATCCACACAAGTCGTTTAACTAGCGTACAACAGATATATTGGGATGGTATCCTATTCTATAAATCACTATTTTAATAATTTTTCTTCACTTTGCCATCCCACTCATTAAGACCATAACTTAAAATATAAATTTCGTTGTAGCCTGCTTTTTTCAAGAGAAGAGCTGTCGATGTCACGCGTTGCCCACGGTCATTTTCGTAAATCAAAACTGGCTTGTCCTTACGAATAGCACCTAGACTTTGCTTGATTTGCTCTGATGGGATATTACGCGCACCGAGAATATGTTTTTTACTAAATTCAGCTGGCGTACGCAAGTCAATGACTTGAGCACCGTGCATTTTTTCAGCAAATTCCTTGTTTTCAATCAACGTCGCTGCACGTTTTAGACGCCAATAATTGTAGCCCATCCAAGCCAACAATAAAACCAGTGTAACCAATAAAATTAAGAGAGTTGAGTTCATTTTTCTGCTTGCTCCTTTTTCTTCTGATACTCTTCTTCCAGCCGATGTTCTCTGCGCAAAATCAATTCTGCCTGAATGTAGTCCATCTTATCCAAAAGACCTGCTTGATAAATCTGGAGGAGTTCGATTTTCATCATTTCAATGTCGTAGAGGCGATTTCCCATATAGACAAAGATACCAAATCGTTTGAGCAATTGTTGCACATCGTAAAGGGTTTTCATAGGAAAATTTTAGCAAAAATCCGCTCTATTTTCAAGGTCTATTTCACATTCCACTCTTTCTGCTCTCATTTTTTAAAAAAAGATAAATAAAAGAGCACCTTTCGATGCTCTCTCTTATAAGCCTGGGGCTTGTCCTAATTCTGCTGCCAGCATCCAAATCGTCTTTTCAACACTCGCTTTTGCCACATTGAAAATGTCATTTGTCACACTGTCTCCTTCTTCATCTGTTACAGCAAATCCTTTTGTAAACAAGCCTGCTAGATAACGATAAACTTCCAAGACACGCGCCAATTGTTCTTCTAAAGACAAATTATAATCTCCTTTAACTTCTGTCAACTGGCTATTGCTGCTAAATTCCGCCAAAGTTGAAAATGGAGCGCCTCCCAAAGTAATCAAGCGTTCACTCATTTCATCTAAATAACCATCCAACTCTGCCATGTATTCATCCATCTTTGGATGCCAAACCATAAAGCCTGTCCCTCTCATATACCAATGCACTTGATGCAAGATAGAATGAGCTACTGACAAATCTGCCACTGCTTGGTTCAATACTGCCTGTGTTTCTGAGAAATTGATTGCCACTGTCTCAGCTTTGGCAAATCTTGCCACTTCCGCTGCTGCTTGATGATATTTCATATAATTACCCTCTTTTCTTTTATTTGTAATTATTATAAATAAAATTCATCAACATTTCAATCTTTTAGTCTCTAAATTAGAAATGTTCTAAAATATTCCAAAAATGAGAAAACTAACAAATCCAACTAGGGTATAATAGAAGAAAAGGAGAAAAACGCATGAACAAAATTGTTTTTGTTTGTCTAGGCAATATCTGCCGCAGTCCTATGGCAGAGTTTGTTATGAAAAATCTGACCACAGATGTTAAAATAGAAAGTCGCACAACATCCTTATGGGAGCATGGAAATCCTATTCACAGAGGTACACAAGGAATTTTGAAGCAATATCAGATTCCCTACGAACCGACCAAAAGTTCCCAACAATTGACTAGGGCAGATGCGGAGAAATTCGATCTTATTATCGGTATGAATCGCAACAACATCCGTGATTTAAAGAAGATGGTTCCTGCTCATTTGCATTATAAGATTCATCCTTTTGCTGTGGAGAGTATCCCTGATCCTTATTATACAAGGGATTTTGAAGAAACCTACCAGCGCATCTTAGCAGGTTGTAAAGAATGGTTACAAAAATTGAAGCAGATGGATTCTATGTAATATTTTTGTAATATTGGGTCAAAAATGATAGAATGGTACTACTTTATAGAAAGAGAATTACGCTATGAAACAGTTATCATTTGACCTTGAAAAACTGCAAAATTTGAAAGTCTACCTAACGAGAAAAAATATCGAATTGGCTACAGCAGCCTTGATTGTTCTCTGCATCATTGTCATGTTCTTAGGGCGCATTCCTACTAAAACCTCTCTTACCTTAGACAATGGAAAAATTACCTATACCGGCTATACCACCAATCATAAATTGACTGGCCAAGGTAAAGTTACCTTTGAAAATGGGGATGTCTACCAAGGACAGTTCAAAAACGGGCTCTTCCATGGTCAAGGCACCTTCCGTGCAAAGGCGGGTTGGACCTATACCGGCGCATTTAGCAATGGTCGTCCAAACGGTCAAGGCAAATTAAAAACCGAAGACAAGACAATTTACCAAGGAAAGTTTAAACAGGGGATTTATCAAGATGAGAATTAAATGGTTTTCAGTCGTACGTATCATAGGACTGGTGCTCGTATTACTTTACCACTACTTCACAAAATATTTTTCAGGTGGTTTCGTCGGTGTAGATATTTTCTTCACCTTCTCAGGTTACCTGATCACCGCCTTATTTTTGGACGAATTTGCTCGAAATAATCATATCGACATCATCGGATTTCTTAGAAGACGATTTTATCGTATCCTACCACCCGTTATCCTGATGGTGGCGCTCAGCCTACCTTTTACCCTCTTAATCCGTAAAGACTTTGTCGCCAATATCGGTCAACAAATCGTCGCCGTTTTTGGTTTCATGACCAATTACTTTGAGATTCTGACTGGCGGAAACTACGAAAATCAATTTATTCCCCATCTCTTTGTCCATACTTGGAGCTTGGCTGTTGAAGTTCACTTCTATGTTTTGTGGGGCTTGCTTGTCTGGTGGCTATCCAAACATGCTAAATCGCAAGGGCAATTGCGAGGAATGATTTTCTTCCTTTCCTCCTTCATTTTCCTAGTCTGCTTCCTCTCTATGTTTGTTCGATCATTTTTGACAGATAGCTTTTCAACCATTTATTTCTCTAGTTGGACACACCTGTTCCCATTTTTTGTCGGAAGCACTCTTGCAACCTTGACAGGGATTCAAGGAACGACCAAGCCATTCAAGCGACTCATTCATACTTGGCCTGTTAAGAAAACATTTTACTGGGCAGGCGGAGCACTGACTGTTCTTCTTCTTCTGACATTCTTCTTGAAATTTGAAAATCGTAGTACCTACCTATTTGGATTTTTGTTTTCTAGCTTGGCTACTACGTGTCTTATTTTTTCTGCCCGCCTATTGCACGAGCAATTACCAGACAAGGAAGAACCTGCTATCGTGACATTTTTAGCCGATACTAGCTACGGAGTCTACCTCTTTCACTGGCCACTCTATACTATCTTTTCACAAGCTACCAACAATCTAGTTGCAGTACTGTTAACGACTTTCTTCTCCCTTCTTTTTGCTAGTCTATCCTTCTATATCTTAGAACCACTGCTGCAAGGAAAAGAAGTCCAACTCTTCTCTGTGCAGATTAGCTGGGAACAACTTCGTCTACCAGCTTCCATCAGCGGAGCAATCATCGCCTTACTAGGCCTCTGGGTCATCTTTACTGCACCAGCTATCGGCGCTTTTGAGACTGATTTATTGACCAACTCGCTAAAACAAGCCGATACTCAGATGCAACAAACCCGTACCTTTGCGGATGGAAAAACAGCTTCTAAATACAATGTTACAGAAGGAACTACTGTCATCGGAGATTCAGTGACACTTCGTGCAACATCTGCTATCTCAGAGTTACTCCCAAATGCTATCGTTGATGCGGCTGAGAGCCGTAATACTACCCAAGCCTTGGAAATTGTCAAAACCAATATCCAAAATGGCACTCTCATGAAAAATGTCGTTATTGCAACAGGTGTGAATGTCGTCAATAATTACAACGAAGAATTGGACAATATCATCTCTACTCTTCCTAAGGGACACAGCCTCATCTTTGTAACACCATACGACGGTAATTCTGCAACGTATGAAGATCCTATCGCAGAAAAACATTACCAATATGAGCTAGAGCTCGCTAAAGAGTATGACTTTATCACCATTGCAGACTGGAATGCTACCGCTAAAAAACATCCTGAAATCTGGGCAAATAGTGATAACATCCACTTTGGTGGCGACTCACCTTCTATCCAAGCGGGTGCTAAACTCTATGTACAAACAATCCAAGAAGGACTCAACGAAGCTGCTAAAAAGCCTGTTAAAAAATAAAAATGAAGACTATTGCTAGTCTTCATTTTTATTTAATCAAATCCTTATTTCTGCTTACTCTGAAAACGCTGAGTAAAGCGATACTGATCATAGTAAGGAAAAACAGCTAGTAAAATAGTCACAGCCAGCAACCAGCCGCCGATGATGTCTGTCGGGAAATGCACTCCGATGTAAATCCGTGATAAAGCTACAAGAATTGCAACTAAGACAAGACCGATTTGGCTTAGCAAGCGGAGCGCGCCTGCTTTCATCCGTTGCTGCAAAATAATCACCAAGAAACCAGCAATTAAAAGCGTAGAAGCAGTGTGCCAACTCGGATAAGAATAGCCGGTCGTATTGACCAACCATTCAATCGTAGGACGTGGTCGCTGGTAGACATATTTGAGCAGGGTTGAAAAGAAACCCATCAAGGCAAAATTCAAAACTAGGAAATAAGCCTCAGCCTTCCATTTTTTCCAGTAGAATAGGCTCGCCAAACCAAGCATCAATAAAATAGTCACACTGGCATTGCCTAAAATAGTGATGTGCGACCAAAAAAGTGTTGCTGCTTCTGGCAACTGACCACGAAAGGCAGCTTGCAATCCTTTATCGAAACCAGCCAAAGTCTCAGGGTAAAATTTGACTGTGTAACCTAAAATAACAAAGAAGAGGGCTGCAAATGAAGCATAACGTAAATAAGATTGTTTGTTTTTCATAAATTAACTATAGGATAGCTAGCTTAAAGTTTTTTTAAATAAGGTCTGAAAGCTAGATAAAAAAGATAGAATACAAGGGCGAATAAGGCTCCCTCCAAAAGATTGAAAGGCAAGACCATCCCAAACAAATACGGGTTGAGACCTAGAATTTGTTTGATATCAAAATTCGCAACCGTTGCATACAAGGGTATCGCATAGACATAGTTGAGCACCAGCATTGAGACTGTCAATCCTAGTGTTCCAACTAGCGATGCGAGTAAGTAAGTTTTCAAGCTCGGCTTTTTCTTCCAAATAATGGCCATCGCCAGCACGAATACACCAACCGCCACAATGTTCATTGGTAAGCCAATCAAGGTTGAGGGACCAGCATTGTTAAAGACAAATTTGAGTAAGGTCCGAAGCAGTAAAATTCCCCAAGCCGACTTCAAATCCAATACCAGCAAGCCCAGTAAAATGGGAATGATGGAAAAGTCAACTTCCAAGAAGTTAGCCGTTGGAATCAAGGGAAACTTCAAGTACATGAGCAGAAAAGAAACTGCGGAAAGAATGGCAATGTAGGCCATTTTGCGTGTTTGTGTCATAAAAAAATTCCTCCAATTTTGACAAATTGAAAGAAGTCCCAAAGGTATCATTTGACTCACTTTTCGTGTACGCCAAAAACCTTCGTCTTCTCCCATCCAGACTCTACTGTCGGTTGTGGAATCACACCACATCAGCTTGCGC
Organism: Streptococcus gallinaceus; assembly: GCF_024170225.1. Taxonomy (GTDB): domain Bacteria; phylum Bacillota; class Bacilli; order Lactobacillales; family Streptococcaceae; genus Streptococcus; species Streptococcus gallinaceus. The sequence goes on along the minus strand of NZ_JALJXU010000002.1, from coordinate 10,033 downwards.
TCGCGGACTGACAATCCTTTTCAGATTGAATACCGCCGGTCGGGAATTTCACCCTGCCCTGAAGACAAGATAATCATAACAAAAAAACCTTACAGTTGCAAGGTTTTGGTTCATTTTTTATCTAACTAGCGACGTTCCGTCGTGCACGATAGTGGCATTGGAGACAGGCTTAGTTGTCATTTTAGACACACTTCTCCCTACTTAAGCTTGTCTGCTTCGTAGGTATGAGTGAGTTCGAGCCCCGCAAAATTTTGTTGGCGCAATGCCTCGTAAACAATCATACACACAGTATTGGAGACATTGAGACTGCGGACATGTTCATCATTCATCGGAATGCGGAGTGCCTTTTCAGGATACTGACGCATAAATTCCTCTGGCAACCCCTTGTCCTCTCGTCCAAAAAGGAAATAATGCGGACGTCCATCATCAAAGGATTGATCTGAATAAGTTTTATCGGCGAATTTTGAAATCAAATGCACTTGACCATCAGCTGCTGCCTGCATAAATCCGTCGAGATTTTCATAAAAACGGACATCCAATTTATCCCAATAATCCAGTCCAGCACGTTTCATTTTTCGGTCATCAATCGGGAAGCCCATCGGCTTGATGATATGAAGGGGGCTGTTGGTCGCTGCACAGGTCCGCGCAATATTGCCAGTATTCTGTGGAATTTGTGGTTCAAACAAAACAACATGGTTGCGTGAGGATGTTTCTTGGTAAGAAAGGTCTTCGATATTCATAGTTCTTCTTTCTATTTTTTACAAAAAAAATGCCACACTGCCCGGAGTCAAGCTCAGCAGACAGCATGGTGAATGACAAGTCATTCACTTAAATCACAACAGGTTTGATTTAAATAAATGAATATCTTGTCTTCAATTATATCATAATTTAAGTAAATTTCAAGGAAAATGAATAGATTATTCCTTGATTTTTACAGAAATTAGGATCCATTTTCAGGTTTATTTCGTCTTAGTGAAAAATGGTCTGGAACAGGGTCTTCTCCTCCTTCAACAAATGGATGGCAGCGCAAGATGCGGGATAGGCCCATCAGCACTCCCTTAAGGCCATGCTTTTCCAAGGCCTGCAACATGTAATTAGAGCAAGTTGGATGGTAGCGGCATGCGGGAGGTGTGAGAGGAGAAATGAAGCGTTGGTAGAGGCGCACCAGCTTTTTCAATAGCCAAACCATTATTTTGTCTTGGTAACAGCCAAGGTATGTAGCTGACTGACTTCTTTTTTATTGAGGCGACGGTACTCACCTGGACGCAAACCTGTCAAGTCCAAATTCCCAAACTTAGTCCGTGACAACTTGTCCACCAAAAGTCCAACAGATTCAAACATTTTCTTGACCTGATGATTGCGCCCTTCGTGAATGGTCAATTGTACCACGGAACGATTTTTTACAGGATCAACTTTCAAAATTTCATAGACTGCTGGTTTAGTTTTCTTGCCATCAATGACAACACCTTGTGTCAATGGGCGAAGTACTTCCTTGTTGGCAACTCCTTTGACACGCGCAAGGTAGACCTTATCAATCTCGTTGCGGGGGTGAATCATCTCATCGGTGAAATCCCCATCATTGGTCAAAATCAAAACACCTGAAGTATCCCAGTCCAAACGGCCAACAGGATAAATCCGCTCCTTAACGGTAGGCAATAAATCTACAACCGTCTTACGTCCCTTGTCATCCGACACACTTGAAATCACACCACGAGGTTTGTTGAGAAGGTAGTAAACCTTTTCTTCGTTGTAGATAGGCTGCCCTTCTACTTCAACCACATCACCTGACTTGATGATTGTGCCCAATTCACGAATAACTTGGCCATTTACCGTGACCAAACCTTGTTTGATTAGCTCTTCAGCCTTACGACGGCTGGCAATTCCTGCATGAGCGATATATTTGTTAATTCTCATCTTGATTTTCTCTTTCTAGAAACAATTCCGTTTCCTGGTCTGTAATTTCTAGACCTGATACATCTGGCAATTCTTCCAGATTGTTAATTCCCATATAATCCAGGAAATAATCCGTGGTTACATAGAGGTTTGGACGGCCAACCACATCCTTCTTCCCATTTTCTCGAATCAGGTCAAAGACCTGCAACTTGCTAATGGCACCGCTGGAATTCACCCCACGAATGTCATCAATTTCGACCCGAGTAATGGGCTGCTTGTAGGCAACGATGGACAAGGTTTCCAACAAAGCTCGGGACATGGATTGGTTGATAGGCGTCTTGGCATAGGCTCTCAACAAGTCTGCGTAGACCTTCTTTGTGACCAATTTATAATGATTGGAGGACTCATAAAGCATGAGACCGGCATCCTCATCTGTTTCATACTTTTGCGCTAATTTTTCCAATTGTTGGGTGACCGCTGAGGGCTGCATTTCTAGTATTTCTGCTAGATTACGCAGGGTCAATCCATCCTCGCCTGCCACGAAGAGCAAGACTTCTATTTCAGCTATTCGACTCATCTTGACTCCTTACTAGGTAAATTTCTCCGAAGTTTTCTTCTTGTTGCACCAAGATTTCCTGAACCTTGACCAACTCCAAGGTGGCTAGAAAAATCGTGATCACTTCATTCATATCCCGACTTTCCTTGAAACAGTCCGATAGTCGGATTTGCTGCTTCTTCCCAAAACGACCACGAACTTGGTCCATCATGTCTTCGATTTTGTACTCATCCCGCGCAATTGTGGCATGAGATTGACGGAGTTCCGCTTGCTTTTCTGCCATGACTTTTGAAAAGGCTAAAAAGAGGTCGACCGTCGTCTTATCCTGGGCCAGAGTCACATCCTCATAGACCAACTCAACTTTTGGTTTTGAATAATAATGGGCGCGCTCGTCATGCTGCTCTCCCATCTTTTCACTGATGATCTTAAAGCGACGGTATTCCTCCAATTGGCTCAATAAGGCCTGCTCTGGGTCTTCCTCTTCAGGCATTTCTTCCACCACCTTGGGCAAAAGTCGACGGCTCTTAATCAACATCAGCTGGCTCGCCATCAGCATGTACTCACCGGCTACCTCCAAGCGCATAGCTTGCAAGGTCGCAATATAAGCCAAATATTGCTCGATCACTTCTGTAATAGGCACCTCATAGATGTCCATCTGGTACTTGGAAACCAAGTGCAGAAGCAAGTCTAACGGCCCTTCAAAATCTTTTAATTTAATATCCATTTTTTCTAAATTTTTCCAAGCTGGTCATTGATTTGAGTCCCAATTGCTTAGCAACTTCTTCCAGAGAATTTCCTTCTGCCAATCTGTGTAAAATATACTGCTCACGCAATTTTTGCGCAGTCCAAGTCGGATGCCCAATAGCTGTGACAAACTGTGACAACTGATTGAAGAACCACTGACGTGAATAGGATTTCCCCTTTTTATCAAAAAGAAAAACTGCCCCCAGTTGTGCGTCTAGATAGGAAAGTAATTCCTTGGGCAGACTGACAACACGGCGAACTTGCTCCCGTTCCACCGTCAAGACGGCAAAACTCAGCACAACATCTTCTGTGCGGATGCCTGCAATTTCTGCAGGTGTCAAGCCAACAATCGCAATCAAAAGAGCAATGAGTTGCCCTGCCTTGTAATCTGTATCCTGCCACAAATCACCTAATTCTTCCAACTGCAAGTTTTGCGGAGCCAGGCTTGAGCTAGACTGTTTTAATTTCAACTTGACATAAGGTTCCATCGCCCCGTTTTCATAGAGAAAATAGAGGAATTGATTAACCGCAGACAACTTACGCTGCTGGGCTCTTGGCTTTAGTGACTGTAAAAAGGCTTGGTAAATCTCCAACTTTCCACTTGAAAACTGCCCCTCGCAAACATCCAAGAACTGTTGGAGGTCATATTGATAAGCCAATTGTGAATTCTTGGAAAGTTTTTTTTGCTGGAAAAAGGCTGTTATCAATGTGTTCATAAGACTTTCTATTTTTCTTCAAGGTGAAAATTGTGGACAAGGGCATTGACTGCTTTTAGGATTGACTTACGGGTGATAATCCCTAAAAATTCTTTATCCGGTCCGACGACAGGTAAAAAGGCTTCGTCAATCAATTCGCGCATGACTTCTTCCAAGTCATACTCAACAGGAACAGTTGGTCCATCCGTCTTGGCAATCAAGGAAATATCTACATTCAGCTGGTCATCAGATAGATTGTTTTCCGTTTGATAGAGAATGATTTCCCGCAAGCTGATGGTCCCAAAATATCGATTGTCTTCCGTCACAACTGGTACCCGCGAGTAGGTCATATGGCTCAATAGGAGCTTGGCATGGTCGATATTGTGCGTTTCCACAATCACGGCTAATTTTTCAGCTGGCGTCAAAAATGTTTCTTCTTGCGCCAATAAAAATTCTTTAATTTTTGGTGTTATCATCGGGCAAGTTCCTTTGTCAATGCAGGATAAAGCTGGTGATCACGAGTGAAATACTCCACCAAAAAGTGATGGTCTGTAATAGTGACAAGAACATAGAGACATTCTCTCACCAGCCCCCTTGGCTGACTGACTGATCCTGGATTAAGAAAGAGGGTTCCACCACGTACCTCTGCGTCTGGTACATGCAGGTGACCGTAAAGACAAATGTCTGCTTCTACTTCCTGTGCCCAATAGTCCAACTTCTGCCAACCGAAATTGATGCCAAACAAGTGACCATGCGTCTGAGCAATGCGGATACCATCCAAATCAGTCAAAAGAGTGTCTGGATAGCCACCATAATAGTCACAATTTCCACATACAACGGAAATCCCGTCCCAGATTGCATCATCTGCTGGCAACTCTGAATCGCCATTATGAAAAATAGCATCTACTTTGCCAAGATAGGTCTGTTTGACTGCTTCCACAATTTCCCAATCTCCATGGGAATCACTCATGACTACAATTCGTTTGCTTGCCATACTGGAAATGCCTCCAATAATTGATTAAGTGCTTTTGCACGATGAGAAATCTGATTTTTTTCCTCTAGTGTGAATTCAGCTGAGCGCTTGCCAGTTTCTCCAACGATAAAGAGTGGGTCATAGCCAAAGCCATTTTCCCCCTTGGCATCGAAGGCAATGTAGCCTTCCCAATTCGCCTCGACGACGAGGCTTTCTCGCTCAGGCGCCGCAATGACTAGACAGCAGTGAAACTGAGCAGAACGATCCTTCTGTTCAAAGACCATTGCTAATTCATGCAAGAGTTTAGCGTTATTACTCTCATCGGTTGCTCCTGCTCCTGAAAAGCGAGCAGACCAAACTCCGGGCAGACCACCCAGTCGGTCCACCTTCAAGCCAGAATCATCTGCCAAGACCATTTTTCCAGTCAGCTGGGCAATGGTTTCAGCCTTGAGCCGTGCATTTTCTTCAAAGGTCATACCGGTTTCTGCGACATCAGGTAAGTCTGGGTAGTTGTTGAGATTTTCAACTGCGTAGCCCATTTTTTTAAAGAAAGCTCGGAACTCTTTGGTTTTTCCTTCATTTTTCGTCGCAATGAGGATGGTATCTTCAAGTGATTTTTCTGAAGAAGCACCTAAAAAGTCAGCTAGCTTCACACCATTTTTTGGAAGTTGAACAGACAAGAGTTGGTCGTTTTCACTGACTAAAATGGCTCCTTGGTGACGACGTACTTCTATCTTCCGGTCAAATTCTTGATTGATGACATCCACTAAAAAGTTCAACAAATGAAAATGTGAAGAGCATTGCACGATATGAATTTGGACACCTGGACCTTCCTCAAATCGTTTCATACCAACATCTTCTAACAATTTATAAATCACTTCTGAAAAACTTGAAAAGTCATCATCTTCCAGAAAACTCGTTACATATTGAAAAGAACCTAGGCTCGCAATAAACCAGTTTGCTACATCCTTGTATTCATAAATTTTCTTTGTCATAATGTCACACGCTCCACATCTATTGTTCGATCTAGCCAGCTTTCAGCAATCTCGCGAAAGGCTGCTGGACTGGCCGTTGTGTAAAATTTATGGCCTGTTTTTTCTGCTGTCCGGCTGCGATTGATTTCAAAGTAATTAAGCAAGACGGAGATGTCCCGAGCACACTCTGCCCCACTATCAATCAACTTGACCTCTTGCCCCATAACGTTTTGAATAATGGGCCGTAGAAGCGGGTAGTGAGTACAGCCTAAGACCAGTGTATCCACCTTCCCCTTCAAGCCTCCTAGAGTCTCATAGACCACCTTTTTAGCCAAACTGGACTGATAAGAATTGGACTCTACCAGAGGAGCAAACTTGGGGCAGGCCAGACTGCTTACGTCTGTTTCAGGAGAAAGTGCTTGAATTTTTTGTCGATAAATGTCGGACTGAATAGTCATAGATGTCCCGAGCACACCGACTTTGCCAGATTTTGTTGCCTTGATAGCTGCAGATGCCCCAGGCAAGATCACACCCAAAACAGGAATATCCAAGGCTTCCTTGACCTCTTCCCAAGCAACGGCTGTTGCGGTATTGCAGGCAAAGACAATCATCTTCACATCCTTGGTCAAGAGAAAATGAACCAGCTGCCAAGTATATTCACGAATTTGTTCTGCTGGTCTCGGTCCATAAGGTGCCCGAGCCGAATCCCCGATATAGACAATTTCTTCATGAGGAAGTTGGCGCATGAGCTCACGCGCCACCGTCAAACCACCCACACCTGAATCCAAAAAACCAATTGGTCGATTATCCATCATTTCCTACTTTCGCTAAAAAAGGACTGGGATGTTCTCCCGAGTCCCATTTATGCTTATTTTTTGTTTGCAGCCTTTTGAGAAGCTTTAATCTGACGAAGTGTTTGTTGCACTTTTGCTTCGCTCGGTTTTTGTCCCATTTGACTCATCATCAAACGAAGGGCATTTTCATCCAAAACTGGCTTATCTGCGATGTAGTCCTGTACTTGCTTACGTGAAAGGTACATTCCCAAAGCGACACCACCAGCCAAAGCTGCCAAAATTAATACAATTGCTAATGCTAAATTCATATTTCTAAACTCCTTGATTTTCTTGTACCATTATATCAGAAAAATCAAAGTTTTCCAAGGTTTTGTTATGGTTTTCAATCAGCCTCTTCCTCGACAGAGAAATCAAATTGGCGGTTGTCTTTTTCACGTCAATTAACGAGGAAACCTACTCCTCAAAATCAAATCCATAAAGGGTTGCAAAATAGTCCTCTGGTGTCTCAGCGCGTCGAATCATGCGAGCTGATCCGTCTTCTTGGAGAAGGATTTCTGCTGAGCGCAAGCGGGCGTTGTATTGGTACCCCATAGAGAAGCCATGCGCACCTGTATCATGGATAACAAGTGTGTCACCGACACGAGCCTCTGGCAATTCACGTTCCTTGGCAAATTTATCATTATTTTCGCAAAGCGAACCAACAATGTCCACAACCTCTACCGCACCTTCAGAATTGGTCATGTTGGTGATATGATGGTATGAGCCGTACATAGCCGGACGAAGAAGATTGACAGCAGAAGCATCTACGCCCACATAGTCACGATAAGTCTTCTTACGGTGGAGAACCTTGGTAACCAAGAGACCGTGCGGTGCCAGCATAAAGCGTCCCAATTCGGTGAAAATTTTGACAAAGCCCAGTCCGTTTGGTGTCAGGACTTCTTCATAGACCTTGCGCACGCCCTCACCGATGATGACAATGTCATTTTCTTTTTCTTCTGGGCGATAATTGACCCCAATTCCTCCAGATAAGTTGATAAAGCTGAGTTCAACTCCTGCTTCTTCCTTGATTTCGACTGCGAGAGTGAAGAGTTGGCGTGCCAATTCGGGATAATAATCATTGGTTACGGTATTGGAAGCAAGAAATGAGTGAATTCCAAATTCTTTGACGCCCGCAGCCTTCAAATCCTTAAAACCTTGGATCAACTGGGCACGTGTCATGCCAAATTTGGATTCCTCTGGATTGTCCATAATGTCAGTCCCAAGTGCAAATACCCCACCAGGATTGTAGCGGAGAGATACCGTCTCAGGTAGGCCTGCCACTTCCTCTAAGAAGGCAATTTGTTCATAGGCATCCAAGTTAATGGTCGCTCCAATCTCACGCGCATAGCGGTATTCTTGGGCAGGCGTATTGTTGGAAGAAAACATAATATCGGTAAAACCAAGTTTGTCGCTCATCAACAATTCGACTTCTGTCGCACAGTCCACACCGCAATTCTCTTCTTGTAAAATCTTCAAAATTGTTGGATTGGGAGTTGCTTTGACCGCAAAATACTCTTTAAATCCAGGATTCCAAGCGAATGCTTGATTGACCGCACGCGCTTTTTCACGAATTCCTTTTTCATCATACAGGTGAAATGGCGTTGGAAATTGCTCAGTTAACCTTTCTAGTACAGGTGTGGAAATAAAAGGGGTCTTTGTCATCGTTACTCTCCAAATCTTCAAAATATGTTGTCATATTATACCATAAAATACAAGTTTTCTGGCAAAATATTCGCAAAATTCTAGTCCCGACTTGCAATCTGACCTCCTAGCGTTATAATGGAAGGGTAAATTTTTTAGAAATGGAGTGAACCATGGCCGAATTAACACAAAACTTCACTGAAAAACTCTATGCAGACTATTTGGCAAATCCCAAATACCAAGCTGTAGAAAATGCTGTAACCCACGCTGGGCTTCTAAAAGCACTGGAAACGCGCCAAAGCGAAATTGAAACAGACCCTGTCTTCTCCATTGACTTGACAAAAGATGCAGTTTCAAACCAAAAAGCATCTGGTCGTTGCTGGATGTTTGCTGCCCTCAATACCTTCCGCCACAAACTCATCAGCGAGTTCAAATTGGAAAACTTTGAATTGTCACAAGCCCACACTTTCTTCTGGGACAAATACGAAAAATCAAACTGGTTCTTGGAACAAATCATCGCAACAGCTGATCAAGAATTGGGTAGCCGCAAGGTAAAATTCCTCTTGGATGTCCCTCAACAAGACGGTGGTCAATGGGATATGGTCGTTGCCCTCTTTGAAAAATACGGCGTCGTACCGAAATCTGTTTATCCTGAATCTGTATCATCTAGCGCCAGCCGTGAAATGAACCAATACCTTAACAAATTATTGCGTCAAGATGCACAAATTCTCCGTGAATTGGTCACAAACGGCGGCGATGTTCAAGCTAAAAAAGAAGAACTTCTCCAAGAAATCTTCAACTTCCTAGCAATGAACCTTGGTTTGCCACCACGCACATTTGACTTTGCCTACCGTGACAAAGATAACAACTTCTACTCAGAGAAAAATCTGACACCACAAGCTTTCTACGAAAAATATGTCGGCTTGAAACTCGAAGACTATGTCTCTGTCATCAATGCTCCAACAGCTGATAAACCATATGGCAAATCTTATACTGTTGAACTCCTCGGAAATGTCGTTGGTAGCCGTGACGTACGCTACATCAACTTAGACATGGACCGCTTCAAAGAATTGGCCATTGCCCAAATGCAAGCCGGCGAGTCAGTTTGGTTTGGTTCTGATGTCGGCCAAATGAGCGACCGTCAATCTGGTGTTATGGCAACTAACACTTACGACTTTGCATCTGCTATGGATATTCAATTGACTCAAGACAAGGCTGGTCGCCTGGACTACAGCGAAAGCTTGATGACTCACGCTATGGTCTTGACCGGAGTTGACTTGGACGAAAATGGCAAAGCAACCAAATGGAAAGTCGAAAATTCATGGGGAGACAAGGTTGGCCAACAAGGTTACTTCGTCGCTTCTGATGCCTGGATGGATGAATTCACTTACCAAATCGTTGTGCGCAAAGAATTCCTCACAGCAGAAGAATTAGCTGCCTACGAAAGCCAACCAATCGTCCTTGCACCATGGGATCCAATGGGAGCACTTGCAAACAAATAAAACTGTTACAGTTAAAAAGAAAAGGCCCCGGACTTTTGTACTGCCCCCAAAAGTTAGACACTATATTTTAAGCACAGGATTGAGCTCTGTATTGAACGGGACTCAGTCCTTTTAATTTTGTTTTGACTCTCTTGTTATTGTAGTAAACTATGTATTCTTTGATGGCAGATTCAAGCTCCACCAGTGATTTGTAGGACTCTTCATAGCCGTAAAACATCTCTG
>NZ_JALJXU010000001.1 GCF_024170225.1 Streptococcus gallinaceus | reverse complement strand
GCCACTCTTGAAATATTCCCCAATTTGCGACAGAGAACGAAAAGCTAGTTTTGGTGTTTGGTCGCTCTTGCCAAATGAAAGAAACTTGACAGCTGAAAAGTTGTTCTCACCCGCCTCTAAGTTGGCATCCATCATGCGATTTAATTCATCACGATAAGCATCATACCCATCTTCCTGTAAGGGATAGAGAATACTCTTACGGAATTTTTCCAGATTAACTTTTTGATTGAAAATAGTCAGTTGGAAATTAGTCTTATCATCCAGTGAATTGATTAAATCGGAATATTTCTCAACAATCGCTCCCTTATCATCTAAGCCTACCGTTTGATAATTGACATCACCTAAAAGATAGGTTTGTGAGAAATAGCTTGGACTGACTTGCATAAGTCCATTCTGAAAAAGCCCTTGATAGGCTAACGTATTTACGGTAGAAGGTCTAATCTCCTGCTTCTGTGTTTTCGTCTTTTGCTTTTTGTCATTAGAAGAGGTCTTTGGTTTCATTGAGTGTTTTAATTTTTTCACGTTGGTCTCCTTTTCTTCCAGTAAATGTACGATCTGGCACCGTTAGTTCATAATGAAAACGGTACTTGAGATAGGTTTCAAATGGTAAATCATTAGGGCGATAGACCCCAAATAACATGAGTGGAATGGTAAAGCTAAAAACAAAACCATAGACAAACCAATCCCCAAATTGCCAGTAAAATAGGTTCAAGCCCAATACCAAAATGGTTATGGCGACGGCTGGAAATACAAAAATAACCTGTCTAGTTGTAAATCCTAACCATGCCCTGTGTTGAACCTTTGAAATGTCCTTAAAGACACGAGTGTTCATAAATAATTGCTCCTTCTTTGATAAAAGGACTAAGATGAAAATCTCAGTCCAGTTTGAATTGCTTCATGATTTTGACGCAGTAGACGTCTGAACTCTCTACGCTAGTTCCTAGCTATGACAGTTCTAGTCGTCCTTGCGGAGGTAGGACGACGTAATCGACTGCAAAGCAGTACTTTGTTCCTCTTCGATTTCCAAGGAACAACCTTAAACAGTCCACTGGACTGTTTAAGCTATCCTACTCTCACATCCCCAAAATACTTCGGGCGGTTCGTTGACTGCCAACTAAGGCAATGATTAACAAGATGGCCTGTACCAAGCCACCAAACATAATGGCGAGTGATTCCATAACTCCAGCTCCATTTGATACGGCAATCTTTCCGGCCGATTCAAACAAGGGAACAAGAGATACAATTAAAAAAATCAAAATACCTTGAACGGCATAGACCATGATGTTCTTAAGGTAGCCAATCCCAACACTTCTCCAGTCATCACTAAGGAAGGTTGGAATGGTAACAGGGGCAAAAGGTATCATCAGATAGAGTTGAATAAAGCGAATGGTAATCAAGATATTGACAACCATGATACTGGCCATTCGTACCAACCAAATGAGAATCGCAAAAAAGCCAATAATCATTTTTCCTACAATTCCAGAGCCCTTGATGCCTGAGATGGTATCGTAATTAGCACCACCAGTCGTGACAAGCCCTGCCACTTGTTCAATAACATAAGAGGCAATGGCAATAATGGCTTCCACAATAACCGTCGTATTGGTAATCACAACCGCGACCATGATGTAGCTGACAATCATAGATGCCATAGCTTCAAAGGTCATTGCACCACCTGAGTTTGCGATTTTCTTGGCCATTTTTGAAAATTCAAGTACGAGAACAACCGCAAGAATAGCTACTCCTAAGGGCTGCATAATCCCCTTGGTAATGGCCGTCATGTAAGACCATACCGTCAGATTAAAGTCCGCTAGTGACTTAACCAAGTTGGCGGTTGATTCTAAATCCACTTGAAAACCTTCAAAAAGGCTATCGCTAGATACTTTTTCAGAGGCTAGAAATACAAAAGGTGACGTAAAATTCATCATCATGTCATGTTCTGACCTCCTCTAAATGGTAATCTGTGTCACAAAAGCACCTGCGGCTCCCACCATGACACCACCAACAATTTCTAGAATGGCATTTCGGACACCTGGCCCACCATCTTTAATGTTGGTTGAAAGGTTGATAATACCCATGACAACAAGAAAGGCTCCTACTGCAATTAAGCCTTTTTGTAATAGAGACATGGCTTGGGAGAACATGGAGCTGGCGTCCACTCCGTAAACAAAGCCTGTTAGTTTTTGATTCATATTTTTCCTCATTTCTATTAATGTAGTGACGTTTCTGTGCTTAAATCCCTTATTGTATGCCCTGACAAATCTAGCTCTTCCTCAGCGGTTAAGGGATTGATGCGATAGTGCCACCAGCGTTCATCAGATTCCTTATCCGCAAGCCATTTCCAATTCTTATGTTTGAGTGGAAAATATTTCTTAGCTCTAAATACAGGCACTCCTGCAATGCGTACGAGGCACTCATCTCTTTTCATATTTCCGACTTCATCAGCCGTCATCAAGTCACGGGCAATTTTCTGGTGAGAGGTCGAACTTGAACCCGTCTGCCCAAAAGAACGACTGGTGCTTCTGACATCAACGGTCTGTTTGCCTAAAAGACCACTCATGAATTTGAAAGTTTCCTCGTCATTCCCACCCAAATAGAGGAGACTGTCACAGTTCCCCAGAATAGTTTTCCAAGCCTCTTTTTCCTTATAAAGTCCTTGGAGTTGGGCGATATTTTGCAAGATTGGTACTAGACTCATATTCCTAGAGCGAAGTGTTGAGGTTTGTTCGGCAAAGTCTGGGATTTCTCCGAATAGCGATAGGTAAGCATCTGGTGTTACCACCTCGGGCTTTTCCCCCGCTCCACACCGTGCGTGATAGTTTCCCATCACACGGCGTTCCACCGACTAAATCTTACTTTTTAGTGCCTATATAGTCCTCGAATTGTATCATTTCTAGCTCCCTATATTCTCGAAGCTTATTGATTTTATCTTGCATTTCTTTGGTCAACGGTAGGTTTTTGAGTGTCTTACTTATTTTGTCGCTGTTTACAGCTCCTACCAAATCCGATACTTCTTTTGAGAGAATAATTAAATTCCTGTAAGTATCGTTTCTTTCTCCTTTGCAAGGCTTGATGTGTTCACAGACCATATCCACAATGGTCAAAGCATTATGCGTAACAGCACATTTACCTTTTTGTGCTATATACCTTGAAAGAGCATTATCTGCCATCTCTAATGTAGGATAGAGATGAGCATTTTCCATCATATACTTCATAACTTCAAAGCTGATACAGTTTTCAGCGTCTGAGTATTTCCTCACATATTTGTTGACTTCACGTCTTTTATATTTTGGATATTCATAAGATACATATCCGACAGGAACAATCATGCGACCATTTATCCATCTACATTGTTTGGACTTTCCGTACTTATCCAAGATGTATTTGCTTGTCATTTCACCTTGTTTCTCTATGGGAAAGCATCGTTTGTTATGATTCATTCCATTACTTTTCCCCGTAGCCTTAAAGGCTATCTCAGCAAAATCGGCTGATACAAGCGTTGCCATACAGTAATAATTGTGCATTCCCATTACCATAGAGTTGTAAAGACTTATATTTTTATCTAATTCACTTTGTTTGCTTGGATTTTTGATATTTTTCCAAACAGAACTTAGCTTACTGATAGCCCTTGCTTTACTCTTGTCTGCCATATGAGAACGAATAATCCATTTATTCCCTTTTGGTACTACCTTGAATTTTATTCCAAGAAAAGTCGTGTAGTTCTTTCTAAGGTTTGTAATTCCTGATTTTTCATCACTTGTCTGCAAATGCAGATTTTCAGCCAACCATAGCTTCGTAGCCTTCATTACCTTGACAGCTGTCGCATAATCTCTGCAAAAAATCTTGAAGTCATCCGCATATCTAGTAATATACATTTCTTTCAATCCTGTTTTTGCTCTGAGCTTGTTCCATTTCTGCGTTCGGTCTATTGTGAGTATGTTTCCCTCATTATCAACCTTTGTAAACTCGTAACCTGTGCTTCCCTCTTTGATTTTGAACATTTCCCACTGATTAGCAACCCACCAGTCCAGTTCATTCAACACTACATTAGCTAGTAGCGGAGATAGAATGCCACCTTGAGGTGTGCCTGTTTCTGGTGTGATGACGATATCTTTGAACAGAATATCTGCTTTTAACATTTGCTTGATTATCATAATCAGCTTTCTGTCCTGTACTCCCAATCCCCATAACTGACGGATAAGTTTTGAGTGGTCAATATTATCAAAGAAGCCTGTGATGTCCACATCTACAACAAAGTGTAGATTTTGTATTTGTGCCATTTTATAGCACTGTGCTATTGCGTTCTGTGTAGACCTATACGGTCTGAAACCATTGTTTCTTTCGTGAAACTTAGCTTCACAGATTGGCTCTAACACCTGTAAGACACACTGTTGTATCAGTCTGTCCCAGATACTCGGAATTCCAAGGGGTCTTGTCTTTCCATTATCTTTCGGGATTTCTACTCGTCTGACATTCTTTGGTTGATAATAGTTCAACTTGTTTCTGATGGTTTTTATGACCATTTCGATAGGTAATTTCTGTATTTCTACAATCGTTTTACCATCTGTACCAGGAGTTTTACTCCCGTTATTCTTGCAGATATTTCGATATGCAAGTATGATGTTTTGGTCAGAGACAATCATTGGCATAAGCCTATCAAATCTCTTCCCTTTTAGGCTATCTTCATAAAGTTGATATCCTATTCCTTTAGCGTCATACCTTTCTGCATTTCGTTCTACTTTATTTACAATTCGTTTTGCCATAGTAACCAACTCCTTATCGGAGAATGATTTTTTCTTAGTCGCACCACGACAGCTATGAAAATCTCCTTTTGGTGATTACTATATAGACATGAAAGAAAGTTTAGTATCGGCTTGTGGCTATCCCTCCACCGCTTATTATCACGGCTTCAGCGGTACTGTGCCACTACTCTCACAACCACTAATGCACTTATTATAGAAAAAGCTCTTTCTACCCTTTCATTTTCGATACAACTACGGTTCTTTGTCGCTGATACAGTCAGCTCCCGTATCGGTTGCTTTCCACGTTCCACATAACTTAGGACTGTTACCACTTAGGTCATTCCTTTAGCCCTGCAAGTATTATCTTCAAGAATTTCTCAAGATACCTGTGTCCTGTAAACACAGAGGGTATTTCATACTAACAACTTTTACTTTACCCCACTTGCGTACCCGCTGGTACACTGGCATTTCTACCAGCCATTCGTTTAGAGCCGTACATTCGGAATTTTGTCAGACCGCCTATTTGGTCATTCTAACCATATGGCAACCCCGCCCGCACTGTCACACACAACACCTACCTCTAGGTATCTTTCCTAGTATTTCTACTTTAGGGTGTGCTTCGCACGACTTCTCCGAGCTTATAACCTTAGTCGTCTGTATTCAACTAACGCTATTCGAAGTATTAGCGAATTCCCTTCAGGACGTTACCCCTTCATTTGAAATTTCAGTTATGCAGTTCTCTAAAACCACATTATTAAATTATTTGTGACTTTAGGCTACGCATTTGTCGGTTATTCCTACCGCTTTGGGCGTAGAACGTGTCACACCATTCGCAAACTCATCCAGATAACTTCTCACATGAATAGGCAATTGCCCTTTAAAGTCCACGTCAGCCTGTCTGGTCAAAGTGGAGAAAACCGTAGAGAAAAATAAAGCAGATAGGAAACGAAAGGTCGTATCATTGTCTGGAATAACAAGATAGACCATGGTCTTTTGAGTGCCCCACGTTTTCAAATCCATAGTGTCTCTTTGCGTCAAATCAATCACTGATTGGATATTAAAAAGGGCAAATTTAGCTGTTGTGACCGCAATCACCGAATCCAACGTCTTATCTTTATAGTTTTGAAAATCTGCCCAATTTCGCATGGTAAAGTTTTCGTGACCATATTTCTTAGCATAGTCTTCAAACAAGACTTCAAGAACACTTTTGTCCTGATTGTCTCCCTTTGATAAGAGTTTGATGAGTTTCCCAATCTCAGAAAAGGCTGGATAACGGCCACGCTTACGTCTTGCTTCCTGCTCTTGCTTGGAACTTCCTGGAGAATTGTAAAAATCCACCAAATAAGAGGCAATCGCTCTCACCAATGTCATGGAAGCCTCGTCCCAAAATGGATCACTGCGAGAACCATTTCCCTTGGTATTGTTAAAATAGACCGTTAACATGCGGTTCAAATCATTCTCTGTTTCCACATAACGAAAAGGATTAAAACCATCTGAATTGGTCATATTAACCAGGTCTAAAACCTTAACCTGATAACCGTTTTCTAAAAAGAGTTTTCCTGTCTTCTCAGCCAAATGGTCTTTAGGATCTACGACAATATTGGAACAGTTAAGTTGGATAAGGTTGGGTTTCACAAAGCGAAAGGTCTTACCTGCCCCAGAACCCCCAATAACAATCAAGTTTTTATTTCGGTCAAACTGGGGCTTCTTCTTTTCCAATAAGGTCAGACGTACATCACGAGCTAAAATCGTGTCATTGAAAGGATTCTTACTGTAAAAGTTCCGCTTTTCCTTACTGGTTCCAAATCGTGCAGAACCATATTCTTCCCCTTCTCGATAGACCTTCTGTCCTGTTGAAACATAAAGATAGACTAACATCATCGTTAGAACCCCAAGGATAAAGGCAAGAAGAGACTTTTGAGTAAAAGTAAAAAGCCATAAAGGACTGAAAACCTGATTTAACCCCTCACCTAAGAGGTAGGCAAAACGTTCCATAGGTGGGGCATTGGTTAAACTACCATAGAGTAGGGTTAGACGATGGCAGAAATAGCCAAAGGCGAGACCCAAGAGTCCAAAGACAAATGCTTTTTGCCTGGAATACATTACAAGGTCACCTCCTTGGTTTTGACTGCCGAAGGTTCTGTCACTCTAATTTTCTCTTTGGCCAGTTCTATCTCTTGGTCCAAGGTTTTATCAAAGGTTAGACCTTCTAACTTTTCTGGGTTAGACACCAGTTTCTTCACGAGTTCATCCAAGTGATGATCGAGCAAGGTCTTATCCTTGGCATAAAAGTAGAGATAGTCTTTTTGCCAACTAATTGCGATTGGCAGTTTTTCTGACTCCATTAACTCCTTAAATTTCTCCACATCAATTGGCTTATCTAGGATGTCTTTACTAACATTAATCCCTTCAATGACGTAAGGGCTTTGAAGGAGTTCTTCCAGTTTCTGAACTCCAATCTTATAAGCTGAATCTTGTGCCAAGGCTTGCCTAGCTGACCACTCAAGGAGCTTTAAGAGGGTTCCGACTATCAATAAACTACTTCTTTCTACGTATTGCTTGCTTGACGCTCTTGTTGTTCAGATGACATGGTGACCTCCTCTTCTTTGAATTCCCTATCAAACATAAGGTGCTTCCATGATACGGAAGCACTCTTGATTTTGGTATCACAAGAAAGTCAAGACATAAACCAAACTATTCCAAAGTAAATGCAGGGTGATTGCCGTCATACAATCTGTTTTCAATCGTACAACAGCCAAGGTCACCCCAAGACAGCTATACATGAGCAAACTCCCTAACTGAATAGGACCATGAGCTAGAGTAAAGAGAAAACTGGTCACTCCTATTTGTACAAAAGGGAATATCAATTTTTCCCACAGCAGTTGCCTATAAACTACCTCTTCAAGGACACTTGCATTGACCAGAAACAATAAAAAGATAACATGTGGAACTTGTTTTCCTACTTGTACCAATACTGCTTGATTCCTAATCAGAACAGGAAAAAGAAAACTGATGATGACTGCAAAAGCAACCATACACGCAAAACCAAGAAGCAACCATCTTAGGCGATTGCTTAAGGTTATATTTTTTCCTTGAACAGTTTTGTGATGAGTAATCTCTAGACAAGCTACACCTAAAAGAAGCATTTGTAGCAGGATTAAGACCTTAATCGTCATATAGTCATGCAGGTATAAACTCACAAGAAGACCGTTAAGCTGTATGGCTAGATAAAACAACACTATCCTTATCATTGTCACCTCTTAAATAAATCTTCATAATCAATATCTAAGACTAGAACAATACGCTCAACCCACCTTGTCTGTGGCATTAGACGATTGGATTTGTAATGCCGTAATTTTTGATAGAGGCGATTAAACTCACTGGGATAAACATATTGACCTTTGAATACTTTGCGAGCTAGTTCTGCCCAAGTGAGGTCTTTTTCTGCCAGAATGATTTCTAAATTGTCCCAAAATCGTTCATTCATCCTCACACCTACCCTGTCACTTGTTTCATCAGGCTGGCCTGAAACAGCTCTTCTTTTACCTGTCTGGGAAGAAAGGTTCGCACTTCATCTAACCCAATAGCTGGATAGACATGATTCTGACAGACAATGAGAGGCAGACGAAGGTTTTGGTCTGGTTTTTGGAGAATAAGCTGAATCATTTCATTCAAACTTATCGAATATTGACGCTTAAAGCGAAGAAATCGTGGCGACAGTAACTCAAAACAATCCGTGGTTTTGGCAAAGAGTGACAGTATGATGTCACGGTTTACATCACATGCTTTTGTACAACGATAAGTCACACCATAGGTCGTCAAAATAGTTAGTAAATCTTGATTTGTATTGGTATTATTTCCTAGATATACCTCAAGCATAGACTCCTCCTTATAGGGTTAAGCTATTTTCAACTGTTGGTTCAGGAGTTGAGAAATAGCGACTCATATCAATGGGCATCCGTCCTTCACCAAAGCACTTGACCGTCACCAGAGTCGTTAAAATACCATCCTTTCCCCTGGCAGTGTAATTTTGACCAAAGGCACGAAAGACCAGGTGATTGTCTTTCGTCAATAGTGTATCTACACCATTTTTAATATCCCTAGTTTCCAAAAAATCCGAAATCCGATGAAGATTGGATTCGTAGAATAGGGGAGCATTCATCTCTTTGTGGTAATCATCTTCAAAAGTCACCTCAAAGTCACAATCAAAATTGGGGAGCGACAATATCTTTTGTAGTAGCTGATTGGTTTCAACTTGGTGAATACGTTCTTCTAATTCAGTACACTCTAGGATACTTTTCTTATGTAGTAGGTTCATGTTTTTCTTCCTCTTCCATTCTTCTAAATTCTCTGGCAATGGCTTCAATAACTGTGACAGTCACACTATTACCAGCCTGTTTGTATAGTTGGCTCTTACTAGAAACACTTTCTGCTCTTTCATAAGCCCAATCAGGAAAGCCTTGAAGTCTGAAACACTCTCTTGGTGTCAGTCGTCTAATTCTCAGGCGATAGAGTTTTCCGTCTAAGACAATCCCTGTGACTTCATACCACTTATCCTGTCGATATTCCAGAGCAGCAACCACCACTCCCATATTGTCTGAAGTCGTCAGAGTATTGGATATTCCCTTTCCCACACGTCCCCTACGTTTGGTTGAGTCTGGATAAGCCAGATTGACAGAGTCTCCAAGAGTTGCCTTTGCGTACCCTCTTTTTGTGGCTTCCTTGATTTTCAGAAATGGCAGCTCCTCCCTCAGCAGTATCTTTGGCACCTTATCTCCACCTTGCATGGTGGTCAAGGTCGGTGACAAGCCAGAAATGTCAAATACTCTTCCAGTTTGGTCAAAGCTAGTCGGCAGATTTCCTGCGACAACAACCCCGTGTTTGTCTTGGCTTGTTAGGGTAAACATAGGGTCTAAATTGTTCTTATAGCGTCGTCCATGTTGGCGTTTTTCTAGTCTATCTGGTGTTAAGACTGGAATGGCGATTTTAGCTCCCTCTCCTTTACCTCTCGTTAGCGTAGGAGCAAGTCCACTCGTCAGATAGACTTCACCATTCAAACCACGTTTAGAGGGATTGATATTTCCTAACCTTTCAAGATGAGCTGGGCTGTTTTCTCTTCTGAGAGGAAATATGAATCTGGAACGGTATCTTCTAGAATGTCCGATAATAAAGACCCGTTCTCTGTTTTGAGGCACTTGGAAGTCCTTACTGTTAAGCACCTGCCATTCGACATCATACCCCAATTCATCCAGCGTGGAGAGGATTGTGGCGAACGTCCGTCCCTTGTCGTGATTGAGTAGGCCTTTGACGTTTTCCAAAAATAGAAAACGTGGTTTGATTTGTTTGGCCGCTCGAGCAATCTCAAAAAAGAGAGTCCCTCGAGTATCTTCAAATCCCAGTCGTCTTCCTGCGAGTGAAAAAGCTTGGCAAGGAAATCCCCCGCAGATAACCTCCACTTGCCCTCTAAATTGTCTAAAGTCATGGTCTGTGACCTCTTTAATGTCATGGTATTCTATTTCTCCTTCTGTGTTAAACATGGCTTTGTAGGATGTTCTAGCGAATTTATCAATTTCACAAAAGCCCAGGCATTTATGACCCTGTGCTTCCATTCCTAGCCTAAAACCGCCTATCCCAGCAAATAA
Organism: Streptococcus gallinaceus; assembly: GCF_024170225.1. GTDB lineage: Bacteria > Bacillota > Bacilli > Lactobacillales > Streptococcaceae > Streptococcus > Streptococcus gallinaceus. The sequence goes on along the minus strand of NZ_JALJXU010000001.1, from coordinate 465,127 downwards.
ATCTAAAAATTTCATTTTTCCTCTCTTTCCAAATAAAAAAGAGCCTTACCTTTGTAAAACTCATGCCTATATATAATCATCCATTTCTGGTGCACGGATGATTTCAACAATCAAAATGATGATAGAAATCAGATAGATTCCACCTAGTATCCACCAAATCATCTTAATCACCTCCCTTTACTTCTTGTCGTCTCAGTTGCTTGGTCCATTCTGACAAGACCCCATTAAACACATATTCAGCTATCACTTCCGCTGACCGAGCAAATCGCATATGTTCCAATGCATACCGATAACGGTTACTAAAATAAATCATGGCAACATCACTAGCCGACTGAGATAGACCTGTCTGTCTTAACTGGTCATGAACCAAGCTCCAAATATAGTCTCGATCGTACTTAGTCACGGCATCTACTTTTGGAGTAAAGTTTTCTTCTTGTTTGTCATCTACTAGCTGCCTCTCCTCCTCATCCTCAATAAGGAAATCACTCCCTTCAGTTTCACTACATTTAGTCTCACTTCCTTCAGTCTCACTAGAGGCTGAATTTAAGACCGGCCCCGTCTTTCTTTGAGACCCCCCTGGTGTTTTTTTAACACTAGCCCCGTCTGTATGTAAGACTAGGGTGGGTTCATGTTCTAATTCCCCCAAATAAATTTTATTTGCCATACGACCTTTTTCACTAGAGGACTGTTGGACTTCATCAATTAAGCCATATTCACGTAAGGTTTTCTTGATAGAAAGTAATTTTGACTTTGAACAGCCTAAAAGTGCCATCAGATTTGAATTGGAATAAATCAAGTAAATAGCCCCATCCTCATCAATCCAGCCCTTACTCAAAGACAACTCCAACCGATCTTTTAAAATCGCGTAGGCTACCTTAACCTCCAGCTTCATATCCTTATAACGTTCACTCTCAAACAAAACTTTAGGGAGTTTATAATAACGCTCTGATGTCTGATACTGATTAGCGGTAATACGTTTCATGATTGTCCCTCCAAGACTAAAATTCCAACATTTCCAAATTTATCAAATCGGATTAAACCTTTTTGTTCCATTTCATCAATTAGCTGAGTTGCTTTCTCAATATCAACTCCCAAGATAGCCACGTGATGATTGTTCCTTCTTTTGCATAATTACCTCCAAAACGCAAAAAAAGGGGTAGACAATTTAATGTCTACCCCCGAAAATTTATTAAAACAAAAATCCTGCCAAAGAATTTTTGGCAGGATTTTTGGCAGGAAACCAAATCAATTTATCAGTTTCTATCAATCGCTTATCGCTCTCAAAGACTGGTAAATAGGGATTCCGCAATCTAATTATGATGTGACTCTTATTTAAGAGTAACTGAAGCTCCAGCTTCTTCCAATTTAGCTTTGATTTCTTCAGCTTCAGCTGCAGAAACACCTTCTTTAAGAACAGATGGTGCACCGTCAACAAGAGCTTTAGCTTCTTTAAGACCTTCGCCTGTGATTTCACGTACAACTTTGATAACGCCAACTTTTTTGTCGCCAGCTGCAGTCAATTCAACGTCAAATGAGTCTTTAGCTTCTTCAGCAGCACCACCAGCTGCAGCAACAGCTACAGGAGCAGCTGCAGTTACACCAAATTCTTCTTCGATAGCTTTAACGAGGTCGTTAAGTTCAAGGATTGTAGCTGCTTTAATTTCAGCAATAATGTTTTCAATGTTCAATGCCATTGTGAATTCCTCCAAATTGTTTTTTAATAAATAATTGTTTGCAACCTTAGGCTGCTAATGTACGCATTAAGCTGCGTCTTCTTTTTCTGCAACCGCTTTGACAGCGTATGCAACGTTGCGAACTGGCGCTTGAAGTACAGAAAGGAGCATAGAAAGCATACCTTCGCGGTTTGGCAATGTTGCAAGTGCTTCGATTTCTTCTTTTGAAGAAACTTTACCTTCAACAGCACCACCCTTGATTTCAAGAGCATCAGCAGTTTTTGCAAAATCGTAGATGATTTTAGCTGGAGCAACTGCGTCTTGTGAGAATGCAACTGCAGATGGTCCTACGAACATTTCTGCAAGTCCTTCAAGACCAGCTTTTTCAGCAGCACGACGCAAGATTGAGTTTTTGATAACTTTGTACTCAACTTCTTCACCACGCAAGTTACGACGAAGAACTGTATCTTGTTCAACAGTCAAACCACGCGCGTCAACTACAACGATAGATGTAGCTGCTTTCATTTGCTCAGCAACAGCGTCCACTAATTCGGCTTTTTTAGCAATAATAGCTTCTGACATTTAGTTTACCTCCGTTTTTATTTTGGGATAGGCACAAAAAAATCGCACCTAAACCTAGACACGAAAGTACAATACGTTACAAATTTTTAAGTTACGTTTTGTGCCTCGGTAGGATATTTATGAGTCCAGCTCCCCTACTGTCTTAGGTCGGTTATTCAAAACCTTTATTAGGATATCACATTTATCTAGTCGATGCAAGTATTTTCTTTCAAAAAATAGAAAAAATCGAGAAATTCTCGATTTAATCTACATATTTGTCTTCATTATGGTTAAACCATGCGTAGGAAAGACCGACAATCAGACCACCACCGATGTAATTTCCGATAAAGGCAGCTGTCCACTCACGGAAAATATTTAACCAGCCAAAGTTTTCGACTTGATTTGCAATCACGCTAAATTTCACGATAGAGAATGATGCAAAGTTGGCGATAACGTGTTCTTGTGCCAGATAGACAAAGAGGAATACTGCTGAGATGGCAATCCACATTTTAGCACTTGCGTTATCAATTAACAAGAAGGACAAGATGGCAACATTCACAAAGATATTTGTCAACACACCTTCCAGAATAATAAGTCCACTTGGTCGAGCAAGACGTGCTTTTACTCCACCTGCGATAAAGGACTGAATGTCCAGACTTGCAAATGAACTTGTTCTGGCAAATAGAAATCCGATAATCAAGGCTCCAATTAAGTTAAACAAAGTACAGTAGAGTAAAATAACCAAGGCCTTGTGCCAGGAAATTTTCTTCCAAAAGGTTCCGGCTGTTAAGTACATCATATTTGAGGTTGCTAGCTCTGCATTCAAAAACAGGATATAAATCAATCCCCAAGCAAATAGGAAGGCAAAGGTGAATCGTCCTAAAACCGGATGAACTTGATTGATCTGATCAGCTGCAATGGCTCCTCCAGCAGTTGACATGGTCAAGAAAGCACCAGCAAACATACTACGCAAGGCATATTTGCCTTTATGACGGTCAAATAATGACTCTTTTTTCTCTACTGCCGCTGTCACCTTTTTGTAAAATGTTGATTCCATAATTATCTCCAACTCCTTTTATTGCTTCATTGTATCACACTTTGAAAACGGAAACAATGTCTTTTCAAAAAAACATATACCAAAAGGCATATGTCCTTGTTATTATGCTTGTTGTTTACCATTTAAGACAAGGTTAAGTAGGATTGCACAAACTGTAGCAATGACGATACCATTGGTCAAGAACATCTGAACAGTTGATGGGAAACTTGCAAAAAGATTCGTACCGTTGAATCCAACACCTGCTGAAATAGAGACCGCCGCGATAATGAAATTATGCTCATTACCTGCAAAGTCTACATTATTAAGCATTTGCATCCCTTGAAGAGCTACCATACCAAAAAGAACGAGCATAGCTCCACCAAGAACCGGACTTGGAATCATTTGAGCAAGAGCGCCGAATTTAGGCAAGAGGCCAATGATTACTAAGAAAGCGGCTGTGTAATAGATTGGACGACGTGTTTTAATCCCTGATAATTGTACAAGCCCTACATTTTGCGAGAATCCTGTATAAGGGAAGGTATTGAAAATACCACCGAGAAGAACTGCTAGACCTTCTGAACGGTAACCGTTACGCAGACGAGTGCTATCCAACTGGTCATCTGTCAAATCAGAAAGCGCCAAGTAAACACCTGTTGACTCTACCATTGATACTGTCGCAATGATACACATCATCACAATAGAAGTAATTTCAAATTTTGGTGCACCAAAGTAAAATGGCGTTGGGATATGAACCCAAGGAGCATCTGCTACTACTGCCGTATCTACCAAGCCCATGAAACCAGCTAAGATTGTTCCGCCAACCAAGCCGATTAAGATTGAGATGGATTTGATAAATCCTGTTGCAAATTTTTGTACCAAGAGGATGATGAGAACGGTAGTCAAAGCCAAAATGACACTTTGTGCTGTTGGTGACTCAGCATTGTTTCCCATATTTCCCATAGCTACTGGAATCAAGGTTAATCCAATTGTTGTAATAACCGAACCTGTTACAATCGGTGGGAACAATTCAGCAATTTTTGAGAAAACTCCCGCAACCACAATCACGTAGATACCAGAAGCAATCAAGGCACCAAACATAGCACCTGAGCCTTGATTAGCACCGATGATTGAAAGTGGAGCAACTGACTGGAAGGCACAGCCAAGCACGACTGGAAGACCAATACCGAATTGTTTGCGCAATTGCAATTGTAAGAAGGTCGCAATCCCACACATGAAAATATCCGTGGAGATCAAATAAGTTAATTCTTTGGCTGAATAACCCAGTGCTCCGGCAATCATGATCGGTACCAAGATGGAGCCAGCATACATGGACAAGAGGTGTTGTAGGCCTAAGATGGCCGATTGAGAATGTGAATGTTCTTGTTGTTGTGACATATTAAGCATCCGCCTCCGTAAATACTACTGTGTTGTCTTTGAACTCTTGGATACGTGCAAGCGATGTAACGGGAACACCTGCTTCTTCAAGCAAAGCGCGACCTGTTTGGAATGACTTTTCAATGACAATTCCAACACCGGCGACCGTAGCACCTGCTTGTTGGATAATCTCAAGCAATCCTTTAGCAGCTTGCCCATTTGCCAAAAAGTCATCCACGATTAGAACGACATCATCTTCTTGCAAGAACTTACCGGCAATAGAAACGGTACTTGTCACTTGTTTGGTGAAAGAATAAACTTCCGCTGTCAGAATGCCTTCTGTCATAGTGATGTTTTTATGCTTTTTAGCAAAAATCATGGGAACATTAAGGGCTTGAGCAGCATAAATCGCTGGGGCAATACCTGATGCTTCAATGGTAACAACCTTTGTTATGCCTGCATACTTGTATTTTTCAGCGAATACTTTACCAATTTCTTGCATCAGCTCAAAATCCACCTGATGGGTCAGAAAACTGTCTACCTTTAGAATTCCTTCGCCTAAGACATTTCCATCTTTCAGGATACGTTCTTCTAATAATTTCATCCTAACTCCTTTGATATGACTGTTATTTTAAAATTTGAAAATCAAAAAAGGCTTGCTGTAAAATGCAAAAAACATTTTACTAGGGAAACCCAAGCAAGCCTTCGCTTACTTATTGTTAGACATTACGGTGTCTTGTAGAAACGACGAGCCAATCCTCGACATAAATAAGTATTTCTTTATCAAATCTAATGCTTATTCATTGTACCACTTTTCAATGATTTTTCAAGTATTTTGCTCCTATTTCTTTACATTTTATCAAAAAAACTTAATTTTATAATTATCAGACATCTTATTCATTCGTTATTTAGACTATTCTCAATCAAGTAAATGAACAAAAAATCCACATTTGAGCAAGAAAAAAGTCGAGAACTTGTCTCAACCCTTTCTAAGTTAATTAGATTTCATCCAAAATCGCTTCCCAAGCTTGGTCAAATCCGTGGCGTGTTTCCGATGAAAAGACAACGAATTTGTCAGACGAATCAAAATCTAGCTTTTTCTTAATAGCCGACTCATGCTTATTCCACTTACCGCGCGGAATCTTATCCGCCTTTGTCGCGACGATGATAACCGGAATTTCATAGTATTTTAGAAATTCGTACATCTGGATATCGTCTGCTGATGGGTCATGGCGCATATCTACTAAGCTGACTACTGCGCGCAAATTGTCTCGACTTGTCAAGTATTCCTCAATCATCTTGCCCCACTTAGCGCGTTCAGACTTGGATACCTTGGCATAGCCGTAACCAGGGACATCCACGAAGCGTAACTTGTCATCAATATTGTAAAAGTTGAGCTGCTGCGTTTTTCCTGGCTTACTTGACGTACGGGCCAAATTTTTACGTCCTAGCAAGGTATTGATAAAAGAGGATTTTCCGACATTCGAGCGCCCAGCTAGAGCAATTTCTGGCATGTCGTCTTGCGGATACTGAGCCTTAGAAACGGCACTGAGCATGATTTCTGCATTATTTGTATTGATTTCCATGCTTCCTCCTAGGCTGTTTCTAACAATGGATGTTCCAATCCATCAACGGCTGCTTTTGTGATGGTCACGCGCGTAACCTCTTCTTGACTTGGTATGTCAAACATGACATCCAGCATGGTTTCTTCAATGATCGAACGCAAGCCACGCGCACCTGTTTTGCGTTCAATAGCTTTGTTGGCAATTTCTTGCAAAGCATCTTCTTCAAAAATCAATTCCACATCATCATAAGACATAAGTGTCTGGTACTGTTTGACCAAAGCATTTTTCGGTTCAGTCAAAATACGTACCAAATCATCTGCCGTCAACTGCTCCAAAGCAGCAACAACTGGCAAACGACCGATAAACTCTGGAATCAGACCAAATTTTTGAATATCTTCTGAAATGATTTCCTGCATGTAAGAAGCGTCATCATCAATCTTGCGACTGTTTTGTCCGAAACCGATAACTTTTTCGCCCAAACGTTGCTTAACAATGTCTTCGATACCGTCAAAAGCGCCACCAACGATAAAGAGGATATTCTTGGTGTCAATCTGAATCATCTCTTGGTTTGGATGCTTACGACCGCCTTGTGGTGGAACGCTGGCAACGGTTCCTTCAATGATTTTCAAGAGTGCTTGTTGAACACCTTCACCAGATACGTCACGTGTTACGGATACATTTTCACTTTTCTTAGCAATTTTATCAATCTCATCGACGTAAATAATACCACGTTCTGCTCGTTCAATGTTGTAATCTGCCGCCTGAATCAATTTAAGAAGAATGTTTTCAACATCTTCTCCCACATAACCCGCCTCTGTCAAGGAAGTTGCATCCGCAATGGCAAATGGTACATTGAGCGACTTAGCCAAGGTTTGAGCCAAGAAAGTCTTTCCTGAACCCGTTGGGCCAATCATGAGAATGTTGGATTTCTGCAAATCCACATCGTTTTCATCACGACTATCTTGGAAATTGATACGCTTGTAATGATTGTAAACCGCTACTGCCAAAGCACGTTTTGCACGGTCTTGTCCGATAACATAGTGGTTAAGAATGTTGAGTAATTCTTGTGGTTTTGGTGTGTCAGCAAGGTCTGTCAAGACTTCTTCTGCTAACTCTTCGCGAATGATTTCTTGCGCTAATTCGACACATTCATTACAGATAAAGACATTGTTTCCTGCAATGATTTTCTTCACTTCTTCTTGATTTTTTCCACAAAATGAACAATAAATAAATTCTGGTTGGTTATGTCCCGCCATTATAATCCCCTAAATATTTTTAAAACAATACGCCGTAAAAGGCATGGATGCTATTGACCAAATTGGTCGCAGCGTTGAGCAAAAAAATGATTGCTAAGCCATAGCGTTTTTTCTGAAAAGCTTGAAGTGAGCAAAGTACACAGATACCGCACAACAAAGCTGTAAATAATCCAAATAAACTTTTTTCCATGGCTAGATCACTTTCCTGGCAAAATATTTCACCGTAAAATCACTAGCATTCTTTTCATCTTTTGGCCGGAAAACACTTCCCACTTCTTCGAAGTGTGACCAATCAAAATCACTAGGAAAATAGGTATCTCCCTCATACTCATCATGAATATCTGTCAAGATAATTTCATCAAGATAGGGTTCAAAGGCTCTGAAAACCTGTGCTCCGCCAATCACATACAAATTCTGTTCCTGCTTCTCATACCAGTCTAAAATTTCTTGAACAGAATGCATCACCTTGACATCTTGGTGGTCAACCGAAAAATTCTTATCTCGTGTCAGAATAATTGATATACGGTTTGGAAGAACACGTCCTCCCATCCCATCAAAAGTGACACGACCCATGACCATGACATGACCCATCGTCGTTTCTTTAAAATGCTGTAAGTCAGCCGGCATGCGCCATGGCAAGGTTTGATTTTTTCCAATCACGCCATTGACATCCTGTGCCCAGACTGCTGAAATCTTTTTAGTCATTCTCTCTCTCTTTCTGTCCTTTTCATTCTATCAAAAAATGGCTAAAAAAGCACTTGCCAACCTCGCAAGTGCTCCTATTTCAGATAGCTAAATCAAACTTAAGTTGTGGCTTGACTGGATCATAGTCTACCAACTCAAAATCTTCAGCTTTGATATCAAAGAAATTGGTTCCATCTGGGACATGCAATTCTAAACGTGGCTGACAAGCTATCGGTTGTCTCCGCAAGAGTTCCTCTGCCTGTTCAAATTGATTATCATAAATGTGCAGATTATTGATGAAGTAGAAAAATTTTCCAACTTTCCATCCAAAATGCTTAGCAATCATCATCTGCAAAGCTACGTATTGCATAGCGTTAATGTGATGAGCCACCAGCATATCGTTAGAACGCTGTGTTAGTGTCGCATCCAGATAGATATCTTCATCTACTCGTCGCACATCAAACATGGTCTGAAAGGCACAAGGTAAGAGACCTTCTGTCGCTTCAAAGGCTTCGTAATCCCACAAGGAAATTACATTCCGGCGATTCCAGGGATTTTCTTCTAGCTGCTTAAGAATTTTAGTCATGATATCATGTTTTTTCACCACAGCTCCATAGCGCTCACCAATAGTGCGCGTATCTCCCACTTCCCATTCATTCCAATAATGGACATTGTACTTTTCTTCCAGTAAATCAAGGCTATTAGACTGGTCTTGGTAAATCCACAAAACTTCCTTGATTGCTGATTTAATCGGAATTGGACGAAGAGTGGTAATCGGAAATTCACCTTTGGACAAGTCATACTCGGCAAAGACACCTGTCACATACTTCGAATTGGCTACATTTCCATCTTTATAATGCGGACGAGCATTTTCTGAAAAAACACCTTCCGCCAAGATACGCTCAATATTTTCTTTTAAAATCTTATCTGCTTTTGTCATGATTTTAGTATACCATTCAGAAGAAATTTTGTCCGAAAAAAACATCCCTCCTTGCCAACAAAGAGGAATTGTGAGTTATTTCAAGACAAGGGGTACTGGACGCTATGGCACTCTACTTCTATAGAGCTCAATAATCTCAGTCGCCAAGTCAACAAATGTAATACTCGTCATTAGATGATCTTGGGCATGTACCATCAGCAAAGATAAAGTAGTTGTTTCCCCACGGGCTTCATTGGTCAATAACTCTGTTTGTGAATGATGGGCTTGAATGAGGCTATCTTTTGCTTCTTTGAGTTTTCGATCAGCCTCCTCCCATTCTCCTTTTTTAGCAAATTGGATTGCTTCCATAGCAGAACTTTTAGCATCACCACCATACATGATTAAAGGCATAATCACTTCCAATTGTTGATCCATGATTCCTCCTTATTTCATTAGACTTTCAGCTAGCTCTAGCACTTTTTCTCCATTCATCATCCCGTAGTCAACCATCGGAATCACTTCTACTGGTACTTCTTGAGCGCTGAGCTTTTCCTGAAATTCATTAAGCATAAATCGGACTTGTGGTCCTAATAATAATACATCTATTTTCTTTTGAGCAAATATTGCATCCGCCTCCATTGCTGAAACAGCAAATATATCTGCTTCTATTCCTTTTTCCCATGCAGCTTTTTCCATTTTAGTCACTAATAAGCTAGTGCTCATTCCTGCAGCACAAATTAACATGATAGTTTTCATGACCATCGTCCACTCCTCACTCTACAACTGTTAAAGTTACAGTCTTTCTTGCAATCCTACTTCCAAAATCAATTACATTTGGAAAAGCACTATAGTGAATATTGTACTTACCTGGCGGTAATGTAGCAATTTTTTCCTTTTCCTGCTTTCCTGATACCATCAATCGAACATTTGTATTCCCACCTGTATTTTTAAATTGAAATTCATCATCAATTGAATAATCTACCATATATGAATTATCATTCGTTGATATCTTAGCTAATAAATCTGGAGTGTCTCCCTTGTTAATTGTTATATCTGTAGCACCATTTATCTGTGGTGCCTTATCATAATATTCTTTTGCTTGAATTTCTTGCTCTTCATTCCTAGAATATGAAATATAATCAATAACAAACTCTGTACCTGACAAATTATTTGCAACAGGTCCAGGCCAAGCACCTCCCATAGCCAAGTTCAATTGAGCGTACTGAGGTTTATTAAATATTGCCGAAGCCAAAGGATCATTTGAGTAATCTACCGTACGTACCACTTTACCATCTACTAACCATACCATTCGGTCTTTATACCAATCTAATGCAAAAATATGGTAGTCATCATTGAAACTTCCAGAAGATAATGTATATGCCTTACCATTACCCGCAAATTTACCATTATCATTTTGCTCTGCACCGTAATGCAGCGTCTGATATACAGTGCGATTGGCATATGAACCTGATTGTGCATCCCCCACCAACTCCATGATATCTATCTCTCCTGTTGAGGGCCAACCGTGTCCCTGATTATCATTAATTTTGCCATCTAGTACAAAATCTGCTCCAAGCATCCAAAATGCTGGAAATACTCCTTTGCCTTGCGGCAGTTTTGCTTTAATTTCTAGCTTTCCGTATAGAAATTCTTGTTTTCCATGTGTCCTTACACTGCCGGAATTATAGATCACTTTCGATTGAATATTTCTGGGATTAGGGTATATGTCTTCTTGTGGTCTATCGGTAACCCTAAGCACTAACTCTCCATTACGAAGAAAAACATTTTGTAAATCAGAAACATAATGTTGCTGTTCTATCCCCCTAATTGACCCCAGTTCATAACCCCAACTATCTCTATTTAATACTTCACCTTCAAAATCATCTCGCCATTTTTCATAGTAAGTAGTTTCTTCTTTCGTCATAACAACCTGGTCTATAAAAATACTAGATACTTTAATAGTTGCCTCATCTGACCATTTCACTAATTGAATCAATACCTTGTGATGGTTTCCTGAATTAAAAGTATAGCTATACTTAGTCCATTGAGTGGATTGAATGGGTTGGTCTACTGTGTCCCCGTCTTTACCTAAAACAATATCCCCCTGCTTACCATTATCAAACCAACGTGCAGTAAAATAACCAACTGCTCCATTTTTATCCGTTTTGCCATATGCAGTTACCGTATACGTTGTATTCGGCTCCACCGAAACAACTTGCCCAATATACCCATTGGCTTTTCCATTCGAAATAGCATTAGGAGTTAAAACCCCAGAATGACTTCCTCCTAAATAACTTTCTATTGAACTTATCTCCCCTTTATTCCGAGAGTTCCATCCTACTTCACCTTGTTCAAAATCCCCATTGACAATAAGATTTGTAGAAGCACTAACATCTAGTCCCGTTACTAAAGCCAATGCAGTAACTACTATACTCAATATTAACACCTTCTTTTTATTGCTCACCATAAGCTCCCCCTCATCTATTTACAGAACGAGCCATTCTAGAAATAGTATGGCGGAGTCCGCGAATAGCTTGACTCAAGGCAAAAATATTTTCTACTGGCGCCAAACCTCCAAATCCAGCATCTCCAATATGTTGAATATCAACACCACATATCTTGTTCCGTAAAGCAATCTGTTTCACAACTTCTTGATCGGAACTTTCTTGACTTGTCCCAATGGCGCTCATAACAAGCCCATCTTCTTGGTGGACAGCTTTTACGACCTCAATCAGTTCTTGATCGGTGAAACCAGGTACAGTCCCAACAGCAGGTACTAAAATGACATCTGCTCCTGCCTGTAAGAATTCCTTAGCTGTTTCCAAGTCCGCTACAGGCTCATTAACACCTGCTCCATGCATTTTACCTGCAATAATTAGACCTGAAAAATGTGTCTTAGCTAAGTGAATAGCTTCTTTAATTTGTCGGTTACTAACACCGGTACCAGGATTACCAGTCAAGCACACAAAGTCAAAGCCGAGTTCCTCAATTTTCTGAAAAGTTTCGATTCTCGCTTGCCGTCCAATCGGTAATTCTTCAACACTTTCTAATAATTGCGCTTCCGAATCAACCGGCTCCAAATTCACACCAATAGGAGCTCCTACTAAATTCTTCAGTTCTGTTATGATGTGGTCTGCCGGACACTCTAGTCCACTGATTACTGGATTTAAAACATCAACTCCATTTAACAAAATAAGATCTGCTCCAAATGATTTTGCCAGCTCTGAACTGGTAATATCACCGATAAAGCATTCTCTTCCTGCAACATTTTCAGACAGGACTGTACGTCCTTCACTAGCTTTAATACTCTGTTTTAACTCTGTTGCTGTAAAATTGGTAATTTCTGAACTATTTGTACTAATTAATCTTTTCATCTGATTGCACCACACTATCCTTCCTCGTTCTTTTTAAATCCTTTTTCGATACTCATGATAAATGGCAGATACAGCAAAACATCAATAATAATGAGCAATACCTGTAAGATAGCCCCTTTAATACTTCCTGTTGCCAATAGACCACTAATCACTGGTGGCATAGTCCAACCTGGATCTGTATATGTCAATGGAACTAATCCACTTGCCATAGCTCCCCATGCAATATAAAGATTGATAATTGGTGCTAGAACAAACGGAATAAGCAATAATACATTCAAAACAATTGGTACACCAAACATTGTAGGTTCATTAATATTAAACAGACCTGGCAAAAATGTAACTGGAGAAAGTGTCTTCATCTGTTTACTTGCATTTTTCTTTCTTGCAAGGTAGAACATAGCAATTACTAAACCAATTGTAGCTCCTCCACCGCCGATAAATACAAAATTATCAACAAATACACTTGTAAAGATATTTGGCAATGCTTCTCCTGCCTGATAAGCTGTACGGTTAGCATCTAGGTTGGCTAATAAAACTGGTTTTATGACGCTATTTACAATATTTCCTCCATGTAAACCGGCAAACCAGAAGAGACTATTCAGCACCACAATAACAGACAAACCTAAAACATTGCTACCGAGTAAACCGAGTGGTCCTCCCAATACAACTTGCGCAATGTCATGAACATTTGGTAAACCACATTTGTCAAGGAATCCAAATAGAATCAACCAACTAGTAATAATGACCGCACCTGGAATAAGAGCACTAAAACTCTTAGAAACAGCAGGTGGCACACCGTCTGGCATTCTGATTCGGATATCTTTATTTAAAAACCATTGATAAATATACCCATTTAATAATCCTAAAATAATTGCTATAAAAAGTCCCTTCGAAGCCATGTAAGATGTTGGAATCCCACTGCCTGCTTCACCAGTGATAAAAGGAGTCACTGTGATAAATGCTGATAAGGAAACAATACCTGCGGGAATTCCATCTTGCTTATACTGTTTCACTAATGTATAGGTAGTTGCAAAACTAGAGACAAGCCCTACTAGACCAAAGCTACTATCTACTCCTTTCCACAAATAGCCAGCAACTCCAATATCTCCAAGCCATTTTTCCCATCCAGGGATAGGGAAACTCGCAATAATCATAAAGAGAGAGCCAATAATGATAAGCGGCATCGAGTAAGTAATTCCATCTCGAATCGCAATCATAAACTTATTATTCCCTAAACGCATAGCGACAGGCAACAACTTCTTTTGTAATAGATCGTTCATGTCCATTCTCCCAGCTTCCAAAAGGAAGCGTTTTCTTTTTATTTAATTACATTTTATAACTAAATAAAAGCCATGTCAAGTGTTTTTTTATTTTTTGTTATCAATTACCACGGTAAACAGATATTAGATAATTAATTGATTATTTTTTAAAAATATCTTATACTGTTTAAAAGGAGCTAAACAGAATATGAAAACTTCTAAAATCCAACATAGACTCCGCTCTAGCGTATTAGAGCAGATCTATATTTCCGGAGAAATCTCACGCACTGATATTGCTACTGCTACAGGCATAACCCCTGCTACCACTACTAGTATTACTGCTGATCTTATTCAACAAGGAATCGTCGAAGAAATTGGAGAAAGCACACAAGTAAAGCCCAAGGTTGGACGAAAGAAAAAATTACTCAGTATACGAGAAGCCCATTCTTATTATATCGGGAGCGAAATTTCAGAACGAGAATTTACCTATACACTTGCAGATAATTTAGGAAATATTATGTATCAAAAAGAATATACTTTATTAATCTCTGAAATTTCTGAGAACGGTCATCAATTATATATTCAATACCTTTCAGATTTTATGTCTTTTTGTGACCGACCCATTACAGCAATTGGGATATGCCTACCTGGCCGCTACTTTAATGAAGGAAAAGTACATACAAATAATCCTCTTTGGAAAAACTTTAATCTTGATATTATTAAAAACAGTCTATCAATCCCAGTATTCTTCTCAAATAATGTAAATGCGATGTCTTTGGCTAAACGTCTCTTTTCTAAAGGAGAGAATAAGGATAACTTTATTTATTTTCACTTTAGAAGGGGAATGCATTTATCTTATATGTATGAAGGTCGAATTTATGGCCGAACCAATCCCAATGTAGGTGAAGTTGGACATACAATTGTCCAGGCAGATGGGGAAATTTGCGAATGTGGCAAGCGGGGCTGTTTGCAAACCTATGCAAGCGAAAGCTGGCTTATCAAAAAAGCAACTTTACTAGCTGAAAGCAATGTTAGTACCTTTTTAAAAAATATCTTAGATGGCCAAACAGAGCTCACCTTAAATCACCTCTTTTTAGCTTATGATTATGGAGATGGGGAAATTATCAATTTATTTCACCAAGCTATCAAATATATCGTCCAGGTCTTACTCAATCTTGGAAATCTAATTGATGCAAATAAAATTTTTATTCATAGTCCATTATTTAATCATAAAACTTTAGAAATAGAGTTGCATCGACTGTTAAACGAATTCAGTAGCAATTTAATCGGCAGTCCACAGATAATTCTAGTTGAGCCGTATGATGATTTTCGTGGTTCTTTAGGCGGCGTCGCCTTAGCCCTTTATAAAACAACACTTGAATTTGAACGACAATAAAAAATACTTCTGATAAATAATCAGAAGTATTTTTTATTTTATTATTTCAAGACAAGGGATGCTGCGCCGATCACTCCTGCATCATTACCAAGGTTTGCTAATGATAATTTGGTTGATGTGCGGATTTGTGGGAAAGTATTCGCATCGTATGTTTCTTGTAGACCTTTGAGGAGGAAGTCGCCTGCAGCAGATACACCGCCACCGATAACGATATAGGCTGGGTTCAAGACGCTGGCAATATTTGCACAAGCAATTCCCAAATAACGAGAGAAATTCTTATAGACGATAAGAGCCAAATCGTCTCCTTCTTTGGCCAAGTCAAAGACGTCTTTTGCAGTTACTTCTTGACCGTCGTCAATCATTTTCTTGAGTTGTGCTTGACCTGCATATTCTTCTGCGTAGCGACGAGTCAAATTAACGATACCCGTAGCTGATGCGACAGTTTCCAAACAACCTTTTTTACCACAAGTACAAGCAATCGGCGCATCAAAATCAACCGTGATGTGGCCAAGCTCACCTGCCGCACCTGCAACACCATGTAAGAGGCGTCCATCTGCAACAACGCCGCCACCGACACCTGTTCCAAGAGTCATGAAGACAACGTTTGGATTATTCTCACCAGCACCAACCCACTGTTCCCCAAGGGCTGCAACATTGGCATCATTATCAATGAAGAATGGAATTTCAAGCGCTGACTCAATTTGTTCTTTAACAGGTTGCAGTTCTTTCCAATCAAGATTATAGGCACCAATAACGGTTCCTGCTTGGCTGTCCACTACACCGGGTGAACCCATTCCAATTCCGACAAAGTCATCTTTTGTTAAACCGTGTGTAGACAATTTGTGCTGAATACTTTCAATAATATCCGGCACAATGTGACT
This sequence comes from Streptococcus gallinaceus, assembly GCF_024170225.1. GTDB lineage: Bacteria > Bacillota > Bacilli > Lactobacillales > Streptococcaceae > Streptococcus > Streptococcus gallinaceus. Next base: position 449,149 of record NZ_JALJXU010000001.1, on the reverse strand, counting down.
ACCTTCATCCAAGACATTCGTCTTAATAGACCATTTTTCCTGAATTTCACCTTCTTGCGTTAAAATTGCAAATTTAATCGATGTACCACCTAAGTCGATACCGATAATTTTTTTAGACATACTTATCTCCTACTTTCATGATTAATTCTATTATATCATAATGAAAAGGTTTGCAAAACCCTTTTCATTAATTGTAACTCTTTCGCTTTAATTTGTTTACCGGAAAATATACAAACAAGCAAGCAGCTGCAAATGAATGATTAAGCGTAAAAAACTCAAGCCAAACATGACACTAAATTTATTACCCTCACCAACTAAACTGTTGTAGAGAAACAGGCTGGAAATACTGGTAAATCCAATAGCAAAGCCCAGCATCTGAATAGGCTGATAGGCCTGCACATAGGAAAAGAGACTTCCTGCAACTAATACGGTTGCCACAAGCGTCAGACCCAAACGTAGACCGTTCATTTTTTTACTTTTAAAATAACTATAAAAAGCCGAACCTAAAACGACCAAAATATAGAGCAGGACATAAGCAATCATCATCTTATGCATCATGTCTTAGCTCTCCAATTCACTCAAATACTCGTAGCGCTCATACTTTTCAAGCAAGAGGTCATTTTTCTCATCTAATTCCTTTTGCAAATCAGACAACTTTGTAAAATCACTGCCACATGTCAGCATTTCTTCTTCAATTTCAGCGATGCGGTCTTCTAAAGTGCTGATTTCCCCCTCTATACTGCCCCACTCTTGCTTTTCAAAATAGGTCATCCGTTTTTTCTCTTCACGGACGCGCTCGACTTTTTCTTTTTTCTCTTGGGAAATGGCTGCACTAGAAGCTAAAAAGGCTTTTTCATCCAAATAATCCGTATAGTTTCCGAAGAATTCACGGACCTTGCCTTCTTCAAAAGCCAAAATTTTGTTGGCAACCTTATCTAGGAAGTATCGGTCGTGACTGACTGTAATCACAGGCCCTGCAAAGTTTTGCAAGAAATTTTCAAAGACGGTCAGCGTCGCGATGTCCAAATCATTTGTCGGCTCATCTAAGAGCAAGACATTTGGGCGTTCCAACAAGATTTTCAAGAGATAGAGGCGTTTCTTTTCTCCACCAGATAACTTTTCAATCAAGGTTCCATGCATGTTGCGCGGAAAGAGAAATTGCTCCAGCAAGTCTGCAATGGAAACCATGCCAGACGTCGTGTGCGCTTCTTCGGCCACTTCCTGTAAATAATTGATGACGCGCTTGCTTTCATCCAAACCTTTGATTTGCTGAGAAAAATAGCCAATCCGAATCGTTTCTCCGATACTGAGCTTACCAGCACTTGGTTCCAAGTCGCCTGCAATCAAGTTCAGCAAGGTAGATTTGCCCATACCGTTGTCGCCGACAATCCCAATACGGTCCTTATTTTGCACCAAGAGGTTAAAGTGATGCAGGATAGTTTTGTTTGGAAATGAAAAGTCAACATCTTCAAACTCAATCACTTTTTTCCCGATACGACTGGTTTCAAAATTGATTTCCAACTCACTATCGTCTACCGTGTGCGCCAAATCCCCCTTCAAATCATGAAAACGATTGATACGCGCCTGTTGCTTGGTAGCGCGTGCTTGTGGCTGACGGCGCATCCAGCTTAATTCTTGCTTATAAAGTTGTTCTTTTTTATGACGCAAGGCCGCATCGCGCTCATCTTGCTCGGCCTTTAATCGAACATAATCCTGATAATTCCCTTGGTATTCAACCAAACCAGCTCGGTCTAATTCAAAAATGCGTGTCGCTAGATTGTCCAAAAAATAACGATCGTGGGTAATGAAAAGAACAGTTTTTTTAGAGGATTTGAGATAGGTTTGCAACCATTCGATGGTATCAATGTCCAGATGGTTGGTCGGCTCATCAAGAAGTAGCAAGTCATCATTTCCTAACAAGGTCTGCGCTAATTGTACCCGACGACGAAGCCCGCCCGATAAGTCGACCACCTTCTGAGTCACATCATTCAAGCCTAATTTAGACAAGACTGTTTTGACTTGACTTTCAACTTCCCAAGCATTGAGAGCATCCATTTCCGCCATGACTTTTTCCAATCGAGCCTGATTGGCTTCATCGTAGTCAGAAAGCAGGCTTTCGTATTCCCGAATAACTTGAATTTCTCGTAAATCCGATGAAAGAACGGTGTCCAAAATCGTTTTTGAGTCATCAAAATCTGGTTCCTGTGTCAAATAGGCAATCTTGTAATCATTTTTAGACTTGAATGGTAAAGTATCCCCGTCAAAGCCTAATTTCCCAGAAATGACATCCAACAAGGTCGTCTTTCCTGTCCCATTGACCCCAACAATCCCAATCCGATCCAAGTCATGAATAATAAATGAAATATCCGAAAAAACAGTCTTATCGCCAACTGATTTACTCAATTTTTCAACAATAAAATCGCTCATACTCTTCCTTTCTCTTTAACAAAATCAAGAATCGCTTCTTGTTCATTTTCCAAGTGCCCATCTACAATGGCAAACTCAATTTCCTGCAAGATCCGTCCCAAATCTGGTCCTGGTTTCAAGCCAAATTCTTGGATCAAATTACCACCATTGACCACAATTTCGTGCTTATCGTGAATGGTCAGACTCTGGTCTAACTGCTCTATCAAGGCAAAATCAACTGCCAACCCTTGTAATTGGCGCAGTTCTTCTACCAAAGTAAGCTGATATTTTCCATATTTGTAACAAGCTTGCTTATCGTATGCCCCTTCTAATCGCAACTGCCATAGCTCCACTAGCTGACAGACTGATTTCATAAAATCATTGGATGTCTTCCACTTGCGACAAAACTTCTTAGGATCCTTGACTTCCAGTGCAATCAATAACATCGCCCAAGCCTGCTCTGAGCTAGTAAACTGAGCATCTTCTGACAAACCTTCAATCATATTTTGCAAATGAGGAGCCTGATTGGCGAGGCAAGGCAAATACTGATAAGCCTCTGTATCAATCAAAGCCTGCAAACCTTTGCGCCAAAAATGTGCCAGTAACAGCTTATCAAATTCAATGAAAATCCGCTCGACAGAAATTTTTTCCAACAGGGGAGCTGTTTCCCGCATGGCCTGAAAAGTCGCAGGTTCAATTTCAAAATCAAGTACCGCTGCAAAACGGAACCCCCGCATGATGCGTAAGGCGTCCTCACCAAATCGCTCGCTTGGCACTCCAACGGCCCGCAGGATTTTCCCATCCAAGTCCGCTAAACCTTCAAAGAGGTCAATAACTTGAGCTTTCTCGTCCAGTGCAAAAGCGTTGACCGTGAAATCACGGCGCTTGAGGTCTTCTTCAAGAGAGCGCACAAAAGAAACCTGACTGGGACGACGAAAATCCACATAGACATCCTCCGTCCGGAAAGTGGTCACTTCGTATTCATGCGCACCTTCAAGGACCAAAACTGTCCCGTGCTCAATTCCCACATCCACTGTACGACGAAAAATCTGCTTGGTTTCCTGCGGATAAGAACTCGTTGCAATGTCCACATCATGAATGTGACGGCCCAAAATAGCATCTCGCACTGAACCGCCTACAAAATAGGCATCGTAGCCAGCAGCTTTAATTTTCTCTAAAATCGGCAAAGCCTCCTGAAATTCAGAAGGCAAATTGTTTAATTTCATAATAAATGTTCCAAACCATACACGAGTTGCTCGCGTTTCACTACTTCTTTGATTCCTAAATTGACACCGCTCATGAAAGAAACACGGTCATAGGAGTCATGACGAATGGTCACTCCCTCTCCCTGCGCTCCAAAAATGACTTCCTGGTGGGCAACTAGGCCCGGCAAACGAACAGAATGAATACGGAAGCCATCAAATTCTGCCCCACGTGCTCCTGCAATCAATTCTTCCTCATCTGCAGCTCCTTGTATTTGTGAAGCACGTACTTTCGAAATCAATTCAGCGGTCTTGATGGCTGTACCGCTTGGTGCATCTTTCTTCTTATCATGGTGCAATTCGATAATTTCCAAATTCGGGAAATATTTAGCTGCTTTTGCAGCGAATTCCATGAGCAAAATGGCACCGATTGCGAAGTTGGGAGCAATCAATCCTCCCAATTTTTTCTGAGCAGACAAGGCAACTAATTCATCGATTTCTTCTGGTGTAAAGCCTGTTGTTCCGACAACAGGTGCCCAACCATTTTCCAAAGCAAATCGGGTATTTTCATAGGCAAACTTTGGTGTGGTAAAATCCACCCAGACATCTGCTTCAAACCCTACCATGTCTTCTTTGGCTGTAAAAACAGGTACACCATCTATTTCTTTTTCTGTAGCAAAAGGGTCAACCAGAGCTGATAAGATCAAATCTGCATCTTCTTGTACCATTTGCATGGCTGTTGAGCCCATTTTACCTTTAAAACCTGCAATAATGACCTTAATCATGTCTGTCTCCTACTCTATAACGGGTGTGATACCAAATCCAACTGCGCCAGCCCCGAGATGGGTTCCAATAACAGAGCCAAAGGTTACAATTCGAATACTTGATTGTACACCTTGCTCCAGCAGCATACGCTTGAAATCCTCTGCTTTTTCCAAGGCGTTAGCATGGATAATGGCAATTTCGTATTCTCCATCAGAAGTTTTTTCTGCAAGAATTTCTAACAAGCGCTTCACAGCTTTCTTCTCTGTACGCACTTTTTCGTATACGGCAATTTTTCCCTCATCATCAAAATAAAGAATTGGCTTGATGCTGAGAAGATTTCCCAAAAGCGCAGCGCCATTTGATAGACGACCACCTTTGAACAAATGATTCAAGTCGTCCACCATGATAAATCCTGAAGTGCGGTTGATTTGCTGCTCCAATTTTTCCAAAATCTCTTCAAAACTAGAACCAGCTTCTGCCCATTTTTCTACACTTTCAGCCATGTAACCTTGCGGTGCTGAGGTAATTTTGGTATCTGGAAATGCGATGGTTAATCCTTCAAATTCATCCATCAAGAATTGAATATTTTGATGGAAACCAGAAATTCCCGCCGCTAAAAAGAGACCGACCACATGTGTGTAGCCATCTTTTTTCAATTGGCTGAGAATCTCTGCCAAGCTAGCTAAACTAGGCTGACTTGTTTTGGGCAATTCATCCGTCGCAGCCATTTTTTCGTAAAATTCTTGAGCTGTTAAATTGACTCCCTCAACATAATCCACTCCATCAATGGATACAGGGATGTCTAGTACAAATACATTTTCTCTCTCGGCAAATCTAGGAGTCAAGACCGCTGAGGAATCTGTAATGATTGCAATTTTCATTTTATTAAAACTCCAAATTGATGCCCGGTTGGTCCAAAGCAATCTCTGTTACTTCATAGGTCATTCGTTTCAAGATATCTAACAAAGGCAGGGCCAAACTACGACGCTCTTCTTCTGAAAATTCGCTTGGTTCATTAACAATTCGGTCCAAAATAGTCACACCTTGTGTCATGGTACCTGAAATAACAAAATCTTCCAAAACAATCATGAATTGCAAAATAGTGATGATACGTGTGACATTTTCTTCTGTACCTTTTTCAATCAGTTTAAAATCAACTTTTAATTGAGTTTTAGGTTCACCATTTTCAGCTTCCCAAGCTTGATTGCGAAGATCAAAATGATACTGGTTTACTAATGGTTTTTGACGTGTAACTTCCACAAGATTTCTCCTTCAAAACAATATTACCTAATTATAACATAAAAAACACAAAAGCCTCGCTATTTGACAGCTTTTTCCTCCAACTTCTACTTTCTGAAAAAAGTGTCCAATTTGCACTTTCTTCTTTTCGATTCCATTTCCAATCCTCACTTCTTTCCAGAACCCGAAGAATGAGCACCATTTTCGCATTCATTTTTGAAAAAAGGTATCATATCGGTTGATTATGACTCATTTTTAGGAGAAACTATGCATATTTTACTTGAAATTTCATTTATTTTATTAGCCAGTGTCATCGCTACTGTCTTATCAAAAAAAGCCGGAATTCCAGCTATTGTCTGCCAATTATTCGTAGGAATCATCCTCGGACCCGCCTTGCTCAATGTGGTGCATGAGGGGGAAGTCATTCACTTCTTATCGGAAGTCGGTGTGATTCTACTCATGTTCATAGCAGGACTCGAAGCTCATTTCGACCTACTAAAAAATACCTCAAGCCTAGCCTACTCGTAGCCGTGACAGGTGTACTAGTCCCCTTAGCAGCATTTTGGGGATTGACACGCGCCTGGGGCTATGAAGTCAATACAGCCGTCTTTTACGGACTTGTCTTTGCAGCCACTAGTATCTCCATCACTGTGGAAGTTCTGTCAGAATACAATCGTATGAAAACAAAAACAGGAGCTATTATCATTGGTGCAGCAGTTGTCGATGATATATTGGCTGTCATTTTACTCAGTGTATTTGTCGGCAGTACGGGAGCCTCTGTCAACCTACTTAGCCAATCACTCATACAAATCGCATTTTTCATTTTCCTATTTATTTGTATGAAATTTTTGATTCCTCTTCTCTTTCGTTGGTCTAAACAACTGGACTTTCTGGAAAAAGAAACTCTGCTTGCGCTACTAATCTGCTTCTCCCTCTCCTTACTTGCTGACGCTGTAGGAATAAGTGCCATTATTGGAGAATTTTTCGCCGGTTTAGCAATCGGTCTGACCAGCTATCTCAAAAAAGTCGAGACACATATTGCAACCTTGAGCTACACACTCTTTATCCCAATCTTTTTCACTTCTATCGCCCTACCGTTTCACCTAGATGGCATGCTGAGTCACACTGCAACCATCCTCCTCTTGACTGCAATGGCTGTTCTCACAAAATTATTGCCGGGTTACTTGGTCGGACGTGGCTATCAATTTGGAAAATTAGACTCCTTGACTATCGGAGGCGGTATGGTCAGCCGAGGAGAAATGACCTTGATTATCGTTCAAATCGGTCTGACGGAAAAAATCATCAGCGCCACTACTTATTCTGAACTAGTCATCGTTGTCATCCTATCTACCTCCATTGCTCCCTTTATCCTTAAATACTCTTTCCGAGAAAGCTAGATTTAGACATACTCCTGTTCTTTACAGGAGTATTTTTTTGTTAAAATGAAAAACCTCCCATTTTAGGAGGGCCTGTTTCAATTCGTAGACTGTTCTTTATCTGTTGGGAACTATTTTTTTGCGCATAGTTCTCACAGGACCTACCTTTGAGGCTTATTTTTCAGAAGTGAGTCCTTTATCATTTCCTTTAGGACCATATGGTGTTGTACTATAGCTCTCATCGATTGGATTTGTCTGAGAGTAATATTCGTAGGAAATGGCATCTCCACTGTAGCGGTCAACATAAACATTATAGTGGTCTTCGTCCATCATATCCACTTTGGTCACACGAAGGTGTTCGCCTGTCTTATCTTGAAGTTTCCCTTGCATATACAAGGCTTTGGCAATCGACTCCATTGATACCAACTTATCTGATGTGATTGGGAAAGACTTGATTTTAGTGTTATTTTTGCCGTTACCATACATGGTCACATTGATTGTACGCTCTTGACGTTTTTCAGGTCTTTCTGCTTCTACAGTGTAAGTGAATGGATTTTCATTAATGCCATATTCGAATAATTTATTCTCGCTTTCAATACCGTTTTTCACAACTGTTGTCTGCAATTTGTGTTCTACAGAAACTACGTCAGAAGCCTTCAATTTCACAGACTTAACTTGATCACGTGGTGTTTTTGTATAGTAAACTTCTTCATTAAGAGCAAATTTCAATGAGCCAATTTCGGTGTACTCAGGTAATTGAACCCCAGCATCTGTAATTGGAATCTCATAACGAATCAATTTCCCAACTTTATTTCTACCTTCTAGGCTGATTTTTGGCTCAGGATTTTTGAATTTCGAAAAGTGGTATTCGTACTGGCAATCTGGCATCCCACTGACTGAGTTATTAAGGTTGAGATTGATGTACTCGGTAATCTTCTGCATACTGACCGTATCACCAGCTTTTAATTTCAATTGCATGTGGTAGCCAATACGCTTTTCAGCACGGTTAAGAGCGTTTGTACCCTTGACACTAAAGATAATCTGCGGGCCTTCGTATTCATAGTAGTCAACACGACTACCTGAACCAATGGCATGAACTGTTTCTTGTGACATAGTTGTAGCAGCAAGTAAGCTACCTGCCAAAGTAAGAGTTACCAGTGAGTTGCGTAATAGAGTGCGCTTCATAAAATTTCCTTTCATAGGTATAATCGCTTCGCTGGACGATTATGTTTTTTTCATTCTTATCTGATTTAAAATGTGCCGATACATCAACTGAGATGACGCATGTTGAGAAAGTGTACCAAGTCCCGATTTGCAGTTTCATCTGCCTGTACTTGCACCGCTGCTAACGAAGAAAGTAAAATTGTGCTCATTAATAAATTTCTCAGAATATGCTTCTTTTTCATATATTCCTCCATTTTATAAACGTATGTGATAGATAATTATAATTGTTTTCTTAAAAAATAAAAAACCAAGGCCAAAACCTTGGTTTTTAGATTATTTTGCTTTACGAAGGGCGCCAAAGAGAATTCCTGACACAAGTGCTCCAATGAGTACGAAGACAAGATAGAGAACTGGGTTGCTTGTAAGAGCGATAACGAAGATACCACCGTGCGGTGCCATCAGTTTGATACCTGCAAGACCAACAAGGGCACCTGCAAGGGCAGAACCTGCAACGAAACTTGGAATAGCACGCGCTGGGTCAGCAGCTGCAAATGGGATGGCTCCTTCTGTGATAAATGAAAGTCCCATAACAATATTTGTCAAGCCTGAATCACGTTCTTCTTGAGAGAATTTATTTTTGTATAGAAGAGTTGCGATGAAAACTGCAAGCGGTGGAACCATACCACCAGCCATAACGGCTGCCATGACAACCGATCCACCATTTGCGACAGATGCTGCAAGTGTACCTGTACCAAATACATAGGCTGCTTTATTGACTGGACCACCCATGTCAATAGCCATCATACCACCAACAAGGAGACCAAGGAGAACAGCTGAGCTACCTGACAAGCCTGTCAAGAAGTTATTGAGGGCTGTATTGATAGCCGCCATTGGAATATTAACCGCAAACATCAAGAAGCCTGTAACAAGCACTCCGAGAAGTGGCAAGATAAGGATTGACTTAGCTCCTTCCAGTGAACGAGGTACTTTAACATATTTCTTAGTGGCAAGGACAACATAACCAGCCAAGAAACCACCAACTAGAGCACCCAGGAAACCAGATGAAACTCCTGCAAGTCCAAGTGTTTTTTCACCACCTGCTGCGAAGGCAATTTTACCATAGGCCAAACCATTTGACGCAATAGCACCTGCCACAAAACCCGAAACCAAACCTGGTTTTTCAGCGATTGAATAAGCTACATAACCAGCAAATACTGGAAGCATGAAGCCAAAGGCCGCTTGACCTACTTTCATAAACATAGAAGCCAGTTCATGGTAAGAACCCAGATTTCCAAGAGAATTTTGTGGTACACCCATGGCATTATCAATCAAGAAAGCAAGGGCAATAGCAATACCGCCACCAATAACGAACGGCAACATTTGTGACACACCACTCATCAAGTGCTTGTAGAAGGCTTGACCAGCAGTTAGTTTTTCTTCTGAAGCAGCTGCCTGCGCGCCTTCTTTTGCTACATAAATGTCTGCTTGGTCGTTCAAGATGATGTTAATCAATTCTTCAGTTTTCTTGATACCGTCTGCAACTGGACGGTTGACCAATGGTTTACCGTTGAAACGAGGCATATCTACAGCCTTATCTGCTGCGATGATAACACCTTTGGCTTTTGCGATATCGTCTGCTGTCAATTTATTTCCAACACCTGAGGCACCGTTTGTTTCAACCTTGATACCAATACCCATTTCTGCAGCTGTTTTTTTCAAGGCTTCTTCGGCCATGTAAGTGTGGGCAATACCTGTTGTACATGCTGTAACAGCAACGATGAAGTCTTGTCCTGCAACTGGTGCTGCAACCTCTTCTTTTTTATTCGCTTCTGCATCAAAGACAGCGATGACATCTTCTGGTGAAGTTACTCCACGCAATTTAGCTGCAAAGCCATCTTTCAATAAATACTGTGACAATTCAGCAAGAGCTGCCAAGTGAGTATCGTTTGCTCCTTCTGGTGCTGCAATCATAAAGAAGAGGTCTGTTGGCTGACCATCGAGTGACTCATAGTCCACACCAGTAGCTGATCTGGCAAATAAAACAGTCGCTTCTTTCACTGCAGTATTTTTGCTGTGTGGCATGGCAATCCCATCACCAAGACCAGTTGTCATTTGCGCTTCACGGTTCATGATACCTGTTTTGAACACTTCAAAGTCCATTACCACACCTTTGTCAACTAAGTTGCCAATCATTTCGTTGATAGCTGCTTCCTTCGAAGTTGCTTTCAAATCCAACATCATGACTTCTTTTTTCAATAAATCCTGAATTTTCATAGTTTTTCTACCTCTACTTTTTGATATGTTTCGTTAATAAACTCGGCTGTCGCCAAATCATCTGAGAATGTTGTAGCAGTTCCACATGCGACACCCCATTTTAGAGCTTCGACTGGATCACCTGATTTAACATATTCACCTGTGAAGCCTGCGACCATTGAATCACCGGCACCAACTGAGTTTTTAACTGTTCCTTTGATTGGTTTTGCGAAATAAGCCGCCTCTGGTGTGACAAGCAAGGCCCCGTCACCAGCCATTGAAATGATGACATTTTTGGCACCTTTGGCAAGGATTTCACGGGCATATTTTTCGATATCAGCAAGTCCATTCAATTCAACACCAAAGATGTCGGCCAACTCATGATTATTTGGCTTAACCAAGAGTGGTTGGTGTGCTAGGCTGTCTAGAAGCGTTTGACCTTCAAAATCGCACACCACTTCAGCGCCCGCTTTTTTAGCTAGGGGAATCAAGATATTGTAGACTGTATTTCCAAGATTGGCCGGAGCTGAACCTGCAAAAACAACTGTGTCTTCCGGAGTCAATCCAGCAAGAATCGCTTCTAACTCAGCAAGCTGCCCTTCTGTGATGGTCGGACCGGCACCGTTGATTTCCGTTTCTTCACCCGCTTTGATTTTAACATTGATGCGCGTTTCTTCATTTACTGAAACAAAATTCGTCGCAATGCCTTCAGAAACAAGACCTTCTTCAACGAACCGTCCTGTAAATCCACCGATAAATCCAGTCGCTGTATTGTCAATGTCTAGACGTTTCAAGACACGACTCACATTTATTCCCTTACCACCAGCAAACTTATCATCGCTCTCCATACGATTGACGCTTCCCAGCGCCAAACTTTCCAAGCGAACGATAAAGTCAATAGATGGATTTAACGTCACCGTATAAATCATACTTCAATTACCTTCGTTTTCTTCTTAATTTTTTGCAATAATAAACTATCACTTTTGTTTGTAATCAAGGCTGCTTGCTGAACAGGTGCCACTTTGACGAATGATTTTTGGCCAATTTTTGAAGCGTCTAAGAGAATAAAAGCTTCCTTGGCATTGTCCAAAACCGTTCGTTTAATCATAGCTTCCTCGATATCAGGAGTCGTGTACTCACATTCATCCACTGCGTTCATTCCTAAAAATGCCTTATCAAAATTTAATCTTCGAATCTGCTCCACAGCCACCGCTCCGATGGAAGCGTCTGTAGATGCCTTGACCATTCCACCAACAATCATAGTCGGAATCTGCAAATCCACCAACTTGGTTGCGTGATGAATCGAATTGGTTACAACTGTGATATCCTTTGCAGTCAACAAAGGAATGAGCAACTCCGTTGTCGTACCCGCATCCAGGAAAATCACATCCGACTCCTCTATCAAGTCCGCTGCTCGTATTGAAAGGTCTTTCTTGAATTGAACGTTTTTGACAGATTTTTGTTGGATAGATTCTTCCAATCGTAGACCTGCCAAACTTTCTGCACCACCGTGAACTCGCCGAAGCTTCCCTGCCAACTCCAACTCATCTAAATCCCTGCGAATCGTAGATTCTGAGGAGTCCAACAAGAGCATCAACTCTTCCAAACGGATAAAGTTATCTTGACGCAATTTCTCAAGAATGAGCTGTTTACGTTCTGACTTTAGAATGATACCGCCTCCTTGCAATCGTTTACAAATATTATTATACCGATTCTTCACCCAATGTCAATCATTTTCTATCAAAAACTATCACTTTCATCCATTTTCATATATTTACACATTTTTCAAAGAAAAAGAGCGGAATACCGTCCCACTCTCTTATTTTTATTCCTCTACTACTTTTACAATCAACTGCTTCATCTGCTCCATCACTTCCCAATCATCCATACTCATACGAATGTAGTTTGCAAGTACACCTTGGCTATAGTACTTAAAGTTAAAGTCATTTTCCAGGGCATTCTTGTAAATTTTCTCAGCATAGGGTGCTGTAAAAGTGACAAAATTAGTTTGACTAGGGAGCACCTTCATCTGTGGTTGACCCTCCAAAAATTCTACAAAATCCTTACGAATGGCCAGATTGCGCGCTACACTTTCCTTCACTTTTTGCCCATAGGATAGGGCAATTTCTCCAGTTTTGGCTACAATGTTTGGCATGCTGTAAGGTGGCAACACTTTATCCAATTCCTTAGCTAGGACAGGATTCGTAATCGCAAATCCCAAACGCAAACCTGCTAAACCAAAGGCTTTCGACATGGTACGTAAGATGATGAGATTTTCATAATCATTGACCTTCTGCACAAATGACGGCTGGTCTGAAAAATCGATATAAGCCTCATCAATCACGACCAAACCAGCAAATCCAGCCACAATCTTTTCCAATTCTCCATTGTCAAAAGCAACCGATGTAGGATTGTTGGGATTGGACAGAATCAGAACCTTGGCACCAGCTTCTTCTGCAAAAGCCAAGAGCTGGTCAGCTGCTAAATCAGGATAGCTTTGACTCCAATCCAAGGGAAAGGAAGCAATTTTTGAACCATGCAACTCGTTAAAGACCTGATACATGAAGAAGTCGGGTTCCACTGTCAGCAGGACATCCTCTTTTTGTAAAAATGTCGTCACAATCATATGGATCAACTGATCAGACCCGACACCTTGCACCAATTGATTGGTTTCTACTTGTAAGTATTCTGCATATTTTTTCAATAAAGATGCGTACTGATTATCCCCATAACAAGTGATATCCGACACACTCAACTCTTGCCCTACTTTCTCTGGTAAAAAAGACCAGTCAATCAGGTGATTTTCATTGTCTCCCAGGTTGTATTTGGCGATTTTCGCAATCTTATAATTTTCTAGATGGGCTAAATCTTTTCTAAACTGAACCATACTCTACTCCTCTCATTTGTATTATTATACATTTATATTAAAAAAAATACAAGAAGAAAACGCAATCCTAAGACTGCGTTTCATTTTTAATCTTCTCAAAGATCTTTTCTTCTTCTTTTGAAAACTGGTAGGACTCAAGCAAATCTGGGCGTCGTTCCAAGGTTTTGCGCAAGCTTTGTTCCAAACGCCAGATGCGAATATTTTCATGGTGACCGCTCATGAGGACATCTGGTACGGTCATGCCACGGTATTCATAAGGACGTGTGTACTGAGGATACTCCAGCAGCCCAGATGAAAAGCTATCATCTTGATGACTGGCTTCTTTGCCAATCACATCGGGAATTAGACGTACCGTTGCATCTACTATGGTCATGGCTGCCAACTCTCCGCCTGTTAGGACAAAATCACCAAGAGAAATTTCATCCGTCACCAGGGTCTTAATCCGCTCATCATAACCTTCATAATGCCCACAGATGAAAATCAACTCCTCTTCCTGCGCCAACTCTTCTGCATAAGCTTGGTCAAACGTGCGACCAGCAGGATCTAATAGGATAACACGGGGTTGTTTGGCATTGATTTTTTCAATCGTATCAAAAATAGGCTGAGCCCGCAGCAACATTCCTTGGCCACCGCCGTAAGGCTCATCGTCTACATGACGTGCTTTTTCTGCATTTTCCCGGAAATTGTGATACTGGATATCCAATAATCCTTTTTCCTTGGCCTTGCCAACGATGGAGTGTTCTAGCGGGGCAAACATTTCTGGGAAGAGGGTCAGAATATCAATCTTCATCGTCCAATCCTTCCAAAAGCTCCACATCAACACGATTGTTGACCACATCAACATTTAACACAACTGGCGGAATGTAAGGCAGAAGCAAATCGCGTTTTCCTTTACGTGCGACTACCCAAACATCATTGGCACCTGGTTGCAAAATTTCTTTGATCTGACCAATTAACTGATCATTTTCATAGACATCCAAGCCAATAATCTCATGGTAGTAAAACTCGTCCTCTTCCAAGTCAGACAGGTCTTCTTCTGCTACCTTGAGCGAGCACCCCTTGTATTTCTCCACATCATTGATGTGGTATAGCCCCTTGAATTTTACAATGTCAAAGTTTTTTTGCTTGCGGTGACTGACAACTTCCACTGCTAGGACAAAGGCGTCCTTGTCGTTAAAGATGGACAGCTTGCTTCCTTTTTTAAAGCGTTCATCCGCAAAATCTGTCACAGACATGACCCGCAACTCTCCTTGCAAACCTTGCGTATTGACAATTTTTCCAACGTTAAAGTAATTCATAGTGTCTCCAATTTCAAAACATTACACTTATTTTATCATGACAGAGATGATTTCACAAGCAAGAGAAAAAGCCACCCTTGGGTGACCTTTTTACTCTTTTTCGTCAATCACAAGACGGACTTTTTTACCACTTGTAGGGACAGAGTAGACAATAGTTCGAATTGCAGAAATTGTGCGACCTTTGCGTCCGATCACACGACCGATATCAGACTTGTTCAAGTCTAAATGATATTCCAAAAATTCCGGAGTGTCTTCGATTTTAATCGTGAGACTGTCAGGTTGTGAAATCAAGGGTTTCACAATTGCAATAATAAGATTTTCAATCATGTCCATAAGTGTACTCGATTCGTCTATTGATTATTTTGAAAATTTAGCTTCGTGGAATTTCTTCAACACGCCTTCGTTTGAAAGGATGCTACGAACTGTATCAGATGGTTGTGCACCTTTGGCCAACCAGTCAAGAACGCGGTCTTCTTTCAAAGTCACTTTGTTTTCAGCCAAAAGTGGGTTGTAAGTACCAACTGTTTCGATGAAACGACCATCACGTGGTGCACGTGAATCTGCTACGTTAATACGGTAGAAAGGTTTTTTCTTAGAACCCATACGAGTCAAACGGATTTTTACTGCCATTTTTATATCTCTTTTCTGTTTTTAATATTTGGGGTAATAGCAACGCTATTTATACTCAATGAAAATCAAAGGCTTCCAAGGCAACGAACTGTAGACAGTACTTTAGTACGGCAAGGTGAGTTAACGATGGAAAATTTTGCTTTTAGAAGAGTATTACCTTAACTATTATAACACATAGACCGCTCCTGTCAAGAAAAAAACTTGACAGTATTTGATTTTTATTTGCTTGGTGCCAATTCTATCACTCCGTAGTGAAATTTTTGATTTGGTCGAACCATTCTCTCAAAACCCAATTCCTCAAACACTGTATCCCTAAAATGCGCTTTGATAATGATTTTTTCGCGCGCCACTCGTTTGGCTTCTTCCAAGACGGCTGCCGTCAATCGGGTCGGATTGGCCACACTTTCTAGTCCAGCTAAATTATCAGATGCTGCTATCCTTTCTGAAAACATGGGATCAAAATAAAGAACATCAAAGGAATCGCTTGCTTGCAATGAAAGAAAATGCTGATAATCTGCCCGAATTGCTTGAATAGATCGCATGGCCGCATCCAATTTGGCATGACCACTTATATGTGTCTGAAGCCCTTGTGATACCACTAGATAGGGAATCAATTGAGACTCGATCGCAGTCACTTTGTGCCCTGCTACTGCCATCACCAAACTATCGGATGCCAGGCCCATTGTACAGTCCAGTACTTCCTTAGGATTTTCCCCCATTACATCAACTAGAGGGTCGTGAAGAGCCTTGATGCGCAGCATGGCAGTATCTGGGTGAAAGACCAATTCTTGTCCGTTTGCCGCTGTGAAAACAAGCTTCTCTTTGTAGACAATCACCGCCCCATCATAACTTCCAATGAGTTTTCTAACAGAGTCTTTCTTTCGCTCTTTGATATAAAATCCGTACTCTTCCGCCAACTTTTTCGCTAATTGAACTTGCTTTTGATCTGGCCTAAACGACGTGGTTACAATATATTCACTCATAGTGCCATTATAACATAGACCTAAAAAAGACACTAGAAACCTAGTGTCTTCATATGAAATACAACGATTTACTCGTTTACTTTCTTCCAGTAAGAGAAGCCTAGTACAACTAACAGTCCGAAACCAACCATTGTTAAGATGATGGCATTTTCTGAATTAGTACGTGGTAACACCTTTTTCGTAGTGGTCGTATTTGTACCACCGTTTTGTTTAGGTACATCTTCTTTTGGAGTAGGGGTTGGTTTTGGCTCAACCGGTTGAGGCTCTGGTTTCACAGCCTCAGCTTCATCAACGACAGTAAGTTTATTGTCTTCTGTCTTAGATTTTTCAGCGGTAGTCGTATCTTCTTTGACCGTCACGTTGCCATCTTTATCAACTGTGAATGTGATGTCAGTCACTTTCAAGTAGCCGGTTGGGGCAACTTCTTCGTGGAAGACATATTCGCCTGCTTCCAATTTCACAATGTGTGACTTGTCAGCTTCGGATGTCCAACCTTCAACTTTTTGGCCGTCTTTGCGGATCTCAATTTGAGCGCCTGCAATTTCCTTGCCGCCAAGGTTGGTCTTACTGATGACAACATCATGAGTAGTTGGTTTGACAACTTCAGTTTCATCAACGACAGTAAGTTTATTGCCTTCTGTCTTAGATTTTTCAGCGGTAGTCGTATCTTCTTTGACCGTCACGTTGCCATCTTTATCAACTGTGAATGTGATGTCAGTGACTTTCAAGTAGCCGGTTGGGGCAACTTCTTCGTGGAAGACGTACTCACCAGCTTCCAATTTCACAGTGTGTGACTTGTCAGCTTCGGATGTCCAACCTTCAACTTTTTGGCCGTCTTTGCGGATTTCGATTTGAGCGCCTGCAATTTCCTTGCCGCCAAGGTTGGTCTTACTGATGACAACGTCTTTCTTCTCAACCGTATTCTCTTGATTTCGAAGTGTCAAGTTGTATATTGCACCATTATCAGCCCAATTGCTAGGTGTTGCAGATGTTTTAAATGCAGCTTCTCCAACTTCTGTATAGCCTGCTACAGGGGTTTCTTCAATTGTGTAGACAATACGGTTGCCGGTTTCATCGAATGCACGTAGGTTTGAAACAACTGCAGTATTCTCAATTGCATTAGCAGTTGCTTTTGTCAATACAACAGTTGAAACATCTTTCCCTGCCAAGTCTGTTGCTGGTTTGCCATTCGCATATAACTTAACGGTTACTTGCTCTGGAATATCTGTCGTCTTAGCATCTCCTGTTCTATCTGACCATAATTTAAGAAGATTGATTGAAACAGTCTGTGTCTCATCAACAACTGTCAATTTGCTTCCTTCTGTTTTTGATTTTTCGGCAGTGGTTGTGTCAGTTTTAACGGTTACCTTGCCGTCTTTATCAACTGTGAATGTGATATCTGTGACTTTCAAGTAGCCGGTTGGGGCAACTTCTTCGTGGAAGACGTACTCACCTGCTTCGAGTTTCACAGTGTGAGATTTATCAGCTTCGGATGTCCAACCTTCGACTTTTTGGCCGTCTTTGCGAATCTCAATTTGAGCGCCTGCAATTTCCTTGCCACCAAGGTTGGTCTTACTGATGACAACATCGTGTGTAGTTGGTTTTGGAGATGTTGGTTGGTAGGTATTTGTAAAGTTAAATACCAATGAGTTTGCTCCTGAAAGTGCAGATGTTGAAGTAGGGGCTAGGTAATTTGGTGCGGACCAGTCACTGCCATCTGCATTGACTTCCTTAACGAAATATTCAATGGTAGCACCTGTAGCTTGGTCGCGACCTGGGGCATAGATATTTTTCCACACAACTGGGCTAACTTGCCATTTTTGTGGGTTTACTTTAATAGCTGGAACATCCGCAGCTGTCACCTGTGATTCAACGCCGTTTGTTCGTTTGTAAAGAGCGAAATAAACATCCGGTTTTGCTGCTGGAAGATTCTCACCTGCCCATGCTTTGTTTACTTGAATCGTTTGAACATATTCTGGGACAGTAGAATTCTTCGTATTTGTAATGGTAAATGGACTAGTTTCTGTACCATTCCCTTGAGTAGGTGATGTTGTATAACCATCCAGTTTTGTGACTTCTTCAACGGTATAGTCAGATACTTCACCAGACAAGTCATCCCACTGTACAGTTGCTTCACTCCGTCCAGCCGGAGTTTGTACAACTTTAGCATCACCAATAGCTTCACCTGTTTGTTTGTTTTTCAATTGGAAGCTAACTTCTGGTTTATTAGCAACATTATCAGCTTTATCCCAGACTTTTTTAGCAAAAATCGAAATTTTTTTCTTAACAACTGGTACATCTGTTCCAGTATCTTTGTTTACAAAGTTTCCACCAAGAAGATTTTGATAATTCGCTTTCGAACTCCCGTTATTTGGCTTAGAGCCGTCTGTACGATAGACATCTAAAGTAGCATTTACTGGTGGAGTTTCCAAGGCATCACCTTGACCGATCAAAGCCATAAATACAGCCTTTTCTTTAGCTGTAAAGCTAGTGATTGGGGATACATCTGCAGATGGAAAATCCTTATGATCTGTAAAGTACCAGATAGCGTATTGGGTTACACGACGGAAGACACCATTACTTAGACCGTATTTTGCTTGTAGACGAGCTGCGTCATTTCCAAAACCATTATAAATCACTTTTAAAATGGTTGCTTCTAAATCTGCACCTGTCAATGATTCTGATGCTGCTAATTCAGCAAAAGTATTCGCATTTCCTAATTCTTTTTTATATTTAGGATAAGGTGTTGTTCCTTCGTTATTCGGCCATTCAGAATGATAATTAAAACAATACACAACTCGTTCTTCACTTGTTGCGGCATCTCTGACATAAATTGGATTGCTGTAGTCAGCATACTCTGTTGGCTTTACATAGGCTTCATAGCTGTAGTCTCCCGAATCAGCAGCAGAGACTCTCAAGCCGCCTAGTGGCGCAATCTGACCGATAAAGAGCAACAACAAGCTTAACCAAGTGTAAACAGTTTTCGTTGTAACTTTGTTCATTATTTCTCCTTATAATTTTCAATTTCAATATTTCATTCCTGCTGCCGTCCCTCTCTAAATTGCACCAAAAAAGAAATAGACTCTCAAATAAGAATAAAATTCTTATTTCTAAAAATACCTCCTTTTGCATAAAAATTCTATTATTATTTACCAATAATGAATAGAATGAGAAAAATTTACTTTGCTATCACTGAGAGGGCATAACGCTTAGTAAATTTGTACCCAATTATATATACCATTTTAACATATCACCCTGTTTCTTTAAAGAAATAATGTAAAATTTATGGAAATATTTTTAGTAGAACCATCGATAAATATGTATATTAAAACTAGCATTTTTTCAACAAAAAACACCCCTTATTGGGGTGCAGTGCCAACCATCCTATTTTTTATCATCATCGTCCATTGAAAGTACTGACAAGAAGGCTTCTTGTGGGACTTCAACTGAACCGATAGCCTTCATCCGTTTCTTACCAGCTTTTTGTTTTTCAAGGAGTTTACGTTTACGCGAAACGTCACCACCATAACATTTAGCCAATACGTTTTTACGGAGGGCCTTGATGTCAGAACGAGCCACGATTTTTTGACCGATAGCCGCTTGAATCGGCACTTCGAATTGTTGGCGAGGGATGATTTTCTTGAGCTTGTCAACAATCAATTTTCCACGTTCATAGGCAAATTCTTTGTGAACGATAAAGCTGAGAGCATCGACCTTGTCGCCATTGAGGAGGATATCCATCTTCACCAATTGGCTGCGGCGGTATTCTGAAATTTCATAATCAAAACTTGCATAGCCACGTGTAGAAGACTTGAGTTTGTCAAAGAAGTCAAAAACAATCTCTGCCAGTGGGATTTGATAGATGACATTGACACGATTATCATCAATGTAATCCATGGTCACAAAGTCTCCACGCTTGCGCTGTGCCAAGTCCATGACTGCTCCGACATACTCTTGTGGAACCATGATTTGCGCCTTAACATAGGGCTCTTCGATGGATTCTACACGGGTTGGGTCTGGGAATTCAGACGGATTGGCTACTTCAATCATTTCCCCATCAGTCGTGTTGACATGGTAAACTACTGACGGTGCCGTCATGATGAGGTCAATGTTAAACTCACGTTCCAAACGCTCTTGGATCACATCCATGTGAAGTAGTCCCAAGAAGCCGCAACGGAAACCAAAGCCAAGAGCTTGTGAAGTTTCTGGCTCAAATTGAAGACTGGCATCGTTGAGCTGGAGTTTTTCAAGAGCTTCACGCAGGTCGTTGTATTTATTTGACTCAATCGGATAGATACCGGCAAAAACCATTGGATTCATCTGCTTGTAGCCATGGAGAGCTTCTGTTGCAGGATTGCTAGCAAGTGTCACGGTGTCCCCAACACGCGTATCTGCCACTGTCTTGATAGAGGCTGCAATATAGCCGACATCACCCGTTGCCAAAAAGTCTCGACCGACTGCTTTTGGTGTGAAAATCCCCACCTCAGTCACATCAAAGGTCTTACCATTGGACATCATTTGAATTTTGTCGCCCGGTTTAACCATACCATTGACAATGCGGACCTGCAAGATAACGCCGCGATAAGCATCGTAGACAGAGTCGAAAATCAAGGCTTGGAGCGGTGCTTCCACATCACCTGTCGGTGCAGGTACTTTCTCCACAATCTGCTCCAAGATTTCTTCAATCCCGATACCAGCTTTGGCAGAGGTCAGAACAGCTTCTGAAGCATCTAAGCCGATAACGTCTTCGATTTCATGACGGACACATTCTGGATCCGCTGCTGGCAGATCAATTTTATTGATAATTGGCAAGATTTCCAAGTCATTATCCAAGGCCAAGTAAACATTTGCCAGGGTTTGAGCTTCAATTCCTTGTGCCGCATCAACGACCAAAATAGCTCCTTCACAGGCGGCCAAAGAACGAGAAACTTCATAGGTAAAGTCCACGTGTCCAGGCGTGTCAATCAGGTGGAAAATGTAGGTTTCGCCGTCATTAGCCTTGTAATTAAGCTGAACAGCATTGAGCTTGATGGTGATACCACGCTCGCGCTCCAAATCCATAGAGTCCAAGAGCTGAGCCTGCATTTCACGGCTGGAAACTGTCTCGGTCTTCTCCAAAATACGGTCAGCAAGTGTGGATTTTCCGTGGTCAATATGAGCAATAATCGAGAAGTTACGAATCTTCTCCTGTCGTTTTTTCAATTCTTCTAAGTTCATAGTCATTCCTTTTAGGGTATTACTATTTATTATACCAAAAATGCCGAGATTTTGCTCAGCATTTTTTCTTATTCAGCTTCGTTTATGCTCTCTACCTGTTCTTTTTCAATTGGTGTGGCGAGGTAATTGACACAGGCAAGGTACTCTTGCTCAGTTCCCTCGGGGTAAGCTCTTGGAATCTTCTCCAAGTAATATTGAGTTTCATTATCATATCCCAAATAATGCGCCATTTGCAATAAACGACTATAGTAAGCTGTCTGACCTTCCATTGTCACAGGTTGAGGTTGACAATTTTTCATGGTTTTGTAAGTCTCTTCAAAAGAAACATTTGACGCATTTTGCTCAATTATCTCGGATTGCTTGAAAAATTCTGCATCAGTATTCATAACTTTCCTACTTTTTAGCTTATTGCTAAACCAGTCAGTTCCTGCAAGAACCCCTACAAAAAATACTATACCAATCAACTTAGATCCTGTCGTAGCTAAAATAATAACCGTAATAATAAATACTAAGATAATCAATCCCCATGTTCTCACCTGTGAGAAAAAAGAGGCGCTATGATCTTTCATATCCAAACGGTCTGCGTATTGTGCAGGTCAATTCATCTTATACTGAATAGCATTCTGGGCATGCAGAGGTAGTTTTTTCCCAGCCTTGTCACGGAAACGAAGTTTATAAAAAACTCCAGTTTTCATGCGAATTTTGAGGATATTTTGAATAAGTCCGCGTTTTAACTTAAATCCTTGAATTTGACTTTTAGCGATAATCTTTACATCTGACACTTTAGAAGTGTCAAATGTACCCATTTTAATAAGCGCAAAATAGTCTGGATTTTCTACCAAAACAAATATCTCAATACTCCGACCAAATTGCTGGGTCGCAACCAAGTAAGTTTGCCAATCAAATCGAAAAGCGGGATTCTCCACATTTACCTGCTGGACAAGTTGTTCCACATGTTCTTCTCTTAATACGAATGCCATCCATTCTCCTTTTTCATATCTATAATTCTAATACCTGAATCTCTTCTCCACCGAGTAAAATCAGGTATTTGTCCACTTTTTCTACTTGGTAGGCTTGTTGTAGAGCTTCGGCGTACAACTGCATTTGGCCAGCGTAGCGTGTTTTCATCTGTTCCGCTTCCTGATAGTGATCCGTTTTGTAGTCAAAGAGCACAATGCGGTCCTCGTAACGTATAAAGCCGTCAATAATCCCACGAAGAACATAGTCTTCTTTGGAAACTGGGTCTTTTTTGAGAAGAGCAAAAGTCGCTTCTCGACGCACCTTGTCCTTATGAAGGAGAATTTCCTGTCCAAGCGGACTAGCAAAGAATGCTAGCACTTTTTCCAAGGCAATTTTTTCCTTAACAGCAGGCTCTACTTGAACTTGTGCCAAGGCCTTCTGCAAAATAGGCATGGTCATGGGAGCAACTAAAGGAATTAGTTGCATGAGCTCGTGAACAGCTGAACCGATTTGCGCACCCGTTACAGTTGCTTTTTTAGAAAAATCAGGTAGGTCAAACTTAGGAGCGACAGTCGTCTTTTCCATGATGTCCAATCCATCGTCAGCCAAGACTGGTTCGTAGAATTTCTTGATTTGGCTAGGCGTGCGAAGACTTGGTAGCTGAATGGCACTTGCGTACTTCTCATTTAGCATTTCTACCGCTTCTAATTGGGCTAATGCTAGGCTGATATCTTCTGATTGGCGATTATCCTTCATGTCATCCGCAACAATCTTTCCTTCAACTTTCAGCTGACCAATCTGTTCTGGTGTCAAATCTTGGTCGGTGATAAAGGTTTTCTTGAAATAAAGATTTTCTCCCTCAAAAGCTTCCGCAATTCCCAGTATCCAATCCTGAAAATTGGTCATGGACTCACGAGTTGATGCTAGGAGGACACCCGCATCTCGCTTGCCATCGTACTTGTCTGCCAGCTTTTCTTGACTACCTTTTCCGACCAGATAGAGCTTCTTCTCAGCCCGCGTCATAGCGACATAGAGGAGGCGCATTTGCTCAGAAAGGTTGGCAATTTTAAGTTCTCGCTGATTGAGTTGGTAGGGCAGGGTATTCATGGACACGCGCACATGAGGGAGCGGCGTCTCGAATTGATCCTTCATATCAGCCAGATACTTGATACCAATCCCATTTTCACGGCTCAAGATAACCGAACCCTTGCTTTCCATGGCGTTGAAATTCTTATCCATATTGAGCAAAAAGACATACTTGAACTCCAGTCCTTTGGACTTGTGAACCGTCATGAGCTGCACGGCATCTTGTGGCAAGGCCACTTCCACATCTGCCAGGTCGTTATCGCTGGCCAAAAGCTTGTCAATCATGGAAATAAAACGCGCCAAGCCCTTAAAACCGGTTTTTTCAAAATTATTGGCTCGTAGTCCCAGTGCATAGAGATTAGCCTGACGTTTGGCACCATTTGGCAAGGCACCGACATAATCATAGTAAAATTTCTCATTGAAAATCTTCCAAATCAAGTCATGAATGGAGCCTGTCTTTGCAAAGCGGCGCCAGTCATGTAAGTTGGCTTCAAAGAGGCTAATCTTTTGATGAAGCGCAGCAAAAATGAGTTCTTGACTTGCTCCTTTTCTTTCTAAGGCAAGTCGCATCTTTTCATAGAGATTGCCTTTTTCAGCTTGTAATGCCAACCGAGCCAACTCGTCCTCGTTAAAGTGAAACATGGGAGATTTGAGCAGGGCAACGAGGGCATAGTCATTGAGAGGATTGTTGATGGTGCGCAGAGTGTCCAGCATGATCATGACTTCGACAGACTTGAGATAATTGGCCTCGCCTCCGTCAGATACGATGGGAATGCCGTGTTTTTCAAAGGTGGTTAAAATGGCATCGTTGCGTGTTCGGGATGGAACCAAGAGAGTAATATCAGAGAAAGCAACATTTTTTTCATTGACCAGATGAATGATTTCCTTGGCAACCAACTCCACTTCACCGGAAATGATTTCCTGCTCAGCAGCATTTTCATCCACATCAGTGTCGTAAACGAGGTACTCCATTTCATTTTCAGGGAGGACAATCTTCTGACTAGGACTACCTGCTACTAGCGTATGTGTCTGGTCGTACTTGATTTGACCGACTTGTCGGTCCATGAGACGAGTAAAGATGGCATTGGTCGCATCTAAGACTTCTGACTGGCTACGGAAATTTTCCTTGAGCAAAATCAACTTCCCGGCTGCTGGATTGCTCTGATAAAGTTCAAATTTTGACTGGAAAATCTGTGGGTCAGCCTGACGAAAACGGTAGATGGACTGCTTGATATCTCCCACCATAAATCGATTCTTTCCGTTAGAAAGCAGGTCCAGCATGCGTTCCTGACTATGGTTATTGTCTTGGTATTCATCCACCATGACTTCATGGTAGCGGTCTTGGTAGGTCCTGCGAATGTCTTCATTTTCCTCCAAAATCTGAATAGCAAAATGGCTGACATCCGAGAATTCAAATGCAGATTCCTGTATTTTTCGTTGCAAGTATTGGTCTGAAAAGTCTAGAACAAAATTCTGCAAAAGTTTTAAGAGCGGAAGAGCCTGACCTTGATAGGCCAAAATGGTCTCCAAGTGCTGCAAATCCGCCAATCGAGCTTTGACCTGCTTAAAGACTGGGTATTTTACCTTGGCGACCGTCACATCGGCTCCCGATGGCAAAAGCGCACTCAAGTCTGTCATCAATTTTCCAAAGTCCTTGTCCTCGCCAAAGGCAACTGGTAGGTCACGCAGACCTGTAAAGATAGTTTGGTGCTTGGTATAAGTCGCGGTCGGTGTACCTTTTGCTGTGACTTGCTTGTAGTCTGGCGAGTCTGTTAAGTCCTGTAAGTCATTCGCTGCCTGCTCCATAGCATCAAATAATCCCTGCATGATAGCATCTGGCAAACTCTCTAGGTTGGTAAAGGTTTCATGTCCACGAAGTAATTTTTCTTGGATCCATTCCTTGGGATTGCTGGTGGATTGGCTAAAGGCATGTACTTGATAAACAACGGCTCGAAAGGCCTTGGAATCTTTGCTGTTTCCAGAGAAATTTTCAACCAGTGCTTGGAAAGTTCGACCATCTTGCCCCGCCATATAGTCTTCAAACAAATCCGCATAGACTTCATTTTTCAGCAAATCCTGTTCATTCTTATCCTGCAAAATCCGAAAATTCGGTGCCACACCAATGGTATAGCCATAACTAGTGAGCAACTTCTGGGTAAAGGCATCCATGGTCCCAATATCTGCTGTTTCCAGGTCGAGCAGCTGGGCAGACAGATGCTGACGCAGTTGTGGATCAGTCGTTTGGGCGATGACTTGATGTAACTTCTTCTCAATCCGTTCCTTGAGCTCACCTGCCGCCTTAACGGTAAAGGTCGAGATAAAGAGGTGCTTAATAGCAATTCCGCGCTTGATTTTATCCAAAATCCGCTCCACCATGACAAAGGTTTTTCCTGAACCAGCAGAAGCCGATACGAGGACATTGCTGCCATTTGTATAGATGGCTTCGATTTGCTCCGGTGTTCGCTTTTGTGCGGCTTGAGAAGCTAATTCCGCCTCTTGTAATTGGATGATTTCTTCCGGACTTAAAAATGCTTCAAATGTCATGCCTGACCTCCTTTCTCGTCCATTCTGGCAAACCAGTCTTCGCGTTTACCACCTTTTACCAGCTGACGGGCAAATGGCAAGTGAAGATTGGCCTCAAAGCCAGTTATGGCTTTCAGCTGATCTCCTGCGACGGACTTCCCGTCTTCCGTATAAGGGTTAATGACAAAATTCCCTGATAAAATCTTTTCTGCAGCCTGCTTGTAGAGACCTTCATTGTGAGCGAGTAGGGTCGCCATCTCCGATTCGGTAAAGGTTGTATTCTTGGTTTTGTAGTAAAACTGATTGAGTCGGTTGGTCTCTTCTTCTAAGAATAATCCACGATAAACCAAAGACTTGTAAGCCTCCATAAGCACGCTATCCGCACCTTTTGTATCCTTGAGGGAGACAATCGGATCCAGCATATGCAAATACATCGCGCCAAATATTTTTTCCGTCTGACTGTATTCAGGGTGCTGCTTGATCGCTGCAATATAGGTCATGAGCTGAGGACTAAGACCATTGTAAAAGTCAGCTAATTTGAACTCTTTCTTGCTGGATTTATAGTCTACGACCCCCAGAGCACCGTCCGATCGAATAGCATCCAAGCGGTCAATTTTCCCACGAATGTTAAGAGCTCTGCCATTTTCCAAGGTCAAAAGATTGGAATTCTCTGCTCCAAAAACAGCTTCATCCTCCAAGACATCAATGATGGAGTCATCACGAAGAACTAGAGATGTCGCACGCGCAATGTCCAAGAGCCTCTGCTCCGAAAATTGAGACTCAGCATCCTGCTGATAGAGGGCAAAAAACTCCACTTCCTGACGTGTTTCTTGAATCGCATCACTCAACTTTTCATCAAAATCCGACCGTTCATCTGTCATCACCCGCTCAAAAATCCGATGCAAGAAATTCCCATGACTACGCGCATCTGGATGAATACTTTCTTGCTCTTCAAGTCCCAATACATACCGCAAGAAATAAAGGTATTCATTCTGATAAAAGGTCGTCAAACTGGATGCAGATAATTGCAGCACTTCTCCAGCTGGATAGAGTTTGTCCAAGGTTTCTTGAGCTAATTGTACCGTTTGTAAGTCCGATGACACCGCAGGGATATGAATATTTTCCGTCTCCAATTTTTTCCGCAGATAACGCACAGCAACTGCCCAAAATGTAGCTTCTTCCTTGGTCCACTCCGCCTGAAAATCAGCCCGATTAGCTTCTATCACGCGAGACAAAAGCCCTTTGTAGTGACCTATATCCTGCGCTAACAAGGTCTTTTCTCGACCTTTTTCCAAGCGCTCCACTCCCATCTCATCCAATAGTTTCAGATAGGGAGACAAGCCATCTTCTGCTTCATTGAAAATCTGCGGACTGGACAAAACCAACTGATCCGTCGCTGAATGAATGAGCGACAACATGGTAAAATGATTTTTCTTAGTATTCTCACGAGAAGCCAGTTCAAAATGCCCGGTTTCAGCCGATTTATCATTGATGAGCTGCTTTTCTTCCTCAGTCAAGAGACTGGTATTCTTGGTCATTTTAGGGAAATTTGACTTGCTGAGTCCGATGGCGTAAATCTTTTTAGCTGTATGCGGTGCAATCAAATCATAGGATTTCACATTAACAACGTCCACCGTTGCTGGTACCACACGATACTGACTAGCCAGCATTCCTGTACGCAAGAGTGCCAAAAACTCCGCCAAGGTCAATTTTTCGTGCCCAAAGATAGTCTTTGTCAGCTCTAAAATATGACAAAAAGCCTTCCAGACCTGCTCTTCTTTTTCCAGAGCCATCTCGTCCAGACCAGCCGTCACTGCCTGCATATTCTCCGCTAGCTGTATTTGATTTAAAAAGTTTGTAAATTTTTGCAGGAGGCTATGACCGGATTGGGCCTGCGCCTTAAACAACTCCTGCAGGGGAGTCATAATGGTCTGGCGCATCTGATTGAGACGCTCCAAGTCATACTTCTGATGCGTATTGGCTGTAAAATCCTTTGCAAACTTGGCCTGCCCTTTGACATCTGCGAAGAGGAGATACTGCTCCAATTTATCCAAGGCATCTTGGCAGAAACTGCCATACAAGCCTGACTTGAGCAGATTGAGCACATCTTCTAATCGAAAATTATAATGCTTGATACGCTCCAAAGACTCCACAAAATGCACTAAGGGATGATGGCTCATCTCCTCAGCCTTCCCTAGATAAAAGGGAATCTCATACTTATCAAAAACCTTGCCTATCTGCAGTTGGTAAGCTTCCACATCGCCCAAAAGTACGAGAATATCCTTATAACGATAGCCCGTCTGCAAGTCATGACGAATGGCTCGCGCCACCTGTTCTACCTCTTCTTTTTGATTGGTCACATCCCAGATTTGCAAAACAGATAGCTCATTTTGGCTCATCTCCACACGTTGGTCCGAAAAACTAGACTGATATTCCAAGTTTTTGGCAATCTTGTCCACACTCTTCAAGCCCGATTCATCAGCTAAAAATTCAGGTTTGACTTGAAAAAGCTGGGAAAGGTGCCGTAAAAACTCGACCGGTGCCTGGTAGACATTTCCTTCTATATAGGACGATTGGTAGGACCGTTTGCTGGCATATACCCCGATCACAATCTCTTCAACTCTGGTTGCTAGACTAGAAACCAAGACTTCTTCTTCTGCCGAAAAACGGGTAAAGCCGTCAATGACCAAAGCAACATTTGCCAACTCCGCATCTAATTGTCCAGACTGAACCAAACGCGTGAAAAAGGCTAACTTACTTTCTTGGGCATAATTTTCTTTCCCGAGTGCCACTGAAAAAGCCGAAAAAATACGGGTCAAATCCTGACTCTTTTCAGCCGAATCAATCCATTCCAAATCCGAAATCGTTAAATTTGCCGACTGCATTTCCTTGTACAAGGCGAGTAGCTGACCGATGAACTCCAGATCTGTTTTTAACTTGCCATAGACCTTCAAGTCCGTTTCGCCAAATTGAGACAAGACACGGTACATGAGCATGGTCAAGCCAATATCGTCCAGATTATCTGCCTGCTTGCTCTCATTTAAGACAAAATAACGCGCCATTTGCCCAAAACGTGTCACCATGATATCAAAAGAAGCCTGACCATCCAAATGCCCAAGCACCTTTCGCTCCATTTCAAAAGATAGTGAATTGGGCGCAATATAAAATACACGCCTACCCGCCCGTGCAAATTCCTGCGCCTGCTGACTTAATCGAACCGTCAAATCTTGACTCATCTCGCTATATACTAGTTTCATGCTCTCACCCTTTCTCGTCCTTCTATTATATCAAAAGAAAAAGGGATGGACACGCATCCACCCTCTTCCGATTATAAATAGGTTATTTCTAGCTGAATAGCCACATCTGTCCGCAGTAGTTTTTTCACCCGACATTGCTGATTGACATAGTCCAACAATTCTTTTTCTTGCTCATCCGTCAAGGGATCTGGAAGCGTCATTTTGAGCTGAAAAGTATCATTAGCATAGCAGCTCTCCACTTGAATCGGCATCTGCACAATTCCATATTTCCGCTTGAAATACCCTTGAGCACACATGGTGATGCAGGAAGCCAAGGCAATATTCAGAAGGCTCATCGGTGTTTCACCATTTTCAACAGCTCCAAAAAGTTCTACAGGACTCCCGTAGCCCTCTGACACAGCATGATAAAGTTTGTCTCCTTTAATCTTCGTTTGGTACATAAGGTCCTCCCACTGTTTGACAGTCATTAAAACGTTTGACTTTATTCTACCAAAGTTTCTCCTTTTTTTCTGTCAAATTGTTTGGGACTATCCTTCCAGACTGTCCAAGGCTTGTTTCAAATCTGCGATTAAGTCATTGGCATTTTCAAGACCGATAGACAGACGGATTTGATTGTTCGTAACACCGCAAGCCAGCAAGTCCGCCTCAGGTAATTGTGCATGTGTTGTGGTTGCCGGATGGACAACTAAGGATTTGGCGTCAGCTACATTGGCAAGATTTGAGAAAATTTCCAACTGATTGATGACTTGGCAGGCTTCTGCAGCCTCTCCCTTCACATGGAAGGTAAAGATTGAGCCTACACCTTTTGGAAAATATTTTTGGGGGAGCTCATAGTAAGGATTCGTTGGCAAACTTGGATAATTAACCACTTCTACTTGCGGGTGTTCTTCTAAAAAAGCAACAATTTTCTGAGTGTTTTCCAAGTGACGATCCACTCGCAAGGATAAGGTTTCAAGACCTTGAAGCAATAAAAAGGCATTAAATGGTGATAGGCAAGCCCCCATATCACGTAATAGTTGGGTCCGAACTGCTGTCACAAATGCAGCCGGATCAATATCTCGCGTGTAACTCAGATTATGTTAGGTTGTGTCTTCTTCAACAAACTGCGAAAATTTGCCACTAGCTTCCCAGTCAAATCGACCACTATCCACGATGACACCACCGATTGATGTCCCATGACCGCCAATAAATTTGGTCGCAGAATGAACAGAAATATCAACACCATGGTCAAACACCTGAATCAAGCAGGGCGTGCCAAATGTATTATCCGCTACCAGAGGAATCTGATGCCCATGCGCAATTTATGCCACCTTTTCCAAGTCAGGAATGTTAATCAGAGGATTTCCCAAGGTTTCAACCCAGACCAGCTTAGTCTTATCCGTGATGGCAGCTTCCACCTCATCGAGTTGGTCAATATCAACAAATGTTGCAGTAATCCCATAGCGTGGGAGGGTTTCTTTTAGAAAGTTAAAAGTACCACCATAAAGTGTCGTCGCTGCTACCACATGGTCTCCCGCATGCGTCAACGCTAAAATAGTATAGGTGATTGCAGCCATGCCAGATGCTGTCGCAAGGGCACCCACACCACCTTCCAAGGCAACTACCCGCTCCTCGAAGACAGAAACAGTAGAATTGCCGATTCGTGAATAAATATTAGCTGGCTTTCTCAAGGCAAAAATATCCTCTGCATCCTGTGCACTGTCAAATACATAGGACGTTGTTTGATAAATCGGAACAGCACGTGACTTGGTATCCTAATCAATCTGTTGACCCGCGTGTAATTGTAAGGTTTCAAAACTCCATTTTTCGCTCATTGTTGGACCTCTTTATCTAAAATTTTTTCTTATATTCTACTCCTAAATATACAAGTTTTCCAATACTTATTAGATAAAAAAGCTATAGCTTAATCTTTTTTGGTAATCGGCGCAATGGACGCCAATACTTTTTTGAGTCCCATTTCTGGGAAATTGATTTTCAACTCTTGTCCTGAACCTGATCCAGAAACTTCCAGAACCGTTCCCTGACCCCATTTTTTATGGATAGCAATGTCTCCTACTGACCAATCCGTTGATGGAGCAGCGCCAGCATTTTTTCCGAAAGGCAGACTGCCACCGATAGAAGTTTGGCGAGGCTGAGCAGCGGCTTTTCTGCTTTGCAAGGCCTGTGACAGGCTCATCCCTTGGCCAAATTGACCTGATTTGCCATTGACATAAGAGGCCTTGAAGCTAGTATTAGCAGGGCGCGCCAAGCCTTGATAATCCAGCAAATCACTTGAAATCTCACGAATAAAGCGACTCGGTTGATTGTAATTAGTCCGACCGAACAGCAGACGAGAATTGGCATTTGTCAGGAAAAGCGTTTGTTCCGCACGCGTAATGCCCACATAAGCCAGACGCCGTTCTTCTTCAAGCTCGGCTTCCTCTTCGGCAGCTCGACTGAGCGGAAAGACATTTTCCTCCATCCCAATCAAGAAAACAACTGGAAATTCCAACCCCTTTGCTGCGTGCAAGGTCATCAAGGTCACCTCAGCCGCCTCTACTTCACCATCATCCGTATCCGTAATCAAAGCCAAATCATTGAGGAATAGGCTCAGCTTGTCTAAACCAGTTTCTCCCTCAAGCTCTACATCTTTTTCGTCAAAGTTTTTGGTAACAGATAGAAACTCCTGGATGTTTTCAATCCGTGCATTTGCCTCAATGGTCGCCTGCACAGCCAAGGCATTCAAATAACCCGTTTGATTCAATACCTGTTCGACCAATTCTGTGATGGTCAACTGGTCCAATTTCTCACGAAGGCCTAAAATAATATTGGCCAAATCCCAAACAGCTTGAGCGGCCTTGCCCTTGATAGGAGACAACATGATTTGCGAACAGGCATCCAAGAGAGACATTTCCTGCAAATTGGCAAAATCGCGAATCTTGTCAACCGTACCTGGTCCGACACCACGCTTGGGCTCATTGACGATCCGCTCAAATGAAATATTGTCAGCTGGATTTGCAATGATATTCAGATAAGAAATGACATCTCGAATTTCCTTACGGCTATAGAACTTGGTTCCACCCACCATGGTGTAAGGAATGTTGGACTTGAGCAAGGCTTCCTCAATCGTACGAGACTGGGCATTGGTCCGATAGAGCACCGCAAAGTCCTTGTAATTGTATTGACCTTGGGCCATTATCGCAATTTGTTGTGCAACAAATACTGCCTCAGACTGCTCATCATTGGCACGGTGGTAAACAATCTGCTCACCTTCGTTGTTCTGCGTCCATAATTTCTTAGGACGTCGATTTTTATTGCGCTCGATGACGTCATTAGCTGCCTGCAAAATCGTTTTGGTTGAACGGTAATTTTCCTCCAAAAGTACCACTTTTGCATCTGGATAATCCTTCTCAAAGTCGAGGATATTTTGCATATCTGCACCACGCCATCCATAGATAGACTGGTCCGCATCCCCCACTACACAGATATTTTTAAAGCGAGAAGCCAAAAGCTTGACCAACTGGTATTGGGCATGGTTGGTATCTTGGTACTCATCTACGTGGATATATTGGTAACGTTGTTGGTAATAGGTCAAGACCTGCGGATTTTGGTCAAAAAGACGAAGGGTCAGCATAATTAAGTCGTCAAAATCCACCGCTTCAGACTGGCGTAACTCTTTCTGGTAGGCCTTATAGCACTTGGCTACAATCTGAGTATACATGTCCCCAGCCTGGCTCTCGTAGGCCACTTCATCCAGCAAGTCATTTTTTGCATTCGAAATAGTTCCTAGAATTGATCGTTCGCTCCACTTTTTGGGATCAAGATTGAGATTTTTCAAAATCCGTTTCATCAGTGTGCGCTGCTCACCTGGATCAACGATAGTAAAATTGCGATTGTAACCAATATGGTCTGCATCACGACGCAAAATCCGAACACACATAGAGTGAAAGGTTGCAATCAAGCTATCTTGAGTAGCGGGATTTAAGGCCATTGCCCGCTCTCTCATTTCTCGCGCAGCTTTATTGGTAAAGGTAATGGCCAAAATATTCCATGGATTGACCATTTTTTCATCAATCAGATAAGCAATGCGGTGCGTCAGGACACGGGTTTTACCAGAACCAGCCCCCGCCATAATCAACAATGGTCCTTCCGTTGTTTGAACCGCCTCTGCTTGACGGTCATTCATTCCTTGTAATAATGGATTCATTTTCTCATACTTTCTAATCAATTATCTTTTTATTATAACAAAAAACAAGCGACAAGTTCAACAAGCAATCTCATAATCTAATACAATTTCAAACAGACTTTGTGCTATAATACTCCTATGAAGTTAGAACAAGAAACATACCAACAAAATAAGCAGTCCCTTGGTAAATTAAATCAAAGTATAACGCCACCTGAAAGTGCAGGCTTCTTCTCCACACTAAGGGTATTTTTAGGACCTGGTGCCCTTGTCGCTGTCGGCTACATGGATCCAGGAAATTGGATTACCAGCGTTATCGGAGGAGCGAGTTACCGTTATAGTCTTCTTTTTGTTGTACTACTCTCATCTTTAATGGCTATGCAGCTACAACAAATGGCTGGTAAGCTTGGAATCGTTACACAACAAGACTTGGCTCAAATTACAGCTACCAACCTTGCAAAACCTTTTCGCTACATTCTATTCATTATCATAGAACTTGCGCTTATGGCGACAGATTTGGCAGAAGTTATCGGCTCAGGAATTGCACTTCATCTTCTATTTGGGTGGCCACTCACTTTTTCGATTTGCATTACAATCTTAGATGTCTTTTTACTACTTCTGTTACTAAAATTTGGTGTTCAAAAAATCGAAGCACTGGTTACGACGCTCATATTTACTATCCTAATAATTTTTCTTTATTTAGTCATTTTATCCAAACCTGACTTTCAAAGTCTATTTAGAGGTTACTTTCCTTCAGCTTCGTTAATTGAGTCACATCCTAACACAGAAAATACACCTTTAACTCTTGCGCTAGGTATCATTGGTGCCACTGTTATGCCCCACAATCTCTATCTCCACTCAGCCCTATCTCAGACTCGTAAAGTGGATACCACTAGTACGATTTCGCTTCAAAAAAGTATTCGTTTTATGACCTGGGATTCCAATATACAACTGACATTAGCCTTTATTGTTAACTCTCTGTTGCTAATTTTAGGTGCATCATTGTTTTACGGTCATTCTAGTCAAGTCAGTGCTTTTTCACAAATGTACAACGCCTTGTCTAATAATCGCATCGTAGGCACCATTGCTAGCTCATTTCTTTCTACTCTGTTCGCACTGGCACTATTAGCTAGTGGGCAAAATTCGACAATTACGGGAACTCTAACTGGACAAGTCGTTATGGAAGGCTTCCTCCATTTAAGACTTCCTCAATGGCTAATTCGATTGATAACTCGAGGTCTAGCCCTCCTGCCTGTCCTTATTCTTTCTATTCTTTTTGGTAGCCAAGAAAAAATTCTAGACCAATTGATTGTCTATTCACAAGTTTTTCTATCTGTTGCATTACCTTTTTCGATTTTTCCCTTGATCTATTTCACTTCTAGAAAAAAATATATGGGGGTATTTGTAAATGCAAAATGGAACACCTACCTCGCCTATACAATTGCCAGTCTGCTATCCATCTTAAATATTAAATTAATTATCAATCTATTTATAAATGGATAATTCTAAAATAAAAATAAGATTCACCTACAGGCGAATCTTATTTTTATTTTAGAATTAAGCGATTGTACGAACACGCATTGTGTTTGTAGAACCTGATTGACCAACTGGTACACCAGCAACGATAACGATGTTGTCACCTGATTCAACAAGACCTGATTCAAGCGCAGCTTTCTCAGCCAATTCGAACATGTCATCTGTTGAAGCTGGTTTGTCAGTTACGACTGGAATAACACCCCAGTTAAGCATCAATGATTTTTGAATATTTTCTGTAAATGTTACAGCCAAGATGTCTGCATCTGGACGGTATTTAGAAATTTGGCGAGCTGAGAAACCAGTTTCAGTTACAGTTACAACCAATTTAATGTCCATTGAGTTACATGCATCTTTAACAGCTGATGCGATAACTTCTGTTTTAGAAGTACGGTCAAATGTTGATGAGTCCAAACGACCATATTCACCAAGAAGAGTTTGTGCGTTCATAGCAATAGTTGCCATTGTGCGAACTGACTCAAGTGGGTATTTACCGTTTGCTGATTCACCTGAAAGCATTGTTGCATCAGTACCGTCGATAACAGCGTTGAATACGTCAGATACTTCTGAACGAGTTGCACGTGGTTTGTCAGTCATTGTTTCAAGCATGTTTGTTGCTGTGATAACTGCTTTACCAGCCGCATTTACTTTAGTGATGATTTGTTTTTGGTAAACTGGAACCATTTCGAATGGTACTTCAATACCCATGTCACCACGAGCGATCATGATACCGTCTGAAGCCTCGATGATTTCGTCCAAGTTATCGATACCTTGTTGGTTTTCGATTTTTGAGAAGAGACGAACGTGACCGTTACCAGTTTCTTCACAAATAGCACGAACAGCTTCTACGTCTTTTGCTGAACGTACAAATGAGATAGCGATATAGTTCAAGCCGTTTTCAAGACCGAAACGGATATCCGCATCATCACGTTCTGCAAGTGATGGGAAAGGAATTTTAGTGTAAGGGATGTTTACACCTTTTTGTTTTGCAATAACGCCATCATTTTCAACAGCACATACAAATTCACGTTTTTCATCGTCTTTAGAAATAACACGAAGACCTAATTTACCATCGTCAACAAGTACTTGTTTCCCAACTTCAACGTCATCGTAGACATCCAAGCTACCAGCAACGTTAAGGGCAATCACTTCACGAGTTGATTTGATACCTTGTTTTGTAGCAACGCGGATTGTTTCACCAGTTACGTAGCTATATTCTTTCGCTTCGCCTTCAAACAATTCAGTACGGATTTCTGGACCTTTTGTATCCAAAAGGAAACCTACTTTTTTACCAGCGATTTCTTCAGCTTTACGAACAGTTGCCATACGTGCACCTTGCTCTTCATGGTCACCATGTGAGAAGTTGAAACGGAAAACATTTGCACCAGCTTTGATCAATTCAGCAATGGTTGCAGCTGATGTTTCAACATCAAGAGGCTCACCCCAGTAACCATCTTCACCGAATTTTTTACCACCACGTGTTTCAACGGCTGGTCCAAGTGTTGCAACGATTTTTACGCGTTTATTCATTTTTGAAAAACTCCTATTTTTATTGATATTTGAAACGATTAACTCGTTAGATTAAAGACGGTGTTGTAATTGACGGTTGAGTTCTGCCAATTTTAAGTCAGCCTTGTGTGGGTTGTTCACGATGATGCTTCCATCTTCAGCAAGTGTGAAGAGTGCGCCTTCTTCAGCAGTACCAAGGATTGGGCTTTCAACAACTTGTTCGTTACGAATACCAACTGCCAAACCACCCCTACCTTCTTTAAGCAATTCTACAGCGCGAGCGCCAAGACGTGCTGCAAGAAGACGGTCGTGAACTGTTGGATTACCACCACGCAAGATGTGGCTTGGGTTAACTGCACGAACCTCAGTTTTGTTTCCAGCTGCTTTCATGCCTTCAACAAACTTCTCAGCTGACATAACACCTTCTGCCAAGATAATGATATGATGACCTTTTTTCAATACATCGTAAGTGTAGTTAACTTTTTCAACTACTTCTTCAAATGTAAACTCTTCTTCAGGAATGATGATTTGGTCTGCACCAATCGCCATACCAGCCCAAAGAGCGATATCACCTGCATTACGTCCCATCAACTCAATGACGAATGTACGACCATGACTGAATGCTGTGTCACGGATTTTGTCAATGGCATCAATGGCAGTTGAAACAGCAGTGTCAAAACCGATTGTATAATCCGTACCAACGATATCGTTGTCGATTGTACCAGGTATACCAACTGCTGGGAAGCCATGTTCTGTCAAGCGCATTGCACCATGGTAAGAACCGTCTCCACCGATAACTACAACACCTTCGATGCCGTGTTTTTTCAACTGTTCGATACCTTTCATTTGCCCTTCAAGAGTGGCAAATTCTGGGTAACGTGCTGAACACAAGAATGTTCCACCACGGCTCAAAATGTTCCCTACAGAAGCTGAATCCATTGGGAAGATTTCGTCGTTTACCATACCAGCATAACCATGTCTGATACCATAAACTTCCATTCCTTCATAAATTGCTTTACGAACAACTGCACGAACGGCAGCGTTCATACCAGGTGCGTCACCGCCACTAGTCAAAACAGCAATACGTTTCATTTCGCTTATGCTCCTTTTTTCCTTTTTAACTGTCTCATTATACCACATTTCCTGCGGGTTTGCTCGTGTTTTTATTGTATTTTAACGAAAAACCGTTTTCATAGAAAATTCTTTTAAATCTATTTCCAGCTGGCTTGATTTTGATACACCATACTGGGCGACTTGGATAGTTTCATTACTTTCTTGATAATGAAGCACCACCGGAATAGAGCCACTATGTTCCTCTAAAACCCCCGCTATTTCCTGGTCAAATTCATGATTTTGTAATAAAATCCAAAACTTTTCATCAGAGGCAAGTTCTAGCTGGTCCAGCACCATCTGCAGATGACCGTCACGTTCCTGCATCCGCCCTATTAAATAAACAATTTTCCCTTCTTCCAGTAGATTATGATACTGTTTGAAGGATTCCGGGAACAAGGTTACATCCAAACGTTGCTTGGTGTCCGATACTTGCAAAAAGGCCATCTGCTCCCCTTTTTTCGTACGGATGACGCGTACTCCCAAAATCTGCACTAAAACAGTCGCTCGTTGCTGCTCCGTCAAGTCTGCCAACTCGGTCAATGAACGCGAACTGCTTTGACGGATTTTGACAAGAGGATGTGGGCTGATCCCGACACCAATGACAGCCTGTTCCATCTCAAATTTTTCACTGTCTGTGTAGTCTTCTGTCTCAGTCCAAGAATAGGTTTCCTCAGAGAAAAAGGAACCAAAGGCCTCCACAAAGACAAACAAATTATCCAAATTCACCACAATTTTCTTACGATTTTTTTCAAAATCATCAAACAAACCAAGCTGAATCAGCGGTGTCAGCAGGTCTTTTTTCTGATACTTAACCGGCAAACGAAGCATAAAATCTTCGACACTCTTGAAGGGACGATTTTCCAAAATCCAAAACGAAAGTTCTCTAGGCATCCCTTTGATATTTTTCAAGCCCATGTAAATCTGGCGCTCGGAAAACTTATCATTAAATGGAATATTGTTAATAGTCAATCGAGCCACTTTAAATTCAAATTGCAGGGCATCATTGATATAATCGCTGCTAGAATAATTGAGCATCACATCAAAAAAGACATCTGGGTAATGCACCTTGAAGTAAGCCAACTGAAAAGCCAGTGCCGAGTAAGCATAGGCATGACTACGGTTAAATCCATAACCTGCAAACTTAGCCATCATAGCAAAAATCTCTTCAGCCTTATCCCTAGAATGACCCAAAGCTTGCGCACCGCTTAAAAATGCTTCCTTCATGGACTGCATCTCAGCCGCATTTTTCTTGGACATGGCCCGCCGCAACAAATCGGCTTTCCCGAGTGTAAATCCAGCATAGCGCTGAGCAATCTGCATGACCTGCTCTTGATAAAGCATGATTCCGTAGGTCGGCGTCAAGATGTCGGCAATGGAGTCATCTAGCAAGTCCACTGCTTCTTCCCCTTGCTTTCGCTTGACAAAATTATCCGAGTAATCACTGGCTCCAGGTCGATTGAGACTGGTCGTTGCTACGACATCCTCGAACCGCGTCGGACGCACTCGTTTCAAGAGACGAATAGCCCCCGGCTGCTCAAATTGGAAAATTCCCTTTGTCTGACCTACCGCAAAGAGCGCTAAAGTCTCCTTGTCCTCCAAGTCAATCTTCTCAACCGCAATGTCCTGACCATACTTATCAAGCACTGCTTCTTTCATCTTCTGAGCAAAGGTCAGATTGCGCAGACCAAGAAAATCCATCTTCAGAAGACCATTGGCTTCAACACCGTGGGCATCATACTGGGTGACCAGCATGTCCTCTCCGAATTTCAATGGAATTGTATCCGTCAAATCCTCATCACTCATAACGACACCGGCCGCATGAATAGAAGTCTGACGAGGATGCCCCTCAATCTGCTGGGCAATGGCAAAAGCTTTCTGGTACTCCATCTTGCTATTGATAATTTGACGAAAAGACGCATTTCGCTCGTAAGCCGTCGCCAACGTATCTCGAAAAGAAATTTTCTTGGTGATATTGGTCAACTCATACTCAGGAATCCCAAAGCGCTTGAGAACATCACGAATCGCTTGCTTGGCCCCAAATGTCGAATAGGTCACGATTTGTGCCGTATGCATGGTCCCATAACGCTCGCGCACATAGCGGATAAACTCTCCACGGTAAATATCTGGAATATCAATATCAATATCCGGCATACTAAAGCGTTCTTTATTGAGGAAACGCTCAAAAAGTAGGTTGTGCTTAACGGGATCAATACCTGTAATACCCAAGCTGTAAGCCACCAGACTACCAACCGCAGAACCACGACCCATCCCCATGTAATACCCCTGACTGCGACCAAATCGCAGTAAATCCCAGACAATAAGGAAATAATCGTCAAATCTCATTTCATGAATAATGGATAATTCTTGCTCCAACCGTTCTTGGTAGGCAGCTCCTTCCAAATTTCTGTTTGATAAACCTTTTTGAGCTCGTTCGCGTAACTCCTCCACAGCGGGGCGTTCACAATTAAAACGAGGCAATTTCAAATTTTTGTCCAAATCATAAGAAATTGTCTGAATCAATCTTGCTAGATTGTCCAAGGCTTGCGGAAAGTTTGCAAACTGCTGACGAAATTCATCTGGCGCTAACAAAAATTGACGACTGGGTAGATCCGTTACCTGATTGAGGGTACTATTGTCCCGAATCGCGCGCAGAACCTGCAGCGGCTCTACCTCCTTCTCCTCAAAATAGCGTACGGTATAAAGAGGAAGAATGGGTCGTGAAAACTCTTGTTGTGGGGTATCTGGATAGACCCCGATGACAAAATCACAATCCAGTTCCAGCGTTTCAATCCCAGAAAAATAGGGAACGACCACCAATACTCCGGGCAAAAATTCTTGAAAATCTTCCCAAGTTTTCTTGCCCATCATCTTACTGGTCGATAACTTGAGCAGATTCCGGTAGCCCTGACTATCACGCGCAAGCAATTGCATACGAATCGGCTGGTCCTTGACCAGCACTTCCATTTCGCAACCAATAACCGGCTGAATCTCCGCTGCTTGACAAGCCTCCATAAACTGATAAGCTCCATAAAGATTGTCCACGTCCATCATCCCCAAATGGGAATAACCCAATTCCTTGGCTCGCGTGACGTATTTTTCGATGGTTACCATGCTATCCATAAAAGTATAGACAGTTTTGGTATCTAATTGTGCTAGCATGGCAAGCCTCCTTCATATCTGTTGTTCATTAGTTCTATTATACAAAAAAATAGCATTTAATACTTGCATTTAAAATAGAAAAATTGTATTATCTTTATAGAACAAGGATACAGAAAGGGGAGTTTATCATGGCATGGAAATTTGACAACAAAATCCCAATTTACATCCAAATCACAAATGCTATCAAGCTACAAATTGTGACCAATCAGCTAAAAACAGGGGATAAATTACCAACTGTTCGCGATTTGGCTGAAACAGCCGGCGTCAATCCCAATACCGTTCAACGCGCCCTATCGGACTTGGAGACGGAAGGCTTAGTCTACGCCCAACGTACGACTGGACGATTTGTGACAGACAATATTGACTTAATCAAACAAACACGAATTGAGTTGGCCCAACAGGAATTAGCCAACTTCACAAACAATATGCTGAGTCTTGGATTCGCAAAAGAAGAATTATCTGAGCTCATCGCCAATTATGTAAAAGGAGAATAATATGGAAAAGCAAATCACGCTTGTTGAATTCCAACAAGTATCCAAATCATACGGTGGGCTCCTTGCCCTTAACAATGTCAACCTAAAACTATCCGCTGGAAAAATCATCGGACTGCTGGGACCGAACGGTTCTGGGAAGACGACTTTGATTAAATTATTAAACGGCCTTTTACAACCAGAATATGGTCAAATCTTAATCAACGGACGTTACCCTTCACCTGAAACCAAAGCCATGGTGTCCTATCTACCTGATACGACCTATTTAGATGAAAATATGAAGGTAGTGGAAGCCGTCGAATTATTTGCAGATTTCTATGCTGATTTTGACCAAAAACGCGCCCTTCATCTCTTGGAAGACCTCAATATCGACTTGAACAGTCGTATGAAACACTTGTCAAAAGGGAACAAGGAAAAAGTACAATTGATTTTAGTCATGAGCCGTCAGGCTCAACTCTATATCTTAGATGAGCCAATTGGCGGAGTGAACCCTGCGGCGCGGGACTACATCTTGCGGACCATTATCAACAATTACTCTCCCACTTCTTCAGTCATCATCTCTACTCACTTAATTTCTGATGTAGAACAAATCTTAGACGAAGTGATTTTCCTTCAATATGGCAGCATCATTCGTCAAGGAAATGTCGATGACATTCGCATCGAAAGCGGTGAATCCATCGACGAACTATTCCGTCGCGACTTTAAGTTCTAGTTAGAAAGAGGAGATATTATGTTTGAAAAATTATTAAAATATGAATTTAAATCCCTAGGAAAATGGTACCTCGGCTTATATGGCATTATTTCGCTCTTATCCGTCGTACTCGGTGTTTGGATTCAAACCATTATTAGACGTTCTGAAAATCATATTGCAACCTTCAACGACAACAATTGGAATGTGGAAGGAATCCTATTTGTACTTGCCTGTGTTGCTTTCGGGCTGCTCATAGGCGGACTCTTCATTTCGACTTTCTTCCTAATCGTGACACGATTCCAGAAAAGCGTCTACGGCCGCCAAGGCTACCTTACCATGACACTTCCAGTGACAGGGCATCAAATCATCCTCAGCAAACTCCTTGCTTCTATCATCTGGTATATATTGGCCGGACTGATGTTACTAGTATCCGGACTCCTCATTACGAGTATTGCACTGATGCCAGTCTACGATGAACTAGACTTCGCTCATATGTTTAGCGAATTATCTAAGATAACAAGCTGGGGGCTCCTATTCCAAATTGCAATACAATATTTCACTGAAATGATCATGGGAATCCTGCTTGCCTACTTTGCCATTTCTCTCGGTCAACTGTTTAAAGACCACCGCATTGTCTTAGCCATTGTCTTTTATATCGGTATCTATTTCGTCATTGGAACGGTGCAGACAATTCACTTCGCCACAAGTGCCTATGTTGCTTCAATGTCAAACATGGAGAGTTTCTATCCATTCCAGCCAGACTGGTTTACCTTCGTCTTTAATATCCTCTTAGCAATTGGATTCTACTTTGGTACCCACTATATCATGACCAAACGTTTAAATATCCAGTAGGAGTCGCTATGAAAAAAAATAAAACAGATACTCAACCAGCGATTAGATGCTTCCATCCAAAAAATTCAAGTATCACCTGTTCGGACTTGTCCCTACGCCCTGGTACACACTCTCTACGCAGCCGTGGTGATAGTCTAACTTACAAATAAAGAAAATCTCTTTCTCAGCTTTCTCATTATCCTTGCTAGCTCTGTACTTTTTCTACATTGCCTCTGGATTATCCTAGTAAGTAGACGATACATTGCTAGCAAGACAGACGAACGATTTGGAACCACGCAAAAAAACAGATTGGACTAACATCCAACCTGTTTTTTCTAAGACGGAAGACATGGGATTCGAACCCACGCACGCTATCACACGCCTACCGTGTTTCCAACACGGCCTCTTAAGCCTCTTGAGTAATCTTCCAATGGAGCCGGTGGGAGTCGAACCCACGTCCAAACACCTGCTAACTTATTCGTCTACAACCATAGGTTATGTGTTGCTTTAACAAGACCTCGACACATAACTCAAGCCCAAATCTTGCGAGTCAGTAAATCTCTTTTAGAATAGTCTGACAATATCCTAACGTAGCTTGTTAATTTAAGACTGATAGATAGACACAAGCAATCTATCATCAGTCACGCAGGCAGGTGTTTAGGCTGCTAATGCGTAAGAATTTGTATTTTTTGCAGTTATATTTAACTGGCATTTTTACATCTGCCGATGAGTTGCAGAACAAGCCTCATAATGCCTGTCGAATCCGTAACGACCCCGCGTTACGTCATATGCTAAACATTATAGCAGATTTTCACAAAAATGGCAAAATTATTTTATTCTTACATCTAAACTTTTTCAAAATACTTTATGGTACAATAGAAACATGTATAAACTATCTCAAAAAATCATACAAGTTCTCAGTATTTTAGCTCTGATTGGCAGCTTTGCACTGGTCATTTGGCTCTACAAACTGGGTATTCTCAACAATCAAAATGTTCTGACCGAGTTTATCAAAAAACAAGGAGCACTAGGTAGTCTGAGTTATATTGGTATTCAGATTATTCAAGTCGTTTTCCCTATTATTCCTGGTGGTGTGACCACTGTCGTCGGCTTCCTTCTATTTGGATTCTGGTGGGGCCTAGTTGTCAACTACATCGGTATCAATATCGGCAGCATCATTCTCTTTTGGCTAGCCCATCGTTATGGTAAAAAGTTCTGCCTGCTTTTCATGAAAGAAGAAACTTTCACCAAATACGAACGTAAAATTGACGACAAGAAAGGCTATGAAATTTTCTTTATCCTTTGCATGCTCTCCCCTATTTCTCCCGCTGATATTTTAGTCATGATTACTGGATTAACAAGTATGAGTTACCGCCGTTTCATCACCATTATCTTGCTTTGCCGTCCCTTATCCATTATCGCCTATAGCTACATTTGGATTTATGGAAGCCAGTGGTTACAACAATTATTGCATTAAAAAACAAGCCGTTAAGGCTTGTTTTTTTAACGAATCCCCAATGCGATACGCGCATAGCGGCTCATTTTATTGACTGTCCAAGCTGGTGACCAGACCAAACGGACATCCACTTCTTTGACTTCTGGAACAGATTGCAAAACATCATGAATCTGATCCGTAATCAAGTCAGCCAAAGGGCAGCCCATAGTTGTCAAGGTCATATCAATCTCTGTCTTACCTTCATCAAAACGAATTTCATAAATCAGACCAAGATTGATAATATCGATTCCCAATTCAGGGTCGATTACTTCTTCTAGCGCAACGAAAATGCGCTCTTTAATGTCATTTACTTGTTCTTCTGTGTACATTTTCGCTCTTTCTGTTTTACGTATGTGCTACATTGCAACTAATACGGCTCTTTCCTAGTCTTCCATAAAGTCACGGAGCGGTTTGCTACGGCTTGGGTGGCGTAATTTGCGGAGAGCTTTGGCTTCGATTTGGCGGATACGTTCACGGGTAACGTTAAAGACTTTACCCACATCTTCCAAGGTACGCATT
The DNA here is from genome assembly GCF_024170225.1 of Streptococcus gallinaceus. GTDB lineage: Bacteria > Bacillota > Bacilli > Lactobacillales > Streptococcaceae > Streptococcus > Streptococcus gallinaceus. The sequence continues at coordinate 404,400 of NZ_JALJXU010000001.1, read as the reverse complement.
TTTCCATCGTCAAGACCGAAACGAAGACGGAGTACATTTTCCTCACGGTCAGTAAGGGTATCAAGCACTTCATCCAATTGCTCACGCAAAACAACACGAGTTGTGTAATCTACTGGATTTTCAATCACTTCATCTTCGATGAAGTCGCCAAGATGGCTATCATCTTCTTCACCGATAGGCGTTTCAAGAGAAACTGGCTCTTGGGCAATCTTCAAGATTTCACGAACCTTGTCCGGTGTCATATCCATCCGCTCAGCAATTTGCTCTGGAGTTGGATCTTGTCCCAATTCTTGAAGCAAGTTACGTTGCTCACGCACCAATTTGTTGATGGTTTCAACCATGTGAACAGGGATACGAATGGTACGAGCTTGGTCGGCAATGGCGCGGGTAATGGCTTGGCGAATCCACCAAGTCGCATAAGTTGAGAACTTGAACCCTTTTGAATAGTCAAATTTATCAACGGCTTTCATCAAGCCCATATTTCCTTCTTGAATCAAATCAAGGAACTGCATGCCACGACCAACATAGCGTTTTGCAATCGAAACAACCAAACGCAGGTTAGCTTCTGCCAAACGTTGCTTGGCTTCCACATCGCCTGCTTCAACTAAAAGGGCCAATTCTTGCTCTTCTTCGTTGGTCAAGAGTGGTACAACCCCAATTTCTTTGAGGTACATACGAACTGGGTCGTTGACTTTAGCGGAGTTGCTTCCCAACAATTCCTCGTCCGACAACTCAGTTTCTTCTTCTACTTGCATGACGCGCGAACTTGGATTACCATCCTTGTCCACGATTGAAATCCCTGCATCTTGGATCCGTTGCAAGAGATCATCAATCCCGTCAGCATCTAATGTAAATGGAATAATCAGCTTTTCATTGATATCATCATCAACGGCTGTTCCTTCTTTTTTGTGGTTACGGATATAGTCCGCAACTTGTACATCAAAAGTGGTTACTTCTGTTTTTTTGTCTTTTGCTGTTGCCATAATTACTCCATTTTTCTTTTTTGTGCAATGAGTTGTGCTAATTCATCTAAAGCAGCATCGTCATTTCCAACATGACTTTGCTCACGGATAAAACGTGAACGCTGTCGATTGTCTCTCTTTAACCATTCGCGATCGCGAGCCAATTCTAAGTCATCCATTTCCTGATTTCCAACTTCGCTAGGTAATTTTTCCTCCAAAATACGATACCAGGCTGTCTGCACAGCATCGGATTGCTGATTTAAATCGAAGGAAGAAATTTCTCCTGCGTTCTTGAGCAGACCGTACAAAACCTGCAATTCAGGTGTGTAAAACTCAAAATCTTCACGGACACGGTATTCATTGAGCAGGTAGGGATGTTGCAATAAGCGGTAAAAAATATGATTTTCCGTCCGAACCAAACTCGAAATCTTGGCCTGTCTTGGTAACTCCTGTACCTGCTGCACACGAGGCTGTTCCTGCTGTTCAACCGTCTGCACTCGTTTGGAGATACGGACATTGTTGACAGCCATTTCAACCTGTTGGTAATCAAAGTCAGGCAGGAGGTCAGCTAATTTATAGATATAGGAATTTTGAGCGGTAATCGAGCTCGTTCCTGCAATAATCGGTGCCATCTTATCCACGAATTCAATCTGCATCTGCAAATTATCTGGATTTTCCGGTCGAAGATACTGCATCAAAAACTCAACATCGCTGACACGAGACTTGGTCAAGACTTGCTCGAGAGCTTCCTCCGAATGACGCTGGATAAATTCATCCGGATCCATCCCGTCTGGAAGCGAGACGATTTCGACCTCAAAGTCTTTTAATTCTTCCAAGGCCTTGGCCGTTGCAACCTGCCCAGCTCTATCTCCATCATAGGTCAAGATGACCTTTTTGCAGTGCTTCCGCAAATGCGTGACATGCTCAGATGTTAATGCTGTTCCCATCGAAGCCACAGCATTTTCAATCCCTGCCCGATAGGCGGCGATAACATCCATGAAGCCTTCCATCAGATAGACTTCACGCTGTTTTTTGATGACCGACTTAGCCTTATCCAAATGGTAGAGCTCATAACTCTTATTAAAAATGGCCGTTCCACGACTATTTTTATACTTGGCTACCTGCTTATTGGCTACATCTTCTGGCGTCCATTTACGGCCAGAGAAAGCCATGACACGTCCATACTCATCCGATAAGGGGAAGATAATTCTTCCTTGGAAGGCATCATAAATCAGATTATTGTCTGCTGTATTGAAGAGCCCTGAGTTGAGCAAATCCGCTTCCTCAAACTTTTTAGAAAGAGCTTGATAGAGGATATTTTGCTGACTCGGCGCCAAACCCAACTGGAAATACTGAATGGTCTCATCTGTCAAACCACGCTGGTGGAGATAAGCACGCGCTTCCACCCCCATTTTGGTCGTCATCAAGAGAGCATGATAAAACTTCGTCGCTTCCGTATGGATGTCATAGAGCATTTGGTGTGGATGCTGTTTTTGCGGCTGAACTTGCGTTTTCGGAGCAATATCCAGCTGAAAACCCGCCTTGTCTGCGATCAGCTGAACGCTATCTGTAAAAGAAAGCCCTTGCGTTTCCTCGACAAACTTGAAAACATCACCTGACTTCCCACAACCAAAACAGTGGTAAAACTGCTTGTCCTCTACGACATTGAAGGACGGTGTCTTCTCACCATGAAAAGGACAAAGCCCTAGATAATTGCGTCCTGCCTTTGTCAGGGCAACGGATTCACCAATGATATCAACAATATTGACCGAAGCTTTTATCTCATCGATAAGTTCTTTTGAAATCATCTTCCCCTCCCTGATAGACAGTCTATGCACAACATACCATTTTTATATTTTATAACATTTTTCATGAATTGTAAAATTTTCAAGATTGATTACTTGCAAAAAATGAAAATTGATATATAATAGACTAAAATATTTATTTAGGAGGCATATTTAGGATATGTTAAAAGATTTAAAAACTTTCTTGTTTAAAGGAAACGTACTTGACCTTGCTGTTGCTGTAATCATCGGTGCTGCATTTAGTGCTATCATCACTTCACTCGTTGGTGACATCATCACTCCGCTCATCTTGACTCCAGCTTTGAAAGCTGCAAACGTAGAAGACATCGCTAAACTTGGTTGGAACGGTGTTATGTACGGTAAATTCTTGAGCGCTGTCATCAACTTCTTGGTTGTAGGTACTTCACTCTTCTTTATCGTAAAAGCTGCTGAAAAAGCAATGCCTAAAAAAGTTGAAGAGCCAGCTCCAGTTGGTCCAACTCAAGAAGAATTGCTTACTGAAATTCGCGATTTGTTGAAAAAATAATCCATCTCAAACAGACTTCGGTCTGTTTTTTTTATTCCCAAAATCTAAAAAAATAAAGAACCTAGGACTTTCGTCCCAGGTTTTACTATTATCCTCGGTAACCGTTTGGATTGTGCGATTGCCAATTCCAGCTATCACGACACATGTCTTCAATTGATTTTTCAGTCTTCCAATCAAGCTCAGCCAAGGCTTTGTCTGCATTGGCATAAAAGGCTGGCAAATCACCTGCACGGCGTGGTGCAATCTTATAAGGAACTTCTATACCGGTTACTGCTACAAATGTATTGACCAACTCAAGAACACTAGTTCCTTTTCCAGAACCTAGATTGTAAGTGTAAACTTGTTTGGCTTGGTCCAATTTTTCAAGTGCCTTAACATGTCCTTTAGCCAAGTCTACAACATGGATATAGTCACGAACACATGTACCATCAGCTGTGTCGTAGTCTCCACCAAAAATATTGAGAAATTCACGTTTTCCGACAGCCACTTGAGAAATAAAAGGCATCAAGTTATTGGGAATACCAGATGGGTCTTCACCAATCAAACCAGATTCATGTGCTCCGATTGGGTTGAAATAACGAAGCAATGAGATAGACCAGTCTTTATTCGATACATACAGGTCACGCAGAATTTGCTCACACATGACCTTTGTCTGACCATAAGGGCTTGTCGGTACACCAACGGGCATGCTTTCAAGATAGGGAGATGGATTGAACTCACCATAAACCGTTGCACTAGATGAAAAGACGATTTTCTTTACACCGAATTCTCCCATGACTTCCACAAGAGATAGGATAGACATGAGGTTATTGCGGTAGTACATGGTTGGTTTTTGAACAGACTCTCCTACCGCTTTGTGGGCTGCAAAATGGATAGCTGCTTCAATCGTTTCCTTTTCAAAAACAGAACGAAGGGCATCCTTGTCTGCAACATCTAATTGATAAAAAGTAGGACGTTTTCCTGTGATAGTCTCGATACGATCGACAACCTTCTCACTCGCGTTTGAAAGATCATCAACGATCACAACGTCTTTTCCAAGCTCCAATAGCTCGACAACAGTGTGGCTTCCGATATAACCTACACCACCAGTGACCAAAATACTCATGCCATTCTCCTTTGTATTAGTGACAAAAAAACAGCCTTACAGCTGTTTTTTATATTCTATTAGAATTTTTTACGCTTACGAGCTGCTTCTGATTTGCGTTTACGTTTTACAGATGGTTTTTCGTAGAATTCACGTTTGCGTGTTTCTTGAAGCGTACCAGCTTTGGTAACCGCACGTTTGAAACGGCGAAGAGCATCATCAAGTGATTCATTCTTGCGTACTACAGTTTTTGACATATTTTTCACTCCCCTCAATTTCAAAGTCCTTAATAGTGTACTACAACTTCATTTAAAAGTCAATCGTTTTGTTAAAAAAGTATGTGGTAAATTTTTGAGAGTGAAAATCCCTACGAATAGCAACTATTTCTACGAAAAAAGACCGTGCCTGAATATACGTATTTTTGCACTTGGTAGTCCATATATTTTCCATGATACTTTTCCTTGTCTTATTTTACGGAATAACACGGTAAGTATTAACTAGTTTTTAAGCAAACAAAAGACCTTTTCTTCTTCGGAAAAGGCCATTATATTTATAACCCTAGCTCATTATCTTTTTCAAGGACTACTTTTCCTGTTTAGGAAGAACCTCTTGATACATTTTTACCAAAGAAAGTTCATTTCTTCCCTCTAGGAGCAGATTGTCAAAGAATTTTTTTAGATATTCTGGATGTTGCTTCAGCTTTTTGGCATTATCTAACACCAGGGAATCTCTAAAATATCTAGCATGTTGCTGGAAGGGAGTGTTATCTACTTCAAATCCCATGTAGCGCAGATATTTAATCATAAAGACTGTAACAGTTCGAGTATTGCCTTCTCGAAATGGATGAATCTGCCAAATACCTGACATGAACTCTTTTAGGTGTTGCACAATTTCTTCATAAGATTTTCCCTGGTAGTTGAATTTTTTTTCTTGGTCAAAGTCATAATTCAAACTAGCTTCAATCGTTCTATAATCATCATAGATAACTGTATCACCCTCTAAAATTGCCTCTTTCTTTGTGATATTGTTGTGACGGTATTCTCCTATCGGATAGTCGGGATTCAGAATCCCTTGGAATAATTCTTCGTGTATCATCTTCAAGGTACTTGGAGCAAACTTAAAAGCATGACTAGACAACAGTTCTACGATACGCAAGGCAACAATATCTGCTTCCTTGGTACTATCATCTATCTCATCATGATATTTGGTGATTTGCTCATAGATTTGTTGGTATTCTATTTTCCCTTCAATCTGTTCCTTCGCAAGTTCAAGCATGTAAGGAGAAGGTTCCAGATTATCTACTTTCTGAAGTCCGAACCCCGTTGCCCAATAATCTACTTTGGTTTGGTAGGAGAGACTAGGATTGTCAATTTCATAGGTTGATTCCATTTACTACTCCTTTTTGTAGCTTTTGAAAAATTCATTGATGAAAGCTGAAGCTGAACGATAGCCTTTTTCTTTCACAAGCCACCCAATTTTCTCTCTAACATAATTATATTTATGTTTGTCATTATATTGATATTGTATCAGAAATTATTTGAAATGTCATATCCAGCTGGTTGAAAAACTCTAGACACATACGTTAAAAAAATCATTATTCCACAGAAAGCTTCGTAAAGAACAAAAAATAGTAAGAAGCAATGTAGGAAAAATTCTTCAGGTAGGATGTAAATAACCGGGTCTGTATTTGGGTCAAATAGCCAAGTTTGGTCACCAACAAAAAGAATTTTGTGGAAGAGGATAAAGAATTGTTCAAAGCCAACTAAGAGTCCAATAAGAGCCACTAGAACAGGTACCAAGGCTGCCCAAATAAATACTTTTTGGAATAGACTACCAAAGCCCTTGCGAATCACTTCTTTCCAAAAGAAATAAAGAGCTGGAAGGCTACAGAGAAACAATCCCTGCGCTAGGTGAAAGAGCCACTTAACCTGTGTAAAATGATGCAGTCCTGCATCAGACGATGAAAAACTTGGCATGGAAAGAACATGCTGCAAAGGATTTGTCAAATACTGCATCAGGATATTAAAATTATAAGAAATATCTGCTGCTTTCATATAGACGATATTTTCCAGCCCTAACCATTTTATTTCCAAGGGATATGCCAACCAAGCGCCGTAAATCGTCGCCAAAATAGCCAATGTCAGGAGATTAAGAACCACTCCTGCTGCTTGTAATTTAATTTTCATAAACCGTCCATTCATCCAAAGAATCCAGCACATGAGTCGGTGCAATCGGTAAATCTGCTACCTCTTCTTTTTTGGTAAATCCTGTCAAGACTAAGATAGTAGGAAAGCCATTGTCAATCCCTGCTCGAATATCTGTCAGGTAATTGTCTCCGACCATGACTGTCTGCGACCGTTCTGTTCCTAGATGAGCCAAGGCTTTATCCATGATAATTGCCTCTGGTTTTCCCATGATGACTGGCTTCACACGGGTTGCGGCTTCTAAGAGTGCAAGCAAGGAACCTGCACCTGGTAGCAAGCCTCGTTCTGTCGGAATATTGAGGTCTGGATTGGTCCCGATAAAGGTTGCTCCTTTTTCAATGGCTAAAGTTGCTGTCGCAAATTTTTCGTAGTCCACTTGCCAATCCAGCCCAACGACTACATAGGCAGGATTTTCCGTATCAAGAACATAGCCCGCTTCTGTAATGGCTGATTTCAAACCAGATTCACCAATGACATAGACTGTTTTTTCCTTACCCAAGTCATTCATATAGTCAATGGTTGCATGTGTCGCTGTATAAATAGTATCGAGCGGTGTTTTCACATCAAATCGACTAGCCAGCATTTCCTGAATCTGCTCAGGAGAGCGCGTTGTATTGTTGGTCACGAAAAGATAAGGAAGCCCCGCTTCCTGCAAACGCGCTACAAAGCGTTCACCAGATGGAATCCGCTCCGTTCCCTTGTAAATCGTTCCATCTAAATCAATCAAATAGCCTTGATAGGTCATGTGTGCTCCTTCATTTTCAAAACATTTCAATACTTGTTATTATACAATATCTTAGCTCAGCATGGTAGTAAAACCTCAAAAAGAAAACACCAGACGATTCTAGAAACATGTTTAATCTATACACTCACATAAAAACAAATTATTTCCGTTTTAGTATTATAATAAATTATATTTATGAAGTTTATTATATTTTAAAGAAGATTATCATGCCCTCAAAAAGAACGCAGATCCATTTTAGATATCTTTTGTTTTCAACCGTGCTTTTAGGTCTATGGAGCAGTCAAACAGTCGCTTTTGCAGATGAAAATGTCACTACCAAGTCGGCAACCATTACCACAACATCAGAATCCACCACACAGACATCAACGGTTTCAGAACCTTCTTCTCAGCTTGAAAAAAATCTTACTATTCCTCTGGACAAAAAATACCTTTTCCCAGTTGAGGACTATACCTACACCATCTCAAATCCTAAGATTGCAACGATTTCAGGAAGAATTCTCATTCCTAACGAAAAAGGAACTGCCTCTATCACCGTTAAAGATGCCACGGGAAGGCTGATTGATAGGCTGTCTCTGACAATATCAGACACTTCAGCGGATACCTATACTCGCTTGCTATCCGAGTGGAGCGATATTCTGACGGGCAATAAAGCCTATGACACGACTGATTCGCACATGACAGAGCTTTTCAAGAGGCTAGAAAACAAAACCAAAGAATCTCTCGCAAAAGACCAATCAGGATTTCTCAGCGATATTTCACATATCACGAAACAATCGTCCAATATGACTAGCGTCTATCAGAATGTCGAAGATCTGGCCAAACAAATCACGAATGAAAAGTCTGCTTTTTACCGGGATAATAGAGCCATCCGACGCATCAAAGAAAGTCTTGAATGGCTCTATCAGAACATCTACAATCCTGATAAAACCATTGAAAATGGAAACTGGTGGGACTACGAAATCGGAACACCACGCGCCCTTGTCAACACCCTCGCTATGCTGCAGGATTATTTCAGCCAAAAGGAGATTAACCGGTACGTCACGGCTGTTGAAAAATTCGGACATAATTGGAAAAAAACTTTTGATGCACTTGGTGGCAACCTTGTCGATATGGGGCGTGTTAAACTCATCGCTGGGTTACTGACCAGGAAATCACTGCAACAACTGCCGCCATGTCACGCTTGTTCCAATTCGTCACAAGTGGCGAAAGATTCTACAAGGATGGCTCCTACATTGATCACACAAACCTTGCCTACACTGGTGCCTATGGAAATGTTTTAATTGATGGGTTATCACAACTTCTGCCAATCATTCAACAAACCGAAAATCCATTATCAAATGAAGAACTAGACTCAATTTATCATTGGATTGACAAGTCATTTTTCCCTTTGATTATCAACGGGAGTTTGTTGACATGAGTCGTGGTCGTTCCATTAGCCGCTCTACTGGAAAATCCCATGCAGCTACTATTGAGGCTTTACGGGGGATTTTACGAATTGCTCATCTCTCAAACGACCCTCGAAATACTAAACTACTTAGTCAGCTAAAAAGCATTTTACAGGCAGACAAAGTCTACAGCCCTTACGGTAACTTCAAGTCCTATGCCGATATTCGATTGATGAAGACATTGCTCGAGGATCAGAACATCCCTGCTCTTCCTGTCACTTCTTGGCTGAGCACTTTTAATAATATGGATAAGCTGACCTACTACAATGCTGAAAAATCCTTTGGATTTGCCTTGTCTCTCTTTTCAAGTCGAACACAAAACTACGAAGCAATGAATAAGGAAAATGTCAGAGGTTGGTATACCAGCGACGGCATGTTCTACCTCTCCAACGCTGACCAAAATCATTATAGTGAAAACTACTGGCCAACCGTTGACCCTTATAAACTGGCTGGAACAATCGAAACAGATGAAACACGTTTGGATGCGACCACTAAAAACAAAGCATCTAGTGGTATGGGAAAACTGCCTTCTGATTTTGTCGGTTCATTAAAATTGGATGACAAACACGCGCTAGCCGCTATGGACTTTAGTAACTGGAAAAAGGAACTTAGCCTGCGAAAAGGATGGTTTATTCTCACTAATCGTATTGTCTTTCTCGGAGCAGCTATCTCAAACACATCTGGGCATACCGCCTCGACCACCATTGACCAACGAAAAGAGGACAGCAAGCACCCTTACACCGTCTATATCAATGGTCAAAAAGTAAATCTATCAGACAAGCTCGAAACGATTTCCGGCGTGCAGACCATCTTCCTCGAGTCAGATCAAGCCGATAGAAATATCGCTTATCACTTCACCAAGCCAACCGACCTGAATATTGGAAAGATTAGTCGCTCCGGCGCTTGGTCTGATATCAACAAAAACACCAATCAACCGACAACCAAATTCTCAAATCAATTTATCACCATCAGTCAGACCCATACGAATGATAAGGATAGCTACGCCTATACCTTGTTCCCAAATATCACTAAGCAAGAAGCAGATTAGCTGACAAGTTTTGCTTCTCTTGAAATTTTAGAAAATAGCAAAGCGAACCCAGCTTGTCTTTGACCGAGAAAGTCAGCCTTGGTACATCATCAAATACACGACTAACAAAACAACCATTGATGGACAAGTTGCCCTTGATAAAGCTGGATTATATATCATGACAAAGGATACCACAGCCCACACGATTCACTACTACAATCCCACAACACCTCAAAATGAGAGTGTAACCTCGACACAATCCCTCAAATCACACTAAAACCAGCATTGCTAGAAAATCCAATACCTCTTTAAGGGCTTAGTTCTGTATAAAATAGGCTAAGCCTTTTTGAGCAAACTTCTACTATTCAAGCAGCAACTAACTCATCTATTTCAAAACACTAAAAAACAAGAACTGTATCCGTTCTTGTTTCACTCATTACTCGGCTTCCTCGTCCACTTTTCTCCACTCAACCTGTGCTTGGGCGCGTAGTTCACCATCTGCGACAATGGCATGCTGGCTAGTTAAGTTGTCCAAGCGGTGCTGCGAATCAATCATGCCGCCTGGTGCTACTTCCTTAATGTACTTCAGCTGCAAGCGTTTTGGGACATGATGCAGTAAAAAATCATAATCCATCACATCAAACATCCACTCGAGATACTTACTGTTATTAACGTGACCATTCATATCAATGTCAAAATACCGAATGCGGTATACTTGCGAAATCAGGTCATCTAGAGCTGGTAATTTCGGTGCACGTTGTACTTTTTTTACCATCTCAGATTCAAATGGTGCCACCAAATCTGCTGGGACTGGGCTGAGTTTTCGGCTATCCAACTCCAGTAGCACAAAATAGCAGAGAATATCCATGATTTGATTGCCATCCGCATCATAGATATAGAATTTCCGATAACAGAAAAACTTATTGTGCGATACAGCTTCTGTTGCGATGGTAACCGTTTCTCCATAATGAGGCAAGCGGTCAATGGTCATTTCATAGTCTGTGACAATCCAGACCAGGCCATATTCTTCAAAAATGTAGCGGTCACTGCGTCCTAAACTGATAGCTTGTCGACCAGAAATTTCCAAGCAACGTAAAATCAAAAGTGATAATTTGACGTCTCTTTTCACATCGACGATGTCAAAGGGAATGGTGTATTGTTCTTGATAAGTTAAGCCCATGTACTCTCCTTCTGCTAATCTAAGATAAAGCGTCCTGCGACGGTATCTCCCAAGAAAAGTCCTTTCTTAGTCATCCGAACCTGATCTCCCTCTACTTGCAAGAGTCCTTCTTGGATCAAGTCTGTTAAAATACTGCCGTAGCGTTCCTCAAAATTCACTGCAAACTTGTCTTGAAAACGCTGGATTGAAATGCCTGATTTCTTCCGTAAACCCAGAAACATCTCCTCTTCCATCTGCTCGTTTTTCGATAAGATTTCCTCATGCAGTCGGGCATGTCCTTTTTCTGTAACCGACTTGAGATAATGCTGGATTGGCCCACGATTGCGATAACGCATGCCGTTCAGATAGCCCGATGCCCCTGCTCCTAGACCGTAATATTCAGCATTGTCCCAGTACATGAGATTGTGGCGGCTTTCAAATCCCGGCTTGGTAAAATTGGAAATCTCGTAATGTTCAAATCCATTTTTCTCCAATTCCTGCAAGATATATTCAAACATATCGGACTCGACATCTTCATTGGGCAGATGCAGGTTGCCACGGCGCTGACGATTCATGAAGACGGTATGATTTTCCAAAATCAGACTGTAGAGGCTCATATGGGGAATATCCAATGTCAAGGCCTTAGCGACATTATCCTCTACCTGTTCCATTGTCTGACCCGGTAAGGCGTAAATCAAGTCAATCGAAATATTGTGAAAATCAGCTTTTTTCAGCTCTGCAATCGTCTCGTAAATCTGAGCTTGATTGTGACTGCGGCCAATTTTTTTCAGCATACGATCGTCAAATGTCTGCACGCCCAGAGAAACGCGGTTGCATTTTGAATTTTTCAGCACAGCAATTTTCTCAGCTGTCAAATCTCCTGGGTTGGCCTCGATTGTGAATTCTTCGATTTCTGACAAGTCCAAGATTTTTTCTAGATGCGTCAGTAAATACTCTAGCTGTTCAGCCGACAAGGCCGACGGCGTTCCGCCACCGATATAGAGGGTTTTCAGCGCTGGTAGATCGTAGTATTTCACTTCTTCCATGAGCATTTTCAGATAGTCATCGACTGGCTGATTTTTGATAAAAACCTTGGAAAAGTCACAGTAATAACAAATCTGCGTGCAGAATGGAATATGGATATAAGCAGATGTGGGTCTTTTTTGCATAAGGATAGTATAGCACATTTCAGAGTAAATGGAAAAAGGCTGGCACACGCCAGCCTTGATTAGGAATTGTATCCTAAGAATAGGAAAAATAAGACAAAATAGGTCAGAAATAGCCAAGTAACTAGGTAAAGGAATGCAAGCGATATTTTCAAACTTTTTCTAGTCTGGATACGAGCAATTCCCCTTAGCAATCCATAACCAAGAAAGCCTGAAATCACCAGATACATCAGAAATTCAATAATCCTGATAACTATTTCTGGTACTACTGTTACCATAACTACCTCCTTCGTATTTTATCGCTCCAAGTGCCAAATCTCATCATTATACTGCTGAATCGTGCGGTCACTAGAGAAGAAACTTGCCTTGGCAATATTAACAATCACCTTGTCCAACCAAGCATCACGGTCTTGGTAGTCAGCCAGCATTTTTTCCTTGGTCGCAATATACTCTTCCAAGTCAAGTAAGGTCATAAAATGATCCTGATATTTGAGATTGTCTTGCAAACGCCAGAGACGCTCATCAATCCCGCCTGCCTGACGAACGGCATCGCTGGTAATGAAATCAACCAGCGGACGAACCGTCTCTCGATCATAGAAATCATGCGGGTGATAACTACCATGTGCATAGTGGTCAATGATGGACTGGCTATCTTGGCCGAAAATATAAATATTTTCATCACCAACCAGATCATGAATTTCTACATTGGCGCCGTCATCCGTTCCAATTGTTAAAGCCCCGTTGAGCATGAATTTCATATTTCCCGTGCCTGATGCTTCTTTTGACGCCAGAGAAATTTGCTCTGAAATATCTGCTGCGGGAATGATAAAGGAAGCCTCTGTCACATTGTAGTTTTCAATCATAACCACTTGCAAGTGAGGGCTGACTTCTGGGTCGTGCTGGATGAGCTGGGACAGAACCAAAATCAAGTGAATGATATCCTGAGCTGCTGTGTAAGCTGGCGCAGCTTTTCCTCCGAAGAAAACAGTCAAGGGACGCTCTGGAATTTGTCCACTCTTAATGACCAAGTATTTGTGAATGACATAGAGTACATTCATCTGCTGACGCTTGTATTCGTGGAGACGTTTGATTTGCACATCAAAAATAGAATCTGGATTCACATGCACACCTTGGCGTTTTTCCAGATGGCGTTGCAATTTCCGTTTGTTGTGAATCTTGATAGCCTCCAATTTTTCCTTGACATCGGCTCTATCTTTGAAGGCAAGCAGATTCTCCAACTGGCTAGCATCCTGATGGTAGTCCTGCCCGATCAATTCTTCAATATAGTGCGCCAAGCTCGGATTGGCATGCATGAGCCAACGGCGGAAAGTAATCCCGTTTGTCTTGTTATTGAATTTTTCGGGATAGAGGTCATAAAAGGCCTTTAATTCGGATGATTTTAGGATTTCTGTGTGCAAGGCCGCTACGCCATTGATGGAAAATCCGTAGTGGATATCCATGCGGGCCATGTGCACACGACCCGATTCATCAATGATATTGACCGATGGATCATCTTGGATGAGTTTTGCACGTCGGTCCAATTCTTCGATAAACGGCACCAAGTGTGGCACCACACGATTGAGAAACTCAAGCGGCCATTTTTCCAGGGCTTCTGACAAGATAGTGTGGTTGGTATAGGCTGTCATCTTCTTGACAATTTCAACCCCTTCATCAAAAGGAATGCCACGCAATTCCAAAAGTCGAATCAACTCCGGAATGACCAGTGAAGGGTGGGTGTCATTGATCTGTACAACGGCATAGTCTGGCAAGTCATGCAGATTGGAACCTTTAGCAATGGCTTCATCAATCAAGAGCTGAGCAGCATTGGATACCATGAAATATTGTTGGAAAATCCGCAAAATTTTCCCGTCATCCGTCGAATCATCTGGGTAAAGAAAGAGCGTCAGATTACGGAAAATATCTTCCTTATCAAACTCAATTCCGTCGTAGACGATGTTGTCATCCACCGATCCTAGGTCAAATAAACGCAGACGATTTTTGTGCTCAGTTTGATAGCCCGAAACGTCAATGTCATAGAGCTTAGAAGTCAATGTAAAATTGGCGAAAGGCACCTGATAAGAAATCGGAGACTCGCTGAGCCACGAACGTGGTGTAATCCAGCCATTCGGGATGGCTGCTTGTTGGTGATACTGGAAAATTTGCTGGAAGAGACCAAAGTGGTAATTGAGCCCAACACCATCCCCATTCAGTCCAAGACTGGCAATCGAATCCAAGAAACAAGCTGCCAAGCGACCGAGACCCCCGTTTCCAAGAGAGGGTTCGAGTTCCATTTCTTCAATGGCAAGCAAGTCTTTTCCAGCAACTCGAAGCTGCTCCTTAACCTCATCATACAAACCCAGATTGATTAGATTATTGGACAATAGCTTCCCAATTAAAAATTCAGCTGAGATATAGTAAACTTTCTTCTTCTGCTCATTGGTACACTTGGCTTCACTACGCTGCTTGGTAAAGGCTAATAAGGCGTAGTATAAATCATGATCTGAACAGTCTTCAATTCGTTTGGCATACATTGATTGGACAAAATTTTGTAGATTAATCACAGGCGTTCCTCTTTTCTTTCACAACAAGTGATGAAAATGACAGCGTTATCATCATTATTATACCAAATTTTCATGATTTTTCAAACCACAAAAAAACAGCTTATTCAGCTGTTTTCTCACTATCATCTAGCAGGTGACGAATGGTTTGGTTGCAAGTGTCAAAATAAAATTCTGTCGAATAGGAAATGCCCGTCTGTCTTGCCAAGTCGACCAACAAATTGAAAAAGGTCTGCGAAGAAAACTGAGTCGTCCGATGCAATTCTTCTTCATCAAAAGGTTTAATCAAGTGAGCCAAGGGATTCCGGATCGTTCGCTCCAAATAGCGCAGCTGCTCCACCTTCTCCTTGACCTCCTTAGGAAAATCAATATTCTGAATGAGAAGAGACAGGCTGTTGGATGTCACAATCCGCTCAGGATTAAAATGGCGCAAGACCGCATTGTCAGACTCCTGCAAGGCCGAACGCTTCCAAGTGTCGTATCGATGGTCCTTGGCATCATAGATATAGTCTTTCAAATTTGGAATTTTCTCCAGCACAATCCGCAGAAAAAGGCGATAAATCAAAGGAGAGACCGCACGCACAAAGTCAATAATCTGCCCCTTTTCAACTTGACTTCCAAGTCCAATAAATAATTCGATAATTGCTCTGTTTCTTTGCTTGCATTTTGTACCTGACCACTCTCCACAGCTGGATCGATATTGAGCTCTCTTCTTTCCTTTAGAATATAAAGCAACTCCAGCACCTCTTTAGGGCAATGCTGGAGTTTTTGAGCTACTTTATAAGCGGTCGAATACTCATACAAGTCTAGCAAGAGCAACAAGAGCTGTTTGCTTTCCTTGTTCATGATAGTTCCTATTCCGCAATCAATGTTTCCAAACCAACCTTCATCATATCTGTGAAAGTATTTTGGCGTTCTTCTGCAGTTGTGTCTTCCTCTGGGTTGACCAAGCTATCTGAAATAGTCATAATTCCCAAGGCTTGCACACCGTGTTGGGCTGCCAAGTAGTAAAGAGCTGCCGCTTCCATCTCAATAGCATGCACACCCAATTTACCAAGGGAAATATTGCGGTCTGCCATATTTGAGTAGAATACATCTGAAGAAAGGACATTCCCAACGTGCGTTGTCATGCCGAGTTCTTTTGCAATGTGGTAGGCTTTGTCCAACAAGCCAAAGTCTGCAATTTGTGGGAAGTCATATTCTGGCCAGTCATTGCGGATAATGTTTGAATTTGTCGCAGCAGCTTGTGCCAAGACCAATTCACGGACATGCACATCTGGATTGATGGAACCAGCTGTCCCAACGCGAATGAGTTTCTTCACGCCGTAGTCAACAATGAGCTCACGCGCATAGATAGAAATAGACGGCATCCCCATCCCTGTTCCCATAACAGATACACGGTGGCCTTTGTAAGTCCCTGTGTAACCAAACATGTTACGAACAGTATTAAAACATTCTGCGTCTTCTAAAAAATTTTCCGCGATGAATTTGGCGCGGAGAGGGTCTCCTGGTAGCAAGATTTTATCCGCAATTTGACCTTGTTTTGCTTCGATATGAATTGACATAATTGATGATATAGAGAGCGAACTCTCTTCCTTTCTGGTTGATTCGTTTATCAGTTAGTGAGTAGGGAATGTTACAACTCCGCCAAAATTGCTTTGACAAATCCTTTGAAATCTTCTTTAATACGTTGTGTAACTTCAACTACTTCTTCGTGATTGAGTTCTTCTTGGAAGCCAGCTGCGTGGTTAGTGATCGCTGAAATTCCCAGTACTTTTAGTCCTGAGTGCACAGCAATAATTACTTCTGGTACAGTTGACATACCAACAGCATCCGCGCCTAAAGTTTGGAAGGCACGAATTTCTGCTGGTGTTTCATAAGTTGGACCTGAGCAACCAAGGTAAACGCCTTCGCTCAATTTGATGTTCAATTTTTCTGCAACTTCATAAGCTACTTGACGGTATTCAGGCGTATAGGCTTTTGACATATCTGGGAAACGTGGACCAAATTCGTCCAAGTTTTCACCAATCAACGGATTGGTACCCGTCATATTGATATGGTCATTGATGAGCATAAGTGTGCCTGGACCAAAACCGATACCACCAGCTGCATTTGTCACAAGGACAGAATGACAACCGAGCGCTTTCATGATACGAACTGGGAAGGTAACAACTTCCATTGGGTTTCCTTCGTAGAAGTGGAAACGGCCTTGCAAGGCAAGAACCTTACGACCTGCCAAGTCGCCGTAAACCAACTTACCAGCGTGACCAACAACGGTTGAGCGACCCCAGTTTGGAATATCTGCATAATCAACAACAATGGCATTTTCAATTTCTTCTGCTAATTCACCAAGACCTGAGCCCAAAATCAGACCAAATTCTGGTGTTGTGATGCCTTTTTCTTGCAAGAAATCACGTGTTTCATAAATTTTTTCTAAAAGTATCATATGGTTTCCTTCAATTTATTTTTATTTCTAAACTATAGTAGATGATAGACTGTCTCAATAGGGCGACAAAGTGCTGCTCCTTTATCAGTCACAACAATCGGGCGATTGAGCAGAGCTGGATGTTGTGCGATAGCAGCAAATAAAGCTTCCTCGCTTATGTGTTCGTCAGCCAAGCCCAAGTCGTCATAGGCCGGCACATCTGTCCGCATAACTGCACGAAGAGGCAAGTTTAATTGGCGGCACAAATCCTTCAACTGTTCTAGCGATAACGGTTCTTCCAGATAAGGAATGACCCGATAAGGACGTTTACTCTCCTCAATAATGGCCAGAACGGCTCGTGACTTGCTACAGTTCGGGTTGTGATAAATCGTCACTTCTGCCATGCAAATGCCTCACTTCTCTACCTTATACATCAATTCTACAAACTGACCATGACGTCTCATTTCCAAGAGTTGCAAATCCTGACTCTCTACCAAATCTTGGTAAAGTGAGATGCCTTGCCCGAGGATAACAGGTGCAAGTGTCACTCGAATCTGGTCAATCAATCCAGCCTTCAATAAACTTGAAAAGAGTGTTCCGCCACCACACAACCAAATATCTCGGCTTGATTGCAATTTCAAGTCTGAAACAAAGGCGTCAGCTGAGCTATTGACAAACTTAACAGTGTCCTGTTCATCCGCTTGTCGGCTGGTAAAAACGTAGTTGGTCTTATCGGGATACGGAAAGGGCTGCATTCGCTCTGCAATCCAGTCATAGGTAGTCCGTCCCATCAACACCGTGCCGATAGATTGGTAAAAGTCCCCATAACCATTGTCCCCTTCGCCTTCAACCGTTTCTAACCACTCAACACTTTCATCGACTGTCGCTAGATAGCCATCGAGGCTCACTCCAAAATAAGCAATGACTTCCGACATTAGATGAGTTCCTTCAAGAAACTCTCACCAATCATAGCTGTGTCTACGCCAAAGTTTTCAGCGATAGTTGCTGAGATGTCCGCAAAATGTCCTACTGGGATGATACCATTTCCTTTAAAGGCTGGTGAATAAGCAAGAAGCGGAATGTATTCGCGAGTATGGTCTGTACCTGCATAAGTAGGGTCGTTTCCGTGGTCTGCTGTAATCAAGAGAAGGTCATTGTCACGCATAGCCGCAATGATTTCAGGCAAGCGTTCATCAAATTCATGCAAGCAATCGCGGTATCCATGTGCATTGCGACGGTGTCCGTACAAGGCATCAAAGTCAACCAAGTTAGTAAATGAGAATCCTTTTTCAAACTCAGGCAATCCCATGGTCTTAATCAAGGTATCCATACCGTGGCTGTTTGATTTGTTGTGGCCCATATCATGATTGATACCAGAACCATTGAAAATATCAGCGATTTTACCAACAGAGTAAACATCTACGCCTGCTTCATCCAATTTGTTCAACACAGTTGGTTGGAATGGCGATACTGCAAGGTCACGACGGTTGGCAGTACGTGTGAAGTTACCAGGTGTACCAACATATGGACGCGCAATGATACGACCAAGTAAAGCTGGACGTTCCAAAGTGATAGAGCGGGCAAACTCACAGATACGGTAGAGCTCATCAAGTGGAATAATATCTTCGTGAGCCGCAATCTGAAGCACTGGGTCTGCAGAGGTGTAGATGATCAATTCGCCTGTTTCCATCTGACGAGGTCCAAAATCATCGATAACTGCTGTACCAGAGTAAGGTTTATTGGCTTCACGAATGACTTTACGACCTGAAAATTCTTCAATTTGTGTCAAAATTTCTTCTGGGAAACCATTCCAGAATGTATCGAATGGTTCAGTGATATTCAGTCCCATAATTTCCCAGTGACCTGTCATGGTGTCTTTACCAAGTGACACTTCTTCCAATTTTGTCACGTAACCTGTTGGGTTGCTTTCAGCAGGAACTGTTTTGAGGGCTTGTGGGCGAGGAATATTTCCAAGACCAATTTTCGCCATATTTGGCACATCGAGCCCAACTGTTTTTGAAATATGCCCCAAGGTATCTGAGGCACCATCTGGTACACCCGCATTAACAAAATTATTGGCGTCTGGTGCGGCACCAATACCGACTGAATCCAGAACGACTAAGTGAATACGATCAAAAGTTGACATGTTATTCTCCTTTGAATGAAATTAACTTTATTATATCATAAATCCGAACAATAGTCCGATTTGTTTTGGTAGCATTTTCATAAATTCTATTTTTAGAAAGAAAAAGCAGAGATTTCCTCTCTGCTAATGGTTCATTTCTTCTATTTTTTTGCCGTCAGATAAGCCCTTACTTGTGAAATAAAGTAAAGGGAACCCGTTACGACTGCAAATTGATGTTCAGCCAAGTTTTCCGACTGGTCAAGCCACAAACAAAAATCCTCGACTTGCTCAACCTGTGGCGGATATTGCTCGAGCACCACTGCATTTGGATAGTCAAAGCTGGTGACTGTCACCTGGCCAACCTGTGCCAACTGCTCAATCATCTGCTCGGTCGGCTTGGTATCAATGGCAGCAAATAAAATCTTCACTTCCTTGTCCGCATACTGCTGCTGCAACAAGTCACACAAGGCATGGATCGATTCATTATTATGGGCGCCATCAATCATCAAGTTTTCTCGCATGAGCTCTGTCCGACCAACCCAACGACTTGCTGCCAAGCCCTGTTTGATAGTCTCTGGACTAATCTTCTCATAGCCTTTTTCCTGCAAGATTCGACTAACTCGAATGGCAAGCGCAGCATTTTCAACCTGATGATGCCCTGGCAAACCAAGATGGACATTTTCCAGTTGGACTTGTCCATTTTCCTGGTAAGTCTGACCATTTAGCTCAAAGTCTCGGTATAGCTGATAAGGCTGACTATTGGTTTCTTGGCATTTTTCCAGAAAGACCTGACGGACATCTTGGCGCTCTGTCACAAAGACAAAGGGAGTTCCGTCTTTGATAACCGCTGCTTTCTCCTGGGCAATTTCTACATAACTATTTCCAAGGATGTTTTGATGGTCTAGCCCAATCGAGGGACAGACAACTACCAAGGGCTGAAAGACATTTGTTGAATCGAGACGTCCACCTAGACCTGCCTCAACTAAAACAATATCTACCGGCTCCACTTCCGCAAAATAGAGAAACATCATGGCCGTGATAATCTCAAATTCTGTCGCTGGATCTAGACCAGTCTCCTCGGACAAGCGCTCGACGATTGGATAGATGCGTTGCACTAAATTCATCAGTGCTTCTTCAGAAATCATCTGCCCATCTACTGAAATACGCTCCCGAAAATCAACGATATAAGGAGACGTAAAACTGCCTACTTTATAGCCACTAGCCGTCAAAATATGTTGCAAATTGGCAACCGTTGAGCCCTTACCATTTGTCCCAACAATATGGACACCTTTAATTTTATCTTGGGGATTGCTCAATTGTTCTAGCAACCATTCAATTCGCTTCAAGCCTGGTTTTATGCCAAACTTGAGCTTGCTATGGATCCAATCCAAACTTTCTTGATAATTCATTTGTATTATTTTTCTATAATTTTTGGTCCGTCAGGGTAGCCAACGATGACTTTTGAGATGAGTCCGATAAAGAGTCCGTGTTCGACAACTCCCACTGTCTGGTCCAATTCATTTGCCAAGGCGACTGCATCCGGAATTTTTTTCAAATCTAAGTCAATGATGAAGTTTTTCATATCAGTGATGTGACGTTGGCCATTTGTCACACGAAAAGCGGGATGATAACCTTTTTCTTCAAACTTACGGAATAGATTTTCAGCGCCGTATTGCACCACTTCGACCGGCAATTTGAAGGCACCAAGTGTCTCAACAACCTTTGACTCGTCCACAATCCAGATGCAGTCTTTGCTGTTTACAGCCACGATTTTTTCCATGAGGAGAGCCGCACCGCCGCCTTTGATACCATTGAAGTGACCATCTACTTCATCCGCACCATCTACAGTCAAGTCAACGTATTCCACGTCATCAATGGCCTTCAGCGGAATGCCCAAACCTTCTGCCTGCGCATATGTGGCATGGGACGTAGTTACGGCTGTAATCTGCAAACCTTCTTCTTTAACACGACGACCAATTTCTTCCACAAAATAATAAGCTGTTGACCCTGTTCCCAAGCCGACAATCATGCCGTCTCTGACAAATTCAGCAGCTTTGATTCCAACTTGTTGTTTCAAGTTTGACATACGATTTCTTTCTCCTTTATTTTGGCTATTGTTATTCTACCACAAATAAAACTAGATTTCTACCGCTTGGTAAAACGGTTACAAAATCAATTTCTTGTGGTATAATCAGCTTGTAGACTAGAAAAAAGGACGGTCCCATGAATTTCTCACAAAGCATTTTTTCAACGATCAATCGACAAAAAGAGACCTTTACTGAGCTCGAAAACAGCATTGCTGATTATTTTTTAGAGGCTGGAAAACTAGAAAAAGACTTGTCCTCTCAAGCTGTTGCCCAGCGTCTGCATATTTCCCAAGCTGCCCTGACCCGTTTTGCAAAAAAATGTGATTTTTCAGGTTACCGTGCCTTTCTTTTTCAATACCAGAAAGAATTGGCAGATGTATCCAAAGCGTCCTTGCCCCAGATCGAAAAAGAGTTAACCCGTCGTGTTTTTTACGACTATGAGGAGTTAATCCAGCAGACTCAGAAATTAATTGATGAAGACCAGATCCAGCGTATCGCTACGATGATTGAGGAAGCAGAGCGCGTCTACTTCTTCGGACTTGGCTCTTCAGGCTTGGTGGCACGCGAATTTAAGCTCCGTCTCATGCGTCTAGGTGTTGTCTGTGAAGCACTGACTGATCGGGATAGTTTTTCCTGGACTATTAGTATTTTGGATGAAAAATGTCTGGCAATCGGTTTCTCACTTTCTGGCGAGACAAAAGCCATTATCGACAGTCTCTTATCCGCCCAAGAAATGAAGGCAAAAACTATTTTGTTGACTACCGCCCCACCGATTGAAACCCAGAATCTGACTGAGAATGTCAAGCTAGCGTCCGTTTATCACCTCAATTACGGAAATCGCATCTCCCCCCAATTTCCTATGCTCATCCTCCTCGACATCCTCTACGCTCACTTCCGGGAAATTGACCGACCACGTAAGGAAGAAATTTTTAATAGTTATTGGACAAAACCCTATAAACGAATCAAAAAATGAAGCCAAAGTGGCTTCATTTTCTATTTTCCTGCTGAATTTTGAAATGGTAATATGCTCCGAACATCCCTGCTGTATTGCGGTGATGAGCGAAAACAAGCTCGGTCTTATCTGCCAGACTAGAGACCAGATACTTATTGACCGCGACTCGAATTTTTGGTTTCAACAAGGCTTCTTGAGCCATGATACCACCACCTAGAACCACCTTTTGAGGGTTGGTCACATAGCAAATATTGGCAATTCCCTGCGCCAGATAATCTACCATGCGGTCAATGCCTTCAATGCAGTAAGGATTTCCCTCGGTAGCTTCTCTGAAAATCCGCTTGCCGTTCCAATGTTCCTTGCTTTGACCATGCTGGTCTGCGACATATTGTACCAGAGCTGAGGTAGATGCCAAATCTTGGAAGGTACCTCCTGGTAGGTGCATATAGCCAACTTCGCAGGCTGAATTGCTAAATCCATGAAAAACCTGCTTATCAATAACCAGGCAGCCTCCGATACCAGTTCCAATGGTTAGACAGATGGCAATATTCGCTCCCATAGCATTTCCAGACATGACCTCTGCCAAACCAGCACAGTTGACATCATTTTCAATCTCACATGGTATACCTAATTTTTCTTCCAAATCATGCTTGAAACGTGTGCCAGCATAATTTGGAATTTGCGGACCTGAGTAGAAAATTTCTCCCTTATCTGGGTCAACCATGCCTGCTGAAGAAATGCAAATCCCTAGCACTTCATGGTCTTGCTTATAGGAAGCAACAATGTCTGCGACCTTGGCAAGAATGTGCGGACCGCCTAAATGTGCCTGTGTTGGCTTTTCATGTCCCTCAATGAGATTTTCTTCTTCATCAATGAGACCGTATTTTATACTGGTACCGCCGATATCAATTGCGACGTAAACTTTCATGATACACCCACTTTCTAGCTTAACAGAAAGTTTCCTTTGCCTCGCGAATCAATCGAGCTGCTGTCTCAACGACTTCCTTATCTTCATCAATCAGATTAGCTAATGGCGAACGAACTCCGCCTAGTTCCAGTCCTTCATTG
Organism: Streptococcus gallinaceus; assembly: GCF_024170225.1. GTDB lineage: Bacteria > Bacillota > Bacilli > Lactobacillales > Streptococcaceae > Streptococcus > Streptococcus gallinaceus. The sequence continues at coordinate 381,062 of NZ_JALJXU010000001.1, read as the reverse complement.
ATCTTCAAAACAGCTTTAATGACACCATACATATTGCCATGACCACTGACCAAAACAGCGATAATGTCATTGATGGCAAATTGCAATTCACGCGCCTTATCCAATTCCTTATCGGCAATCAATTTGTTTAACATGAGGAAAAGATCTGGCATCGCACCGTAAGTTCCACCGATTCCCGCTGCTGCGCCCATGAGACGACCGCCCAAGAATTGTTCATCTGGTCCATTGAAGACAAGATGGTCAGGACCACCAATGCTAGCAAAGGTCTGAATATCCTGCACAGGCATAGATGAATTTTTCACACCGATAACCCGAGGATTTTTCAACATTTTCCTATAAAGCCTTGGCGTCAATGCGACACCTACTAGTTGTGGGATGTTGTAAATAACAAAGTCCGTATGAGGAGCTGCTTCTGAAATGGCATTCCAGTATGCGGCAATGGCATGCTCTGGCAAACGGAAATAGATTGGCGGGATAGCCGCAATCGCGTCTACACCTAAACTTTCCGCGTGCTTGGCTAGCTCAATACTGTCCTTGGTATTATTGTAGGCTACGTGAGCGATAATGGTTAATTTGCCCTTGGCTAAAGCCATGACTTCTTCCAGCACAATCTTTCGGTCTTCCACGCTTTGGTAAATGCATTCCCCAGAAGAACCATTCACATACAACCCTTGAACACCCTTATCAATAAAATATTGGGTCAAAGCACGTACACCTTGACGACTAATCTCACCAGCCTCATCATAACAAGCGTAAAAAGCTGGCAGGACACCGTGGTATTTGGTTAAATTTTTCATTACTTCTCCAATCTAATACTTAAATACAAATATTTTTCAAGCAGTCTTTCCATGAAAGACACGTAAACATACCCCATAGCTGAAAAACCTATGAGGAAAAGCAGACTCATTCCTAAAAGAAAGGCCAATAATGAGCTGTATAACAGGATAAACAACACTCCAAGAATCCCTATCATCAGAAATGACCAAGGGAAGTTTAAGCAAGTCAGAAAAAATGCTTTTTTAACCAGTTGCAGATTGGTAGATGGTTCTCTAAGAGCTAGAGGATAGAGATAAAAAGAAGTCATGACCGTTAGGAACAAAATAGCTGTGCAAACTAGACGCATTCCTAAACTTACATTGTTTTCCACCTGACCCAAAATCCTCATGTCAAGCAAACAAAACAATACGATGGCAACTTCTCCCAGTCCTAGGAAAAATCCCCGCTTGCTATTTTCTTTGACTGCAGAAAGATAGGCAGGAAAAACAGCAATATGTTGCTCTTCTTTCATTCTCAGCAAGACTTGATAAAGACTCATCTTTGCAATCCCAACTGTGATGATCGGTAGACAAGTCAGGACAAAAAGAATATTAAGAGTAAGAAGATCTAAAACTCGTTCACAGAAACGTACAAAACGATTATCGACTGAAAAAATTTTTTTGACCAATTTATCTGATTTCATATTCGTCCTTTCTTTCACCTATTTCTAATCTAAAAAGACCTTAAAGACACATTTTTCCACTTTTTCACATCCGTTTACACGCAAATTTGGTTGGTGAAGTTCCCCCGGCATAAACAGAGCAAAGTATCCTGAATCCAATTCAAAATCAACAGTGTAGTTACAAGTCGCTGAGGCAAAATCGCGCGCCGCATCATATGGCTGACACTGCTTCTCAAACTCCATACCAAACTTGACTAATTCTCTTCCCTTTCGTAAGAAATGAAGATCAATATAAGATTCATGGTATTCAAATTCTTGAGATGCATGGGTGTTGGTAGTATTCTCTTGCACAAAGAAATATACTAAATCTCCATCAACCTTGTAACTACCAAAATCTAAACTTGCTAAATCATGACTATCTATATAATCAATGGCTGTATCTAAATTAGGATGACGTCCTTTGTATATGTGTAGATTTTCTAAATTGTCAAATATCATAGCATCTCTCTTATCCCTTAACTGCTCCCATTGTGATTCCTTGAGTAAAGGATTTCTGGAAGACAAGGAAAACTGCAACAATTGGTACTGCCGCAAGCGCTGCTCCTGCCATGATTAAACCATAGTTTGTTGCCATCTCAGCTTGCATGGTTGCAACACCAAGTGAAATGGTCAAATTTTGACGAGAAGTCAACATAACCAACTGCATGAAATAGTCATTCCATGTATTGATAAAGGTAAAGATTGCCAAGGCAGCAAAACCAGGTTTAACAATTGGAAAGGCTACGCTGATAAAGGTGCGTAATTCACCACAACCATCAATTTTAGCAGACTCTAACAACTCAGTTGGAATATTTTCGCTGAATTGCTTCATCAAGAATACACCGAATGGCCAACCAACAAGTGGCAAAATAACCGCTGCCAAAGTGTCATGAATTCCCATGAAGTTCACAATCCGTACTAATGGCACCAAAACAACTTGTTTTGGCAAAGCCATCGCTGCAATAAAAAGTGAAAATAGGAATTTTTGTCCATAAAAACGTTTTTTAGCTAGCACATAACCTGCCAATGATGAAGTAATACATACTAAAATCATGGTAACTAAAGAGATGAAAACACTGTTCCACAGCCATTGCCAAGCTGGATTTTGTACAATCAGCTTTTCAAAATTTTCAATGGTCGGTTGTGCAGGCCACCATTGAGGTGGAATAACAATCGTAGCAGGCTGGGCCTTAAAAGCTCCTGTCAAAATCCAATAAAATGGGAAAATGAAGAAGACTGTCAAGAGAGCCAAAATAATCAGTGAAACAATATCAAAAACAGATGTTTTTTTCTTCATACCTAGCTCCTTTCTAATATTCAACATCGTTACCCAAAATCTTGAATTGGGCAAAACTGATAAGGGCAATCAACACTGCTAAGAAAACACCCATAGTGTTCGCATAACCATACTCTGACAACTTAAAGGCTTTTTCATACAAATAATACATAAGTGTACTTGTTGAGTAGTTTGGCCCACCTGAAGTTAATAGTTGAATTAAGGCAAAACATTGGAATGAATTGATTGTCGTAATAATTGCGATATAAAGGGTCGTTGGCAAGAGACTTGGCCACTTAATATTCCAAAATACTTGACGTTCTGTCGCACCATCCACCCGAGCAGCTTCGCAAAGAGAATTATCAATATTTCCCATTGCTGCAATATAAAGAATAATCGGTTGCCCAACTGATGTCGTCAAGAGAATGAGGATAATCGCCATCAAGGCCCAATGTTTGTCACCCAGCCAACTAATATTTTGTGAAATGACTCCTCCTGATTTTAAGAGGAAGTTCAAGATACCTGACAAAGGATCATAGATCCATTTCCAAACTACCGTTACGGCCACACTACCTGTTACAACTGGTAAGAAGAAGACAAAACGATAGAAAGAACGGACAAAAATATTTTTCTCATAGGTTTGTGATGCCACAAAGAGAGAGAAGAATACAACAATAGGTACTGAACCAACAACAATAATCAATGTATTTTTTAACGATTTAATAAAAATCTCATCGTGAAACATTCGAGTATAATTTTCAAAACCGATAAAGGTAAATTCCGTCATCGTGTATTTGAAAAAACTTGTTACAAACCCCATTACCATCGGAGCTAGAACAAATACTGTGAAAAAAATTAAGATTGGTGCCAAAAAGGCATAGGATACAATTGTTTCTCTTAATTTTATCTTACTGATATTCACAGGGAAACCTCCTTATTTTAGGGAAACCCCTTTCCTATTAAACAAGAAAGGGGGAATTGGATTACTTAGCTTTTATAGTTTCATTTGCTTTTTCTGTAAATGTCTTCAAAGCTGACTCCGCTTTTTCATCACCATTTGATACAGATTGAAGCATTGGGAACCAGAGAGTACGCATTTCTGCAAAACCATCAACTGTGTTGTAGTATGGAGAATAGTATTTTGTCCAAGTATTGATAGTTTCCATACGTTCAGTATCATACAATTTGCCATATGAAGTACGGACCGGAAAAGCTCCTGTACGAACTACGTCTTTTGGACCCCATTCTTTGTCATCTGCGATAAACTGAATAAACTTCTTAGCGGCTGCCACTTTTTCTTCTTTACCATTGTTAAATACTGCAAAACCATTGATTAAGTATTCAAGTGCTGGTTTACCTTCGTCAGATGGATAAGGCACTTCTACCACTTCAACTCCACTAGCTTTCAATAATTGACCTTGAGTTCCAACAAAAGCTGGCGCCCAAAGAATTGTAAAGGAAGTTTGACCATTTGCAAAGTTTTGAATATCTGCAGAACCATCAAATTGAGAACCATTCATCAATAATCCATCTTTAATCCAGCCTGCAGCCGTTGACAAGGCTTTAACCATATTTGGTTCGTCAGTTGTGTATTTAGTCACTTCTACATTTGTAATTGTGCCACTGTAAAGATTTGCCAAGAAAGCACGTGAACCTTGGTCACCACCTTGACCATTACTGAAAAGTGAACCTGGAGTGTAACCTTTTTCTTTCAATGCCTTTAAGACTTTTTCAAAGTCAGCTGTTGTCCAACCTTCTTTTACCAAGTCAAGCACACCAGCATCTTTGAGCATTTTCTTGTTCATTGCCATATAGAATGGAGCAGAACTGATAGGGTACATGTACGCTTTATCTCCAGCTTTAGATGCTTGGATAATATTGTCATTGTTAACATCTTTGACAAATTCATCTGTAAAAAGATCATTCAATTCTGCCAACTTACCATTTTTTCCGTATTGAATAATCCGTCCTGGTGCATCAAAGAGAACATCTGGCGCTGTACCTGCTTCAATGGCTGTTGTAATTTTTTCAGGACCTGATGTGAAATCAATTGTTTCAAGTTTGACAGTAATGTCTGGGTTAGCTTTTTCAAAAGCTGCAATGATTTTCTTTTCGTAAGTACCAACACCATCCTCAGCCTTTTCTTGAGTGAAAGTCGGGAATGCCCACCAAGTAATTTCTGTTTTCGAAGAATCTGAAGAATCAGATTTGCCACCTTTGGTAGCGTTTGACGAGCTACCACAAGCCGCCAAAGAGAGAGCCGCAACACCTGCTAACAGTGATAAAACAATCTTTTTTGTTTTCATGTTAAACTCCTTTTATATTTTGTTTTTTGACTAAAATGTTAAAAATTAGTAGCTTCTTCAGACAAATGAATGTCCTATCCTACTTCAACCCTGCTACAAAGCGCTGGGTGATTTCTTTTGGTCGGGTAATGGCGCCGCCGACGACGACTCCACAGACACCGAGGTTTTGAATTTGTTTGGCTTGCTCAGGCGTATGGATTTTTCCTTCTGCAATCACGTCAAGCCCTGCCTGGCACAGTTGCTCAATCAGAGTAAAGTCCGGCCCGTCTACTTGAGTACTGTAGGAAGTGTAACCGGATAAGGTTGACCCTACGAAGTCAACGCCTGCTTCAACAGCAGCAAGACCTTCCTCAAAAGTCGAAATATCTGCCATAATCAACTGATCAGGATATTTTCCCTTGACCGCCTTGATAAAGTCTGCAATTGCTAGTCCATCATAGCGTTCCCGTTTGGTACAATCCATAGCAATGACAGCGATATCCAATTGAGCCAATGCATCCACCTCTGCCATGGTAGCGGTGATAAATGGTTCTTGTGGCGGATAGTCCCTCTTGATAATCCCGATGATTGGCAAGTCCGTTACCGCTTGAATTTCCTTGATATCCCGAACACTATTGGCCCGAATACCTACCGCTCCTCCTTCCTCAGCTGCCTTGGCCAAAAGTGGAATCACTCCACCAGCTTCCGTATACAGGGGCTCGCCTGGTAAAGCCTGACAAGAAACAATAATGCCGCCTCGGACAGCTTCTATCAGGGCTTCCTTGGTCCATTTTTTCATGAGCGCCTCCTTATTTTTTGTTAGCGTTTACATTTTTAATTATAAACAGACGCCCCCAATCCTGCAAGAGCTTTCAGCGTTTTAGATTTTAGTTTTACAATTTGTCTCATCTGCCTCATTCCTTGAAAGTACTTTCAGCCCCAGCTTCAAAATCTTGCAGACGCCGTCCTTTTGCGTTACAATGGAAAGGATAAAGTAAAGGAAACATTTATGAGTATTACAAAAGAATTTGATACAATCACTGCTATTTCAACCCCTCTTGGTGAAGGGGCAATTGGCATCGTCCGTTTGTCAGGTAGCCAAGCCTTTGATATCGCAAATAAGGTGTTTAAGGGCAAAGACATCCATAGTCTGCCGAGCCATACCATCAACTATGGCCATATCATGGACCCCGACAAGCAAGAAATCCTTGATGAAGTCATGGTTTCAGTCATGAAAGCACCGAGAACTTTCACACGCGAAGATGTCATTGAAATCAACACACACGGTGGGATTGCAGTAACCAATGAAATCCTCCAACTGCTCATCCGTCAAGGTGCTCGCATGGCAGAACCTGGTGAATTTACCAAACGCGCCTTTTTAAATGGACGTGTCGATTTGACGCAGGCCGAAGCCGTCATGGACATCATCCGTGCCAAGACCGATAAAGCCATGAACAATGCCGTCAAGCAATTAGACGGTTCCTTGTCCAAACTCATCAACAATACTCGCCAAGAAATTCTCAATACCTTGGCTCAAGTCGAGGTCAACATTGACTACCCTGAGTATGACGATGTTGAGGAAGCAACAACTGAAATTGTTCGAGAAAAAACGATTGAATTTCAGACCTTATTGGAAAATCTCTTGCGCACCGCGCGCCGAGGAAAGATTCTCCGCGAAGGTATTTCCACTGCAATCATCGGACGTCCCAATGTCGGCAAGTCTAGCTTGCTCAACAACCTTCTCCGCGAAGACAAGGCCATCGTGACCGACATTGAAGGAACCACGCGCGACATCATCGAGGAATATGTCAACATCAACGGCGTTCCACTCAAGTTGATTGACACAGCAGGGATTCGCGAAACGGAAGACGTCGTTGAAAAAATCGGTGTTGAGCGCTCCAAAAAAGCCCTCAAAGAAGCCGACTTGGTGCTCCTCGTACTCAATGCCTCTGAAGCATTGACCGACCAAGACCGCATTCTTCTGGAAATCAGCCAAACTAGCAACCGCATTATCTTGCTCAACAAAACAGACCTTGAAGAAAAGATAGAAGCGGATCAGCTACCAGAAGACATCATCCGTATCTCCGTCCTGAAAAATCAAAACATTGATAAAATCGAAGAAAAAATCAATCAACTCTTCTTCGAAAATGCCGGATTGGTTGAGCAGGACGCTACCTACCTCTCCAACGCCCGCCACATTTCTCTCATTGAGCAGGCTGTTCAAGCCCTGCAAGCCGTCAACGATGGACTTGAAATGGGCATGCCTGTCGATCTACTCCAAGTAGATATGACGCGCTGTTGGCAAATTTTAGGCGAGATCACAGGGGATGCCGCACCAGACGAACTCATCACCCAACTCTTTAGCCAATTCTGTCTTGGAAAATAAAAAAAGCAATCACTTTGTGATTGCTTTTTTGCTGCTATTCGCACTTATTTCCCATTCAAATCTACTTTTGGTACTGTTGTAGCAGCATCTTTTGTCGCTTCAAACAGGTCTACTTTTTCAAATCCGAAGGCTGCTGCATAGAGACTAGCTGGGAAACGACGGATTTTTTTGTTGTAACTTGCGGCGACTGCATTGTAATCCTTGCGGGCTACCAAAATCCGATTTTCAGTCCCTTCCAACTCTGTAATCAAGCCAGAAACTTGCTGATTTGATGTCAATTGTGGGTAATTTTCCGTCAAAACGAGAAGTCTAGAAACAGCCGAATCCAACTGGGTTTGTGCTTCTTTGTAGTCTTTTGAGTCGCGACTGCTTGAAGCAATTTTTGAACGCGCATCTGCAATGGCTGTGAAAACTTCTGTCTCATGCGCCATAGCTCCCTTGACAGCAGACACCACATTTGGAATCAAGTCATAACGCCGTTGCAATTGAGTGTCAACATTTGCCTGAGCTGTTTCTACCTCTGTTTGGCTATCGACTAACCCATTGTACTGTCCAATTGCTCCCATTCCCAAAAATACAAGAAGTGCAATCGGCACTAAGATATACCATAATTTTTTATTCATTTCTTTTTCCTTTCCATTAGTTACCAACCCGATGAGGCGCCGCCTCCGCCGCCTCCACCTCCGGACCATCCGCCTCCACCAGACCAAGTGTCATGATCTGAGTCATTGGAAGAACCTGAAGAATTGCTGGCTGATAGCAATAACCACCATAGTAGGTCAGAACCTGACCCGCCTCCGCCACGACCGTTTCCACCACCTTTACCCATAAAGTAAATGACAATGGATACGCCCATAATAATCACAAATATCACCATTCCCAGACTATCATCGCTACCATTCGCTTCTTCAAACTTTTTCAGCTGAGTCTGGGCACGATCCGTGCCGTAAAATTTATCACCAATGGCATCCACGATAAAGCTGACACCAGCATCATAGTCTTGCTCACGGAAGAAAGTCCGTGAATCATCTAATATTCGCTTGGCCTCTACATCTGTCAAGACCGTCGCAGCATTGTCAGAAGACTCAATCCGAAACTTCCGATCCCCCATTGCAATAAAAAGGAGAATCCCGTTATTTGTCCCTGAAAATCCAACCTGCCACTTGCGGAAGACTTCGTTGGCCTGACTTTCTAAGCTACCATCAATATGATCCGTGATATAGACCCCTACCTGCAACTGCTCTTTTGTCGATTCCCAACTGCGATTTTCTTGGTCAATCCGAGCAATAGTCTCCTGAGAGAGAGAACCTGTTTCATCCAAAACTGTTGTCCCGACCGGTCTGTCTGCCACCTTTGCCTCTACATGAATAAAGGAAAAGGCAAAGCAAACTCCGAGCAAGAGACTACAAAACCATATCCACTTCTTTTTCATCGTCCCTCCTTACTAGCGACTAAGAATAGCCGCAACACGCTCCTTCAAGACGGGTAACACTTCTTCTTTGAACCAAGGATTCTTGGCTTGCCAAATGTTATTCCGTGGTGATGGGTGAACGAGTGGGAAATACTCTGGGAGAAAGGCCCTAAAATTCTTCACATTGTCTGTAACCTTGACCGACTTCTTCTGATGCAGATAGTAATGTTGGGCATATTGTCCAATCAAAATCGTCAACTCCAACTCTGACATTTCTTGTAAAATCTGCTGGTGCCACTTATCCGCAAAACCGCTACGAGGCGGCAAGTCTCCCGACTTTCCACTACCCGGAAAGTAAAAATCCATGGGCACCACTGCAATCAATCCCGACTGATAAAACGTCTCCTCATCTACACCCAGCCACTCTCGCAGATTGTCCCCCGATGGGTCCTGAAAATACATCCCAGACTCTTGCGCACGAATGCCTGGAGCCTGACCAACAATGAGAATCCGAGCAGTTCTCGGAGCCTCAAAAAGAGGAAAAATCCCATCTTCTGTAAACAGACGATTCTCTGGATCTGCAATGATGGCTTGCCGAATACTTTCAATGGTCATAACAGCACCTCCAATCTTCACAAAAAGCCAGGCAAACAACCCAGCTTATTGTACTTATAAAGAACCTAGACTAGGATTGGCTTGCTGAAGACCAATCACTGCCTATTTAATCAATTCGTAAATAGCTTCGGCATAGATAGCCGCTGCACGGTAGAGCTCTTCTACATCGATAAATTCATTGGCTTGGTGCATAGTATCTGTATAGCCTGGGAACATAGCGCCGTAGGCAACTCCACGTTCCAAGAGACGTCCAAATGTTCCGCCACCGATGACTTGTTCAAAACCACGAAGACCTGTTTGTTTTTCATAGACATCAAGAAGTGTCTTCACAAGTGGATCTTCCATTGGTACATAATGCGGTGTGTGCTCGTGTTCAGACAAGGTTACTTCAACTACACCTGCTAATTTCACAAGAGCTGCTTTGATGGTTTGAGCATCGGTACCTTGTGGGTAACGGAAGTTAAGAGCAATGGTATTATCCGCTTGTGCTTGGTCAAATGAGAAGACACCCGCGTTCATAGAAAGTGTCCCCATACGCTCATCTGTATGAGCTACACCAAGTGCTTGACCTGCATGGTCTTCAAAGAGAACGTCAGCAGCAACAGCGATGTAGGCCTTGGCAGCACCAGCAAAGTCAAATTGGTTGAGGAATTTCGCCAAGTAGGTTGCCCCATTGATACCTGCTTCTGGGTGTGCACCGTGGGCTGACTTACCAACTAGGGTCAATGTAAAGTGGTCAGCTTCTTGAGTCAAGCTAGCTGACACACCATATTCTGCGGTAAATGCGTCCAATTTAGCCTGTAATTCAGCCTGAGCTCCTTCTGCTGAGAAGACTGCAGTTGCTGACTCAGGAACCATATTTTCACGTAAGCCACCTTTGAATGAATGCAAGGTGAAGCTGCCACCGTTGTCATTTCCAAAGTGAAGGTATTCTGTGATATTTCCTTTTTCACCGTTGATGATAGGGAATTCTGCGTCTGGAGAGAAGCCAAAGTCTGGTTTTGGAAGTCCTACATTTGCAAAGTAGTAATCCATGTCGCCCCAGCCTGATTCTTCATCTGTACCGACTACAAAGCGGACACGTTTTGAAACGGGTAAGCCGAGCTCTTTGATGATTTTCAAACCGTAGTAACAAGCCATTGTTGGACCCTTGTCATCTGATGAACCACGCGCAAAGAGTTTGCCGTCCTTGATGACCGGTTGGTATGGATTCGTATCCCAGCCTGAGCCAGCAGGCACAACGTCCATGTGGGCAAAAATTCCCAACTCTTCTTCACCTTGTCCAAAGGTAAAATGACCTGCATAGTTGTCTACATTGCGTGTTTCGTAGCCATCACGTGCAGCAATTTCCAAGAATTTTTCCAAAGCCTTAACAGGACCAGGACCAAATGGATGTGCAGCATCTGCTTGACTATCATCACGTTCTGAATTGATTTCCAAAAGCGAACACAAGTCTGCCATTAAATCTTCGCGGCGTTTTTCTACTTCCGCTTTAAAATCGACTGTCATAAAATCTCCTTTTCCTAACATGTAATTGATATTATTTTACCATAAAGAAAGCGATTTTTCATGATTTGGTTGCAAAAGATAAAAATTGTTCGGTAAGAAAAAACTCCCACTTACCCTTGCGTAAGCAGAAGTTCTTTTTATCAAATGATACATTTTCATTCTGCCGAGAGAACAAACCTAGTTGGCAACCTTACGGTTGTACTTGTAACCCCAAAAACAAGTACAACGGTAAAGCTGTCAAACATTGCTCTGATTCATCATAAAGTTGCATCATTCTATATCTTTAACCGACAAATGAAATTATATCAAATTTTTTCCAGTCGGTATTACCGGTTTCTTAAATGGTTAATCTGATTTCCTAAACGGTTAAGTATTTTAAATTTTCATTATTTTCCATAAATTTTTCAAAGAAATCAAAAAAACAGTATCGTCTGATACTGTCGGATTTAGTTCTTCTCGGCATCTTCCAATTGGATAACCAAGGTTTGACAAAATTTGAAATCTTCACTAGTTGTACGAAGTAAGATTTGCGGATATTTTTCTAAAATAGTTTTTACGTTCACAAGACCAATCCCTCTATCATGTCCCTTGCTGCTACTGCCATATTGATAAATCTGAGCAATATTTTTTGACTCTGTCAGGCAGGAATTTTCAATAACAACAATTTGCTGGCTTCCTTTTTGAAAAAAAGCAAAGGCGATTTTCTTTTCCTCTGTCAGCATAGCTTCTTCAATGGCATTATCAAAAAAGCTAGCCACGATTAGGATAAAATCAATCAATTCCATCCCTTTTGGTTGGATTTCAGCTGGAATTTCTAAGGAAATTTCAACCCCTTTTTCTCGAGCCTGCATAAACTTAGAAGCCAAGAGACTCTTAAAGGCATTATCCCCTATGTTGACCAATCTTCCTAACTCAAAGCGGGATTCTTGAAAGGGTTTGTTTGAATCTTTCAAGACCCGATTAAATACCTCTTCTACCGTAGCCATATTGTTTTCTGTAATGCCTAGAGTCAGAGTGCGCAAAATATTTGAGTAATCGTGGCGAAAACCTCTCACTTCCTTGTAGAGAGTTTCGATTTGCTTGGTGTAGACATTGAGCTGCTCCATTTGGAGTTTCTTTTGAAAGGACAATTGCTCCTGAATCCGTCTACGGTAAACACGGTCCAATTGATTGACAAAAGACATAAACAAGAGTAAGTAAGCCACAACCACCAGCTGACTATGAATAGTCGTATCTCGACTGTATTTATGAGACACATAGAGCAGGTGTTGGTCTAACATGTAATAAGCAATCATGGAAAAATTCATCCATCGTAAGAATTTATTGCGCTTATCATCGGTAAAGACGGAAGCTACGAGCGAAAAGTCATACTGCCCCAGATGCAAGAAGACAAATAAAAATACCGTCGATAAAATAGAAATCAGTAGGCTAATTCCACCATTCTCCATATAAAACTCCCATGGCAAGCCAACCGCCGGCAAGAGAAAGAGATTGAAAATCTGGTGCACCAAACTATAAAACGTATAGGGAAACAGGGCTGAAAACACGATTTGACTCCGACTTGAATGTGGCTCAAACAAAGAAACAAAGAAAGAAATTTCCAATGGAATCGAATAAATCGGATACCAATCCATCGGAAAAAATACATCCAGTCCCTGATAGACAAGACTAGCAAATACTCTGATTAAAAGCCCGACCACATAGTGCCGAAAAGTATACTGCTTTTTCATGACAGTTGCAATTAAAAAAATCGGGATAATCGTATTGACCAGTAAACTAATATAGGCTAACAGAAGCAACATAATCCAATTGACCCTCCTAACTTTGAATCAGTTCTACCATCTCTGCTAGCTTAGTCCTAGAAACTAGGCAGGAAGACCCGTTATCAAAATACAGCAATCGACTCTTCTTATCAAGAGATCGAACATTTTTGGGGTTTACAACAAAAGAACGATGGCACTGAAGCAATCGTGGCTCGTTGGCAGCTATATCGGCTAATTTCCCCCAAAACTCCAAGCGCTCTTTCTTGGTATACAGCACGAGGCGGTGGGGCAAGGGAGAGGTTTCAATATAGAGAATGTCATTGATTGGAATTTGAAATTTTGCATTTGGAGAATCAATTGTCAAGGAATGGTCGGACAAGGGTTCTGCGATGTTGCTTGCCACCTTTAGCAAGACTTTTTCCAGACGGTCCACGAAGTCATTTGGCGCCAAATCTTTATCAATATAATCCAATGCTGCAACCTGGTAACGAAAAGCCAAGGGCATCAACTCCGTATGGGTCGTGACAAATACAATCGCTGCGTATGGGTCCATTTCCCGTATTTCCTGCGCCACTTCAAGTCCTTTTGCAACATCTGATTGAAGCTCAATATCCAAGAAAAACACCTGGTGCTCCCCTTTTTCAACGACCGCATCCAATAACTGACAAGGTTTACTAAAAATCTCTATCTTATTATAGAATAAATTATTCTTCCCCACTAGCTCTAATAAGATTCTCTCCATCGCATGCTGCTGTAGAAGATCATCTTCTAAAATAAAAATATTCATACTATTACTAACTCATCTCTAAAATATCTCATACATATATCACTATAATTTCTCACTTCGAATAGACGCAATGTTTATCATATCACACAAATACATATTATTAAATAGTAAATTATATATTTTTATAATTGAAGTAGTATGCATGAGCATCGCTTAAATAACAAAAACTCCCAAATAGCTCATTTATTCACTACTTGAGAGTTTCGTCTGGAATAATCTGTCTTGCTAATCTAAGCTTGTTTCTGTTTAAGTTAATTCGTTAAAGTCCCAAATATCATCTACCCAACCTCCATAGAAATCTGGCTCATGGCAGACCATCAGGATCGAACCTTTGTACTCTTTAAGAGCACGTTTGAGTTCATCTTTGGCGTCCACATCCAAGTGGTTGGTTGGCTCGTCAAGGACCAGAACATTATTTTCACGATTCATGAGGAGACAGAAACGTACCTTAGCCTGCTCACCACCAGAAAGCACCTGAATTTGACTCTCAATGTGCTTAGAAGTCAAGCCACATCGTGCCAAGGCTGCGCGGACCTCTGCCTGATTAAGAGCTGGAAATGCATCCCAGACCGCTTCGAGCGGCGTCTGACGGTTTCCTCCAGGAACTTCTTGTTCAAAATAGCCCAGCTCCAGATACTCACCACGCTCAACTTCCCCACCAAGAGCTGGAATCACTCCCAACAAACTCTTCAAAAGAGTGGATTTACCGATACCGTTAGCTCCGACAATGGCAATCTTCTGGTTGCGTTCAAAGGTCAAATTGAGCGGTTGGCGCGTCAAGACACGGTCGTATCCAATTTCCAAATCCTTGGCTTGGAAGATAAAACGACTTGGTGTTCGTGCCATCTTAAAATCAAAACTTGGTTTTGGTTTTTCAGCCTGCAGCTCGATAATGTCCATCTTGTCCAATTTCTTCTGGCGGGACATGGCCATATTTCGTGTTGCAACACGTGCTTTATTGCGGTTAACAAAGTCTTGCAAGTCTGCAATTTCCTTCTGCTGACGCTCATAGGCAGCTTCCAACTGAGTACGCTTCATGGCGTGCACTTCTTGGAATTGCTCATAATTGCCAGAATAACGCGTTAACTGCTGATTTTCCACATGGTAGACGATGTTAATCACGTCATTCAAGAATGGAATATCGTGAGAAATCAAAACAAAGGCATTTTCATAGTTAAGCAAGTAGCGTTTTAACCACTCAATATGCTCGGCATCCAGGTAGTTTGTCGGCTCATCGAGCAACAAGATATCTGGCTTTTCAAGGAGCAACTTGGCCAAGAGAATCTTGGTCCGTTGACCACCGGATAACTCGGTCACATCCGTGTCCATACCATAATCCATGACACCCAAGGCACGCGCAACTTCGTCAATCTTAGCATCCAAGGTATAAAAATCACGGCTTTCCAAACGGTCTTGGAGCTCGCCCACCTCTTCCATGAGGGCATCCATATCCGCACCTTCATCCGCCATAGACATGTAAATCTCATTGATGCGCTCTTCCGTTTTGAAGAGTTCGTCAAAGGCCGTCCGCAAGATGTCTCGAACAGACTGCCCTTTTTCCAATTTGGCATGCTGGTCAAGGTAGCCCGCAGTCACATAACGCGACCACTCAACCTTACCCTCGTCTGGCAAAAGTTGACCTGTCACGATAGACATGAAGGTTGATTTTCCCTCACCGTTTGCACCGACCAAACCAATGTGCTCTCCCTTTAATAGTCGGAAGGATACATCTTCAAAAATCGCACGGTCGCCAAAACCGTGACTTAAATTTTTAACTTCTAAAATACTCATATTTTCCTCATAAAAGAGGCTGGACAAACTGTTCCAGTCTCTTATTTTTTGTCGCTAGTCAATTCCAATCGCAGCACGGACAACATCAGCAATGGTGTCGACATAGTAGTCTACTTCTGCATGAGTTGGTGCTTCTGCCATGACACGCAGAAGTGGCTCTGTACCACTTGGACGCACGAGAATACGGCCATTTCCTGCCATTTCTTCTTCCATCTTCTCAATGATCGCCGCGATTGCAGGGACTTCCATGGCCTTGTCTTTCATGCTATTTTCCACACGAATATTAACCAATTTTTGTGGGTAAATAGTCACTTCGGCTGCAAGTTCGGATAAGGTTTTCCCTGTTTCTTGCATAATTTTTGTCAATTGAACGGCTGTCATTTGGCCATCCCCAGTCGTATTGTAATCCATGAGAATGACGTGGCCTGATTGCTCACCACCAAGATTGTAACCAGACTTACGCATTTCTTCCACCACGTAACGGTCACCAACTGCAGTGACTGCTTTGCCGATATTTTCTCGGTCAAGCGCCTTGTGGAAACCGAGGTTTGACATAACAGTTGTGACAATGGTATTTTGCGCCAACAAACCTTTATCAGACAAATATTTGCCGACAATGTACATGATACGGTCACCGTCAACCAAGTCGCCATTTTCATCCACAGCAATCAAACGGTCGGCATCTCCGTCGAAGGCGAGACCAATCTGACTGCCTGTTTCTTTAACCAATTCTTGAAGAGATTCGGGATGAGTTGAACCAACTCCATCATTGATATTAAGGCCATCCGGCAAGTCAGCGATAACGGCTAATTCAGCTCCCAAATCAGCAAATACCTGACGGGCAGAAGTCGATGCAGCCCCATTTGCTGTATCAAGAGCAACTTTCATTCCCTCCAAAGGAAGTCCTGTAAATACAAGAAACTCTTGGTACTTACGGAGACCTTCAGGATAGTCAACCACATCTCCTAGACCAGTTGCTGATGGACGAGGAAGTGTATCTTCTTCAGCATCAAGAAGCGCTTCGATTTCCAACTCTTTTTCATCGTCCAATTTAAAGCCGTCACCACCGAAGAACTTAATTCCATTATCCTGAGCTGGATTGTGACTGGCAGAAATCATAACACCAGCGCTAGCATTTTCCGTGCGAACCAAGTGTGCCACACCCGGAGTAGCTACGACGCCCAGTTTGTAGACGTGAATCCCAACAGACAAGAGACCCGCAACCAAGGCAGACTCTAGGAGTTGACCGGAAATACGTGTATCACGCGCCACGAACACTCGTGGTGTTTCCGTTTCATGTTGACTGAGGACATAGCCTCCAAAACGACCTAGTTTAAAAGCCAATTCTGGTGTTAATTCTACGTTTGCTTCACCGCGGACACCGTCCGTTCCAAAATATTTACCCATAATCATTTCCTTACTTTGTTCTATTTTTTAATAAATGTTGCATCAATTGATGTGGTTTCGGGTGAGAATACAACAGGCAAAATATTGCCCTCTGCGTCCACCGCTTGCAAGGTTGCTGTTCCAGTATACCGATCTGCCAATTTACTTGCATCTGGCACAACCGCCTCAACGTGGTCAATCGAATTGATTGTTTCTTCGTCAGATGTGACTTTGACCGAGCTATCTCCTAACACAATCTTCGAAACGACGTAGCCACTAGCCAGCTGCGACTGGGTAATTTTCCCCTCAATCGCAAATATCTTGCTAGTACGATTCCCAATTTTCACATTGAAAGAGGTAGGAATAATCGTTGCATTGATACCACTTGGTAGGCTAGAAATCTGCAGTTGTACCGAGTGAGTCCCCGGCTCCAAGTCCCGTAAATCAGCGGTCACTTCAAAACTTCTAGTAGATTCATCTACTTCTTTTTGAAGTGCAACTTTATTAGATCCAATCAATTCAACCGTGATAGAGGGCGCAATCCCTGTCACAAAATATTTTTGCTTATTGTACTTGACATTGACAGTGACATCATTGACCGAGTAGGTATAGGTCTCTGTTGCCGAATTTGGTGCTGTTGCTGTTCTTGCATTTTTATAATTGGTTGTCGTGGCATAGAAGAACAAAAAGACAGCTACCAAGCTAGCCAAGGCAACTTGACCAATTTTTTTAATCTTATCTTGCATGTCTCTTATTTCCCTCCAAATCGTTTCCACCAATGTTTTGTCTCTGGTTCATTGGAAACCAAGACCTGACGCAATTCTTCTTCAAAATCTTCCAGACTCAGATTATGCTTGAAATTCCCATTGTGGGCTATTGAAATAGTTCCCGTTTCCTCGGATACGACAAAGACAAATGCGTCTGAAACTTCTGACAAGCCAATGGCTGCGCGATGCCGCGTGCCGAACTCTTTTGAGATTCCTGCACTGCCTGTCAGCGGGAAGTAAGCACAAGACACAGCGATTTTATTGCCATTGATAATGACAGCTCCATCGTGTAGAGGGGTGTTTGGAATAAAGATATTGATCAGTAATTCACTCGAAATATCTGCATCCAAGGGAATTCCCGTTGAACGATATTCTTGTAAAGTACGTGCCTGCTCAATGGCTACTAGTGCTCCAATTTTACGCGGAGACATGTATTTGGCCGCTTTCAAGCAAGCCTGAATCAAAGACTCTTCTGTACTGGTATTTGTATCGGTAAAGATGTGTGTTGTCCGACCCAATTTTTCAAGGACCGACCGTAATTCTGGCGCGAAAATGACGACACCCGCAATCACACCATAGGTGATGACTTGATTCATGAGCCAAGAAATGGTCTGCAAGCCCAACAGACTAGCTACCACCTGAGCCAACAAGAACAAGAAAACCCCTCGAATCAAGGTCATAATCTTGGTCCCGACAATGGCTTTACTCATCCGATAAATCAAAAAAATAACCAGTGACAAATCCAACAAATTGATTAGAGCAACTCCTGGACTGGAAGCCAAACTGGACCAGTAACCCGAATCCAGTAATTGATGTAAATTTAGCATAATTCTAACAGTATCCTCTTCTATTCAATGTCAATCACTCTATTATACCATTTTTTCAGGTCTTTGTCCGACTTCCATTCTAGAAAATCCCTATTCTTTGTGATAAAATGGGAACATGAAAATAAATACTTTACTAGGAATTCTAGCGGGAAAATCCTCGCAATTCATCCTTTCAAAATTGGGACGAGGCACAACTTTGCCTGGAAAAATTGCCCTTACATTTGACAAACATATTCTGGACAGCTTGGCAAAAGACTATGAGATTGTCGTCATCACAGGAACAAACGGAAAAACCTTGACAACAGCTTTGACAGTTGGTATTTTGACAGAAGCATTTGGTCAAGTGACCACCAATACTAGCGGTGCCAATATGATCACAGGTATCACCGCAACTTTTTTGTCTGCTAAAAAAGCCAAATCTGGCAAGAGAATTGCGGTGCTTGAAATCGACGAAGCCAGTCTGGCACGAGTAACCGACTACATCAAACCAAGCCTCATCGTCTTTACCAATATCTTCCGCGACCAGATGGATCGCTATGGAGAGATTTACACAACTTACCAGATGATTTTAGACGGTGCTGCCAAGATCCCTACAGCAACTGTGTTAGCAAATGGAGATAGTCCTCTTTTTAACTCGACTAAGATGACCAATCCTGTTCAGTACTATGGATTTGCTACCGAGGAAACCGAGCCAAAATTGGCCCACTACAATACGGAGGGAATCCTGTGTCCGCATTGCCACCAAATTATCCAATACAAGCTCAATACCTATGCAAATCTGGGAAGCTACGTCTGCCTCAACTGCGATTTTAAACGTCCAGAATTGGACTATAAACTGACAGACCTAACTAAGATTACCAATACTTCTTCTACTTTTGTCATCGACGGTCAAGAATACACCATCAATATTGGCGGGCTATACAATATCTATAACGCTCTTGCAGCAGTGTCCGTTGCCCGTTACTTTGGCATTGAACCAAGTGTTATTAAAGCTGGTTTTGATAAGAGCAAGGCAGTCTTCGGTCGTCAAGAAACCTTTAAAATCGGGGAAAAAGATTGTACACTCGTTCTGATTAAAAATCCTGTGGGCGCTACTCAAGCCATCGAAATGATGAAGTTAGCCCCTTACAATTTTAGTCTCTCAGTCCTTCTCAATGCTAACTACGCCGATGGAATTGACACCAGCTGGATTTGGGATGCTGATTTTGAACAAATTACTTCCATGGACATCACACAAGTCCAAGCTGGCGGAGTTCGCTCCTCTGAAATCGCCCGTCGTCTCCGCGTGACAGGCTATCCAGAAGATAAGATTACAGAGATTTCCGACTTGAAATCAATCATTGAAGCTATCAAGCACCAAGATAGTCAGCACGCTTACATCTTGGCGACCTACACAGCCATGTTAGAGTTCCGCGAGTTCTTAGCGCAAGAAAACGCTGTTGGAAAGGAGATGAAATAATGGTCTACACATCACTAAAAAGTCCTGAAAATGGTGCCACATTGACTCTCCACATCGCCCACCTCTACGGTGACCTCATGAATACCTATGGCGATAATGGCAATATTCTCATGCTCAAATACGTCGCTGAAAAACTCGGTGCTCAGGTTCAGGTTGATATTGTTTCCATGAACGATGCTTTTGACGACAATTTTTACGACATTGCCTTTTTCGGTGGTGGTCAGGATTATGAGCAATCTATTTTGGCCAAAGATCTACCAAGTAAAAAAGAAAACCTCAGTCATTTCATCGAAAACGACGGCGTAGTCCTCGCAATCTGTGGTGGTTTCCAACTTTTGGGGCAATACTATACCGAGGCTAGCGGACGAAAAATTGATGGGCTTGGCATTATGGGACACTACACTCTCAACCAAGTCAATAACCGCTACATTGGAGACATCAAGATTTATAACCAGGACTTTGACGAAACCTACTACGGTTTTGAAAATCACCAAGGCCGGACCTTCCTAGCGGAGAATCAAGAGCCACTCGGAAAAGTTGTCTATGGAAATGGAAATAACAAAGAGGATGGCGGAGAAGGCATGCATTACAAAAATGTATTTGCGACCTATTTCCACGGCCCAATCCTCTCCCGTAATCCGAAACTCGCCTATCGCTTGGTCACTACTGCACTTCGCAAAAAATACGGCCAAGACCTAGTGCTAGCTAACTACGACGACATCCTCAGCAAGGAAGTCGCTGAAGAATACGGCGATGTTAAATCCAAGGCTGATTTTAAAGAATAAAAGAAACCCACTTTTTGGAAAAGTGGGTTCTTTTTATTTCTTCTTAGGCAAGAAGTCGGTTACTTTTTTGAAACTTTCTTGGATTTTGCGGTTCTGCTCTTCTTTTTTCAAAGCGTCTATCTCAGCCATATGCTGACTAGCTCGCTTTACTTCCGCCGTCAAGTAATAGAGTTTTACAATACTAGCTGGCACAACTTTACCTGATTTTGGAGTCATGTGAAGAACTTCGTCGGTATCTGCTTGCGCATATTTCAAAGTTGGCTTGACCGGAATGGTCAACACAACCAAATCCCGTTCCTCCAAGAGACGCTTTGCTTCTTTGACTGGAACATCAAGAAGATTGGGTACCTGGATTAACCGCTCCTTGTAGGCACGATTGTATTCCAAATGCTTGTCTACTATCGGAGCAGCCTTAGCAGTAATATCTCCTACAATCGCTACAGTATCTGGAATAACCGAGAAAACTGTATTGAGCACACCGGCAGCTTTTCCTAATTTCCCAGCTGCCTTCTTTGTTACTTCTTTTTTTACTTGAACCATGTGCTTCCTCCTGCCTTTTTCTACCATTATACCTTTTCAAGCATATTTGAGCAAAGAAGACCTCCGAAATTAGACGAGTTTCATGACAATTTGGATACCATTCTCATCTCTCACACTGGCTTCTTGTTGACCAAGTTGCAAGGCTAGCCCCATTTCTTGTGCACGCTTCAAAGCCTCTTTGTAGGCAAATGCATCCTGATATTCTACAACAAAATAAGCCAGCCCACGCATACCCGATTCACGAACTTGCAAAAATTTTCCGCCCCACTCATTGACAGCCAAATGATGATGGTAATCGCCCGATGCTAACCAGTAACCTGTTGGAACCGAGAACTTCACTTGAACATGTAAGAGTTGCTCAAGAAAACTTGCTGTTGAACGACTATTTGTTCCCCGCAAGGTGAACATGTCCCATCCGACTTCCAACTGGCATATGGTAGGTCTCTTCACTCACTTGCCCCAAGAGATAAACAGCCTCCGCATCCATCGGCTCTGTACTCCCAACGATACGACCATCTTCACGAATATCCCATTCTGACACAGGCAAATCACGATAGATTTCGATACCATTTCCTTCCGTATCTTCTAGGTAAATTGCCTCACTGTAACCATGATCTGAAGCACCAACCAAGGGAACCTTATTGTCGATAAAATGCTTGAAAATCTGACCCAAATCCTCACGACTTGGCAAAACAATGGCCAAATGACATAGTCCATAACTATTGGCCACAGTCGTCTCATCATCTGTTTGAATGAGACGAACCAAGACTTTGTCTCCCACTCCCAAATCAACCTGCTCACCTGACTGTTCAAGTACTTCCAGACCTAAAACTTGTTGATAAAATAAGGTTTGCAACTCCATATTCTTAACATTGATTGCTACCAAACCCAACTCAAATTCTGATTGATACATAACTATTCTCCTTCAATTGTTTGATTTATATTACAACTAATTAGTGCATATAGCAAACAGAACAACTTAAAAAGAACCCCGAAGGATTCTTTTAATTTTCTGTACGTTTATCAATAATATAGCGCGGACGACGCTTGGTTTCAAGGTAAATTTTCCCGATGTATTCACCAATAATCCCAATGGAAATGAGTTGGATTCCTCCGATAAAAGCGACCACTGTCACTGTACTTGCCCAACCTGAAACAGTTGTTCCTGTGAAATGACGGAAAATTGTCCAGATGATAAATAAAAAGGAAATCACGGAGGTCATCACACCAAGACTTGTAATGAATCGAATCGGCTTAATACTCAGACTTGTAATACCATCAAAGGCCAAACCGAGCATT
This sequence comes from Streptococcus gallinaceus, assembly GCF_024170225.1. Classification (GTDB taxonomy): domain Bacteria; phylum Bacillota; class Bacilli; order Lactobacillales; family Streptococcaceae; genus Streptococcus; species Streptococcus gallinaceus. The sequence goes on along the minus strand of NZ_JALJXU010000001.1, from coordinate 358,699 downwards.
TTACTAAGCGGATAATGACTTTCTCCCGCAATCCGTTCAAAGCGCTCGTACTCCACTATTGCATAATTGAAGCCAACTAACGGAACCAAACCACGCAGGAAGAGATTAACTTCGGTAAATTCAGCCATTGCGTCTAAAGCTTTTTTAGACATGAGTCGATAATCGGCATGATTGAAGACAATTTCAACGCCCAATTTTTCCATCAAATGGTAAAAACCTTCTGCTGTAAAACGCTTGAAAAAGGTATCTGTCGTCCGTTTCTTACGAACACCGTATACGACTTCCGCGCCATTCTTATAAGCCTCAATCATCTCATCCATGCAATTGATATCATCTTGCCCATCGCAATCAATGGTAATCACAATATCAGCAACATCCTTTGCTTCCATCATACCAGCCAAAACCGTACTTTGATGGCCTCTATTACGAGACTGGGCTAGCCCCATCACATATTGACTTTGACGAGCGTATTCTTCAATTAGCTCCCATGTTTTATCCTTGCTGCCGTCGTTAACATACATAATCCGGCTTTGATTTGAAATAAGATTTTCCGTCATCAACTGCTGTAATTTTCCCAAAAACATCGGATTCGTTTCTGGTAAAACAGCCTCCTCATTGTAGCAAGGAATCACGATATAAAGTGTCGGTTGCATTATGCTTTACTCCTACTCTTCCATTTTAATTTCTGACTAATATAATTTATATTGATTGCTACAACTGGCAATAATAAATAGATATATGGCCACACATAGCGTGATTTTGTTTCCCAAAATAGATGGAAGATAAATCCACCAATGAGATAGAGAAACGGATACAACTGCACCAGTTCAATTTTTTCCCTAAAAATGACAAATTTTAGGAAAAGATAGAGGAATGATAACAGATAAATAGCGGTCAAAAAGACACTCATATATTTATTGTAAAGATGATAATAAGAACCTTCCTGATAGAGATTTTGTAAAAAATCAGTATGAGTGTATTGTTCTCTTGTGTAGAGCGGACCAGCGTAAATAGATTGCAGAGTTGACTCATTCCAAGTAGCAGCAATCTTTTCTTCAAAGAACTCTTTTGCATAGGTTGGTGAAGCTGTAAAAGCACTTATACGGGCTTTCAAATCTTTTTTCACCACTTCTTCTACACGTTTATCATCATAATCATTCCATTCCCTAATAAGCGTTGTGTAGGTATTAAAATACCCATTATTTGCCGCGTTGTCGCTCAACCCCATCACTATCCAAGCAGCTTGCGGAGGATAGGTGATACTTTGATTGATTTTTCCCTCATAGTAGCCTTGGACCACTATGTTAGATAATTTTACAGTTGGAAATAGCAACAGTAAGATAAGCAGTTTTTTGTAATTGAATTCTTTTAAAAGCGAGAGCCCCTGTAAAACAAGCAATACAACCATGAATATCTGGTAATTATTCCGAACTAAACAAGCCAAGCTAATGAAAAACAGAAGACCAATTCCAAATAAAATATGGTTCGATTGACTAAAGTGAAGATAACAATATAAGGCTAACAGAAGGCAAAGTAATCCAGGAATATCGCCGTATACCCAAAAAACAAGGAAAAAATTCGGCAAGAACAAGAAAGAAAGTAAAATCACTAGATTATTTAATTCTTGTTTTTTGAAAAGAAGATTACTGATTCGCCACAAAAGCAGGTTACAAACGATGACCATCGCTACCTGTGCCAAAAAAAGATAGCTTGTATTGGTAGTAAAGTGGGCATACAGACGAAAGAGGGATAAAAGTCCCATCTGAGTTGGAAAAGTTGACATATAATTAGCAGAACTAATCTTATCAAATGATGAATAATCCCCCATATTCATCTGAATCGCAGCCTTAAACAAATAATGTGGATCTGCCCTCAGGAGCCCATCTACATTCGGAACCACATAAGCAGCAAAAATAGCAAAACTCCCTGCTCCTACCAAAAATAAAAGTATGGACGGCACCTTGGCGAGAAGCTTATGAGCGGTAAAAAATAGTAGGATAATCAGCGCTAGGAAAATATAAAATACAGGACTATTCTTAAAAAAAGTAATCTCCTCTGCACTTGTCATATAGATATAGCCTCTTGTACTGAGTGATAAATACGACAAATAAAATAATATGACCATAGCCAGAGAGAGTATAATCCCTGTAGAGTATTGAACAACCCTATTTCCTATATTTTTCATAAATTTTACTAATTGACATCCTTTCAAGGTAAAAATTGAGAACCAAGAGGCGGTCTTTCCTCTTAGTTCTCATTCATGATACTTATTACAATACTTCTTGCGTTTTAGCGTAGTTTGCTTCTACAGCTTCTTTTTCAGCTTTCCACCAGTCTTGGTTATCAGTATACCAAGCAATGGTTTCTTCCAAGCCTTCTGAGAAGTTAGTAAATTGTGGTTCCCAGCCTAATTCTTCACGAAGTTTTCTTGAGTCGATAGCGTAACGCAAATCATGTCCTGCACGGTCTGTTACGTGATCGTAGGCATCTTTTGGTTGACCCATTTTTTCAAGAATCAATTCAAGCACTTCTTTGTTGTTTTTCTCACCGTCAGCACCGATCAGGTAAGTTTCACCGATACGGCCTTTTGTCAAGATAGCCCAAACACCTGTTGAGTGGTCATTGGTATGAATCCAGTCACGAACGTTTTTACCTTCACCATAGAGTTTTGGTTTGATACCTGCCAAGATATTAGTGATTTGGCGTGGAATGAATTTTTCGATGTGTTGGTATGGTCCGTAGTTGTTTGAACAATTTGAAATAGTCGCCTTCACACCAAATGAACGCACCCAAGCTTTAACGATCAAGTCAGAAGCTGCTTTGGTAGATGAGTAAGGCGATGAAGGGTTGTATTTTGTTTCAGCAGTGAATTTCTCTTCTGGTCCTTCACCATGTCCTGGCAAATCTTCACGAAGCGGAAGGTCACCGTAAACTTCATCCGTTGACACGTGGTGGAAACGAATGTCATATTTACGAGCGGCTTCCAAGAGTGTGTAGGTACCGATAAAGTTTGTGTGAATGAATGGTGATGGGTCGTTCAACGAGTTATCGTTGTGGCTTTCAGCTGCGTAGTGAACGATGGCATCAGCTTTGGCAGCCAATTTGTCCACCAATTCAGCGTCAGCAATATCACCAACAACTAGCTCAACACGGTCACCCAAGATTGCTTCGATGTTGGCCTTATTTCCTGCATAAGTCAACTTATCAAGAACAGTCACGTGGACATCTGGGTGGTTATTGTAAACGTAGTGCACAAAGTTTGAACCGATAAACCCTGCACCACCAGTAACGATAATGTTTTTAAATTCAGTCATGTTTTTTCCTTATTTTTACAAATCTTCTTTTTTGAGTGGTTTGACATCTTTTAAGAAAGGATGATTTTTATCCGCTTCTGAAACCTGTGCTTCATCAAGATTTTCCCATTTGATGCCAAGAGCTGGGTCAGCGTAGTTGACAAAGGCGTACTTTGGTTTCAACTCAAGTGCCCAGTAGTCATTGACCAAGTAGGTATAGGCTGCAGTGTCAGAAAGCACTTGGAAACCATTGGCCACACCACGAGGTACAAAGATACCTTTTGAAGCATCAATGATGGTTTGGTAAGTATTCCCAAAAGACTCACCTTCACGAAGGTCAACCCAAGTTCCTAAGACACGTCCTTCATCTGCGATAGAAACGTATTTGTCCCAAGGCTCTGCGTGAAGACCGCGAAGGCTGTGTTTCTTGTTGAAAGAAATGTTGTTTTGCAATTTTCCTGCTTCAAAAAAGCTTTCAGGGAAACCAAGCGGCACCATTTTTTCTTTTTGGAAATTTTCTTTAAACCAACCACGGTTATCCCCACGCACTGGAATATCAAATTCCAAGAAACCTGGAATGGCTTCTACTTGACGACAAACCAATTCTTTGTCAAAAAAGTTTTCAGTCATTAAGCTTCTCCAATCAAACGGAGCAAGTATTGTCCGTATTCATTTTTCTTAAGCGGTTGTGCCAATTCAAGGACTTGTTCACGAGTGATGTAACCCATACGGTAAGCAATTTCTTCCAAGTTTGCCACTTGAACATTCTGCAACCGTTGAACAGTCTCAATGTATTGCGCAGCTTCAAGAAGGCTTTCGTGTGTGCCTGTATCAAGCCATGCAAAACCACGTCCCATGAGCTCAACTGACAAGTCTCCACGCTCTAAATAAGCCTTGTTGACATCTGTGATTTCAAGCTCGCCACGAGGTGATGGTTTGATATTTTTAGCAATCTCAACAACATCATTATCGTAGAAATAAAGACCGGTTACGGCATAGTTTGATTTTGGCTGGTCTGGTTTTTCTTCAATCGAAATAGCGTTCATGTCTGCATCAAATTCAACAACACCAAAACGTTCTGGGTCTTTTACTTGATAACCAAAAACGGTTGCCCCTTTTTCTTTGCTTTCAGCACGTTGCAACATTGCAGAAAGACCTGCTCCATGATAAATGTTATCACCTAAAATAAGGGCAACACTATCATCGCCGATAAAGTCTTCACCAATGATAAAGGCTTGTGCCAAGCCATCTGGGCTTGGTTGCTCTGCGTAAGATAGTGAAATTCCAAATTCTGAACCATCTCCTAAAAGGTCTTCAAAACGGGGAAGATCTTGTGGAGTTGAAATAATCAAAATGTCTTTAATACCTGCCAACATGAGAGTTGAAAGCGGATAATAAATCATCGGCTTGTCATAAATTGGCATAAGTTGTTTCGATGCAGCGCGAGTCAATGGATACAAACGAGTACCTGAACCGCCTGCTAAAATAATACCTTTCATTTTAGATACCTTCCAAAAAAATATTCATATTATTATATCATAAAATAGGGATACTGTCACATCAAAAAAAGCCCGCAACTGCGGACTTTCCTAGCCTAAGGCAACATCCATAATCATCATGATAGTAAAGCCAACCATCAAACCCATTGTCGCCAAATCAGTATTTCCATTTGTCTGCGATTCAGGTATCAACTCTTCCACTACGACGAAAATCATCGCCCCTGCTGCAAAGGACAAGGCATAAGGTAAGATTGGCCCCATATACATAACTGCAAATGCACCAATAACAGCACCAATCGGCTCAACAATGGCTGATATTGAACCCCAGTAAAAAGCCTCGAGACGGGACTTGCCGTCCGTCCGAATTGGAATGGACAAGGCTGCACCCTCAGGAATATTTTGCAATCCAATTCCCATAGCCAATCCTAAAGCACCAATAAAAGCAGCCTGTGAAAAATGATTGGACAAGGCGCCAAAAGTCACTCCCACTGCCAATCCTTCTGGAATGTTGTGGATAGTGATGGCTAAAAACAAGAGTGTCGTCTTGGATAAATGTCTCCGTTCTTGAGCACTTCCTCCCTCAGCATCCTTGCGGTCATTTCCCAAATGCAAATGAGGCACCAGCAAGTCAACCATCCGTAAAAAGATACCACCAACTAAGAAACCAACTGCTGCAGGAACCCAAGACCATTTTCCATAGAGAGGCTCCGCATAGCTAATCGACGGCTCCAACAAGGACCAAAATGAGGCTGCTATCATGACACCTGCCGCAAATCCTTGCATGGTATCTAAGAGTCTACGGCTAATTTTCTTAAAGAAAAAAACGATGGCTGACCCAAAAATCGTACAAGCCCAAGTAAATAGTCCTGCTAAAAACGCCTGTAATACAACTGGTTGTTGAGATAACCAAGCCATATATGCCCTACTTTCTAGAGATGTCGGAAAGGATTGGTTGAAACAGTTGACGGAATAATCTCTAGTTCCCAACCTTCATTTTTCTTCCACTCTTCTAACTTCTCAGCAATTTTTTTGACAAATAATACTTCAATGTGGTGACCAGGATCGATGGCTAAAATCCCCTGAGTCAACATCTCTTGCCCTGTATGATAGTAAATATCACCGGTAATCAAAACATCTGCTCCTTTTGCCAAAGCATCGGGATAAAAGGATTGGCCACTACCGCCACAAATTGCCACACGCGAAGCATATTGCTGGGCTTGATGGCTGTAAGATACCAACCGCACGCTATCCAATCCAAAAACAGACTTGACTTTCAAGGCTAGATCTTGGACCGTTTGCTCAGGAATATTTCCAATACGCCCAATCCCCTGACCAACTACTGTTTCACGCAAATACTCAACTTCTTCAATTTCAAGCATTTCACAAAACCAATCATTGAGCCCGCCATCGACCACATCGATATCTGTATGACTGACGTAGACCGCGATATCGTGCTTGACCAAATTCAGCAAAATCTGCGTCTGTAAATCATCCGCAACTAGCTGCTTCAAGGGACGAAAAATTGGTGCATGTTTGACAATGATCAAATCCACTTTCTTGTCAATGGCCTCTGCCACTGTTGTCTCGCGAATATCCAACGCTACCATGACACGATTGATTTCCTTATCCAGCGTCCCAATCTGCAGACCCGACACATCCCCTTCCAGGGACAAAGTCGGTGGACAAAATTCTTGGTATCTTGCGATTACATCACTTGCTCTCATGCAGCACCTCATCGATATCCTTTATTTTTTGAGAAATGGCAGAGCGGTCAGACCTGTGCGTCTCTGGCACTTGATCTAGTGCCCAGCTGAGCTTACTCCGTTCTGACTGCCATTTTTTTTGAAAAATAGTCGTTCCTTCTTGCTGTAAGTAGAGACCAAATCGCAATTCTTTTGCAGATAAGGTCATTTCCCCTGGCTCAGCAACCAGAATTTCATAAATTTTCTCATTTTCTTCCAGAATAGCTTCTGCAACCAGTTGATAATCATGCTCTTGTAGCCACATGCGTACGTCGTCTTCACGGTTATTGGGTTGTAAAATCAGACGTTCCACACCTTTTAGCTTGTCTTGACCATCTTCCAAGATAGCTGCAACCAACCGACCGCCCATTCCTGCAATGGTTACGGCAGTAATCTGATCTTGGTCTTCCACCGCTGCCAAGCCGTTAGCAAGGCGAACTTGAATGTTCGACGCCTGCCCAGCTTCTTGAACATTGCTCAGAGCCGATTCAAATGGACCTCGAACAACCTCCCCGGCCACTGCATAATCAATCTTACCGGCCTCTACTAAAAAAAGTGGGAGGTACGCATGGTCACTCCCCACATCTACTAAACGTGCCCCTTCTGGCACAAAACCTGCGACTGTCTCCAGCCGTTTTGATAATCTTGTTTTTTCCATTCTAATCTTTCCAAAGATTCATTGCATTTAAAAAATCATCCGATGTGCTGACCGTTTTTGCAGGCATTTGTTGCGCTTCACGTTCTGCATTTTTTGCTTCAACTTGCGCTGGTGTCGTAATACCTTCTCGACGCCAATTGCGTAAAATCGCCTGAATATAACGCCAGTTAGTCTTATTGTTAAAAACTGCTTCCCGCAAGGCTGTACGCACCAAGTCAACGGACACTCGGTCTTCTGAAATGGTTTTTTGTAAATCTTCAATCTCAAAAGGCGATAAGAAGCGTCCCAACTCGCGTTCAAAATCATCTACCAAAGCCTTTAGGTCATTGATTTCTAAGGGCTCAACAATTTCTTCTACTCCTGCATTTCCAAGCTGGTCCAGCTTCTCCAGTGCAGGCATTGCGTCAAAAATCATCTCGATTTCACCAGCTAGATTAATGGTTTTGAACTCCAACAAGCCACTTTTTTGCAACTTTTCAATCGAACGATTGATATCCGCAACTGTTTTTCCAGTCGCTTGCGCAATCTCGCTAGGTGCTACACTTTCTAATTGACTTGTATTTTGGAAAAAGAAAAATTGCCAGACTAAAAAATCGTCGGCTGACGGAAATAATTCTTGAAAATGAAACAACAAGGCACTTGGAAAAACCACGTTGCCCGTTTGAAATTGCTGTAAATAAGTCATAATTCCTCTTATAAACTCGCTGAAAATGCAGACTGCTCAAATGTCTCCCAATCATAAGGGGTCTCTTGATAAACCGCATAGTTAATCCAGTTATTGAAAAATTGTGCTGCCGCTAGATTCCAAGACAAGGCCGGTCTGGTTGTCGGATCATCCTGTCTAAAGTAATGCTCAGGCACATGAGGCGCTTTCCCAGCCAACAAATCGCGTTCGTACTCTTTTTTCAGCGTATCTCGATCATACTCTAAATGCCCAAAACTGTAGACTTCGCGCATGTCCTTACTAGCTACAATCGACAAACCAACATCTTGACCATCCGATAAAATTTCCAAATTAGAAAATTGAGCAATATCCTCAGCCAAAACTTCCGTATAGCGGGAATGTGGTGCCGAAAACACATCATCAAATCCACGCATCAGCGGACTATCTGTTTTCACAACTTCTTGCTGATAAACACCAGACAATTTGCGCGACTTGCTATGTTTTTGAACGCCATAGCGAGCATAAAGGCCTGCCTGCGCCCCCCAACAAATATGCAAGGTCGAATAAACATGGCTCTTCGACCACTCAAACACGCGCTGCAATTCGGACCAGTAATCTACTTCCTCGAAGGATAAATTCTCAACAGGAGCCCCCGTCACAATCAATCCATCAAAATATCGTCCCTTGATCTGATCAAAAGTCTTGTAAAAAGTCTCCAAATGATCCGTACGAGTATTCTTTGACTGATGACTGACCATATGAAGAAATTCCACTTCTAACTGCAGAGGCGTGTTGGCTAATAGCCTCAATAACTGCGTTTCGGTGACTATCTTTTGCGGCATCAGGTTGAGAATCAGGATATTCATGGGACGAATATCCTGGTGCTGTGCACGGTTATCATCCATTACGAAGATATTTTCCGTGCGCAAAATCTCAACCGCTGGTAATCCTCTATCAATCTTAATCGGCATAAACTCACTCCTATTCTAGTTACTACTAGTATATAACAGGAGGTCTGTCAATTCAAGTTGCTAGATTTTAGGACTGGTTATAGCTATTAGCTATATTAACCTGGAAAATTCATCAATACCTTCATGTCGTAGTCGCCAACTGCTTCACGTCCTCCAAGACCGTCTAACTCGATCAAGAAAGCACATCCAGCAACAACACCGCCCAAGCGTTCGATCATTTCAATGGTTGCTTTTACAGTACCACCTGTCGCCAAAAGGTCGTCAACAATCAAGACACGTTGTCCTGGTTGGATAGCGTCAGCATGCATGCACAGTGTATCCAAGCCATATTCTTTTTCATAGTCAGCTGAGATAACTTCACGTGGCAATTTACCTGGCTTACGAACAGGTGCAAAACCAATTCCCAACTCAAAAGCAACAGGGCATCCTACGATAAAACCACGGGCTTCTGGTCCGACAATCATATCAATCTTTTTATCAGTAGCATACTGAACAATTTCACGAATAGCATAGCTATAGGCATTTCCATCGGCCATCAAAGGAGAGATGTCTCGGAAAGTAATACCCTCTTTTGGATAGTTTTCAATGGATGCAATATAATCTTCAAGTTTCATGTTTTTCTCACTTCTTAAAATAATTTTTACAGTCTATTATAGCACATTTTAAACCTAATGTACGATTTTCTCTAGCTATTCTCCCATCAACCAGTCATAGATTTCTTGGACGTTGCCCAAAGCCATGAGTTCTTGGTAGATGACTTCTTCTTTAAGCTCTTGGTAAATCTGACTTTCAGCAATTTCCCGTTTCTCTGCTTCTTTGTTGACCGTCATAACTCCTTCATTTATGGTCACGAAACCAAGCTCTTGGAAAATTTGAATCATTTTGATCAAAAGTGGTTGCTTGATTTTCAAGTATTGGCTTAATTCAGCTAATTTGTAGCGGACATCAAATTCTGGGAACTGGTAAATGGTCTTGTAGAGCTTAGCAAATTGTTCACGACTACCGTAACCGTCCAGATAATAAGGCTGGTCAATGGTATTTTTGAAGTAAATTGCTTGGAAATCGTGTTCCTTAAAAACTTGCTTTAAAGCTGTCTTGTCCACAGGAAGCTGGTTTATCACAATAGCAGATTGCTCTGCTAGTTCAGACAGATCCTGATTCACGTCCAAAACTGGAACTCCTTTTGGTAGCGCAGCATTTTTCCCACGGATATTGTACAACTGAACTCCGTTAACACGGGCATCTTCTAGCATGAGCTGTAGACTGGTATTGCCGTTCCATTGGTTAACAGAGAGGCTAACCGCCAATTCCATGCCCTTGACTTGGGAAAACTCAGTCGCCAAATGGCCCTTACCAAACGCAACCACATCAAAGCCTGCTTTTCCTTTGCTAATGCGAAATTTGAGATGAGCATTATTTTGTCCCATAGTACGAGCTGACTCTACTTGGAAATCATTGATATAAAAGATGGGCTTAGGATAGTCCATGCCATAAGGCTTGAGCTTATCAAAAGACTTGAGTGTCTCCAAGGTCAATTCTTCCAAGTCTAGCTCTTTATCTAGGCGCAGACTTGGTTTGAGAGCCTGGTCCAACTGATTTTCAAGGATATAGGATGAAAGAATATCTGACAGAGCTGGTAAATTTTCGACTGGCAAGGTCATCCCCGCCGCACCCGCATGCCCTCCAAAAGCAATAAAAATATCGCGGTGGTCAGTCAAAGCCTCAAAAATATTGACTGCTTCAACCGAGCGAGCCGATCCTTTTGCCTTACCGTCTTCAATATTGAGGACCACCACGGTCTGCCCAAATTCTTCCAAAAGACGTCCCGCTACGATGCCCAGCACACCAGGATTCCATCCTTCTTTTGCCAAGACTTGAGCAGGCTTAGACAGATCTATCATGGTCTTTGCTTCATCGTAAATAGCCTGAACAATATCTTTGCGCTCGATATTTTTCTGGTCGATCATCAGAGCAATAGCTTGCGCTTCTTCCTCATCAAACCCAGTCAACAATTCGATAGCAGGATTGGGGTCATCCAATCGACCAAGAGCATTTAAGCGCGGGGCAATCTGAAAGCCAACTGTCTCTTCATCCAAGGTATCTGTTTCAATTCCCGCAATTTTCATCAATTCTTGCAAGCCCAGACGTTCGCTCTGCTTCAAAAGAGACAAGCCGTACTTGACCATTACACGATTTTCATCCGTCAAGGAAACCATATCCGCAATGGTTCCAATAGCTACCAAATCCAGCAATTCGACCTGAACAGTCTCTAAAAGAGCGCAAGCCAACTTAAAGGCTACACCACACCCCGCCAAATGTTTAAAGGGATAGTCCGCATCAGGATGTTCTGGGTGAACAACGGCGTAAGCATCAGGCAAGATATCTGGCATAGAATGGTGGTCTGTCACAACCACATCCACACCGACAGACTGGGCATAGGCAATGGCTTCATTTCCCGCGACACCATTGTCTACAGTCACAATCAAAGTCACATCCTGTTGCTCGATAAAGTACTTATAGACAGAAGCGTTAGGTCCATAGCCATCTGTAAAACGATTGGGCAAATAAACTTGACACTCTGCACCAAGTTCCTCCAATGCTTCTTTCAAAATAGAAGCCGAAGTCATGCCGTCTGCGTCGTAATCTCCATAAATCAGAATCTGCTCATAATCCTCGATCGCACGACGAATCCGCTCAACAGCCTTATCCATATCATGCAAGAGGTAGGGATCATGCAAATCATCGAGACTAGGCTGTAAAAAGGCCCGCAATGCCTCTACAGACTGAATTCCTCTTTCAAATAATAAATTGGCAGCTAACTTATCCAAACCTTCTTTTTTGGCCATCTTCACAAACTCTTCATTAGCAGTTTCTGTGACCAACTGCCAGTCATAACTCGAACTAATCACTCTTTGACTCCTTTTTTCAAACATTCCCATTATACCATATCGAGATAAAAACAGGCCGTCATAGACCAAACCATCCCCAAAAGTTAAGCAAAAAGCTAAAAAATTCAAGAATGGAACAAAAGAAACATACTAAGATTAGTAGTGAAAAAATCTCCGACGGGAGAAAGTATTCACTACTTTTCTTTATATTTAAGTAATGATGTCTTGTTAAGTCGTGGGCGTTTTAGAGACTGGATGTCATATAAGAAACTGGCAAGACACCTGTTTTAGTTAAATCTGTTCAAAGTATGTAGGACAGCTAACGTCGAGTATTGAAAATGAGATGACTAAAACAAGGAATCAAACAAGATAAGCGAGGCAATCCTTATGCTAGGAAAATTCTATTCACAACATCACTTCAGCTAGTCATAGCAATCTTCTTCATATAGCAAATTTCTACGAGAAACGAAAAAGGCAATCGCAAGTAGGTTCGACTAAGCTCCACACGATTGCCTCTCTATACATCGTCTCATTCGGACAATGTTATTATCTTATAACGCATAATAAACTGTAGGGTTACCATTTAGCCAAAAATCAATAAAGTTAACTATGCCATATTATTAATACCTTATTTAAAAAATGGGAATAAGGCGTTGATTTGGTGTGTTCTATTTTTGAAAAAATATCTACTTCACTCCCCAAAATAAAGACGCAAAGCACTTTCTTTCTAAAGAGCTTTGTCAGGCTTGACAAATGATAGACCGTCAATTTGAAGAAAACAAAGCTTCTCTTATGATTCATTAGATAGAAAGACATAAACTAGATAGTATCCGTAGAAAAACAGTATTACTTAACTGAATTAACGAAAAGAAAGATAATCAAAATCCTCATAGGTGGAACTCATCAAGTAACAATTTTTCATAACGACAAAGGATGACAATCCCAACATTCTTTCTACCATCAACTCTTAAAATAAAACGGATGAAACATTACGTAAAGGAAATAGTTTAGGCAATAGTATAATAACCGAAACTAAAACTCAACAATAAAGGCCTCAAAAGGTTCAATGCGTGGGGTTAGTTCTTCACGGGCTGAATTCTTTATTCTAAAACGATACCCTTGTTGAGGTAGTCCCTCTACCTGCAAGTCTTGTATGTTCGTAGATAAGTTCGCAACCACGAGCCAAGTCTTTTTCTCAAAAGTTCTTTTATAGACGAAAAGATAGGGATGATTAGGCATCAATAACTCATAGTCACCCTCCAATAAAATATCCTCATTGTGTCTCAGTTCAATTAATTGTTGATAATATCTAAAAATTGACTGAGCCGCCTGTAAATCTTTTTTAACATTGATAGCTGTATATCTTGGATTGACCTTAAACCACGGTTTTCCTTTAGAAAAACCCGCATTGATGGTTTCATCCCATTGCATAGGTGTCCTTGCATGATCTCGACTCACTTTGGAAACTGCATCTATAAAACTCTCTTCATCAATCGTTTGTTGTTCTTCCACAAAAAACTTGTAGTTTCCCTTTAATTCGATGTCATTATATTCTTCCAGCTTATAGTCAGCATTAACCATACCAATCTCTTCACCCTGATAAATAAAGGGAGTCCCCTGCAATCCATGAAGTATCGTTGCGAAAGCTGTTGCTGACTCAAAATGATACGTTTCGGTATCGCCCCATCTTGAAATGACACGAGCTCGATCGTGATTTTCAAAGTATAAAGCATTCCATCCACAATTGCTCAATTCAGACTGCCAATCACTTAAAATTCTCTTTAAAGCCACGAAGTCTGGTTCTTGTAAGGCCCAGCGACCATTCTTGTCTCCCTTTTTCCGATCAATATGCATATGTTCAAACGTAAAAACCATGTCCAGTTCCTCACGTTTAGGGTCAACGAGCCAATGAGCATCATGAGCTTTGGCTGCTGGTGCTTCCCCTACGCTCATCATATCGAAAGGACTGAGGACCTGTTGATTTAACTCATGCAGAAACTCATGCATACGTGGCCCATTTTGCTGATTAGAAGTTGTCATCGGAAGGGGATTATCTGGAAATGAGAGATCTTTGGAAATCGAAGTAATGACATCCAGTCTCCAGCCATCTACTCCTTTTGATTTCCAGAACTTCATCACCTCATAGATCGCTTTTCGAACGGCAGGATTTTCCCAATTTAGATCAGGTTGTTCCTTCGCATAATAGTGAAGATAATACTGCTGTCTATGTTCATCCCATGTCCACGCCGAACCTCCAAAATTTGAGCCCCAATTATTTGGTTCCTTCCCATCTGGACCAGCGTCTTTCCAGATATAAAAATCACTGTATTGGTTATCTCGCGATTTTCTACTTTCTTGAAACCAAAATGCTTTATCTGATGTATGGTTTGCCACAAAATCCATTATCACCTTTATCCCCAGTTGGTGAGCCTCATCAATTAATTGATAGAGGTCTTCATTAGAACCAAACATGGGATCAACTGTATAGTAATCTTGGACATCATAGCCATTGTCTATCTGTGGCGATAGGTAGATAGGACTTAACCAGATAGCATCTACTCCAAGCTCTTTCAGATAGGGTAATTTTTTCTGAATGCCGTTTAAATCTCCAATGCCATCGCCATTTGAGTCATAAAAACTTTTTGGGTATATTTGATAAATAACCGCTTTTTTCCACCAAGTATCTCTCATAAGTGCCTTTCATTTTTCTATGTAATGCCTAACAATGATAGTACAATACCCAAGATAATCATTCCCATAATCAACATATTAACGGAAATATTCTTCTTTTTCATTAAATAAAAGCTAAATAACGTAATAGACAAAGGAATTAAACCAATAAATATCTGATCCAGCATTTCTTGGCTTTTCATGACAACTTCGCCATCCATGACCATATTCCATTTCAGTTGAAATTGCACCATACTGCTTGTCATAGCTCCAACCATAGCAAGACCTACAATACTAGCTCCCTTGGTTAACACATTGATTAAGCCATTTTCATATAAGTTAGAAATATAGGTTGACCCTAACGTATAGCCTATTGTACCACCGTACCATCGTAACAATTGTACTGGAAGGTTGAACAATAGCAGGAAAATAATAGGGGCTAAGATATTGCCAGATTGGGCCAAGCCTACTGCAATCCCTGCAGAAATTGTACGCAGAACCCCCCAGAAGACAGAATCTCCGATACCGGCCAATGGTCCCATTAAACTTGTTTTGATGGCATTGATAGATTCAACATTAAACTGTTTTTTCTCACTATTTTCTTTTTCCATGGAGGCTATGACACCCAATACGAAAGGGTACATAGCCACATTGGTATTAAAATAGGACATCTGACGGAGCATTGCGTCTTTTCGTTCCTGCTCACGATTCCGATAGAACTGATTTAAAAATGGTTGGATAGCATATGAAAAACCGGATGCTCCTTGTTTGGAAGGAGTGACCGCAGCATAAAGAGAAAATGATCTCCAATACATTTTACGCAATAGCTTTTTTTCTTCTTTTGATAGATGACTCACGTTATGCATCATTCATCTTCCTTTCTTAATTAAAAAAATTATCTAACTCTACATCATCCGACACAGTATGATGTGTAGGCACATTTGTACTGATATTATCCTGAATTTTTTTCAAATCTAGGTCACGCCCCACAGTCACAACAGCTATGATAGTAGCAAGTACCGCTATTGCAATCAAAGGAACATTTAGATAGGCTAATAGAACAAATCCTAATAGGAAATAGACGAATAATTTATTATCCCAAAGGATTTTAAGCAGCATAGCCATACCAACTGCTGGTAAGAGATTGCCCGCAATGCTCAATCCATGAACAAATACTTCCGGAATTTTTTCCAAAACTTGCCGTGTGGCCTCTGATCCGAATAAGATAGCAAAGAAAGGAATCAATGAGTAAAGGAACCACTGTGTAAACCATAATCCAAAATGTAATTTCGCAATAGCTTTCTCATTCCCTTCAGCCGCGAACTGATCAAATTTCGTCACGAAAGGCCCTACGAGACCAACATAGATTAAAGTTTTTATTTGTAATCCTATAATCCCTAAAGGTACTGCAATAGGAATAACTACCTCGACACCAGCATTCATTTGAATGGCAAAGGCAGTTGCTAGCGCTGTAGCTAACCCCGGTTCCGCAGAACTAGCTCCTCCGATATTAACAACCCCCATGAAAATGGTTTCAAGAGAGGCTCCAACAATTAAGCCTGTTTGGATATCTCCTAACAACAAGCCTAGTAGTGGACCGATGACAATCGGTCTTCCTAGCATCGTAAACCCTAATAATTCTTGTCCCCCAACTGTTAAAAATACGACCAGCGCAACAATAAAAGCCTGACTTAGCATTCTACTCTCCTCCTTTAATTAAATCTTTTGCAAGAATCTTTTTATCTGATGGCAAATTTTGTAAAGCAGCATTTGGATACAATTCTAACAGACTCTTCAAAGACTGCATTTCTTCATCAGTAAGCATCACGAATTGACTTAGAGTTGTTTTTTGACCCTCAACAGATTTACCAACATTCCCGATGTTTACCATTTCAATATCAGGCATCTTCCGAACAATACGACGTGCATCTTCTATCGTTCGAACAAGCACCAGTAATCTCCTAGTGCGAGAGCGTGGGTCTTTTAAAATCTCTGAAACTTCATCAACTGAGCGAATTAAAACCTTAATGCCTGACGGAACAGCCATTTTTAGAGCCATTTGCTGCGTTTCATTTACTGCAGCATCATCATTGGCAACCAGTATGCCATGGAGTTTCAATTCACGAGACCAAACCATCGCTATCTGCCCATGAATTAAGCGTTCATCTACTCTGATGGTTGCAGGAATAGTACCATTCCAGTCATCAATAGCAGAATCGCTACCTGCAATCGGATTATTTTCCACTTTAATTTCTGTTTTATGTTCTACACTTAGCAGATTCTCATCAAAATTCGACAATCGCATTGCTTCTCTTGAAGATGCAATCATTTTTTGAATATTTTCAAATGTGAAATGTTCGGGACTTAATATTAACTCGATAATCAGAGGAATGTTAAATCCTGCAATAATGAATACATTGTCTCGCTCTCCTAGTTTCAGCGCCATTTTTTGATTGACGCTTCCTCCGTATAAATCGGTAAAAATGATAACTTGATCGTCGCTTGTTATTTCTGAACAAAGCGTATCAATTTCTTGGTCAATATCTGGGTACCTATTTGTATAAGCACAAAAATAACGAATATCATAATCTTTACCAACAAATAACTCCAGTGTACTTTGTAGACCAGCAGCAGTTTCTCCATGAGAAGCAATTACAAATTTTTTCATTTCCCTCTCCTTTTTGGAACGTTCCAAAAAATAAATTAATTGAAGAGCGTTTTTTGAACGCTCCATTTATAGTTTATATTATAATCTAAAAAAATATTAAGTCAACACTTTTTTACAAATTAGCAAATAAAATTGCATTTCTAACTTCTCATAGTTAGTCTTAGGTAAAGAAGAGTTGCTACGTTGAGCCACAGGAGCCTGCTCAACCGTATCAGGAGGCTTCAGATTGACAAGGGTATTAAAGAGTTCCTAAATCAAATCAACTTTGTCTATCCCCTCGTCTTGTAAGACAAGTGATTTTATCTGGTTGTTTTCCCTTGAATAAATGATACAGGTAAAAACGTAATGCTTTTTGTATCAAATACTCTTTTATTTAGTACATCGGTTAATTGATTAACACATTCGTTTGCTATCTCCGTGACGGGTTGTCTAATGGAAGACAGGACAGCATGTTGTTGTGGATACATTTTGCTTCCATCAAAACCGATAATTTGTACTTCATCAGGTACACTAATATTCTGATTTGACAAAACGGTATAAATAAAGTCCGCATATTGATCTGAAACTGCGAAGATGCCATTTATACCAGATTGTTTGAATTCGTTCAATAAATAGTTTTCTAACTCACTAAAGAATCGATCATCGTGTAATGAGCGATTAAAAATCGTAAACTGTATCCCATTCTTTTTACAATAACTAATAAATCCTTCCATTCTCTGTCCGTAATTATATATGGTTTTGTTTGTTGTTCTGGTAACTAGCAGGAGATGGTCTGCACCATGTTTAACCAGTTCTTTTGCTGCTAATCTACCCCCAGATGAATTTTCTGAAGAAACACAAGGAATATCCTCCAATAATTTTTTTTCGATGGAGACAATAGGCACGCCAGTTAGTAATTCTGCTGGAAGCTCACTATATGAAATCGTGATAATACCAGCAACTTTTTGCTCTTTTGCCATTTGAATGTATTCTAATTCTTCTTTCATTTCATTATTTGAATTGCATAGTATTGTCTTAAAATTATTTTTTTTAAGAGCTTGTTGCAGTGCGTAAATGAGTTCTGAAAAAAATGGGGATTTCGTTGTAGGTAATATCAATGCCACTAAATCTGAACGATTTCTCTTTAAGTCTCTTGCTGTAACATTTGGAATATATCCCAACTCGTCTATTGCTGCTTGTACCTTAAGCTGCGATATTTCCTTTATTTTAACACCATTTATATAGTTTGATACCGTTCCTCGGGAAACACCTGCCAATTTAGCAACATCATTCATCGTAGCCATTTTCTTTCCTCTTTTTCCTTCACTTTTAAATATAAATCATATCCTGTACAAATAAATACATCTAACGAACAGAGATTATTAGTGTCCATACACTATCCATAGTGATTGTAGTGCCAACAAAACAACCTGCTCTTCTTAAAATAAAGGTGCAAACATAGCCAATACTGAACCAGCTAGTCGCTTATACCATGGATAGTTCGAACGGAAATCAAACAAGGTTACTGGCTGAGATAGTGCGAAAG
The DNA here is from genome assembly GCF_024170225.1 of Streptococcus gallinaceus. GTDB lineage: Bacteria > Bacillota > Bacilli > Lactobacillales > Streptococcaceae > Streptococcus > Streptococcus gallinaceus. The sequence goes on along the minus strand of NZ_JALJXU010000001.1, from coordinate 340,121 downwards.
ATTCTTGAAAATCTGTCAAAATATCTGCCGCAACTTGTTTGTGATTGTAGAGGTAAACCCCACACTCGAAGTTGAGATAAAAACTTCGAAAATCCATATTTACCGTGCCAACACAGGCTTTTGTTCCATCCACCAAGACAACCTTGGAATGGACAAATCCCGGAGTGTATTCGTAAATTTGAATGCCAGCTTCTAGGTAGGTTTCAAAATTTGTCCGAGCCGCTAAATAAGCTGTCTGCTTATCATAGATATGAGGAAGAAGGATTTTCACCGCTACTCCTCTCTTGGCTGCATAGGTTAAATTGTCCAACATCTCATCATCCAAGACCAAATAAGGTGTCATGATATAAATGTAGTCTGTGGCGGATTGAATCATATCCAGGTAAACCCGCTTGGCAACATCATCACCGTCGAAAGGATTTTCCCCATACGGAAGAAAGAATGAATCGGTCTCGACAGTCTGCTTTTCCAGATGCACATACTCTTCCAGATAATGAATATCTTCATTTTCAGACTTCTCATTGAAATTCCACATCTGCAAGAACATCAAGGTGAAATTAGCAACAGCTTCGCCTTTGACCATGATGGCAGCGTCTTTCCAGTGCCCGAATCTTTCCTTTTTATTGATGTACTCGTCTGCAATATTTACGCCACCTGTAAAGGCGACTTTTCCATCAATAACCGCAATTTTCCGGTGGTCACGATTGTTTTGGACAGTTGACAGGGCTGGGATGATCTGCGAGAAGACCTTGGCTTTGATGCCGTAGGAACGCAGGGTTTTATAGTAATTGTAGGGAAGAAGAGTCAGGGAGTTCATCCCATCGTACATAAAGCGTACTTCCACACCTTGCGCTGCTTTTTCTTTGAGAATGGTCAAAATCTCATCCCACATATAGCCAAAATCCACGATAAAATATTCCATGAAGATGTATTTCTCAGCTTTACGAAGTTCTTCTAAAAGGGCCTCAAACTTGGCTTCACCTGATGAAAAATACACAGCATCTGTATTTCCGTGCAAGGCATAGCCAACATGTCGGTTCATATAATGAGCGAGTTTGAGTTGGTCTTTGTCCTCTTTTTCCAATCGATGCAAAATCTTTTTAGAAGTATGCCCATATTCACGAAGTCGTTTAGCCTGAGCCAGAAAAGTTTTTCTGTACCGGCGGGTTTCAATATTGGACTGAAGAATGAAGTAAAAGAGAGCGCCAAAAACTGGTACACCCATGACAAAAATCATCCATGCTAGCTTGAAGCTTGCATTCATGGGGCGATTAATGATATGGATACCAATGATAATGGAAAATAACTGAAGCACCCCCACCACCCAAGGGACGGCGGATGTCGCAAAGGAAACAGCCCACAAAATCGCATAGACCGTAATGGCTAGCAAGACAAAAATGATAAAAGTACGACTATAAACCAGACGCCAAAGTTTTTTCATATACTCTCTCTTTTGATAATTTTTAATTATTATAGCAAATTTCCCCTCGTTCTACTAGTAAAACTCCTATATATGTATAGAAGTTTGTGTTTATTTATAATTAAATACAGTTCGAGCTAGATAGTCTGCTAAGATAGGGAACAAGCTGTAAAATTTAGACGTAGCAGCCAGTGAAAAAGGCAGATTGATTTCTCTTTTACGAGTCTTCATGGCTTTGACAATCTGCTTGGCCACGACCTGCGGCTGCAAGGTAAAGGCTTTGACACTTTCCTGATAGGAGCCATCAGGGTCTGCTAAGTCAAAGAAAGGTGTAGCGACTGGTCCCGGATTGACTGTTGTAACTGCCACTTGATAGGCAGCTAATTCCAGACGAATGGTATTAGAAAAACCAATCAAGGCAAACTTGGTCGCAGAGTAAACTGAAGACTTAGCAGAGGCCACTAATCCAGACATACTAACTATATTGATGATGTGACCAGCACGAATTGCTTTCATCCGCTTTCCAACTTCTCGGCAAAAAGTCATGGTTGCAAAAGTATTGACCGCAAACATATCTTGGACTTCTTGGGCTGTAAACTGTTCAAAGTCATTGTATAGGCCATAACCAGCATTATTAATCAAAATATCAATTTGACCAAATTCTTGGTAAATATGGGCAATCAATTCTGCCACTGCTTTTTCATCACAAATATCTAGTGAAAAAATTGCCTTATTGGCATGAAATGCATAAATATGGTCTAATTTTTGCCTATCACGTCCCAAGAGAATCAAGAAATCATCTGGTAAGAGTTTGACAATTTCTTGCGCAATTCCACCCGACGCACCTGTTATGAGGATTTTTCTCATACCTCAACCTCTTCTAGGTCTTTGACAATGGTTACATTTTCAAAAATCGTAGCGGCATCGCGGCGCAACTGACTGACATCACGTGATAGAAAACGAGGACTGATGTGATTGAGCAGAAGGCGTTTGACACCCGCATCACTGGCTATCCGCGCAGCTTCCATATTGGTCGAATGCCCATGCTTTCTAGCAATCCGCTCATCCCCGTTTCCATAGGTGGATTCGTGGACGAGAATGTCTGCGTTGACTGCCAATCGGATACTGGCATGACACTTGCGCGTATCTCCTAAAATCGTCACAACCTTACCTGGACGAGGCGCTGACAAGAAGTCGCTGGCCCTAATTTCCGTCCCATCTTCAAGAACAATATCCTGACCGTTCTTCACTTTTCCAAACAAGGGACCAAAAGGAACACCTGCCGCCTTGAGAGCCTCCGCATCCAAAATACCATCCAAATCCTTTTGAATGACGCGGTAGCCCACACAGAAAATGGTATGATCCAACTCTTCCGCATAGACCTTAAACTTATCATTTTCAAAAATCAAGCCCATATCATCTCGGTCAAATTCATGAAAAATAATCTTGTAAGGCAGGCGAGAACCCGATGCTTTCAAGCTACTGAGGACAAAACTCTTAATACCAACCGGACCATATAACTCCAAGTCGGTCTGTTCTTCATTACTTTGAAAAGAACGGCTGGACAAGAACCCCGGTAAACCAAAAATATGGTCTCCATGTAAATGGGTGATGAAAATTTTGCTGATTTTCCGTGGACGAATGCTAGTCTCTAAAATTTGATGCTGAGTACCTTCCCCGCAGTCAAAAAGCCAAATTTCATTGAGTTCATCTAAGAGTTTAAGGGCTAAACTAGAAACATTGCGCGACTTTGAAGGTTGACCCGCACTTGTCCCTAAAAATTGTATGTACATGTATTCCTATTACTTTCTAATTTGAGATATAGTTGATTCGTTTACTTTCGACACTAAATTAAATAAGGATATAAAGAATAGCTGAGCGACCTGACCAGGCGTAATATTTTTTTCCAAGATAGTTCTGGCTAGCTTGCTCCACCTCTTCTTGGTTAAAACCTGAAATTTTGACATAGTCTGCATTCTGACTAATTTCGGTCAAGAGATATCGGTCTTGTGCCACCACTTGAAAATCCTCTCCGGCAAGCAATTCTTGCATGAAAATCTTTTCATTTTCTACAAAAATTACATACTGCGGAAAGATTTGTGCCAATTCAAACAGCAGTTGGCTGGTCACTGAATCATCTTCCTCAGCAAACACTTGAGCCACTTCTTGGTCAGACACGTAGGCAAAGCCGAATGATTTACCAGACAAATTCAAGCGGACAAAAGGCTTCTCCTCAGCAAATGATGGACTGTCCTGCAACAAACCAAGCTTGACAGACAAATCAAAATAATAATCTGTCGCCGCTTTCGGTGTTTGCTTTTGATAGAGTTCCGCAAAATAAGCATTGATAACAGACGGCGGTGGTGTGATAAAATCTAGCTTTTCTTGGTCTGTTCGTGTAGCTAATTTTTTCTTCAGATAGACCTTATCTAGACTGGTAAAACCACCATATTTCATCGCTAAATCAAGATAGTCCGTCATAAAATTCTTCCAACTTCCATTTATTATCTGGCGAGATGTAGCCTGAAATCACTTCTACATCCTCTTGATACTCCCGCTTGTCAATCAGCGCAATTTTTCCTAAGTCATGCAGGCGATAAGACTGGGCAAATGGCACACGCAAATCAAATCTCTCAAACATGGTTTTGATTTTAGCAAGGACCATCATCTGAATGTGTGCTCTGGCTTTTTCATCCTTAGCAGAAATCATGACGTGTGGAAATTGACTAGGCGTAAAGTCCTCACCCGTCTTGTCCAGTTTATTATAAACAGCCAAACGAGGAATATCCAACATATCCAAATCTTTCAGAATGTCCAAGACCACCTGCTCCTGCTCTGAATGGTTTGGATCACTGGCATCAATCACATGAAGCAATAAATCCACATTCATAGACTCTTCCAGTGTCGACTTAAAGGCTGAAATCAGCTCCGTCGGCAAATCTTGGATAAAGCCAACCGTGTCCGTCAGCGTCACCTGAAAGGTATCTGATAAACTGATTTGCTTGGTTGTCGCATCCAGGGTCGCAAATAATTCATCCGCTTCATACTGCGTCTTCTCCGTCACGGCATTCATGATCGTGGACTTCCCAGCGTTTGTATAGCCAATCAATCCAATTTTAAAGACACCCGACTGCAGGCGACGTTCACGTACAGTCGAGCGATTTTTTTCAACCACTTTTAACTGCCGTTCAATATCATGAATTTGATGGCGAATGCTTCGACGATTGAGTTCCAACTGACTTTCACCTGGACCACGCGATCCGATTCCACCAGCCTGACGGCTGAGCATAATTCCTTGCCCTACCAACCGAGGCAGCATATACTTGAGTTGGGCCAAATGCACTTGCAATTTTCCTTCGTGACTACGCGCCCGCATGGCAAAAATATCCAAAATCAACTGCATCCGGTCAATGACCTTGACACCAAGCATGATTTCCAAGTTGGTATTTTGCCGAGGCGTCAAGCGGTTGTTGACAATAACCGTGTCGATTTCTTCTGCCTCCACCATGTCCGCAATTTCTTCCAGCTTTCCAGAACCGACAAAGGTCTTACTGTCGTATTTTTCACGTTTCTGAGTATAGGTATCCACCACAACTGCCCCTGCCGTTTTGGTTAGGCTAGCCAGCTCTTCCATGGACATGGCAAAATTTTCAGTCGTTTGTAATTCCACCCCAACCAGCAAGGCACGTTCTTGTTCTTTTTTCGTTTCAATCATGTAAAAACGCCTCTACATCTTCTATTATCTGCTCCTTCATTCCTGGCTCAGAGATGTGGTAAAAATCCACCTTCATCCGATTTCGGAACCATGTTAGCTGCCGCTTGGCAAATCGACGCGTCGCCTGCTTGAGGGTATCTGTCACTTCCTCCAGTGACTGCTGATTTGAAAAATAAGGAAACAGCTCCTTGTAACCAATGCCTCTAGCTGCTTGGCAGTCTGGGTAGGCCTCATAGAGCCACTTGGCCTCCGCTAACAATCCTGCCTTCATCATCTTGTCCACACGCTCGTTGATGCGGTCGTACAAGACCTGACGTTCATCAGACAAACCTATTACAAGCGCATCGTAAGCAGGTTCCCGATTTTCCAAATCTTTGCCAAATTTCTTCAATTCTAAACCACGGATAGCCCGTCTGCGATTGAGTTGAGCAATGAGAAGCCCTTCTTTTTCAACCAATCGAAACAATTCCTCATCAGCCAGTTTTTCTAATTCACCACGATAAGCCAAAACCGCTTCTTGATCAATCTCACCACCCAAGTGATAACCTTCAAGCAGGCTTTGTAAGTAAAGACCAGTCCCTCCTACAATGATGGGCACTTTCCCGCGCGATACAATTTCTTCAATAAGAACCTGGGCCTCTTGTACAAAATCAAAAGCCGAATAGCCGTCCGTCACCTCCCGAACATCAATCAAGTGGTGCACTGCTGCTGTCTGTTCTTCCTGGCTAGCCTTAGCCGTCCCAATATCCAGCTGACGATAGACTTGCTGGCTATCTCCGCTGATGATTTCCCCATTAAAGCGCTGAGCCAAATCAATCCCTAATGCAGTCTTGCCCACAGCAGTTGGTCCCAAGACCACAATTATCTTTGTTTTCATCTTTTTTCCTTGAAAATTTCTAAGTTTTTCGCTAAGATTATTATAACATAAGTCATTGGGTGCATGCCAAACACCGTGCTAAAACTTGCACACTTGAGCTTGTCGCACTCATCACTATAGAGAAAAGAGGTTCCATTATGGCTAAAGGTTTTGGTAAAGGTTTCTTCACTGGTGTTGTTGCATCTGTAGCTGCTCTTGCTGGCGCAGCATTTGCAGTTCAAAAAACAATCATTGAACCAGAAGAAAAGAAAGAAGCATTCATCGAAGAAAATCGTAAAAAAGCTGCACGTCGTCGTGTATCACGCTAAAAAACAGCCTGCGGGCTGTTTTTTTGTATCGTGTGATATAGTTTATAACTATATATATTGACCATTTTTAACTATTTTCCAAATGCATTCAACTGGTGTATGATAGTTTCATCAAGTAAAGAGGTATAATATTATGACAAAATCAAAATTTCAATTAGTTGGCTCACTCTTGCGTCCTGCAAACCTTCGTGAATACAAGACAGAAATTGAACATCGTGATGATATCCAATATCCATTCTACGATGCGCTTCCAGGCTACCAAGAAACTGAAACAGCTGACATCAAACAGTCTGTTGCTGACCAAAAAGAAAACGGGATTGATATCCTGACTGATGGCGAATTTGGTCGCTCTATGTGGCACCTCGACTTTGTTTGGGGATTAGGAGGTGTTGAGCGTTATATTGCAGAGCAAGGCTATACTTTCCAAGACCATGAAGAAGGTGCATTTGAAACTCGTAAAGACATCGGCATTCGTATCACTGCTCCACTTTCTGGTAAAAATCACCACTTCCTCGATATTTACAAGCAAGTTGTAGCAGCTGCTGACGGCCAAGATACCAAGCAAACTATTTGGGGACCTGCCCATGCCTATACTGAATTGGCTATTTTTGACGGTCTTGCCGGTGAAGGACAAGTTTATAAGACAAATGACGAACTCAAAGTAGGACTGATCAATGCCTATAAAGAATTTTTGGCAGAGTACAAAGAAATCGGCGGAAAAATTGTTCAATTTGACGACTGCCTTTGGGAGTTGTTTGATGAAACAAATCCATTAACTCCATTTGCTAGCCTATCAAGTACTGACTTGGCTGGATTGGCTGACGAATTTATCGCTATCAACAATGAAGTTGTAGACTACGCACACTCTATCGGCCTCACTGTCTGGACACACAACTGCCGTGGTAACTACGAAAGCCGTTCTGCAACAGGTGGTACCTATGAAGCCATCGCCAAAAAATTCTTGGCTGATCAACACTACGATCGCTTCTTCCTTGAGTGGGATAGCGATACTTCTGGCGACATCAAGGCTCTTGAAGCTTTGAAAGACAAGGATGCTGAAGTGGTACTTGGACTTCTCTCATCAAAAACTACTGACCTTGATGATGAAGCTCGTGTCCTTGACCTCCTCGAGCAAGCTAGCCAAATCTTGTCAAAAGAACGTCTCCTTCTATCACACCAATGCGGATTTGCATCTTGTGACTCAGGAAATGAATTGGCAATCCCACAACAATGGGCAAAAATCAAACAAGGTCAAGATATCGCAGCTAAATTCTGGAACTAAGCTAAATACTCCTCTATTCAAAGAGGAGTATTTTTATAATGTCTTCTTACGAGGCAGTTGACGGCTAATCACAACATCTTTTGGACCTGCCAGTAAGATTGTATCCATCATTTCCTTGTCAGACACGGATCTGTCTACCTGCAAAAGATACTCCAATACCAGACGGTCTTTCTTCGGTTTGTAATGTAAAGAAGCCAGCTCTGCTTTTTTCACCGTAGAAGAAAACTGCTTTTCAAAAAATTGGTCATAATCAAAATCCGTCGCCACGGTAAGTAAAACATGTCGTCTTTCCTGATTAACTTGTACAAAGTTACTGCGTTCTATGATGAAGATCAATAGGCTTAAGACCAAGCTAAAGGCCACAGCCAAGGTCAGATAGCCCATCCCCGTTGCTAGACCAATGGCTGTCGCCATAAAGACTGCAAGCAGCTCTCGCGCACTACCAGCAGCCGAACGAAATCGAATCAGGCTAAATGCTCCCGCAACTGCCACACTGGTTCCTAGATTGCCATTGACCAGAAAGATAATCAAGGCTATCAGACTCGGTAGAAAAATCAAGGTCACTACAAATTCCTTACTGTAACTGGCCCCAAACTTGTAGACGGCTGCTAAAAGCAAGCCTAACAGGAGACTGGTAGCAAAAGTTAAGCCCATTTGTCCTACCGTCACACTAGTTGAACTGGTTGAAAATAAACTATCAAATAACAGTGTCTGCATGACTTTCACCCTCTTTCTCGGCCATGGCTAACTGATAGGCTCGACCGTATTTTGAAAAGGATTGCTTCTCAATCTTGTACTTGGTCAGCAACTCCTCTAGCCACTCAGGCCTTTCTCCTGGCACCTTCACTTCCATGATGACCTTATTTGGATCAAGCAAGGGTTGTCCAAACTTCCCAGCCAAAGCATCCACTTCTGTCCAGCGATAAAGAAGTTGCTGGTCAATGGTAATGCGAATCTTACTATCTGTCTTCCCCTTGAAAGACTCGCGATCATAATAGATATACATCATGGGCTGAATGCGGCCATAGCGCTTACGAAGCTGACTCAATTCTTGCGTAACGGTCTGGTCTGTAATGGTCGAGTCCACAATCCCGTTCTCAATGTAACGACCAATCGAAATCGGATTGGACGTCAAACGAAACTTGTAGCCGATTTTATTTTCTTTCTTCTTGATTTCCAAAAATGCTTGACTGCTAGCTTCAGGATGGACTGCATAGAGACGCATCCGCACCTTTTCTCGGCCATTTTTCTTGGCAATCGAATCTTGAATCATCTGAAAGTCTTGATTATCAAAATAGATGTTCGTGATAGTAGAGGTTGCAAACTCATCCTGGGTCATATAAGCCGCCATCTCCTGAGAAAATCGCTCCCAAACCACCTTATTCAAGATATACTTGCTCTCTTTTCGCTTAAATTGTTTTTGAATAATTCGCGTTTTCATGTCTTACCTCTGCTTTTTTATGATGGTTTTATTGTACCGACTGAAAATTAAATGAAACTGAAAGAAAAGTTAAAGAAAACTTAATTATCATTGCAAATAAGTTGTGTCGCTACTCGAATCAAGGAAGATATGATAAAATGTAAGCAAGAAAGTGAGGTCCTCATGGTTTACGAATTTTGCTTAGAATATGGAACTTTCCCTGTTAAAGAACGCAATGGCTTCTTCCTTACCAAAGAAACTATTCCTGAATTTATGAAAAACGATACAGACTTAATTGACCGTCTACAAGAAATGAATAGCCTTTTCCACGAATTATTCATGGTTGTTGAATGCAAGTTTGACTATATCGGTGGAGAATCCCCAGAAAAAATTGACCAGCTTCGCCCGCTCTATGCTGAGCTAAGCCAAGAAGTCATTCAAAAATATGGTGAACAAGAAAAAATCATTGTTGAAGACTTTATATTATAAAAAGAACCGAGGATTTATTCCTTGGTCCTTTTTCATTTTAACGAATTTCTGCTCCCAATTCTTGGAGAGATTTGCTGATTTTAGCCATGTAGCCTGTTACTTCTTCATCCGTCAAGCTATCGACGGGATTTTGGAAGGTCAAACTGTAGGCCATTGATTTGTGCCCCGGCTCAATGTTGCTACCTGCGTAGACATCAAAGAGAGTGATGTCAGTCAAGCGTTTCACATTTGCCTTAGCAATGGCTTCTAAGATGTCTTGGTGTTGAATTTCTGCCTTAACCAAGAGGGCAATGTCACGGCTAACAGCTGGGAATTTGCTAATTTCAGTAAATGGTTGAGTTGGCTGCAAGGCTGCTTCTAGCAAGTCCATGTTCAACTCTGCCACATAAGTTTCTGGGATAGCATAGTCTTTTGCTGTCTGCGGGTGTACTTGTCCTACAAAACCAAGTAAATCTTCACCGAGGTAGATGGCTGCTGTGCGTCCTGAGTGCAAGGCTGCAACCTGACTTGTCGCACGGAATTCAGCAGTCAAGCCATACTTCGCTAACAAGCTTTCCACGATTCCTTTTGCATGGAAGAAATCAACCGCCACGGCTGGTGTTTGGAAGTCTTTTTCCGCTACCAAACCTGTCATGACAAGGGCAAATTTGCTAACTTCTTGTGGCAGATCTTCTTTTGCATTGCCTGTTTGTTCAAAGACTTTTCCGATTTCATAGAAAGCCAAGTTTTTATTTTTACGAGCAACGTTGTATGCAACTGTTTCCAGCATACCAGACACCATATTTTGACGAAGTGCAGAGCGGTCTACTGTCATCGGCCACATAAGCTCGGTTACTTGAGTTGGTTCAAGTGTGAATTCAACTGCTTTTTCTGGAGTAGTCAGCGCATAGGAAATGATTTCAGTCAATCCTGCTCCCTCAGCCAAACTACGCACTTGACGACGAAGTTGTTGGCTACGTGTCAACTCACCAGCAGTACCGTCTTCTTGTGGCAAGGTTGTTGGAAGATTATTATAGCCATAAATACGAGCAATTTCTTCCACCAAATCAGCGGGAATAGTAATGTCCCAACGACGACGTGGTACTTGAACAGTGAAGGCTGTGTCGTCTCTTGAAATTTCCATTCCCAATCGACGGAAAATAGCTGCGATTTCTGCGTATGTAAGGGCTGTTCCCAATGAACGGTTGACATAATCGACTTGAGCTGTCACAGGAAGTGCGTCCGTATCGACTTGACCGGCTACCACACGACCAGCCAAGACTTGACCACCAGCTAATTCTGCAATCATTGCTGCTGCTGCATCCAGGGCTGCACTCAAATCTGCCACATTGATACCTTTTTCAAATCGTGAAGAAGATTCTGAACGCAAGTTGAGACGACCAGATGTTTTACGGATTGATTTTCCGTTGAAGAGGGCTGCTTCCAGAACAACATTTGTCGACGTCGCATCGATTTCCGTAGAAGCACCACCCATAACACCACCTAGGGCAACTGGTTTGTCTGCAACGGTAATGACAATATCTTCTTCTGTCAATTCACGCTCTACTTCGTCTAAAGTCACCAAGGTTTCTGCTGACTTGGCCTGACGCGCTACAATTTTCTTGTCTTCAAACTTGTCCAAATCAAAAGCATGCATGGGTTGACCAAAGTAGAGCAAGATATAGTTTGTCACGTCAACTACATTGTTAATAGGACGGATTCCTGAGTTCATCAAAAGATTTTGCAACCATTGTGGACTCGGTGCGATCGTGACATTTTCCACCACACGCGCCTGATAGGTTGCTACACGCTCAGAATCAATGGTTACTTCAATGACATCGCTGGCTTTTTTCTCCACTTCTGTCAACTCATAGCTTGGAAAATGGGGTTTGCTGTCGTAGATAGCCGCCACTTCGTGCGCCACACCACGCATAGACAAAGCGTCCGCACGGTTTGGAGTGATGGACAACTCAATAATCTCGTCATCCAAATCCAAGTATGGGAAGATAGAATCGCCTACTACTGCATCCTCTGGCAAGTAGTAAATTCCATCCGCATACTCTTTCGGTACAACCGAATCCGAAACACCGATTTCTGCCAAGGAACAAATCATTCCTAGTGACTCTACGCCACGGATTTTTCCTTTTTTGATTTTATGGTTTCCTGCAATACGTGCACCTGGCAAGGCAACAATGACCTTGATACCTGGCTTGACATTTGGTGCACCGCAGACGATTTGTGTGGTTTCTTCACCGACATTTACTTGACAGATATTGAGATGAGTTTCAGGAATTGGCTCTGTCGAGAGCACTTCTCCCACTACTAATTTTGAAAGACCTGCACTCACTTGTTCTACGCCTTCCACCTCAATACCAGTTGTTGACATTTTTTCCGACAAGTCATGGCTAGTCGCATCAAAGTCAACTAATTGCTTTAACCATTTATAAGATACTAACATACTTTCCTCTTTATACTCTCTTTACCCATTCTATTACAGCGCGATTGGACTCTCTATCAGCCTCTTTTTCAAATCCCATTGAAGCAGCCAACTGCACCAATTGAGAATCCTGTGATGGCAACTCTAGCAATAAAATATTCTTCCCTAGTTCCTTTGCTTCATCTACCGCAAATTCTAGATAAAATTTCTCCAAACCCTGACCCTGTACGCGGTTAAAAATAAAGAAATTCTCAATTTTTACTGTTGCATCATTCATATCAGACAGCTGCATACATCCCGCTAATTCATTATTCAACAAGATGACTGTGAAATTTTCATCTGCCTCTTTTGGAAGGTGGAAGAATGCCTCCATATACGTGTTTGGGTCACTCTCAGAGAAACCTTTCCCTGCCAAATACTGCTGCATTTCAGCTACAATTTGCGAAAATTCCGCCTCATAGGCTTTTCGAATTCCAATCGTCTTTACCATTTTTATTTCCTATCTAGCTCCCAAGAGACAGCTTACTTGAACTGTTCTGAGAAGCGAACATCACTTTGATAGAAGCCGCGAATATCATTGATACCATAACGAAGCATGGCAATCCGTTCTTGACCCAAACCAAAGGCAAAACCTGAATACTGAGTTGAATCAATACCAGACATTTCTAGCACGCGTGGGTGAACCATACCGGCACCCAAGATTTCAATCCAACCAGTCTTCTTGCAGACATTACAGCCTTCTCCACCGCATTTGAAGCAAGAAACGTCCACTTCAACAGATGGCTCTGTGAATGGGAAATAAGATGGACGAAGACGAATCTGACGCTCTTCACCAAACATTTTCTTGATAATCATCTCAAGCGTTCCTTTGAGGTCACCCATTGAAACATTTTTACCGACAACCAAGCCCTCAATCTGGTGGAATTGGTGCGAGTGCGTCGCATCGTCCGTATCACGACGGAAGACACGTCCTGGGGAAATCATCTTCAAAGAACCTTTTGAAAAATCGTGCTGGTCCATGGTTCTAGCCTGAACTGGACTGGTATGTGTACGCATCAAAATCTCTTCTGTAATGTAGAAAGTATCCTGCATATCACGAGCCGGGTGGTCTTTTGGCAAATTCATCCTCTCAAAGTTGTAATAATCTTTTTCTACTTCAAAGCCGTCCACAATCTGGAAGCCCATACCCAAGAAGATATCTTCAATTTCTTCAGAGGTCTGCGTCAATACATGACGGTAACCAGTTTTTACCGCACGGCCTGGCAAGGTCACATCGATAGACTCCGACTCCAGCTGTGCTTGAATTTTTGCTGCCTCAACAATTTTCACCTGCTCTTCAAAAGCACTAGTCAAAATATCTCGCACTTCATTGACTTGTTTTCCGACAACTGGTTTTAAGTCATTTGACAAGTCTTTCAGTCCCTTGAGCAAATCTGTCAAGGAACCTTTTTTACCCAAAACAGCCACACGCAAGTCTTGCAATTCCTTGCTGTGGTTGCCCGTCATTTCCTTCAACTGAGCCAATGTGGATGTTTTTAGCTCTTCTAATTGTGTTTGTAAGTCCATATTTCCTCCATTTTTGCAAACAAAAACACGTGTCCCTCCCTAGCGGAGCGTTGACACGCGGTACCATCCGTTTTTCATTTACAAGCGTAAATCTTAATTCTAAGTCCTTGTATGAGTGAATTCGCCACACTTTCCTCTAGCCGACTTCCAGTCACGGTCAGCATTCCCTGATAGATTTCCACATGGTTACTAGTCTCACAGACTCCTATTCAATTATTCTTCATTTTAGCAAAATTTCTGCTATTTGGCAAGAGAATCAACTAGTTGAAGTTGGTAGCTCCATCCCTTTTCTGTTTTCCCAACCGGGACAAAACCAACTGCTTGAAAACACTTCTGCGAAGCTAGATTGTAGTCATAGATTTCACGAACAGCAAGACTTGTCCAGCCCATCCTTTTAGCCTCTTCAATCGCCAATTGCAGAACTTGCTTGCCAAGACCTCGACCTCTATAAGCTGCGTCTCCAATCACTATCGGTAAATCCTCCTGAGACAAGGTCACATCACCAATCGTCTTCCAAGAATCATTTTCCCATACTTCGATAAAATAAAGTTTCTCACGTTGCGATAAATATCCATACATGCGCACCAGCTTCTCCACGGAATACGGCTCTTTCACTCCATCAACCATATAAACCAGCTCCCTATCCTGATACCAAGGCAGGGCAAACAAAATATCTTCTCCCTCCAGAGAGGGACGAAGTCTGATCTGCTCAGCAACATAGGCCTCTGACTTCATTTTCCACCACACACTTCCTTTTTTTCTAAAAATGGCATAACAAATAGCTGAAAATTTATCCCTACGACCACTAGATAAATCAAGGGATTCTGGTCATAGGCTCCCACGAAATCCAACTGCATCAATTTGACACTAGCCCGAGTCAATCCCGCACTCCAAGACTGCAAGCCAAAAGGGGATAATAGTAAGCTTAGAGGAGTTGGCAGTTGAAAATAATAGACCGCATACACCAACACAATTAAAATTAGATAAAGCCAACTATATTTTTTATGGTAAAAATACAGTTGGCTCCAAAACGTATGTTTCATTATAAAAGAATTGCTAAACGAGTAAAGTTCAATTCTTTCGTGCGGTTTATAATGAGGAACCAGTCAACAATTGTCCAGATACCACATCCTCCAGCAGTCAATAACTTCAGAACACCCAAACCAGTTTCACCGAGCATGAAGCGATCCACGCCCAACGAACCAACAAAGATAGAAATAATCAACATTGTCGTCGGATCTTTATAATCAATTGTACTCATCAACAATTGTTTTTCTGTTGGCAAATTGTCCAATTTTTCTTTGATAAACGGAATTTTATCGTTTGGAAAATATTTTGCGTTTGCAACGATGAATGCATCTGAAAATTGACTCATGATTATCTCCTTTAACTTTTTCTATAAAGTTTTCCTTATTATAATATGCCATTCTCCCTTTGTCAATGCATTTTCAGAAAATTCGCACCTATCTACTGACGATTTTCATTTATCGTTGACGTGTATTTCCCCAGTGGTATAGTTGATACTGAGACCAGATTGGACATTTGGAATAAAGACGTTAAATTCTAGGCTACCATCAGATGATTTTGCTTCTAATTGCCGTCCGACAGCCACCAAGTCTCGGTCACTGGCATAAATCAAGGTTACACGATACCGTACCTTTTTGTTGTTATCAAGCGCTCGCCGAATCAATGTTTCATAATAGTTCTGACCAGTTGAATAGGGATCATCTGCTTGATTTGACCAAGCTGTCTGCGTAGCCACATTTTTTGGATTACTAGTCGACGCATCAAACGTTTTTAGACCACCTGCAATCGCATAACCCAGTAGATGCCCTCGGTCAACAGCATGGTCATACTCTCCGGATAAATCATGAACTTGGTGCCATCCAACAGGTGTCCACGAATCCGAACCATTTCCAGTTGCATTTCTGTCTCGATATTGACGAGTTGCCTTGGTTAGCAGGGCATTGGCCACTGTTGGTAGCTGCTCACCTGCCACTTCTTTAGTTTTATTTTCCGCATAAGGTGCACTCGCTACAGAAGCGTTCAAATTAGTTTTATTACCATTGACAATATAAGCCCCCGCCTTGTTCCACTCTAGATCAGAACCGATTTGCTTTGTCACACTATCTAGTAAGACGCTTGACGCCAATTCTTCTGAGGGAACGGACTGACGCGAGCTAGATTGATTGACCAAGTAGGTCACCTGCCCCGTACCTGCCTGCTGATTACTTCCAGCTTCCTTGTACAAATATGAACCAGCTAACACTACGATAGCAACTACGACACTAATCCAACTAGCCGATTGTTTTTTTCTATTTTTATTTGTCATCATACTCCATAAGGAAAAAAGTAGGTTCCCCTACTACTTCCCTGTAAATTTACCAATAATTTCCTGCCATTTATCCATATGTAAAATAGCCCACGGATTACTCCCGTCACCAATCACTGCATACCCAATCATCATACCAGCTGCAAAGAGAATGAGCGCCAGAATGACCACGATTAAAATATACAAAAGTTGCTTTCCGACAAAGGTCAAGTTTTCCTTATCCATCGTACTCCTCACTGTCTACACGTTTGATATCTGCACCCAACGCAGCCAATTTCTCATGAAACTTGTAATAGCCACGATCCAAGTGCGTTAATTTCCCAACTAGAGTTTCACCCTCAGCTACCAAACCAGTCAAGATCAAGGCTGCGCTAGCACGAAGGTCGGTTGACATAACCTTTGCCCCCTGCAATGGAGTGCCACCTGTAATAATGGCCGTATCACGCATAATTTCTGAATGCACATCCATCCGACGCATCTCTTCCAAGTGCTGGAAACGATTCTCAAAAACCGTTTCAATCATAGTTGATTCGCCCTTAGCAACAGCCATCAGAGCTGTAAATTGAGCCTGCATATCTGTAGGGAAACCTGGGTGTGGCAGGGTTTTAACCATCACAGGTTTTAAACGAGACACATCCGATTGGATGCGAATACCTGCATCCTCCTCCGTTACAGAGACACCCATTTCCAGCATCTTCGAAATCAGCGGACGGTTGTGCTCCCATACAGCATCCTTGACCAAGACATTACCACCAGTCATGGCAGCTGCCACCATAAAGGTGCCTGCTTCGATACGGTCTTGTACAACTTGATGTTCTGCACCATGCAGTTTGTCAACACCCTTGATTACCAGCGTTTCCGTACCTGCACCTTTTATTTGTGCACCCATTTTATTGAGCAAAATAGCCAAGTCCACAATCTCAGGCTCACGCGCAGCATTTTCGATAACAGTCGTTCCTTCAGCGAGGGTTGCCGCCATCATCAAGTTTTGCGTCGCACCGACACTTGGGAAATCCATGTAAATGGTCGCACCTTTCAGCTTATCCGCACGCGCTTCAATATTCCCAGCTTTTTGTGTAATCGTCGCGCCCATAGCTTCCAAGCCCTTGAGATGTAAATCAATCGGACGACTTCCAATGGTACAGCCACCAGGCATAGAGACAATGGCATGACCATTACGCGCCAAAATCGGTCCTAAGACAACAATAGAAGCTCGCATCTGGTTGACATACTTGTAGGGTGCTTTACTGCCAATCTCCCCACTTGCATCCACACGAACTGTATTTGCCGCCTCATCGAAACCCACTTCAATATCCAAACCACGTACCACATTGTTCATTGTAAAGACATCAGATAAGATTGGCACATTTGTCAAAACAGTCTGCCCTTGGTCTGCTAAAATCGTAGCTGCCAAAAGAGGTAGGACGGCATTTTTTGCCCCCTCAATCCTCACTTCACCAACTAAGCGATTGTCGCCACCTTTTACAATAATCAAATCCAAACTTTCTTCCTCATTTCATATCTATTATTGGGTCACTGCTAACGCCAAGGAACGGCTAATGGCCAACAAATCTAAGAAAAATGTTGATACCATATAACCTAAACCAATAGCTACAAACAAGAGCAGGAACTGAATTTTCATTTTATTTTCTGCTGTTCCCCGTAGAAATTTTGACCAATCTACGACGCTAGTCAGCAAATCATGAGCCAGATAGATAAATAACAAATGGCTCAGTAATCTCAAAATATTTGCAATCATAAAAATATTATACCAAAAAATCAGATAAGTCGCCCCGTTTTGATACAGAAAAAGAGACTCAGTATTCTGGTCTCTCCCTCATTATTTATTTCCGACACGGATACGGTTGATTGCACGTTGCAAGGCAACTGTTGCACGACGTTCCATATCAATGTTTTGAGCTTTTTGAGCTTCTTCCATCGCACGTTCGGCACGCAATTTAGCCCGCTCGGCACGACTCACATCAATATCACGAGCTCGTTCAGCTGAGTCCGAAATGATGGTAACAATATCGTTGGCAACTTCTAAAATTCCACCATTTACTGCAATCCAGTCAACGTGATTTTCATCATCAATCCGACGAACTTTAATTTCATCAATGGCCAATACCGCAACCATGTTAATGTGGCCCGGAAGAATCCCCAACTCTCCTTCTTGCGTCTTACAAAGCAAGAAAGCAGCGTGGTGATCGTAGCGGATACCGTCAGGTGTTACAATTTGTACTGTCATTTCAGCCATGTCACACCTCTAAAACTTCATCTTAGAAGCTTTTTCAAGTACATCCTCAATACCGCCTACCATACGGAAGGCATCTTCTGGAACGGTATCGTGTTTACCATCAAGGATTTCCTTGAAACCACGAATGGTTTCCGCAACTGGTACGTATGAACCTGGTTGACCCGTAAAGGTTTCCGCAACGTTGAAGTTTTGTGACAAGAAGAATTGGATACGACGTGCACGTCCAACCAAAGTCTTTTCATCATCAGACAGTTCATCCATACCAAGGATAGCAATGATATCTTGCAACTCTTGGTAACGTTGAAGAACGCGTTTTACTTCCATGGCAACAGCATAGTGTTCCTCACCAACAATCTCTGGTGCCAAGGCACGTGAGCTTGAAGCAAGAGGATCCACCGCTGGATAAATACCAAGCTGCGTCAACTTACGTTCCAAGTTGGTTGTTGAATCCAAGTGAGCGAAGGCTGTTGCTGGCGCAGGGTCAGTATAGTCATCGGCTGGCACGTAGATGGCTTGGATTGAGGTAACAGAACCTTTTTTAGTTGAGGTAATCCGTTCTTGCAATTGACCCATTTCAGTTGCCAAGGTTGGTTGGTAACCAACAGCTGATGGCATCCGTCCAAGAAGGGCTGATACTTCAGAACCTGCTTGGGTGAAACGGAAGATATTATCGATGAAGAGAAGTACGTCTTGACCTTCTACATCACGGAAATATTCAGCGATTGTCAAACCAGTAAGGGCAACACGCATACGTGCTCCTGGTGGTTCATTCATCTGACCAAATACCATGGCTGTTTTTTCAATAACGCCTGATTCCTTCATTTCCCAGTAAAGGTCATTCCCTTCACGAGTACGTTCCCCAACACCGGTAAAGACAGAGATACCACCGTGTTCTTGTGCGATATTATGAATCAATTCTTGAATCAAGACGGTTTTACCAACACCGGCACCACCGAAAAGACCAACCTTACCACCTTTCAAATAAGGGGCAAGCAAGTCGATAACCTTGATACCTGTTTCCAAAATCTCAGTTGAAGTTGACAATTCGTCAAATGTTGGTGCTTTTTTATGAATTGGTTGACGCTCTGCTTCTTCAGCAAATGGCTCTTCCAAGTCAATGGTATCACCTAAAACGTTGAATACACGACCCAATGTTTCTTTTCCCACTGGAACGGAGATAGGACGACCTGTGTCCAATACTTCCATTCCACGAGTCAATCCATCCGTTGATTCCATAGCGATAGTTCGTACGACACCATCACCAAGTTCTAGGGCAACTTCAAGAACGACTTTTTGTTTTGATTCATCGTTTTTGTAAACGACAAGTGCATTGTTAATCTCAGGTAACTTGTCTTCTGCTGCAAATGCAACGTCAACGACTGGTCCAACTACCTGAGTAATTTTGCCTGAACTCATCTATTCTCCCTTCATAAGATATGAGAGCGTCCAAAGCGACTGAAGATCAAAGCTAGGCTTCCATCTTCTCAAACTTTTAGCTCGAATTCAATTTCTACTAAACTATCTAGCTTTCTTGATAGCTTGTCATTTTTTAATCTAATGCTGAAGCTCCCGCAACAATTTCCGTAATTTCTTGGGTAATGGCTGCTTGACGAGCTCGGTTATACTGAATGGTTAAATCAGAAATAACATTTTTTGCATTGTCCGTTGCTGTTTGCATGGCTGTCATACCAGCCGCACTTTCAGCTGTTTTTGCATCAAGAAGTGCACCGTAAATCATGGACTCGGCATACTGTGGTAATAATTGATCCAAAATCGCACTACGGCTTGGCTCCAACTCAAAGCTGGCAGTGTAGCCGTCTACTTCATTGTGGTCCAAATCTTCAATCGGCAACATCTGTTGGACACGAACTTGACTAGTCAAGCTATTGACATGGTGATTGTAACACACGTAAAGCTCGTCAAAAATCTCGTTCTTGTACATCTCAACAGACTTGTAGATGATTTTTTGTACTTCTTCAAAGTTTGGATTGTCAGCAATACCACGCAATTCAAAAATCGGAGTCATGCCACGATTTTTAAAGAAGTCCGCTCCCATCCCACCAATAGCAATAATTTCAAATTCATCCTTGCTTGTGTGATCCTGTTCAATCATTCCCATCACAGCTTTTAGAATCGTTGAATTATAGGCACCTTTCAGTCCGCTATCAGAAGTGATGACGATATAGCCTGTCTTCTTAATCTCCTCACGGCGAATCAACATGGGATTGGTTGAACCCTTCATCAATTCGGCACGAAGTAAATCTGTTGTGATATTCCGTACCTTGTCAGCGTAAATCTGAAACGACTTAGCCGCCTGTTCAGATTTTGCTAATTTAGCTGCAGAAACCATCTGCATAGCACCTGTGATTTGACTGGTTTTCTTTGTCGATGCAATTTTATTTTTAATTTCGTTTAGAGAACCTGCCATTCCTCACACTCCCTTATTTGAAAATAGACTGGTCTTTGAATTCTTGGATAGCAACATCCAACAAACTTTCTTCAGGCAAGTCTTTTGTCACTCGAATTGTATCCAATAAATCATTGTGATGCATATCAAAGTAAGCATACAATTCTTGCTCAAATGATAATACATCTGCTAATGGTACTGAGTCAAGGAAGCCATGAGTCAAAGCATACAGAATCAACACTTGTTTTTCAACTGGTAATGGTTTGTGAAGTGGCTGTTTAAGTACTTCTACCGTACGACGTCCACGGTTCAATTTTGCTTGCGTTGCTGCATCCAAATCTGAACCAAATTGTGTAAAGGCTTCTAATTCACGGAAGGAAGCCAAGTCGATACGAAGTGTACCCGCAACTTTCTTCATGGCCTTGATTTGCGCCGCTCCACCTACACGAGATACAGATGAACCCGCATCAATGGCTGGACGAATCCCTGAGTTGAACAAGTCATCTTTCAAGAAGATTTGTCCATCAGTGATAGAGATAACGTTGGTTGCAATGTAGGCTGAAATATCTCCAGCTTGTGTTTCAATAAATGGCAAGGCTGTGATGGAACCACCACCCAACTCATCTGAAACTTTCGCAGAACGTTCCAAGAGACGGCTATGAAGATAGAATACATCCCCTGGGTAGGCTTCACGACCTGGTGGACGACGAAGCAAGAGAGATAATTCACGGTAGGCTACCGCTTGTTTTGACAAATCATCATAAACAATCAAGACATGTTTGCCTTCATACATGAACTCTTCGGCCATGGCAACACCTGCATATGGCGCCAAGAAGAGCAATGGTGAAGGTTGAGATGCTGAGGCTGTTACAACGATGGTATAATCCAAGGCACCATATTGACGCAAGGTTTCAACCTGTGTGCGGACAGTTGATTCTTTCTGACCGATAGCCACATAGATACAGATCATATCTTGGTCTTTTTGGTTCAGAATCGCATCAATGGCCACAGATGTTTTACCTGTTTGACGGTCACCGATAATCAACTCACGCTGACCGCGACCGATTGGTACCAAGGCATCAATCGCCTTCAAACCTGTTTGCAAAGGCTGGTTAACAGATTTCCGTTGCATAACACCAGGTGCAGGTGCTTCAATCGGACGTGTTTTGGTAGTCCGAACTTCACCCAAGCCATCAACTGGCTGTCCAAGCGGGTCAACAACACGACCAATCAAGGCAGGACCAACAGGTACTTCCATGATTTTACCAGTACGGCGAACAATGGAACCTTCCCGAATATCTGTAAATTCGCCAAGGATGATAATCCCTACATCTGATGTCTCCAAGTTTTGAGCCATCCCAATTGTGCCATTTTCAAAGACAAGAAGCTCACCACTCATGGCATTATCAAGACCATGGGCACGAGCAATCCCGTCACCAATATAGGTTACAACGCCTGTTTCGGTATAATCGAAGTCAGGCTGATAATCTTCAATTTGTTTTTTTAGTAAAGCGCTTATTTCTTGTGCATTAATCACCAAAAGAACACCACTTTCTATTTCTACAGTTTCTTTCTAATGTCTTTCAATTGTGAACGGACACTAGCGTCAATAACATGGTGGTTAATATTGACAATGAAGCCACCAAGTATTTCTCGATCAATATGTTCGACGACATTACGTACCCGGATATCAAAACGTTTTTCCGTCAAGGTAGCAATGCGTTCTTTCTGCTCATCCGTCAAGGGTTGAACCGATGTCACGACAGCGTCGAAAGCATTTTTGTGTTTGCTAATTTTGAATAAAACTGTCTCCAGAATTTCTTTTAGCAAACCAGCTTGGCCATTTTGAATGACCGCTTCTACCAAGTCGTTGACAAAACGATATTCTGACTGACGAAGAGTCCGTAAAAATTCTTCTTTATCTTCCAAAGAAACGGTGGCTGAATTCAAAATCCGACCTAAATGAGTTTCCTTAATGATGTCAAGAATATGCTCTACTTCATCATAAATGTGCCAAATATCTTCTCGGTCATAAACCTGTTCAACAAATGTCTGAGCAATTTTTTGCACGAATGCATCTTCTCTTGCTGCCATTATTTGTCTCCCAATTTATCAATATAACGGTCAATTAAATCGCTATGTGCTTTCTCCCCGAGATCTTCAAGAATAATTTTCCCAGCCAAATCAACTGCCAATTGAGCAACTTGTACGCGGAGCGCTTCTTGTGCTTCACGTTGCTCAGCAGCAATTTCCAATTGAGCTTTTTCTTTCAACGTCGTCACTTCAAGATTTGCTTGTTCTACCAAGTGTTTTTTCTCGATTTTCCCACGTTCAATCGCATCTTCTACAATGCGTTTTGCTTCAACTCGGCCTTCTGTTAATTCTTTTTCGCGTTGTTTCACTAATTCTTCTGCTGCTTGATTTTTATCAGCTGCCCCATCCAAGTCGTTAGCGATTGTTTCCGCACGCTTTTCAAAGATTCCAGTAATGGCATCCCAAGCAAAGCCACGGATTAACACTAACAGAATCAAGAATGACGCAGTTACTAAGATAAAGTTACCAAGCACAGCAGCTGTTGTATTCAATACTGTAAACATGAATTATCTTTTCCTTTCCTCTTAATTCCCGCCTGAAATTTTCTTGTCCAAATACATGGAAACCAACATCACATACACATATGCTTGCAAGCAAGAAATAAATGCAGAAAATGCTGTCCAAATAATATTTAACAACAAGGCGATTGGATAAGCATAAGGTTTATAATTCGCCATTTGCAACAAGAGAGAAACAAGTACTTCCCCTGCAAAAATATTACCGTAAAGACGCAATGCCAAAGAAGCTGTATTGGTTACCTCTTCTAAGATGTTCATTGGTGTCATAGCGGCTGGCGTTACAAAACCTTTCAAATACCCAAGAAATCCCTGGCGTCGAATTCCTTCAATATGACAGAAAATCACTGCCATAAATGCCAAACCAAAGTCATAAGCCATATTGGCTGTTGGTGATGTCCAAAGATTGTATCCGTTGATCTCAATTTTTGTCATCAGACCCAGGTTATTTGCAACCAAGAGGAATGTTAATAAGGTAAAGAAGAACAAGCTATAGTGTTTTGCTTCTGTCTCACCAAGATTTCCCTTCGTGAAGTTGATAGCCAATTCATAAAAGAATTCCAACACATTTTGCTTGCCCTTAGGTTTGAGTTGCATGTTGCGACTCGCCCAAAATACCAAGAAAAAGATTGTTACAATCGTAACAGCTGATACTAACACAAGTGTTAGATCAAAACTTACTGGTCCAAGGTCAAGGGTAGGATTTACACTCTCTTCCATTGAAGTTTCCCCCTTCTTTTAACTATCCGTTATTAGCCACGGAACAAGAAGGTCATACCCAAGGTAACAAAGAATGTACCTTCGATAAAGGCTACTCCGAGGAATACCCCTGTCAGTAATTTGCTTTGCAATTCTGGTTGACGAGCTGTTGAGTTCAAATATGCAGAAACCAACAAACCTTCACCGATACTTACGCCTAATGTAGCCATACCTAATGCCAATGCAGACAAATCCATTTTGAAATTCTCCTTTAAAATTTAATACCTAGTTAGCATACTCCTAAAAATGACGTTTGTCAAGAAAAGTTAGAGCATGTAAGCGTTTTACGTAAATCATAAAAGAAAGAGAATAAAAGGATTTTTTTCATTCTCTACCTATTATATAGTATCCTCAAGCTGCGAAATTTCTTCCACAAAATGTCGAGCCATATCTTCGATATTTTTATCCATTGTGTCAATGGTGATTGCTTCGTCTGAAACCTTATCCGTATCTGCAAAGAATTCGATATGGTTCCGTAGGTTGACGAGTTCAACTGGAGCATCTCCACCATACTCACCATCCAAGTTCAGCATTAAGCGATTCTGATCATCCAGAGATTCGATTTGTAGCTTCTTGGTTTTGAGATACTCAATCTTATCACTATCAACGTGTTTCCCACCGTCTAAGACCAAACGAATCAGATGTAAGATTTCAAAGAGATTGCCCGTTTTCACGATGATAAGGGTAAATAGTCCATCATCTAACTTGGCATCTGGGACAATTTGCTCAAAGCCTCCAATCGAATTGGTCAAGGCCGCAAAAATCATTGAAGTCTTCCCTTCAAACACACCCTTGTCATGTGTAATACGAACTGGAGTAAATTGTACACGAGGCAAGAGCTCTGCTCCCTTTACTACATAGGCGAGGTAGCCAAACATGGTTTTCAACTGGCTGGGCACACTATAGGTCAATTCTGTCAAAGTTCCCGCTGCTGCGATGTTGATGAAGTAATTCTCAAAAGCCTGATGATTTTTCATAGTTCTGGCATGTCCGATATCCATCAAGACGGTCTGATTTTTTCCAATCATCCGGGCAGCTTCAACTGGATTTCCTCGAGGAACTTTCAAGGCACGAGCGTAGTCATTGGTTGTCCCAGTTGGAATAATAGCCATTTTCGGTCGTTTTTCCAAGGATGCAATCCCGTTAACCACTTCGTTGATGGTGCCATCCCCACCAGCAGCAATAATCAGGTCAAAACCCGCTTTGGCTGCACGTGTCGCTTCATTTTTAGCCGAGTCTTTTTCTGGCGTCGTCTGAAAGGCAGAGGTTTCGTAGCCAAATCCTTCTAGAATATCCAAAACTTCCGCCACATTTTTTTTCATGATTTCTTGACCAGATGTTGGATTATAAATCAATCTTGCTCTTTTTCTATGCTTCATGTGTCTTCCTTACAAACTTTCTAACCATGCTTCATCTTGGATTTCGATTCCTAATTCTTGTGCCTTGGTTAATTTGCTACCCGCATCTGTCCCAGCTACGACAATATCTGTTTTTTTCGATACAGAGCCTGCGACATTTGCACCTAAACTTTCTAACTTAGCCTTAGCATCACTTCGTTTAAGGCGTTCCAATTTACCTGTTAAAACCACCGTTTTCCCTGATAAAATAGTACCTTCTACTGCCACCTGACCAAGATAGGCCAAGTTTACTTCCGCCTCTTTCAATTCCACAAGCAATTGCTGGGCACCTGCTGATGAGAAGAAGGTCGTCAAGGACTTGGCAATGACTTGTCCCAAACCATCTATGCTTGCAATCTCATCCATCTCTGCTTGAGCCAGATTTTCTAAATTGCTGAATTTTTCCAACAAAATCTTGCTAGCCTTACTGCCCACATGGCGGATTCCCAAGCCAAACAAGAGCCGTTCTGCGGAATTTCCCTTGGATGTTTGAATCGCCTGGTAGAGTTTCTCGGCTAATTTTTTTTGGAAACCTTCAACCGTCAGCAAATCCGCTTCTTCCAATCGGTAAATATCCGCAACATCTTTGACCAATCCAGCTGTAAACAGTTTCTCAACAATCGAAGTCCCCAAACCAGCAATGTTCATAGCATCTCGACTGGCAAAATGTTCCAAACGACTCATAATTTGTGCAGAACAGATTGGATTGATGCAACGCAAAGCCACTTCGTCTTCGTAATGCAGAAGCTGGCTACCACAAGACGGGCAGAACTGCGGAATTTCCATTACCTCTTGGTCTGTACGCTTGTCCTGAACCACACGTAAAACCGCTGGAATAATATCTCCTGCCTTATAGACAATAACCGTGTCTCCGATACGAATATCTTTTT
This sequence comes from Streptococcus gallinaceus, assembly GCF_024170225.1. Taxonomy (GTDB): domain Bacteria; phylum Bacillota; class Bacilli; order Lactobacillales; family Streptococcaceae; genus Streptococcus; species Streptococcus gallinaceus. The sequence goes on along the minus strand of NZ_JALJXU010000001.1, from coordinate 313,977 downwards.
CAGCAATATAGTCCACATTGTGCAGGGTAGCACGGCTCACGGTTGTCCCAGCCAGCTGAACCGGACTAAGATTAGCCGTTGGTGTCACAACCCCCGTACGTCCTACTGTCCAGTCAACCGACAAAATCTCTGCCTGCTTTTCTTCTGCTGGAAATTTATAGGCAACTGCCCAGCGTGGCGCCTTGACTGTGAAGCCTAGTTCTTCCTGCATGGCCAAGTCATTGACCTTAATCACCACTCCATCGATATCGTAAGGGAGTTCCTCACGCATGGCTGCGATTTTTTCAATAAAGTCCCACACATCATCCATGCTCTGGGCAAAATGGTATTCATGATTGGTCACAAAGCCCAAGTCATCCAAATGCTGCAAGACATGTGACTGGCTGTCCGTTGTAGTCGGGCTAGCCACCTGATACAGGAATGTAGCCAATCCACGACTGGCTACAACTCCAGTATCCAACTGGCGCAGCGTCCCAGCTGCTGCATTTCGTGGGTTTGCAAACTCGCTTTCTCCCGCTTCTTGACGTTGCTGATTGACCCGAGCAAATGAAGCACGTGGCATATAACACTCTCCACGAACAGTAATGGTTTCAGGGCGAGTTAGCGTCAAGGGAATGCCTTGTACCCGCTTTAAATTTTCAGTGATATTTTCTCCAACAGAGCCATCACCCCGAGTTGCTCCAACAACCAAGTGCCCATTTTCATAGGTCAAAGAAATGGACAAGCCATCGATTTTCAACTCACAAATATAGGTTGCTTGTGGAAATTCCTTTCGGACACGCGCGTCAAAACTTTCCAACTCTTCACGTGAAAAAGCATCCTGCAAGCTAAAAAGAGGATACTCATGTTGGTATTTTTCAAAACCTGATAAAATCTTTCCGCCGACACGATGAGTCGGGCTATTGGGCAAAACAGCATCTGGCTGCGCTTCTTCTAGGGCAACCAGCTCACGGTAGAGTTGGTCGTACTCGGCATCGGAAATACTTGGTCGGTCTAATTCATAGTACTCTTTGGCATAACGATTTAATCGTTCAACAAGTTCATTCATTCGATTTTTCATATACTTATTATACCACGGTTTCTTAAGTTTACCTTACTACAAAGCTGACTTTCCTCGTGAATTTTTTTCTAAGAAAGGGTATAATATAGAAAATAAAAAGGAGGTGCCGTCATGGCTGTTACATTTAAAAAACAAGACGATTTAGAAAAAATGCTGGAACAATTTGCATCATTTGACTTATTGGAAGAAGTTGAATTTCCTGATCCTAAATCAAGAGACAAAAGCGTAACTAACAACAAAGAAGATAAAAAATAATGGCTATTTTTCATCAATTACCAACTAGTTTATTGCAGGCAGGAGCTATTTTTCTATCCATTATGATTGAGGCTCTGCCTTTTGTGCTTATTGGGGCCATTATTTCGGGCTTTATCGAAGTCTATATTTCGCCTGACGTGGTCCACCGTTATCTTCCTAAAAATAAGTTTCTGCGCATCTTATTTGGGACCTTTATCGGCTTTTTCTTTCCGTCTTGCGAATGCGGTATCGTCCCGATCGTGCACCGATTTCTGGAGAAAAAAGTCCCTACTTACACGGCAGTCCCTTTCCTAGCGACTGCTCCCGTTATCAATCCCATCGTACTGTTTTCAACCTTTACAGCCTTTGGAAATTCTATTCGCTTTGCCCTCTTTCGTGCCTTGGGTTCTGTGATTGTCGCTATGGTTTTAGGAATTTTTCTAGGATTTCTAGACACTTCTTCTATTCTGAAGAAGGACATTGAAGTAGAAGGAACCCACCACCATCACCACCACAAAAGTTGGAAAAAAGTTGGCTACACTCTCGTTCATGCTATCGACGAATTTTTTGATACAGGGCGCTATTTAGTATTTGGTTGCCTCTTTGCCAGTCTGGTGCAGGTCTATGTCCCAACTCGCTTATTGACAAATCTTGGCCACAGTCCTGTTTCTGCTATTCTTGTCATGATGCTGATGGCATTTCTATTGTCACTTTGTTCAGAGGCTGATGCTTTCATCGGTGCTTCTTTTCTAGCAAGTTTTGGGCTCGCTCCTGTTATGGCCTTTTTAGTTATCGGGCCTATGATTGATATTAAAAATCTCCTTATGATGAAGCACTACTTCAACAATCGCTTTATTATCGAATTTATGGCTATTATTTCTATCGTTATTTTAGGATATAGCTTAGTGATTGGAGGCTTATAGAATGACACGATTCCTCATTTTAGCGGGCTACTTTGAGATGACAATGTACCTCTACACCTCTGGAAAATTAGACCAGTACATCAATCTGCACTACTCTTACCTAGCCTTTCTGTCCATGATTTTAGCCTTTGTTTTGGCCATAGTCCAACTGGTCGTTTGGATGAAAGACTTGGAAACGCATAGCCATCTGACCAAAAAATCAGCCAAATTCGCAAGTATCGCCTTGCTAACCCTGCCGCTCTTGATTGCCTGGACCTTCCCGACTGTCAATCTAGACTCTGCAACTGTGGCAGCCAAGGGCTACCATTTCCCACTCGCTGCGGGGGTAGATGCAGGAACGCAACAACAAGAAGGAACCTCTGTGCAGTACCTCAAACCGGACACTTCTTCTTACTTCACAAAAGCGGCCTACACCAAGGAAATGCGAGCTGTAGCCGATCAATTTATCAAAGAAGACAAAATCGTCATTACGCAAGAGAATTACATGGCTGTGATGGAAGTTATTTATGATTATCCTGAAGAATTTGTCGGAAAAACGATTGAACTGACAGGATTTGTCTATAACGACCCCGACAATGCCAATCAGCAATTTCTCTTCCGCTTTGGTATCATCCACTGTATTGCCGACTCGGGTGTCTATGGTTTGTTGACAACAGGTGACCAGCAAAAATTTGCAGACAATACCTGGGTCAAAGCCAGCGGAAAACTCACACTAACCTACCACAAATCTCTCAAACAATCTCTTCCTAGTCTTGAATTGCAGAGCATTCAAGAAATTCAAACGCCAAAGAATCCCTATGTTTACCGTGTTTTCTAAGAAAAAACGAAATATAAGTGAATTTTCAGAAAATTTATGGTATACTAAAATGAATATTTTTAGAATTGGAATGAAACGATGACAACACCAGTATTATTTACAATTTTTGGAGCCAGCGGGGACCTTGCAAAACGCAAACTCTACCCATCACTTTTCCGTCTTTACAAGGCAGGACACATTGCGGAAAATTTTGCCGTTATTGGAACTGCTCGTCGTCCTTGGACAAAAGAATTTTTTGAACAAACCGTTATCGAATCCTTGGGAGACTTGCCGGACAATCCTCGTCAAGCATACGAATTTGCCAGTCACTTCTACTACCAAAGCCACGATGTCAATGATACAGAGCACTATGTTGCCCTGCGTCAACTGCAAGCCAAACTAGGCCAGCAGTATGGTATACAGGAAAATAAGGTTTTCTTCCTTTCTATGGCACCCGAATTCTTTGGAACCATTGCAAAACATCTTAAATCCGAAGAAATTGTCAATGGTAAGGGCTTTGAGCGCTTGATTATCGAAAAACCATTTGGTACGAGCTTGGCGACTGCCGAAAAACTCAATGCTGAATTGGCTGAAACATTTGAGGAAGACCAAATTTACCGTATTGACCATTATCTAGGTAAAGAGATGGTGCAAAATATCTTTGCCGTTCGCTTCGCCAATATTATCTTCGAGCATATCTGGAACCGCGACTTCATTGACAATGTGCAGATCAGCTTTGCAGAATCAATTGGTGTCGAAGACCGAGGCGGCTACTATGACCACTCTGGTGCGCTGAAAGATATGATTCAAAATCACGCACTGCAAGTCCTATCTATTCTGGCAATGGATACACCAAAAAGCTTTAACGAAGCCGATGTTCGTACTGAGAAAATCAAAGTTTTCCAAAATCTGAAAAAGCAGACCAATGAAGAAATCAAGCGCAACTTCATCCGTGGACAGTACACAGATGGCCAAATTGACGGTCATACTTACGCTGCCTATCTAGATGAGCCAAATATCACAGAGAATTCTCAAACAGAAACCTTTGCAGGTGGTGTCTTCTTTGTAGATACAGACCGCTTCCGCGACGTTCCCTTCTTTTTCCGAACCGGAAAACGTTTGACCGAAAAAGGAACTCGCGTGACCATTGTCTTCAAAAAAGCGACTGATATTTTTGGACAGCATGCAGAGCAAAATATCCTGACCATCTATATCCAACCAACCGAAGGCTTTTCTCTCTTTATCAACGGGAAAGAAGTTGGTTCACGCTTCTCACTCACTCCTGCAAAATTGAGCTTCCGCCACAATGCAGATGCTCTTGGGAATTCACCTGAAGCCTACGAAAAATTGTTCTTCGATGTCTTAAATGGCGACTCAACTAACTTCAGCCACTGGGAGGAAGTCAAGGCGAGCTGGACATTTATTGACCAAGTCGTTCGTATTTGGCAAGAAAACCAAGTGCCACTTCACCTCTATCCAGCTGGTAGCATGGGGCCACAGGCTGCATTTGACCTGCTTGAAAGCTATGGAACCGACTGGCACTGGAAACCAGATACTTGGTACCGTGAACGCGGTTTATTGTAACAACAAGAAAAGAACCTGAGACTCAGTCCTAGGTTCTTTACTATTTTTAGAATTAGCAGTTTGACGCAGAGGTTGACTGAATGTTCTCATTCCTTGCCATACAAGTAATTTCGAATCTTGTGACTAACTTTGTTAGTTCTATCTCCAACCTTCAAAGATTCCCCTGAACCTTTGAAGCTAGTCAACTGTGCGGTGGTGGGTTAAAAAGGTATGGGAGACCTTTTTAAGCTGAAAACGGAACTTGCAAGGTAAGTGTCCGCAAAATCGATTTCTGCGAAATCACGATTTTTGTCCCACTCTCTTTTATTCTTCTTACACAAGTCCTTCAAGAAGTCCTTTCATGAAGTCTTCTGAATGGAATTCTCCGATATCGTCAATCTTTTCACCAAAGCCGATGAATTTAACTGGGATATCTAGTTCTTCACGCACCGCTAGGACAACACCACCACGGGCAGTTCCATCAATTTTCGTTAGGACCAAGCCTGTCAGAGGGGTAATTTTTGAAAATTCCTTGGCTTGACTAAGCGCATTTTGTCCAGTTGAGGCATCGACAGCTAACAAGGTTTCATGCGGAGCGTCTGGTAATACACGTTTGATAATACGACCAATTTTTTCTAACTCAGCCATGAGATTATCTTTATTTTGAAGACGACCTGCGGTATCAATCATGAGAATATCTACATTTTCTACTATAGCACGTTCCATCCCATCAAAAACGACTGAGGCTGGATCTGACTTTTCAGGGCCAATTACCACCGGAACATCTACTCGACGTCCCCATTCAGCTAACTGGGCAACTGCTCCCGCACGGAAGGTATCTGCTGCAACCAACATGACTTTCTTGCCTGCTTGCTTGTATTTGTAGGCTAATTTCCCGATTGAAGTTGTCTTACCAACTCCATTTACCCCTACAAACAGCATGACAGTGAGATTGTCTTGAAGATTGATTTTTTCATTGTCAAAACCGTCTTTTTCATAGATATCTACTAGTTTTTCAATGACAACACGTCGCAAATCTGCTGAAGATTTGGCATTTTCTAACTTGGCCTCATAGCGCAAGTCTTCTGTCAATCTTGAAGCCACCTTGACTCCGACGTCTGAAAGAATCAACAATTCTTCCAATTCTTCAAAGAAATCCTCATCTACTGTACGGAAATTGGCAAAAAACTCATTGAGTTTGGCCCCAAAACCAGTCCGTGTTTTTTTAAGACTACGACTGTATTTTTCTTCCTGTGTCTCAGAAGGTGCGACTTCGTCGTCTTCTTGTGGCGCTTCTACTTCTACAAGACCAGCCTCTGACTTGGTCTGGATAGCGACAGATTCGCCCGTTTCCGCTGCTTGTTCCAAGCGCTTAGCGGCAGCTTCTTTTGCTGCATAATAAGCCGCAACTTGAGCAGATTGGCTAGGAGTTTCGACTTCTTCTACCTGTGGTTGGACTTCAGCCGAGACTTGTTCAGGCTCCTCTATATCAAGAACCGGCTCTTGTGTTCCTTCTGGTTCCTCAGTTGAAACGTCAGTAACTGCTTCCTCGGTCTCGACAGGAACAACATCGGCTTGTTCTGGAGTGACATCTGAACTGTCAGTGGCAGCATCAAGAGTTTCAGAAGTAACTTCCTCTGAAAGAATCTCTTCTGTCTCTTCTTTTTTACGACTAAATAGTCGGTCAAATAAACCCATCTTATCCCTCGCTTAATACGTATTTGTTAACAACCCAGGCAACTGCGTCTTCGTCATTGGTCATTGGTGTCACGACGTTTGCGACAGCTTTTACCTTGTCAGAGCCATTTGCCATGCAGACTCCGAGACCTGCCCACTCAATCATGGAAAAATCATTTTCTTCGTCGCCACATGTCATGACTTGGTCACGTGTCAATCCCAGATGAGCAATCAATTTTTCTAGACCATTTGCCTTGTGTACACCCTTAGGACTCCACTCCAGAATGATATCTCGTGATTTGAAAATTTCGAACTGCTCATGGAGTTCTTCTGGAATATCCTGAATCCGTTCATCCAAGTAATCTTGGGCGACAGCTGTGATTGCTTTGTTGAACTCAACACCAACTGGCAAGTCTGAAAACTCTGTTGGCAGATAATTCAAAAGTGGGTTGCAGGTTGGGTAGAGCGAGTCAACCGCAGAAGACAAAACATAGACATCGCCACCACGGACAATATCAAGAGGTAGTCCCAACTGGTTGGTTACTTCGCGAAGCTTTATCACTTCCTCCATTCCAAAGCCAATCTGGTCAATCACTTTACCAGTGTTGGTCTGGATCAAGCCTCCGTTGAAGGTCAGTGAGTATTGGTCATCTCCGATGAGGTCTAACTCTTTCAAGAATGGCTCTACTGCTGGTAAGGGGCGACCAGTTGTAATCACAACTTTCACGCCAGCCTGACTGGCTTTTTTCAAGGCTTCCTTGTTTGCAACCGATATTTCTTTTTGACTGTTCAATAGTGTCCCATCAAGATCCAGGGCGATTAGTTTGATTAACATGCAATTTCCTCCATATAGGTCATGACGGAACCCGTATCGTGGTCTCCGATAATTTCATCTGCTAAGGCTTTGATTTCTGGCTGAGCATTTTCAGGAACGACTGCCTTTCCTGCAAATTGCAACATTCCAACATCATTGAAGTTGTCTCCAAAAGCAAGTACCTCATCCGCCTGGATTCCTAATGTCTCACACAAATGTGCCAAACCATTTCCTTTGTCTACATGGTCCAACATAACATCCAAGCACTCAAAACCACTGGTCATGGATACAACACCTGGGATAGTCTCAGTCAACCACTCAGCCGCCGCCTTCAGCTCCTCAGGTACAAAATTAGCTCCAACTTTATAAATCTCATCCTCAACCTCTTCAAAATCATCTACCAAGATCAAGTCTGGATAATAATGCTTCATGAAGGCTAGGTATTCTGGACTAATACTCTTCAGGCCATAGGCACCATTTTTACCTGAAACGTGAATCGCATCAGCATTTTGGAAGCGACTTTCCTTGATACTTCGAACAATACGCATGTAAAGCTCACGAGGCATGATTTCCTCATAATAAATCTTATCCTTTGAGCGTACAACGGTACCATTTTCACCTAAAAAAAGCATCTGGTCTTCAAAGCCAGCAAATTCTCTTTCCAACGAAGAGAGGGCACGCCCACTTGCTGCTACAAAATAAATTCTTTTTTCACGAAGTTTTGGCAATAGTTTGGCTAGACGTTCGCGGTCAAACTGACTCTGATCATCTAAAAACGTACCATCCAAATCTGTGGCAATCAGTTTTATCATACAATTATCTCCTTTTTTCTTTTAGGGGTGTGCAAACGGCATTTAGGGTGTGCACCTTGTAACGATTTATGTAAACCCCTTTATATCTGCATTCTGTTTAATCTTTTTTATTTTTATAAATAACCATTTTCTCAATTAAGGTTTAGTAATTTATTCATTATTTTTAGTTTTTCACTTGTTTTTTATCTATTAATCTTTTAGCATGTCGTAAAATCGGTAATTCTCGTCTAGCAATCAATCTGCCTAATCTTGTAATACTTGCTTTTTCATACTCTTCTACAGCTTCTTCATACGACAGTTTTAAAGTGGATAACTGAAACTCCTCTTTTTCAGCTTGGGTCAACTGTTTATCTCCTTCTGATAAAACCACACATAAAAAATAATGATTAATATTATGCCTATGAACTAAGTTATAAAAGTCGCTAATAACGCCTAATTTACAAACAATTTTAACTTGTACACCTAGTTCTTCTTTTAATTCCCTCTGAATGGCATCTGATAGATTTTCACCATCTTCCACTCCGCCGCCCGCTGTTTCAATTAAGGTTGCTTTTCCAAAGTCATCATTTCTCTTTACTCGAACAAAATAGAAGTTGTTTTCATCACAAACAATTGCACGAACAATCTGCCTGTCGTGATCAATAAAATCATATTTCCACTCTGTGTCTTCTAGTTCTATATATAATTCTTCATCCAATTTGAATCCCCTCCATTTCTGCATTCTGTTCAATTCTTCTTATTATATCATAAAAAGAGACTTTCATTCCATTTATAAAAACAGCCAGATTATATTTCGATAACCTGACCGTTTTTGAAGTGGACTTCCACTTTTTCTTTTGTATATATCACCATTTTGTCAACTAAGGTGTTGAATAACTTCTCATCAAATGCTGTGACCATGTGTTCTTGTTTGTCTAACAAATCTACAAACAACCTCACGTCCGCACTTCGTTTTCTCTTGAGTTGTAGAGTACTTTGTTTCTCAAGAAGCCTGCTTTGTAACTTGTCATACCTACTGACTAGCTCATCGTATTCTGCTTGATAGATTTCTTGATTTTGGATAACTTTTGTATTTCGCTCTACCATCTTTTCTGCTTGTTCCTGAATGTCTGCCATCTCAAGTTCTAAGTCTTTGATAATTTCTGTTAATTCATCTGTGTTCTCAAGCATGGTTACTAACATCTCCATATTTTGGATAATCTCTGTTTTGTTAGTGATGACCTGATTGATGGCTTGAATACTCCACCTATGGATATGCTCCTCTTTCAATGATGGCGTGTCACATTTCTTTTTCCCTTTATATTTTTGATTACATCTATAGACATACTGTCTGTACTCACTATTGGAATGCCAGACGTGTCTGCCATAGCTGTTACCACAACAACCACAGATTATCTTCCCACAAAAACTCACTTTATTTCGATTGTGCGTTTTTTGAAGTTCCAATTGAACTAAATCAAAGGTTGCTTTATCGATAATGGCTTGATGGTTATTCTCCACATAGTATTGTGGCAGTTCCCCCTCATTTTTCTTTTTCTGTTTCGTTAAGTAGTCAACCGTGAATGATTTTTGAAGTAAGGCATCTCCTTTATATTTTTCATTCTGCAACATCCGTTTTACAGTTGCGTAACTCCATACTGTTTTCCCTGCTGGTGTAGGGATTCCTTTCTGTGTAAGTAACTTTGCGATGCTATTTGGATTTTCTCCTTGAAGAAATAATCCAAAAATATATCTGACGATTTTAGCTTCGTCTTCATCAATCTCAAATCCTCCATTTTCACCTACTTTAAAACCTAATACATTGCCATATCCAAAACTAACTGCTCCTTCTGCCGCAAGTTTTCGCTTGCTCCATTTGACGTTCTCTGAAATACTGCGACTTTCTTCTTGCGCTAAGGAGCTCATAATAGTAATGAGCAACTCACCTTTAGAATCAAGTGTCCAGATATTTTCTTTTTCAAAGTAAATCTCAACGCCTACTTCTTTTAGTTTTCTAACGGTTGTTAATGAGTCAACGGTATTTCTTGCGAATCTACTCACTGACTTTGTAAGGATTAAATCAATTTTACCATCCAGAGCATCTTCCACCATTTCTTGAAATCCTAAACGCTTCTTCGTATTCGTTCCGCTTATACCTTCATCAGAATACATTTTGACAAATTCCCAATCAGAACGACTACTGATGTACTCAGTGTAATAATTCATCTGTGCTTCGTAAGAGGTTGTTTGGTCATCATGATCCGTAGATACCCTTGCATACCCTGCGACTTTACGTTTCTTTAGACTAGGTAGTTCTGATGAACGAATAGTCTTCGCAGGTTCTATTGTAATAATCTTTTTAGTCATGATGTTTCTCCTTTTTCTTATTGTGTAGACTTCTTCTTGTTTTCTCTTGTTGCACTTCTTCAAACATTTCTTGGGAAATAATCGCTTCATGGGCATTTTCTACGATGTACTTTGTTCGCTCCCCTTTATTTTCAACGGAACGCCCTTTATGACCTATATGGTATGTTTTCTGTAGGATAAGTGTGCCTGTATAGGCAACTTGTCCTAAAATTCTATGAACAATACTTCGTGTAAACAGATTTCCTTTTCGTGTTCTATCTCCTTTTTCGTTTAGCTCTCTTGCGATAAAGGTTGGCGTTAGTCCGTTTAAATACCACGTATATATTTGTCTCACAACTTCAGCTTCCTTTGGCTCGATTTCATATCTTGTTTCTTTAAACCGATAGCCATACATATCTTGTTTAATGTAAGGTAAGCCTTGTTCGAACTGCTTTTTTACTTTCCATCTAATGTTTTCACTGATAGCTTTCGATTCTTCTTCAGCAAGTGTCGCTAAAAGTGTGAGTAGTAGCTCTCCATCAGTTGTTAAGGTATCAATATTTTCTTTTTCAAATCGAACGCTGATATTTAGTTGTTTTAATTCACGTATGGTCTTAAGCAACTCTACCGTATTTCGTCCAAAACGTGAGATCGATTTCGTTAAAATAATATCTATTTCTCCCTTTCGACAATCACTAATTAGCCTTTGGTATTCTTTTCTCTTACTTGTGTTTCGTCCACTCGTTGCTTCATCCACATAAACACCTTTAAATTCCCATTCAGGATGATGTCCGATTAAGTCATTATAATAACTCACTTGATTCGATAACGATTGAAGTAAACCAGTATGCGATACTCGTGCGTAGGCTGCTACCCTTAACCTCTTTTGTTCAGGTAGTTTTGATAGAGTGATTTTTCGTATCTGTTTCATTGTATGATCCTCCTTTTGTAGTACTATATATCACTCTAAACGCTTTATTTATCAAGTGTTTCGTCCATGTATTGACTAAAAATCGGTTGATACATTTCAAGCATTTTTCTTTGAAAATCTTCATACTGTTCTTTCTCAATAACTTCATCATTTAATAGCTTTGTAGCTTGAAGCATCGTAACTTGATAGGCTAGTTCATGAATAAATTCTTCATTAGTCATAACTAACACCTCCAAAGCGATACGCCACGTAACACTCATGACTACAATACTTTCTCTCTTTATTGGCATACGACTGAAATTCTTTTTTACAATTTAGGCATTCATGAGTGGTATAGGCTTTTCTATTTACTTTATTTAAATGCATATTCCACCATTTCATCCGACAAGCGTCACTACAAAACTTTTTAGATTTCTTTCCTTTTGTTTGATGTAGTGGCGTTTGGCATAACAGACATACGTCACCATCCGTACTTATCTCTTTATCTACATTCCAACGTCTACAGTAGGATTTCACAGTATTAAGTGAGACTCCAGTAATAACTGAAATACGTTTATAGCCTAAGCCATTTTTTCTAAGTTGTGTTATATCTTCTTTTTGTTTATCATTCATATTCTTATCCTCCTAATAGAAATAGGACAGTTGGGCTGACTTTAAGTACTAGTTTTTAAACGTTTCTCCAATCTTCCTAAATCTATAGGCAAAGACTTTTTTATGAAATGAACCCCCTAAAACAAAAAAAGACCTACCGTAGACATTAAAAATCTACGATAGATCTTTCCTGTATTAAAAATAAAAATATGAGTATAGACTGATTTCCTCTAATCTATACTCAGATTGTATATCTCAGAGCTTAAAAGAGTAATATACAAACTATAGTTGATTTATTACTTTTTATAGCTTATCCTAACAACTCATTCACTCGTTGTTGTACTTGGTCATAATTATAACCAGCACCCATGAGTCTATTTCTACGGTCTTGTCCATTTCCCCATTGCCCATTGATGACTTCTTTAGCTACTTCATCAAGAGATTTGGTTTGTGGTACTGTGCCATAAATAAGGGCATTTACTCGTTCTTGAACTTGGCTATAAGAATAACCTGCAGACTCCAGCGCAGATTTGCGCTCAGCTCCGTTCCCCCATTTACCGTTCAAGACTTCTCGTGCCACTTCATCAATTGACTTTTTAGTTGAAGATGGCTGTGGTTTCGGTTGAGGAGTTGCTGACGGAGTACCTTTCTTCGCAAGCATTTCATCAACAGTCTTTCCAAGTGTCACAAAGTACTTCATGCGTGATACAAAGTAATCCTTTACACTCCCTGTTGTTCCACCATGAAGTGCTAGTGAACGGTGTGGGCAAGTAGTTGGTACGAACTCATGATGAAGTCGCACCGTTTGATGGTTGATTGGTAAGTTGTAGAAAAGTAAGTCTTCTGTCGCTTGCATCAAAGCCATATCTTCGTTAGCTAAAAACTCTGCATCTCCAACTTTTAAACTCTCACATACTTCGTAACCAATAGAGTGGGTATTGCTATGCCACTCACCTGTGTGATAACCAATATTATAGTTATCAATCACTCGTGCAATCGTATGGCGATTGATGTAATAGTGGGCAATTCCTAGTTCCTTGTTTCTGTTACGTAACCAGTTAATGTACTGTTCAGGTGTCATACTTCCTGCATCGTTATGAATGACCACAAAGTCAATACTTGCCAAACGTCCAACATTCATTAAATTTACATTGATTTTTTCTACCATATTAGTTTCCTCCTTTATCATTACGATCATGTAGCTGATGTAAAATTAGTTTTAATTGTTCTGGAATAGGTAAGCCTAAGTAAGCCGCATTTTCTAATAAACTAATCCCTTCATTGGATAGATAAAAGAAAATAACAGCTGTACGTACCACACTACCACTTCCAATAATGTGTAAGTCGAGTACATTAGCGACCCCAACCATCACAAAAATAAGCACCTTACGAAAGATGCCTTTAAACCCTACTGAGCTTGATAACTTTTTATCCACGATGGCGCACATAATACCCGTGATATAATCAGCCACCACAAATAATACAAGTGCGGTCAATATACCATCCACTCCTCCTAAATAAAAACCAAGCCATCCACCGAGTCCAGTAATAATGGCTTGGCTCATTGCCCATAATTCTTTCATTTGTTTTCCTCCTTTATGCTGTGCGTTTCCACATATAAACCGTAATATACGGTTGTAGTTTGTCATAACCGTTTGGTTTCTTAACGGCAGGTTTAATTTCGTTTCCTGCAAACTTGTCCCATCCACGACCAGTAGAACCATGATTGGTTAGTTTTCCTTGATCTAAATAAGCATGATGATTTCCTATCCCAAGTCCACCAACTTGTGGTAAAGGTAAGTCTTTACTTCCACCTTGCTTTTCAGCTACGTTGAATTCAGCCTGATGTTCATCTAGTCCCACGAGTGTCCGTCCTTGTCCAAATCTTACCCATGTTCCTCCTAGAAAGATGGATGGATTAGTACTCGTTGTCCCAATATAAATAGCCCCTACTGGATAACTAGCCAGTAAGAGCTGTTTAATGTATTGGTCTAATGGGTGCCCATTCACTTTAATGTGCCACCTTGGGCTTATATCTAAACAATTTTCAAATTCAGCAACTTTCCCTAGTGCGATACCTTTTCCAGACTTATGAAAGTCCATCAACACATAAACCGTTCCAACCTTTTGGTCAAGTACATAAGTCGTAAAGGCGTCAGTTACTTCTAATCGAATATCCCATGTATTCTCTCCATCAGTCGGTAAGACTATATTCCCACTTTGCAAGTAACTCGTGACAGTCACTGTATGATAACGCCACTGGCTTTCGGTTTGTTTCTTATACCCTATTTTAAAGGAACGTTTATTTTTATTATTGACTGGTGCAATATCTAGTTTAAACACGACTTTAACAGATGTACCAGTATCACTGAGTGTTCCATTGGGTTGACACCTTGAAATGGATAAACTAGAAATTCGTGGTGTATACCAATCAAACACAACTGGATGTTCCGTAACTGCCCCAGTTAAACCACGAGTATCTGTCACAGTTGCGGTAACGACTTGCGTGGTACTTGAAAGAACTTCTGAAACAGCGGTATTACTTGGATAGGTAACGCCACTCAATAGGAGCGTTCTTGAAGCGACCTTTGTTTTACCATAAAAGCGTTCACTCACAACTGCTTTAATTTTAGATTGCCCTTTGACAAATCCACCATACGTTTCTTTCAGTCGGTTCTCATCTGTGAGTGTCAAGCTCACAACTGGTTTCATATCACTTGTCGCTAGAATGGTAAGCTGTGGGCTGACTTCTTTTACACCAATTTGCGTCCCACCAGAATAGGTATAGGCTCGAATTCTTAATTTCTGACTGGAGCTATGAATATAATTCGCCCAACTTTTAGGAAATACCCATGTATAACTTGTCCCTACTCCTGTTGCGATATTTTGAAAAGCAATACCGCCATCATCAACACCTGCTTGAATGGTGTGCGTGAAGTTCGAACTAGCTCGTGGCAAATTGATAACGATATTCTCACCAAATGCATAAGTCGTTTTATTCGTAGTTGGTTGTGTGGCTCTTGCGATAGTAGGTAATGACCAAGAACCACTTCCACGAGAATTAACCGCAAAATAATAAATCCCAGCTTCACAACTCGCACTAAAACTACGACTTCCATCATTGTTATGGTTAAAAGTATAGGTTCCACTTGCGACTTTCGTACCTGTTTGGAGTTGAATACGTGTAGCCGAACTAAATACGGTCGACCCATCAATCACCACTTTAAAATTCCCAGACATATACCAAATAGTTGGATTCCCTCCAGCACCTTTCACACTCCAGTTTATCGTTGTTTGATTGCGGTCAATCGACTGACTAGCCACATTCCACTCAAACACTAAGGAGCGTGATTCATACGCATTTGTATTAAATGATCCATTGTTTGCCATCTAATTCACCACCTTTGTAAAACTTAAATTTCCTGTCTCCCTTGGGATAAAAGCAAACTTTCCTAATTTCAAGCTCGTCAAAAACTCCCCATCTACCGCATAAAACTTTCGATTTTTCCAATAAGCTGTATCTACTCCACTTTCACGAAAGACAATCTTGTCATTTTCAATCCGAAGTGTAATGGGGTTATTAGTTTCGCCAAGTAAGATATCCCCATCTTCAAAGCGAATGTACTTCGTGATTTCCGCAAACTTGGAGGCAGTGTTACCATTGATTGCGCCTTGTTCACGTTTATATTCATGAAAGAGAAATTCAATACTTGTTGCGGTTTGTTTAATCAACGTTTTGACTTGTTCAAGGAGCTCATTGGCTTTTTCCTTGTTGTAATAACCATCTGCCACTTCCAGTCGTATTTCGTTAGCTGACTGACTAATGTTTGAGTTCGCTTCACGAACCGCACGAACTACTGCCAAATCACTCTCACTTTTCACTTCACGTTCTAAATTTCGATAGACGGTTTCTAAGGTTTGGAGACTTTTTAAGCTATCTTGCACATAAGACTTAAACTCTGTACCGATGGTTAAGATATTCTTTTCAGGGTGGAGTAAGTCTAAAGACAGTGAACGTACGAGCATTTTCTGTTCCAAGTCAAAGTTTGGAATCTTAATTGGAATTTGTGTGCCAAGTAAAAAAGGCGAGACACTCACTCCTGCTTTTGAAAGGTCGGCAGCGGTTAAGGTGTATTTTGTACTAAGCCCCATTGCCTCGGCAAGGTCTTTCTTACCTGCTTGAAGTAGACGTTCAGGTGTGGTGATATGGTCATGTACAACTATTTTCTTAATCACACCATAACGCTTAATCCCTTCTTCATCTCGTAACTCCTTATAACCATGTGTCTTTTGTAGTGTTAAGCGTTCGTCTGTATCTCTCCCATCTGCATCTTTTACTTTTGCCCCTACTGGTAAAATGACTGTTGCAAGTTCATGACTGGTCATCTCTTTTTTAGCGTCCATCAAATTGACGCATTGTTCAATCGTCTGATTACTTAAAAACGGTAAGTCTGCTAAGTAATCAATATATACCCTATTATTTTCATGACGAATCCATAAATATCCTCCGAGCAAATCTAAAAACTTCTCTTTGAGTACTTTCCATGTGGATAAATACTGATCACTTGAACGGACGATATTTCCTTCTTCGGTGTCATTTCTGACCGTCACATTTCCAACCATAAACTGCTTAGTTGGTTCTACTTGGTTATTATGGTTAGTAATTATAGTACGAAACAAAGTCGCCACATCCCCCACCGAATAGTTAAACGGCTCTTGCATGGAATCATTAAAAAAAGCGAGTTCGCCCTCGCATTCAATCATATCATTTTGAAATAAATCAAGTGTTGGTGCGTAAGGCCTACCACGAAAGAGTAATCGTCCATCATCATAAACCGTAATGAGTGACTTCATGAGTTTTGCTTTGCCATAACTTGGATTAGACTTTGGAATCGTCACTTTGAGTATCCCTGATTCATTCAATCCTAGTTTCAGCTCAGCATCTAGCACACTGTAGTCTTCAAAATGTGGATGATACAACTGTTCATTATCAACATAAATACTGTACATTAAATCACCCCCTGTTTAAATGATACTTTTATCACGCCACTACCACTGACTTTCAGTTCATTATTTCCAGTTTTAAATAAAATAGGTAGTGTATGAACGCCTTTTTGAACTGTAAAGGTAGCCCCCTTAAATTGAATTGTCGCATTCCCTGTTGTTTCAATTTTAGGTACAACTGGCATCATCATACATAAACACAACAGACTAGTAGGTGTAGTAGAAAGAGTACGTTCTTGATGAAACTCCCTATCTAAAAAACGATAAGGAAAACAATCGCACTGCACTTTCACTGTATAGTGACCATGTTCTCGTGTCACATCTGTGATCACACAGCGCCCTTTAAAATAGCCATTGAGATGAGAAAAATGAATTCTGACTTCACGGTTAAACAATCGATAGCCTAGTGCCTGACGTTTCTGTTCTAATGTGGCATCATCTCCTACTATCCCAAACACCAGTTCAATGGAGCGGTTATGGTAGGTTGTGTAACCTGTTAGTGCCTCACTCATATCCAGTTTTCCATTTCGACCAGGTACTTCCACCAGTGTCAGTTGTGGTTCAGGTATTCCAATATGAAATTCTTCCAGTACGATTTGATGACGTTGGTATAGGTTCACATCATCTAAACTTAATTCAATCATCCTCTTTCCCTCCTAACAGCTAAATGTGACAGACCACTATCAATAGCTGGTAGTAATTTTCCAACCAGTGTCCCATCTTCTAAATAAATCCCTTTACTACTATTGTCTGCGATAATTTGTAAATAAGGTTCTAGATTGTTCATGCCTAGTTTTTCATCTAACATCTTGTTTAATTGATTGTAAAAACCACGCAGTGGTAGTATCGCCTCTGCGCCTGCCTCACCACCAGCCATGAGTGAAGAACCGTTCATGCCAAACAAGGTTGGTCGGGTCATGATCCCACCTTCTTTATACCAATCAATGGCTAAATGCGGCACACTTGGTGGAGCAAGTGAAAAACTCCCTTGAATACTAAAGTGTGGCAATTTAATGTGGGGTAGTTGTAGTCTGATACTACCAAAGAAACCAGTAATCGCATCAACAACTGATTTAACTTTATTCTTCGCAGCTTCAATCGGTGTCGTAATGGCTTGTTTGATACCATTCCAAATCGTCACAGCTGTATTTTTGATACCATTAAAGACACCACTCACAGTACTAGCTACAGCATTAAACACACTAGATACTGTATTTTTAATACCATTTATGACTCCACTAATCGTACTTGCGATACTATTCCAAATCGAACTAATAAATCCTTTTACGGTATTAAATACTGTCGTGATGATTCCTTGAATGATTGTTAGTATAGTTGAAATAACGGTACGGATCGCATTCCAAACAGTTGAAAAGACACCTTGAATAACCGCTAAAACACTCCCAATAAAACTACTTATCGCAGAGAATACTGTAGTTACCGTATCACTGATGACATTCCACACACTCATGATCGTCTCTTTACAGTTCTCCCAAATAAAGCGAAACGGTAAGATAATCAAATTAAAATAGCCTGTGATGAGTTCAACGATAAACATCAAGGCTACAGTTAAAATATTTTTGATAGTTTCCCATACAGTGCTAAAGGTAGTAGATAAGTTATCCCAAATACTTGTAAAGAATGTGGCGATACTTTGCCATGTGGTTTGTAAGAAAGTAGAGATTGTCTCCCACAAGCCTTTAAACCACTCCGTAATGGCTCCCCAGTTTTTAATCGCAAGAACAATTAAAGCAACTGCCGCCACAATTCCTGAGATAATACCAATAATAGGAAGTAGCGACAAGTTCAACGCACCAAAACCTGTCGCAGCGCCTCCTGCAGCTACCCCTGCCGCCATTGTCCCTGCAGCACTTCCAGCTCCAGCAACTCCAACAGCTGTTGTTCCAGTAGCCGTTCCACCTAATAAACCAATTAACCCACCAAGTGCTGAAGTAATTGTCCCTACAGCTGTGATGAGTTTGCCTACAAAGATTAAAACAGGACCAACAGCTGCAGCAATTAATCCAAATTTTACGATAGCTTGTTGCATACCAGGTGATAAACTATTCCACTTTTCTTTTAAATTCCTTAATACATCAGCCACTTGTTTTAAGACAGGTTGTAAAACCGTCATCAATGAATTCCCTACATCTGCACCAACTAGCTTTAAGGCATTCAATGTCGTTTGAAAACTATCAATTGGATCTAACGTTTCGTTGAAGGTATTCTCGACATTTCCAAGATTATCATTCATTGATGTACCGAGTTCTGCGAATGAGAGTGACCCATTTTTACAGGCTTGATAAATGGCAGCGCCTGCTTTTTTACCAAAGAGTTCATAGGCTGCTTTTAGACCTTCTGTTTCGCTTGAAGCATTTACCATACTGTCTTGGATTTCTTTTAGCGCCTCATTCATCGGCTTTCCTTTGGCAGTGGCATTGGCGAGCGCTTTTGTCAAACCACTCATGACTTGTGATGTATCCGCACCAGACATCTCGACATTTCCTAAGAAGTTGGCAGCGTCACTTGCCGAGAACCCAAGTTGTTGTAAAGCAGCAGAGTTTGTGACCATACTAGTCGCTAAGGTATCCATACTAATACCTGTTCGTTGACCGACTGCATTCATGGTATCAAGTAAGGCTCCTGTATCTTCTGCTTTCAATCCAAAAGCGGCGATAACTTTTTGCGTATTATCAATTGCGGTAGAAACATCAAGGTTATTCAGCTGGGCAAACTTGATGAACTTACCCGATAAGTCTTCTAAAGCGTCTCCTGTTAAACCAAAACGAGTATTGACTTCCCCAATGGCAGCACCAGCCGTTTCAAAGTCCGTTGGAATACTTGTGGCTAGGTTTTCCATGCGTTTTTGCATATCTTCTAACGCATCACCAGTTGCCCCAGTTTTTGTGACAATGGTGTCCATCCCATTATCGACATCATTAAAGGCTGCAAGGCTAGCTGCACCGAGTGCTGTAATAGGTGCTGTGATATGAGTAGTCATCTTTGTACCAACTTCTGTCGTCTTATCGCCTACACCCTTAATTTTCCCACCTAATTCTTGCATAGACGCAGACAGTGCTGATGGCACTTGTTTAGCTTGTTCCTTTAGCTTTTCAAGTTCTTGTTCGGTTTCGATGATTTCTCGTTGTAGAGCATCATACTTCTCTTGTCCAAGCGTTCCATTTTCGAGTTGCACTTTGGCTTGTTTATCAGCGTCTTTTAAAGCCGTTAGCTTATCGCTAGTTTCTTTCACAGCGCTTTGAAGTAGTTTTTGTTTTTGCGCTAAGAGTTCTGCATTAGTTGGATCTAATTTTAATAATCGGTTGACGTCTTTTAAAGCTGATTGCGTATTACGAATATTGGTATTGACACCTTTTAGGGCTTTATCTAAACCAGTCGTATCGCCGCCAATTTCAACTGTGATTCCCTTGATTCTATTTGCCATAAGCATTCCTCCTTTCTTTAAAAATGGGTATAAAAAAGACACCAATTCTGGTGTCTGAACTAATTTTTATTCTCTGTTTGATAATATTTTTTTCAATTCATCTAAACTATATTGTTTATCTGACAATGCATATCTTCCTAATTCAAATAGTATCCCTGAATAAAAAATTATTTCTTTAGAATAATCACTATTTAAACGTATCATTTTTCTATTATCTCTATAAATATAATTTTCTCCGTCAAATTCAACTTTGGAGTACAGTTCAGAATAATCATGTATCTCCTTTATAACTGTTTTTCCTTGGTTCTTATATCTTGCTGAAAACTGCGAATGATTTCCACCATTACATACTACTATATCCATCGGATACAAGTAGTTGTTTCGAACATTATAACTATATCTTTCACCATCAAAAATATTATCTTCATTTATGTTCAACAAATTATCTACAATTCTTTGTCCACTCCAAGGATTTAACAAAATCGGAAGCTCTCGTATTCCTATTTTAATAGCGTGGTTATCTATAATTTCATCTCTTACATATTTTTTATCCTCTGGGTGTATTGTTTCAAATAAATATACCTTGTGCTTTTCATCAAACAAACTATTGATTTGCTTATATATCTCTTCTATTCTTGAATTATCTTGTGAACTATCTGGGTGTTCAATAGAGGCAATAGATTCCCTAAAATTTAAATATTCAATTACTACACTCCTTAATCTCCTAATCACTCGATTTTTTTCTTCATTAGTTTTACTATTAATTAAATTCTCGTAATGACTATATCTACTTTTATACTCATTCTTATTTTCTAATACTTCTTTGGATATATTTTTTTAATTTGGAACATTTTCTTGAAATATTTCATCATATGTTGCCCTCCATTTAAATCAAATTTCTTTATTTATTATATCACTGTTTAAATAGTTCTAAAACCTATCAAACTCCTTCTGTCCAGCAACTTTCTGATACTTCACATCATCATTGGCTTTTTCTGTCCACATATCGAGCACCATACCAATCGTGAGTAAATCTAAATCTCCAATCGAGATTCCTATCTCGACACTTCTGAGTAAGAATAAAGCTGTTGTCATTTCACGACTTGTTTTTTCAAGTTTTTTTTAGACTGAATATCGGTTTGTAAGTTACTACCCCATAGTTCCAAAATCTCCGGTAAGATTTCATAAATAGAAAACATTTCAAACTCATCTAACCACTCATCAATGGTTGATGGGATAGATTTATCGGCATGCCACGCCATAATATATGCGACATTTTCAAAGATTTCTAAGTCTTCAATCTCCAATGTATTCGAGTCTTGCTTAAAGGACTTTTCTAGCTTCGCTAAATCTTTAAAAATATCACGCTTAAACTTAATACGATACAAGCGTGGAATGGTTGCGGATGATTTGAATTTCACTTCTTTGTTGTTTACGGTTACTGTTTTTTCAATCATAAGCTACCTCCTAACGTGACGGTGTATTCGCAGCTTGTTCTTGTGGAAGATAAACTGCCTTATACCAATTTTTATAAGTCGTGTCTGTTGTGGTATCCCCTGTTCGACTTTTAACCAGTCCATCTTCTCGTGGGTCAGCTGTTAGTGACAACTTCTCTGTACCCGGTTCAATCGTATCTTCTTTTGTTTCAGATTCTAGTGATGGACGTGACGTTGAACAGTTATATAAAACGTGTCGGATTGCTTTTTCATCGCCATCAAATTCAAAGAGTAAGGCAAACTTCTCCGCTCCACTTGTGTCTGATTTTTCTACTAAGACATTATTTTGATCCAGTTTTTCTTTTAAGATTTCTGTTCTAAACCATTCAGGAATTAAGGCGATTTCTAAATCACCACTGTATCCATTATTGGCTGTTGAACGAAAGTACACAATCCCATCTGCATAAAAAGGGCTTGAATCTCCTTCTGCATCTAAACTAATACTCACAGCACCTGGTATTGCTTTTGGTGCTGCGTAAGTAAATGTTCCGTCCGTCCCACGAGTAAGTTTTGCGGCATGGACATTTTTTAAATTATATTTAACTTTATTTCCCATTGTTATTTCCCTCCATTTCAAATATATAAAGCACTTCGTAGAGTTTTTCACTCTCAATCCATACTTCTGATTTGGTATAAAAAATACCATACTTATCCAGCACGGTTTCCACCCTATGTTCAATCTCTAATGATTTTTTATCGGTATAGACTTCTAGTCTTACTTCTTCTATTTTGTAGTACACTTTTCCATCTGCACCAAAGTGATGGCTTTGTGGTAAATGATAAATCAGAAAAGGTGGTTTTGGACTTTCTCCTTCTGCAAAATGGTCATAGGCAAATGGTAGTTTTATCTCTTTTATCACATCAAGTAAATTATCCATTTTCTAGCACCTCCTGTATTTTCTCTTCCATCAATTTGACGGCGTTTTGTTCAGCTTGTTCGATATGCGGTCTAGCACTCACTCGCCCACCATTTCGTTTAGCGTGACCAAATTCTAGTAAGTGTGTTAGCTGATACTTATTACGAGAATGAACGACTACATTTAGCCGTGTGGAGTTCTCGTTCAACTTCTTTACTGCCCAACTTTTCGCATACTTTCCACTTTTTTGTGGAGCATTTGCTTGTATCTCCTCTTTAGTAGTTTTAGCGACTTCTTCTACAATCTGTTTGATTTCTTTTGTACTGTGTTTGGCATACTGGTCTAATTCTTCCATCACAGCACTTGCTAAAGCGTCAATCCCTATCTTCTTCATCGTTCAATCCTCTGACAGTGGAGTTTCACACTTTTCTTTTTGTAGCTCATGTGGTCAATGCCCATTAGATTATAGAGTTGGTTGTTAAAGCGTACGCGATAGCCTGTAGACGATAGCGTGGCTACTTCTGATGCGTAACGAATGGTAAAATCAATTTTGCTATCATCGTAGATCACACCATGGTCAGTAGTTTCTTGTGACGATTCGTTGCTGATAGTCGCAAAACAAGTATAAACCTCTTTCCATTCATTACTATGATTGCCAATTTCATCTACCTTAACCATTGATTTTAAAATCGTAATGCGTTCATTTAATATACTCACCTTCATTAAAATCCCTCCTTACGAATACCAAAAAGCAAGGCACGAAGTGTTAACGTCAAGGTATGATGATCTGCATCTTCACGGTGCTCATAGAGATAAGCAGTGGCATACAAAATAGCCGTTTTTAACTCTTCTGTATGCTCTTCTACTTCTTTTTCCTCTAATCTTGCGACATGGATGCACAGTTTTTCAGCACTATCTAATAAAGATAGAATGAGTGTGTCATCGTCACTCGAATCTACCCTTAGATAGCTCTTCATTTCTTCTAGTGCAACAATCACACTCATTCACTCCTTTCTACGATGCTTTCTTAATCGGTAAGATTTGTACAGCTTCAGCTAAAATTAATTTACCATCGACACGTTCTTTTGCGACATAACCAATCATACCGTTACCTGCGAATAACTCTGTTAATTCTTTAAACGAACGAGTGCCACGGTCACCGATGTTGTAGTAACTAAAATCTCCAAAGGCAATCTTATCTTCTGGCGCAAAAGCTGATGTGTACACTGGATATCCCAATAAACGATCAGGTTCGCCTTCTTGATAAGATGGTTGCCACATGTATGCTCCGTTGTTATCTTTAAACTTACGAATACTTGCGATTAACTTATCGTTCATAATAAAGGCTGCTTGTTTACGATACGGGCGGTCTAATTTGTACACTAGGTCATTCACATCATCTGCTTTTAGTGTCGTCACTTCTGGTAAATAGGTACCTCCACCAGTTTTCGAAAAAACACCTAATGGTTTGTTTGTTCCATCGCCATTTAAAAAGGCATCTTCTTCGGCATTCGCTAAGGCTTTACCAAATCGTTCTAAAATATAACTTTCTAGATTAAACGCACTATCAAACAGTAATTCTTCCGTCACTTTAATCGCAACGTGCAATTTATGTGCATCTAGTAAGATTTGCTTAAAGGTTGCGTCGCCAAATGTTAATTGACCACCTTCGTCAATCCATGCAGCTGCTGGGCTTGTTGAGGCTACGTTAATTTTATGATTACCTGCTGTTGTAATGACAGTTGCGAGTTTACGCATAATGTTTTCTTCTTCCAAGGCTTGAATTAAACGACTGTCATATTCTTCTGGCACTAAGTACCCACCATCTGCGTCTACCCCTTCTTGTAGAACATTTTCTACTTGTTTAAAGTTAGAACGTATGGCTTTTAACATAGCTACTTTATATTCATCTTTAGCTCGTCCCTTTTTCTCTACTTTATTTTCAGTTTGCGATTCTACTTTCATTGGTTGTGTCACAATCGGTGTATTCATGGGTTTAGATAACTCCTTTTCCATTGCTTCTGCACGTTGCATTCGGTCAATTTCTGCTGAGTATTGTTTCACTTTTTTCTCCATTTCATCATAGATTTTGGCATCTTCTTCTGATAATAAGTCATCCTTATCTTTCTTACTATCCACAAAAGCCTTTGCGCCTTTCCATGCCTCGTTACGTTTTTCAATCATTTCTAATAATGTTGACATTGTTAGTCCCTCCAATTTTTTATTAAGTTTAATCTGTCCATTA
This sequence comes from Streptococcus gallinaceus, assembly GCF_024170225.1. Taxonomy (GTDB): domain Bacteria; phylum Bacillota; class Bacilli; order Lactobacillales; family Streptococcaceae; genus Streptococcus; species Streptococcus gallinaceus. Next base: position 289,204 of record NZ_JALJXU010000001.1, on the reverse strand, counting down.
AGTCGCTTGCTTTAACACCCTGACTTGTAGGTGCTTTTTGTATTTTGATGCTACATTTAGCGAGTATCTTATCTCTTAGTGTGTTTTGAATGGCGACTGTTGAGTACATTGATGTAATTTCAGGTTGTTCAATATCTAAGATATCGTTCCGTTTCATCACTTCATCTGCAAAACCTAATTGAATCGCTGTTCGTGCATTCATCCATGTTTCTGACTCCATGAATTTAGCGAGTTTATTTCGTGACAAGCCTGTTTTCAACTCATAGGCATTGATGATAGATTCTTTCACTTCTCCTAAAATGGAGATAGCTTGTTCCATCTCTTTGGAGTTGCCAAAAATACCCATCACTGGATCATGAATCATCATCATAGAGACTGGGCTCATTCTTACTTTAGTCCCTGCCATCGCAATGACCGTCGCAGCACTTGCCGCTATACCATCAATTTGAATTGTGACGTCTCCTTTACGCTCCATTAAAAGATTGTAAATCTGAGCAGCCGCAATACAATCCCCACCAGGTGAGTTAATCCATACGGTAATATCTCCGTCCACTCTATCCAGTTCTTTTTTGAATTGCTTAGGTGTCAAGTCATCATCAAACCACGATTCTTCTGCGATTGTTCCGTTTAAGAATAAAATATTTTCTACAGGTTCATCTTTATTGTTTTGTATCGTCTTCCAATTCCAAAACTTTTTCATGTTGTTCTCCTTTCTGTGCAAATGCTCCGGCATCTTTTAGTGGGAGCATATTTCCGTTAATTAAATATAAATCTCCACCTTCTTCTTTGGAGATAAGGTCTAAGTTTTCTAGAGCACGAATGTCATTGGCACTCATCCAACCATTTTGTCGTGCTGTCGCATAGCCACTCATACGGCTTTGATAGTCTCCACGAAGCAATCCATCGACATTGAACTTCACGTAGTACTTTTTCTTTTCATCGTCTTTTAAAAGACGTCTTGTAATGGCTTGTTCAAAGCGACTCACCCATGGGTCGAGTGTGTATTTAACAAACTCCAGTGACTGTTGTTCAATATTAGAAAAGCTCGACTTTTCAAGGTCACCTACCATATGAGGTGGTACTCTGAAAATTCGAGCAATCTCATTCAATTGAAATTTCCGTGTTTCTAAAAATTGTGCTTCGTTCGGTGAAATGGAAATCGGTGTGTACTTCATCCCTTCTTCCAAAATCGCAACCTTATGTGTGTTGCCCCCAGAAAAGCCACGTGTCCAACTTTCTCGCATTTGTTCAGGGTTCTTAACCGTACCAGGGTGTTCTAAAATACCGCTTGGTGTCGCCCCATTTGCGAAGAATTTCGCACCGTATTCTTCGGTTGCAATCGCCATACCAATCGCATTTTTCGCCATAGCAATTGGGCTATAACCTACAAGCCCATCAAATCCTAAACCTGGTATATGGAGGACATCCGTTGGCGATAACTTTACCGCACCACTACCTTTTGATGTAGCGTCGCTATCATTCAACATATACTCATAATAAAGCTGACCAAATTCATCTCTATCTACTTTCATTCTATCTGGCATCAGTGGATAAAGTGCCATGACTTCTCCTTTACCGTTACGAATAATTTGAGCGTAGGCGTTCCCCCATAACAACAAATGCGTCATCAAGGTTTCTCGAAAGATAAAACTGGTCATTTCTTTATTTGGTTCATCATGGAGTACCGTATAGAGTGGATGACTAACCGCTTTTGCAGTCCCTTTATCTGTATATTCAAATACATGAAGTGGTAGGCTAGCGAGCGTTTCAGATAAAATACGCACACAAGAATAGACAGCCGTCATCTGCATAGCTGTCTTTTCATTGACTCTGCTACCACTGGAGCTAATTCCACTTAAAAAGTGATAGCTAGTTCCTTGTAGCCTATTTTGTGGCTTATCTCTTGATTTAAAGAGTCGTTCAAACATTCCCATTTCAGTTTCTCCTTTCTAACTTTTGAGTATGAAAAAAGCACCTCGGTTGAGATGCTCTTTCTAATCTAAAATAGATAAATATAAATCTAATCTTTCATTTATATACTTTGCGAATAAATCTTCCATAGCTGACAGATTACCTTTAACATGATACTCATCAAATGCTTGGTAGTATTTTACTCTATCTGTAAATTTAATATCAATCGGAGGATAGCCTGCTTTCATCAGTTCTAAATTCACTAACAATCTACCTGTTCTACCATTTCCGTCAATAAATGGATGAATACTTTCAAATTCTATATGAAATCGTGCAAGTTTTGTAACAATATTCTCATTACTACTATTAAGGTCTACTAATAAATTTTCCATTTTAGGCTGAATCAAATAAGGTTGAACCGGTTCATGAGCAGCCCCCATAATTCGAACTGGGATTTTTCTATAAATACCACGGTCATCTTTTTTATCAGATAGAACTAAATAATGAATATCTTTAATCACTCTTTCTGATAACTGTTCAACTCGTCCTACAAGACTACTAACGTATTCAAAGGCTTCTTTATGACCGATTGCTTCCATATGGTCTTTTAATGGTTTTTGATCAATAGTTAATCCACGCAGAACCATATCGGTTTCTCTAAGCGTTAGCGTATTGCCTTCAATAGCATTTGAATTATAAGTAAATTCAACTAAGAACTCTTCATTTAATCGAGCCACTTCTCCAGCAGTCAATGGTCTCTTTTCTTTTAATAATTGCAACTTTTCTTCAATCAGTGGCAATAAACTCTTTGTTTTCTTCACTCGACCATCAGCTGGTTTAACTGCATCTATAGGTATTTTCCAACCACGTCCTTCTTGAAATGCTCCATCTATTTTCCCTTGGGAACACAATGTACGAATTCTACGCTCAGAAATTCCCCATTTATTGGACGCTTGTTTTACCGTCATATACATACTATCACCTACTTTCTAGTATATTATACCATAATAACGGAACAATACCTAGTTTATCGGAATAATATTTTTTGTTTAACGGAACAATATTTCATAGAAACAACACACCACGAGAATCATAAACACTCTCAGTATTTACATTACCACATCTGATTGCACGGTCTAACACCATAATGGTCGCAATCGCACCATCAATCTTCTCCGTTGATTTCTCTTTATCTGCTTTGATGTTTCCTGCTGGGTCTGTACGAATAAAAATATTATCCATATTCCAACGAAGAACTGGGTGTCCACCATGTACAAGTTTTTCTTCAAGGGTTAGTTTCATGAGTTCTTTTGTTGGTGGACTCATATCTTTAAATCCTTGTCCAAACGGTACAACAGTAAAACCCATGCCCTCTAAATTTTGCACCATCTGAACGGCTCCCCATCTGTCAAAAGCAATCTCACGAATATTAAACTGCTCACCTAGTTTCTCAATAAACTGTTCGATAAATCCGTAGTGAACAACATTCCCCTCTGTTGTCATTAAGTGGCCTTGTTTTTGCCATAAATCATACGGTACATGGTCTCGTCTAACACGTAGTTCAAGCGTATCTTCTGGAATCCAAAAGTAAGGTAGGACGATGAATTTATCTTCTTCGTCAAGTGGTGGAAAGACCAACACAAAAGCTGTCATATCCGTTGTAGAAGATAAGTCCAAGCCACCATAACAAACTCTCCCTTTCAACTCTTCAGCATTCACACTAAACGAACAATTATCCCATTTCTCCATCGGCATCCAACGCACCGATTGTTTCACCCATTGATTGAGTCTTAGTTGTCTGAATGAATTTTCTTCTGCAGGGTTTTGTTTTGCCGATTCACAGGCAACTTGTACTTTTTCAAGTGCTACCGTCACACCAAGCGATGGGTTAGCTTTCTTCCATACTTTTGGATCTGTCCAGTCATCATTCTCATCAGCACCATAAATGACTGGATAAAAGGTTGGGTCTATTTTACGTCCGCTCATAATGTCTTTAGCCTTCTGATGGGTTTCATAACAGATAGAATTGGTATCTGTCCCAGCTGTTGTGATTAAAAAATAAAGTGGCTGAGTACGTGCATCTCCACTTCCTTTTGTCATCACATCAAAGAGCTTTCTGTTTGGTTGAGTATGCAGTTCATCAAAGACTACCCCGTGAATATTAAAGCCATGTTTGGAGTAGGCTTCGGCTGATAGTACTTGATAAAAACTATTAGTAGGTAAGTAAATAATACGTTTTTGCGAAGCTAGAATCTTCACTCGTTTATTAAGTGCTGGACACATTCGCACCATATCAGCAGCTACATCAAAAACGATGGTGGCTTGTTGTCTGTCAGCTGCACAGCCATAGACTTCTGCACGTTCTTCTCCATCTCCACAACAAAGAAGCAGTGCAACAGCCGCTGCAAGTTCACTCTTACCCATCTTCTTAGGAATCTCAATATAAGCAGTGTTAAATTGACGATGTCCGTCTGGTTTAACTACACCAAACAAATCACGAATAATTTGTTCTTGCCAGTCTAGTAACTTGAATGGTTTTCCTGCCCATGTTCCTTTCGTATGAGATAAGCATTCAATAAAATTTACAGCATAGTCTGCCAAAGTTTCGTTATACTTGGATGTTTTTAGTTTAAATTTGGTTGGTTTGTATGTTGCCACTTATCTCACCTCCATTTTGTGTATCAAAATAGGCCGCATATAGCGACCTTCTTTCTAAATCAACAACTAGACTTTTTCTACTTTATCAATGCCGTAAAGCACATTTAATCGACTACCATTCTCCCACCGAACAAGTAATGCCCCAATATCATCTACACCATGAACTGTACCGATTGTACCATTTGGGGGAGCTTGACTATCTGTCATTTCGACTAATTTTACTTTTGTCCCTATGGGGTACTTTGCGAGTTGTTCTTCCTTGATCTTTTGTCGTTTTATCATGAGCGATTCTCCTTGTAGTAGCGTAAGGTTTGAATCGCTTGATGAAAGACTACTTCTGCGTTTGAAAATAACTCGAATTCTGCATCTGTCATCTCGCCATTCGTTACTTCCCAAAAATCAGTATGTGTATCCATCAAGCATCTACTCGCAAGTTTCAGTTTCTCAGCATACGCATCAACCTTTCTTCGTTCGTTATTGTCTACGTAGTGCTTTAAGTACTCACTGAATTTGGTTGCCCAGTGTATTTCTTGTTTCAATACTTGTTTAACTTCTTCTCTTTTGTCCATCAGCTTTCTCCTAAACATTCAGTCACGCTAGGTCTAGACTACCCTTTTTCTAGGGTAGCCCAACCTCGTTCTTACTTATTTGCTTGCCTCTTGCTTTCCTAATTCGTAGGCTTGTTTCAACATTTCTCTTAAGCCCCAAACGCTGATGTCTAAGAAGTCTTCGCTGTCGCTGTTTCTTGTTTCAAGGTCTCCTCTGCATTCAACTGCGTAGCTGTTTTCGATTGCGATTTGTTCTAATTGTTTTTTGATTTTGTTGTTCATGGTGTTTCCCATCCCTTCGTTTTTGTTATACTATATATCACTCTAAACCGAGATTATATCAAGTCTTTTCTCGCTTATTTTTCGATATTTTTTAAAAGATTTTGCATTACATAAACAACACAAGGAAGTGCTACACCATTGCCCCACATCTTATATTCAGCTGTGTCAGAATAAGGATTTTGTAGCCATTTAATGATTTGTTTGTCCGTTTTAGCTTTCTTCTTGCCGTTAATCATTCGATACGTTTCAAAGACAGTACGGAAGAATAAGACATCCTCATCGCTTGGTTCATCAATACTTAAGTTTTGACACCAACTATCTGGAAAACCTTGTAACCTACCACACTCAAGTGGGGTCAGTCTACGCACTACATACTTCACATCATTCACGATTGGAGAATCTTTATAATCACTTGCGACAAGCGTGCTAGCTTGTTCTATCGTGGCAGTTGTGTGGTGTGAGTTTTTACTAGTTGAGTAAGTTGGTGTTGCGACTGCATTTGGTCCAGTAGATAACATAGTAGCACTTTGTTCTTCCTCAATCTTAAAACTCATATTGCCTTTGGCACTTTGATTATAAGTCGTTCGACTAATGCCATATGATTTGGTCACTATTGCCACTCCGCCTTGATTACGGTCAGGATTATTCCCACCCGTATCAATCGTACGAGAGGTTTCCGTTTTATAAACATTAGCCCTTGCATTTCGTGTGTTTTCTGAAGTCAGCCTTACATCAAAGTTCCCCACCACAAATGGTTGATTATTCCCACCAGTACCGTAAGTAGAAGATACAGTGTTGCTTACTTCAAGTGGCCCTTTATACCTTACATCTTGTCCATGGTTTTCAAACAGTAAGCATTCGCTTGATTTTCCAGTGCTAGACGTAGAACTTCTGGCAGTTCCTTGTTTCTTGCTTTCGCACGAGTTAATATCCCGAGGCACGCTTTTGGACTCAAATAATATTTCTCCGCTACTACTGGAATTAAAATCTGCGACAAGGAAGATTCTTTTTCTTCGTTGGGGGACTCCAAAATATTGGGCATCAAGAACTCGCCAACAAATGGAGAGCGATGCTCCCACAATACTTCCTGCCCCTTGCCATTTTGTAGGCTTAGGTATAGATAGGTTTTCATCTTTAACTTTTGCGATTTCTTCAAGGACACATCTGAAATCTTCTCCTTCATTGCTCGAGAAAGCTCCAAGGACATTTTCCCAGATGATAAATCGTGGGCATTCTCCATTCGTTTTCCACCTCATTTCTTTTACAATTCGTATTGCCTCGTAAAACAAACTAGAGGATTTACCATTTAAGCCGTCACGCTTTCCTGCAATGGACATATCTTGGCAAGGTGAACCAAAGGTAATAATGTCCACTGGTGGAATGTCGTAACCACTAATTGTGGTAATATCCCCTAGATGTTTCATTGTTGGTATGTTTTTTCGTGTCACTAGAATGGGAAAGGGTTCAACTTCACTTGCCCATATCGGTTCAATTCCTACTAGTTGACCTGCAAGTGGAAATCCTCCTGAACCATCAAATAAACTACCGAGTGTCAACTTCTTCATCTCTCACCACTTCCTTGTAGCTGTATTCTTTACCATCACGGATAAGTGTGACCTGTTCATCTGTGCCGACTTGTTCAATATAGCGTTTGACAATCACATCACAGAACTTTTCATCTAGTTCAATCGTATGACAAATACGCTCTAACTGTTCACAAGCGATGAGTGTTGAACCACTTCCTCCAAATGGATCCAAGACAACAGAGTTTGCCATACTCGAATTCTTAATCGGATAAGCAAGTAGTGGAATAGGTTTCATAGTTGGGTGGTCTCCATTTTTCTTAGGTTTATCAAATTCCCATATCGTTGACTCTTTGCGTCCTGTATACCATTGATGTTTGCCTTTTTTCTTCCAACCAAACAGTACTGGTTCATGTTGCCATTGATAAGGACTACGACCAAGAACGATCGATTGTTTCTTCCAAATACACGTACCAGACAAATAAAATCCTGCTTCTGTAAATGCTTGTCTGAAATTCAATCCTTCTGTATCTGCGTGAAAAACATAAATACTCGAATCATCTGTCATGTTAAGCTCTAGGTTAGAAAAGGCTGCAAGTAGAAAATCATGAAAGGCACTGCCCTCCATATTATCGTTTTTGATTTTACCAGCACTTCCTTCATAATTGACATTATACGGAGGGTCTGTCACGACTAGATTTGCTTTCACACCATTCATTAGCTTGTCGTAGCTTTCGGATTGAGTAGAGTCCCCACAGTATAAGCGGTGTTTTCCTAATAACCACAAGTCACCTTGTTTGGATACTTGTGGTTTATTTAACTCTGCCTCTACATCAAAGTCATCATCTTCTATATCCTTGTCGCTATCAAAAATGCTTGATAATTCTTTTTCATCAAAACCAGTTAAACTTAAATCGAAATCAAATCCCTCAAGTTCAGATAATTCAATTGCAAGCAACTCTTCATCCCAACCTGCATCTAATGCCATGCGGTTATCGGCAAGTATGTAGGCTTTCTTTTGAGCTTCGGTTAAGTGCTCTGCAAAGACACATGGAACTTCTGAAATGCCTTCTTCCTTTGCAGCTAAAATTCGTCCGTGTCCAGCTATGATATTGTAGTCACGGTCGATAATAACGGGGTTGATAAATCCAAATTCTCTTAGAGATGAACGTAGTTTTTGAATCTGACTTGGAGAGTGTGTGCGAGCATTGTTGATATAAGGTACTAGTTTTGAAACAGAAACGAGTTGTAGTTCAGTTGTTGTTTTCATACTAGAATAACCCCCACTCAGCAAACTTCTCAAATCCACCAACAGACTCAACGTACTCTTTGGCAATATTTACAATATCAACGTATGGAATACCATCGACTTCTTCATCACCGATTGCGCAGCTAAATGCCACTGGTTCTCCTAATTGTTGAGCTTTTAGAAAAGCGTAAATATTTAAACTCACATCAGCTTTGGATAAATCTTTACCATGTAAGCCACCACCAGTCACGCTATCCGCCATATCTGATCCTAGCTTACGATTCGTTGCACCAGTATCCACATCAGGTCCACCAGTCCAATCACCCAGTGGGTTTATGGTTGCGGTTGGATAAAACATGGACAATTCTTCTTTTGGTGCATGACTTTGACAAATGATTAAGCGATTATCTGCCAAGATGTATTTACCATCAGTTGGATACTGCGCATAAATGCCACGAGCAATTTTTGATAGCTCTTGTTGTTCTTCTGTTAAAGGCACACCTTTAAAAATACCATTGTCCCCACAGCGTACTTTCTCAGCTTGATTTTCAGCTAAGTGAACGTCTTGTGGAACAATGGTAATATCTGGTATCACATCTCCTGCGATACGATCTATAATTTTTTCAATTGATTTTTTAGTAAAGTTGACAGTCGTTTCAATCATAACATGACACTTACCATGTCCAATTAACACTTCTACGGCAACCTTTGGATTTTTATTTTTCTTATAGGCTAAATCGACAATCGCTCCAGCAATTCTATCCGCCACCTTATCTGAGTGCGATGGGTTTACTTTTTCAATCATATTTTTTATCTTCCTTTCCTTGATTGGAGTAATCTCTCCATCAAATCATCACTTGTATCAACATAGACATCTGTGCAGTTTTGTTTTACGATGTCATAGATTTCATACCAAATTAAATTGGCACTCTTTTGAAACTGGCTAGCCATTTGAACGAATGGTGAGGTAATCACTCCGCCTGTTGTGGGGTGTTTTCCTAGTAATCCATAAGTTGAAACAGCCTCTTCGCATTGAATATAGCGTGCAAAAGCCTGTGAGTAGGACTCAATCAAACGTTTATTAACTAACTTTTCACACTTTCGCTCTTTTAACCACAGCCACGTTTCTTTGTAAATATCATCAGCACCTAGTGGTCTACCATCTTTTTGTTTAGTAGATAAATACTCACTCGGTTTTGGCATATCAGCCCCTTCAAGTAGCACACCATGTGGTAAATCAACTGCCATCATGTCTGTAATTTCTAAATCTGAAATATCGTTTACCATCACTCGAACTTCCCTACCTTTTTGGATTTTGTCGACTGCTGATTGTGGTTTTGTACCAGCTCTAACACGTCTACCACCACGGTGTGTTCCGTCTTTTGCCATTCTTTTCTCCTTTCATTCTTTAATACCCTGTTTGAATTGCGCTTTTTGTGCGTAAGGGGAGGCGCCCGTTATCCTTTGGGATCGAACGTAGAGATTTTTATCCCCCTACCCGTCTTTCATTTTTCTTTTCGATAAAATTATGATAAAATAAAGATAACTAAAAGGAGGTTATCTTTATGATTAATATTCGTCCTGTTTCTGACCTTAGAAACAAATTCCCTGAAATTGAGGAAACTGTTGTCAATTCTAATTCTCCCGTCTTTTTAACAAAAAATGGATACGGAACAATGGTTTTAATGAGCGTTGAACAATATTCTTCTCTTACTGATAACATTGAAAAAGAACTCGACTATGCTGATAAAGTAGCCAATGAAACGACTACTCGCTTTTCACATCAAGAAGTCTTTAGCCGTGTAAGAGGAAGAATAAATGGAAAGTAAACACTATCAGTTAGCATTCTTACCACTGTTTGAAGAAGATTTAAATGGTATTGTAGATTATATTTCTAACACCTTGCATAATCCAAGTGCAGCGGATCGATTAGTTGATGATGTAGAACTAGCTATATTGAAACGCTTAGAAACACCATTAGCATTTTCTCCCTATCCATCAGTGAAAAAACGTCAATATCCATACTACCGAATTAACGTTCGTAACTTTTCTATTTTTTATGTTGTTATTGATAGCACGATGGAAGTTCGTCGCATTCTTTACAACAAACGAGATATTGATAATATTTTATAAGATACTCTTTTTGAGTGGCTTTCTTTTTATTCCAACGACTACCATTGGTCGCATGAATTCGTGCGTGACAACTTTTACATAAAGAAATTAAATTGTTTCGTGCGTGTGTTCCACCTTCAGACAATGGTTTCTTATGATGCACTTCTTCTACTTGTACCATCAGTCCATTTCCAAAACACAATTCACAGTAGGGATGTTCTCTCACATAACTATCACGGACTCTTTTCCATACTCTTCCATACCTACGGCGTACAGCAGGATTTCTGTCGTACTTCTCGTAGCGCTTGTTTTCTTCTTTTTGATGTTTATCACAGAATCGTCCATCGGTTAATTTAGGACAGTTTGGATAAGAACAGGGTCGTTTAGGTTTTGTTGGCATACGCTCACCTCCATTTGGGTATCACAAGAGCCCACACCAAATTTGGTATGAGCTCTTGTGATACAATTTTCTATACTACCATTTTACTACGTAATTTTTCCCCTTTCAACTCCCTCAGTGTCCCACTTAGTCCCGTTAAGTCCCAACTTTTTATATTGGTACTTTAAGATTTCGTAGAGCCGATGAATGAAGGCGATGCACGGCACTTTTGGAACGATGCAAAGTTTCATAGATATCTTCCCAACTACTTCTATTCACATACCGTGCTAGTAATAATATACGTTCGTCAATGTCTTCTAGTTCATTGATAACATCAGAGATTTCTAATTTCACTTGTATCAGTTCTTCATTCTTTTTCTTAATCTTCTCTTCCAAATCAGCAATTTTAATCAAACAACGAACGAAAGGAGCATCTTGACTTCTAGTACCACTGACAACACGCTCTCCGTACTGAACAGCTTGAATGGATTCTGACATCAGTTTTAATTGTACCAATTCTTGATTCATTAACTCAATTTGTTTCACAAGCCTATCAGTTTGTTTTAAATATTCTTTAGCTGTCATCAGTACCTCCTATTCTAGCTTTGACTGCATTCATCAATGCTTCTTGTGTTCTATCTTTTCTCTCTAATGATTTTAGTACATCTTCATCAATCGTGTCTTTAGTAATGATATGATGAATGACCACTGTTTCGTCTTGTCCTTGTCTGTAAAGTCGTGCGTTGGTTTGTTGGTAGAGTTCCAATGACCATGTCAGTGAAAACCAAATGAGGGTTGAACCTCCACTTTGAAGATTCAGTCCATGACCTGCACTTGCTGGATGAATAAGTGCAACTGGTATGTTTCCTTTGTTCCATTCAGCAATATCGTCACTTGTTTTGATTTCTTTTACCTTGAATCGTTGTTCAATTCTCTCTTTATCAGACTTAAACCAGTAAGCTACTAACACTGGTTTGCCATTTGCACCTTCAATTAAATCTTCCAAAGCGTCTAGTTTTTTACCATGAATTGAATGATATTTTCCATCTTCATCGTAAATACTGCCACTCGCCATTTGAAGTAACTTGTTAGAAAGACTAGCAGCGTTCACTGCATCAATTTCTTTGTTGCTCACTTGCATAACCATTTCTTTTCTAAACGTTTCATACTTAGCTTTTTCTTTATCATCTAGTTCAACTTTCACTTCATTCATGACTAAATCAGGCATCTTCAAATGATCTTTAGCTTTCATGGAAATGGTAATGTCTGATATCTTTTCGTAGATTTTATCTTCAGCATCTTTTTGTAGTTTGTAGCTGTAAATAAGCATACCATTTCGTTTATCCGGTACAAAGTAGGTGTTGCGATAATGAGTGATGTATCGACCTAGTCTTTCTCCTAAATCAAGAATACGAAACTCAGCCCACAAGTCCATTAAGCCATTACTACTTGGTGTACCCGTTAAACCAACTACTCGTTTGAATGCTGGTCTAACTTTTAGTAAACTTTTAAATCGTTTAGCACTGTAAGACTTAAAGGAGCTCAGTTCATCAATCACTAACATATCAAAGTTAAAATCTACTCCACTTTTATTGACTAACCAGTCTACATTTTCACGATTGATAATATAAATATTTACGTTCTTGTTTAAAGCTGACAGCCGTTCTTTTTCAGTTCCAACAACTACCGAGTAGGTCAGTCTTTTAAAGTGTTCCCATTTTTCAATCTCACTTGGCCAAGTTGAGCAAGCGACTCTAAGTGGCGCAATAATTAAAACTTTACTCACTTCAAATCGGTCGTAAATGAGTTCATTAATCGCAGTAAGTGTTGTCACACTTTTTCCTAAACCCATCTCAAGTAGTAAAGCTGATACCTTATGACTGACAATGAAATCTTTGGCATATTCTTGATGAACTATGTGGCACATATTTCATCAAGTACACCTCCCACCTGTTCTCTATCATCAATGAGCGAACAGTAAAAACCTAACTCCATCAATTGTTTCATTCTTCGCACTTGCAGTGGTCTAGGTTTCTTTCCTTTCTGCTTTAGTTCTACAAAACCTAACTTGCCATTTTTCATAAGAACTAATCTGTCTGGAATACCACTCATACTTTGACTATGTAGTTTTAAACAGACTCCACCTCTAGCTTTTACTTGTTTTACTAATTCTTGTTCTATCTCTTTTTCTAGCATTTCTAAATACCTCCAACTAACATTCATGTATCTCTCTGTAGGGTCTATACTATACTTTTATATAGATTAAAATTTTTATTCTTATAGAAAAAGTCCTATATAGACCTACAGTGACCTACATAACTACTGAAATTTAGTCCATAAACTCACTAGACAACTTCAATCCATAAATTAAAACACCACTCGCTACTCGTTTTTTCATAATTCCAAGCGACTCCAATGCTGTATAGAAATCAGCAGTACTTCTTGCGAACTCTCCAGTTCGAGCGCAAAACGCACGATATTCACTATATAATTGCCCTGACTTTTCAGTATAACTACTTCCAAGTTCACAACATTCCTCAATGAAATAGCCTAACCAATCATTATTTTTCTTATACGTTTCAATCGATTCTTCCACTACTTTTGGTAAGGTTAAATGATAGTTCTCTTGAATCACTTTCTTTGCACCATCGATAATCCACTGGAGTATTGCTCCACCACACGTTTCATATAAATAATCAGCATAGTTCTTAACATCTTGATTGCCTTCAATGGTCGCCAAAAATGGAATGACAATTAAACGTCGCCACGTTCCTTTATCAATCGCACCAACTTTGGGTAAATGGTTCGTATAAAGGACTAAGGTATGCGTTGGTACATACTTGAATGGATCTTTGTATTTTTTCTCTGCAGCAATTTCATCAGTTGAACAGAGTTGCTTGATGTTAGATGTATTCAGTCGCATTCCTTCTTCTAGTTCAGCTGCAATGAGTAGTCGTTTACCTTTTGCCTCAGCTAGTTCTGGTTTAACATTTCGTCTAATTTGACTCGTTAAAATATCTGCCGAAATACTACCAGAGTAAGTTCCTAATACTCGTGAGATAACATTCCAAAATGTAGACTTCCCGTTTCTCCCCTCTCCGTAGGAAATAATCAGTGCCTCAACATATACCTTTCCAATTGCAGCTAACCCCACAATCATCTGAACGTAATCAATTAAATCTTGGTCACCCACAAAGATAGTATTCAGTGTTTCTAACCATATATTCTTATTTTCATTTGACGCACCCACATTCGTTTGTTTTGTAATAAAATCATTTGAACTATGCTTTTGTAAACTGCCATCTTGTAGATTGATTGTTCCAGTTGGAGTATTGAGTAAAAACTCATTTGTATCTAAATCAACTGGGGCAATTTGAACCATCGGATGAACTTCTTTCAATGCCGACCAGATGTATTTGCTATCCCGTCTTTTAATAGCGTACTTCTCATAGTTCAAGGCATTCTCATATTTTTCGTAGGCTCGTTTTTGTAGTTTGTTGAATTGTTCTTTTGCTTTTTTAACTCCTACGCCTATAATCAGTTTCATCGCACCAGTTTGTGTTAGTTCTTTTAAACATTTCTCAATCTCAATAGTTGCCTCATCTAGCTGTCGCTCCGTTAATTCTTGTGCGACTGCTTGGGCTAATGGTTTAGACTCTTCCCAAAAGCTATCGTTATACACTAAGTATTCGGTTGATGGAGAGTAACGTAGTTTATGCTTGTACTCACGAGCAAGTACTGTTGCTTGTCCAACGTCTGAATAGTCTGTTGGCATAAGTTGTAATTCTTGATTATAGTGTTCAGGCTTAATGTAATCAGCTTGACTACTTACCTTATATCCAAACTTAATCGCACTGTTCCAAATGGTACGCAGTTCTTCTTGTTCAAGTGGTGGATTACACTTTTCTGCCTCTTCTAAGAAATACTGATAGGTAATGTCTGTATTGCCATAACGTTTGATGAGTTTTCCTGCAATATGGCTCATCGTGGCATTTCGTGAGCCTTCTTCAATACTTGGTAGTTGCATCTCCATTTCTTCAAATACATCCACACTATCAAACAACAAATCATCAATTGTTTTATTTCCTTCAAACCAAACAATATCGTCCGTATTATGTCCAAAAATAAAGCGTGCAGCATCCAATGCGTTTGCATCAAAAAATGAATACTTTGCTTGTACTTTACGTTTAAAGATTTCACATTCTTCAGCACTATCAAATGGTTTATGTGGAAAATAAACATGGTGTCTTGGTCTAGCTGACTTACCATTTTTATCTTTCATATTGTTGCGACTAGGAACTACAGCATAGCTCACACCTTCTAATAAAAACTCATAGTCTTCTGGATAAATCCAATCGCTCGGATTATCACTATGATCGTTATCACAATCAAACACATCGCAGTCTGAACTAATAAAGTTATCCTTATTTCGGTAATTATTCTTAAACCTTGCACAGATGTGATCATTCATTACTGCTTGTTTTAAATCTTCAGCACTAGCGACTGTGTACATCGTTTGATACACACAGTTTTTCGCATTGCCACTGTCATTAGATGAATAAATCGTTAGTTTCATACGTTACCTCCACTAAATCGTGATTAAAATATTTAATCGTTTGACGTCTTTCTGTTGCAACCTGAATTTCTTTTTCCATACCCTGAGTGATTTCATCACCTAACACCCACAGTTCTTGGCATTTACCTAGTAAAATAATATCCATAAACATCGCATCTTTTCGGTGTTTTTTATTCTCATCATCCATAAATGGAAACAACAAATGTGGTGTTAGTGGAATACAGCCTTTTTGGTAAGCTAGTTCTGCCAGTTTGACTGCATTTTTGATATTTACTTCTACATCTCCACTAAACGGAGCACAGATATAAACCAAGGGTTTAAACTCCATTCCTTTTTCTTTCATGACACGACTAATTGATTTTGACATTGTTTTGTTCCTCCCATTTTGTTTTGTACCATTCTAAGTGTCGCTTTCTATCTTCATAATTTGGAAAAGCAACTAGCAATCCCACATCCACTTTTTGTAGTACTTCTACCAAATCAATTTGTTCTTTTGTTAAATGTGGACGAATACTTTTGCCTTTTTCAATTCCATTGGTAAGTCTAAATTGTTTAGCTGATTGTCCTAAAGCTACTCTGTTTATCAAGTCACACTCATTGCTAAAGTGATAAGGTTTTGGATTCGAATGAATGAGTTTAATATTCTCAGTTAAGTGTGGAAATTCACATCTTGCAGACTGCAAAGTTGAAATGAATTCTTCCATTTCATTGAATCGCTTGATGTACAACTCTTTAAACGACATGGCTTTTTTACCCGTGTATCCCATCACAAGCATCGTAAACCCGTCACGAGTTAAGTAATAACATGGTCTTTTCTGATTTTGTTTATCTTTGTATGACCCCAGCGCAAAATTGCGCTCAGCAAATTCATCACTCAACCCAGATGTGGGCGCGGTTAGTTTACGAATATCTCGCAATACTTCCTTATGATTTTTTTCAAATGCATCAGCAATGAATAAACTGTCCACACGCGCAACATCTTTCATATCAGCAAAAATGCCATATTCATTCTTTGGTATTAGCTCTTTCATAATAGCTACCTCCTATAGTTTTATTTTTTGAAAAGGTCTTATCCCTCTCACATCTATAGGCAAAGAATTTCTAAAAATTATGACGTTTTTATTTAAAAAGTACGAGAAAATTTTTCTCGCACTAATCCTTCTTATAAAAATCACACACATAGCCATCTGCATTTGGTATTAAGCCATTTGCCCAACTTGGCACTTGACTCATAGTTTGAATAATATCTTCTAACTTTGTGTCTTTACTTGATTCGACAATCACTTCATCGTGTACATGGGCTACAATGTCATACTGACTTAAATTCTTCATCGCATATACCAAAATATCTCTTGCTATTGCTTGAACGATATTTTCTACAAACTTTGGTCCATAACTTTCTATTCGCTCCCATTTTTTCGTTGCACCGATTCCTTCATAGGTTACTGACTCTCCACCAAACTTGTTCATGTCGATTCGTGGTTTGATATAGGTAAGTTGCCGTTTACTAGGTAAGGTAATTCTAAGTAGTCCGCTTTTACAACTAAACTGTATCCCATGTGTTTTAGTCGTTGCTCTTCCTTTTATGGCGTCTTTCACTGCTTTATCCACACTCCACCAAAGATCGACAATATTTGGATTAGACTCACGCCATACGTCAACTAACGGTTTTAACTCTTCTTCAGTTAGTCCCATCTCTAATGCTCCCATCGCAGTTAATGCACCGACTGAACCTCCATAACCAAGAGCAAGTTCTGCAATCTTCCCTTTTTGTCTTAAATGTCCATTCACTCCGTGCTTTTCAACTGGAACTCCAAACATCTGACTAGCACTAGCACAGTAAATATCCCCGTTTTTCTTAAACACTTCTTCTCGCCAACTCTCGCCTGCAAGCCATGCGATTACTCGTGCTTCAATCGCAGAGAAGTCAGCAACATAGAACTGTTCATCTTTTGATGGAATAAACGCAGTACGAATTAACTCTGATAATACTTTAGGAACGTCATCATACAGTAACTCCAAGTTAGCATTCCCTTGTCTAACCAATTCTCGTACTTCAGCTAAATCACTCATATGATTTTGTGGTAAATTTTGTAATTGGACTAATCTACCTGCAAAACGTCCAGTGCGATTTGCACCTAGAAACTGAAACATACCTCTACAACGATTATCAGAACATGCTACGTTATCCATCGCTTGATACTT
Source organism: Streptococcus gallinaceus (assembly GCF_024170225.1). GTDB lineage: Bacteria > Bacillota > Bacilli > Lactobacillales > Streptococcaceae > Streptococcus > Streptococcus gallinaceus. The sequence continues at coordinate 271,761 of NZ_JALJXU010000001.1, read as the reverse complement.
CTTAACTGATGATTTTGCGAATTGTAGTCGTTTCCCTAATACTTCAGCTATCTCACCTTTTGTTACTTGAACAAGTTTCATTACTGACTTTTTATCTAAACTTTCTACTTCAATTCCTTTTGACAGTAACCACTCTTTTAACTGAATAACTGAGTTTGGATTATCTAGCCCAGTTACTTCTTGTACATCTAATAAAAGTTGATTGCGTATCTTCTCATCTGTTGAGATGGCTTGTTTAACAAATTGCCTATCGATCAAAATTCCACGGTCGTTTATCTGCTGATCCAATACGTACTCGTCCCATAAAAAATTTGGTACTGGGAAGTTTTTTAGTTTCATTTGAATTTCTTGTTCCACTTCTACATCTCGCTTATTGTATTCTTTGAACTGTTTCCATTTGAGGGTATCATGACGTGGTAAATTTCGTGTTCGACCACCATTACTTTTAGTCGGATTACAAGGAACACAAAAGTATCGAATAAGGTCTTTCCCTTCCGTTAGCTTTTGCTTATCTAGTCCAAGCACAGTCCCCACTCCTTCAAGTGATAAAGGTAACCCCATATAAGCTGCCCACACCATTGTGCAATGCCAATTAATTGGGTTTAAGTATTCTCCAGTTGGTAATCCTAGATGACGTGATAAGCAAATACGTTCAAACTGTGCATTAAAAGCCCATTTGGGTATCGTATTATCCTGCAATGCGGCAAGTATTTCTTGTGGTATCTTTTCTCCATTTGCAATATCCACTATTTGGACTGGTTCATCATTAACTGAATAAGCAAATAGTAACAGTTCAAAATCTTCTGATTCTGCGTAACGATAGACTCCTGACTTTGCTAGATTAACACTGGAAAATGTTTCAATATCAATACTGAGTTTTTCTATTTTCATTTTTACCTCCAATAAAACAAAGGGAGTGAAATTCTCCACCCCCATTGCCGTTTACTTACCTAATTTATCTTTAATTTCAATGTATAAGTCGGTTAGTCGTTTAATGACAATTTTGCCAACATATACACCTAGGAGTAATATCAATAATCCATTCACTATATCTATCATTGTTTTTTCTCCTTGCGTTCTTTTTCATTACGCATATCATCGCGGACACTTGTGTAGAACATAAATAGTCCAAACAACGTCCATAAAGTCATTGAAATATAAGCCATTACTGTTAAAAATCCGTTCATCTTCTTTATCCTCCTACGCTAAAAATTCGTCATCTTCTACTGTGCTAAAATCGTCAGTCGCATTACTTCTACCACCTAACGGTTCACCATCTCGCAATTTTTGAATATTCCCTAGACCACAGGCTATCCCCTTATTTCCGTTGGCATTATAAGCATAGAAGTTTAGCGATACTCGACCATAACAACCACTGTATACTTCTTCTCGATTTAAAATAGGTTGGACGTTCTTATCTACAATCTGTGGTGCAGTTGTTGAATTGGCATTGATGAAGAAATGGCCTTTATAAGCCTCATCGTCTCGTTCAATATCTCCATCACGTAATGGTAATTTAATTGCTGCTTTATTCGGTTTCTTACCACCAAACTTTGCAATTCCTTGTTCAATCGCTGTATCAATTGCTTTTTCAATCTTAGCGATTGTTTCTTTATCGTCTTTTGGAATTAAAACCGATACACTGTATTTTGGATTACTACCATTGATGGATACTGCTTCCCAACCATTAAAATATGAAAATCGTGTATTTACTCCTGTTACTACCTTTGTGTTATTTCCTTTGTTTGCCATGATACTTTTCCTCCTTGAATTCTTGTTCTACATTGTGCATGACTAGTGCCTTTCTTTTATCCGTTATCGGAACAAGGGTAGGCTTCCCTTGTGGTTTGTAGATGTGCTTCCCTAATAAAGTATTAAATGTTTCTCTACCCATTAGTTTTTGCATATCTGTTAACGTGATTAAACTCTTGCGATAGATATTTGTGTAGCCATTTTCTTCGGCAATTTTAGCAACTTGTTCTTCATCTTTGAATTTACGAATAGAACGTCCTTCAACTAATTTATAGCCAGACCATTCTTTATCCGTTTCCAGTGCAATTTTAGTAGCGTACTCTTTAATATCATTTGCCCATTTAACTAAATCATCTACGTGTTCTAAAACTTCTTCAATCTCTGCATCAGTTAGTAAATGAGGTGAGGCTAGTTGAAATCTCTTTAGCTTGTCGTGATAATCTTTCCTAACCCTAAGCACTGCGTTGCAGTTACTAAATTGTAGCCATGGCCCGTATTCAACTGTACCTTCTCCTTTAAAAGCTAACTCAGCTTTCTCTTTCAACTCTGTGTTCGCCCAATGTAGCAATTCTTCTACAGATTTTGTATCGGTTGAAATATGAAACTTACGTGGTTGAAAAATCGTCATCGTAACTTCCTTGATGTCGTACAAAGCATCATAGAGATTTAAAGCCCCTAGAGCGTATAACATCATTTGTGGATTATCTTTTGCATCAACTTGGATTCCTTTTCCATATTTTAAATCCATTATATGAAGTAATCCGTCTGCGATAATCAGACAGTCTCCAGTACCAAACCCGTCAGGAACATAGTTTGAGAAATCTAAACATTGTTCAATCAAGACAACGGGGTCAGATATTTTCTCTTTAACTTTAGCTAAAGTTTCCATCATAAAAGCCACATAGTCATCTGTACAATCCTCCATCTCTTTGTCTTGATATTTCGACTCTGGTTTTTTTGTTTTTTCACCTAGTGCTTTCAAGATTTTATGAGCTGCTAGTTCATGACAAGCCGTTCCTTCATGTGCTACTTCACTTGTTTTGTTCTCAAAGAATTTCTCAAGTTGAGGTAGCGGGGGTGCGGATAACCAACGGTGACTACTACTTGCGGATAAAGTTGCGTGTTTTTCAGTCATTCTATAACACCTCTGCTTTCAAATATAAGTCTTCAAAATCTGACTCGCTTACTTCAGATAATTTAGCCACACCATAACTTTGAATTAACGCTCGTACTTCTGAAGATTTGCCTTCCTGCGATTTTTTGGCTAATAAGCCACGTACTTCTTCAAGTGAAACTTTTGATTCTTCTTTATTTATATTTTTTTCTTCCACATCATCGGTAGTTTCAGTACTTGACGGTTCAATCATTCCATTATGTAAATCTTGAAGACTATCGGCTAGATTTCGTAAATTCTTAATTACATCTAACAATAACTTTGTTTTACTCATTTGTATCTTCTCCTTTCCTTATTTCGTGTATCTCTACTGATTCAACGCTCTGACCAGGTGCTAACACTAAAATCTCAAGATTCTCTCCAAACAACCACTGTGCTATTCTACGCGGGATGTTTCGCACACCCCCACGTAGTACAGCTTGTTTATTACCATCACTGTCAGTCATGTTGATACGTACTCTATGTTTTAAGTTCATAGCAACTCTACCTCCTATATATTTTTTGAAAGACTTAACCCCTTCACATATATAGGCAATGAATTGACAGAAAATATGACGGTCTTAAAAATATTTTTTTATCTTTTTCTTAATGCGATCAAATTGTTTTGAAATAGCAGACTGAGTAACTCCTTGTTCTTCAGCCAACTCTTCTTGCGTTTTGCCATTCCAAAATATCTGTTCAAGCAAATCTCTCTGTTTAGGTGTCAGCTTTTGCATTGCATTCATCAGTCTTTCTATCTTTTCATCAACCACTTCATCCTCTGAAACTGCTAAAATTGATGTTTTATCCAATTGAATACCTTTTTCTTCTAGAGCATCAAGTGACTGAGTATAGCCATAGTCCCAAGATTCATCAGGATGTTCTTTTTCCCATTGTCTCTTTTCAGCTTTTTCTTTATCGTTTAAAATCTTACGTTTATTTTTGGTGTTATTGTAAATCTCAGCATCATCCAGTTTATGAAGTGTTTCGATTAAAATTTCTGTTTCTTTTGTACCATCTGGTTTAATTTCACACACAACCTTCGTTTTCCATTCACCATCGACCTTTTCTGTTTCATAATACTTATACGACATTCGTTTGTTTTGTGGGGTTTTCTTCCCAATGTAATTGTTGTTAACCACGTTTGGTTACCTCTCTTTCCTAATTGGAAATGAGGAACCCAGTGGAACTTTCTATTGTTGCTGATCATAAAATGAATTCCTCATTTCTGATCAACCAACTGGCTAGGTTGACACTATTAAAATTTTGTTCCCTTCTTCGCTGCCAGTCATCAGTAGCTAATTGATGAGCTAGGAAGGGAGATTAACATACTAGTCTCTATTGCAATTCAAAATTAATATGTTTTATAAAACAAAAATGGCCAGAATGATTCACAAGACTATAGCTCCTGTAAATCATCCGGCCATTTGGTAATTCTTAATTGATTCCGTTGCTCGGTATGAACCTTTATTAAATTGCTTTTTTCATTTTTCTTACCAGCAAAGACTCTGGTTTACATGATATTTTAACGATATTCTTACAATTACTACATTTCAACTCAATGTAAATATCCTCTTTTGGAAAAGAAGAAATATCAAAAATCCTTTTCCCACAACATGTGCACTTCATTTGATTCAATAAAATCCCTCCTTTGAAAATAATCACTTACGCTTTTTTGCGAACATTTGATTTTAAAATATAGAGAATATACCATTTAGTAATTCTCCTCTACATAACTTCTATTGCTAAATTCTTTAATCTAACCATCATCGCTGCCTTAGAAACCTCAAACACCTTAGCTAGCTCATCCACAATATACTTTTCAACTTTTAAATTACTGTTATTTTTAAATCCAAAATTAACCTCCAAGTATTTATTAATCATCTGTTTAGGCATTAGTAAAGCTCCAGCTAAATAATCAGCTTGCCATTCTTTAACTTCATCATCAGTCATCTTCAATTTTACATCATCAGATTTATATACTATAATTCTGTCCCTCATTAAACGTTTCTTACTTCTGAAGTAAAACCTTTTATGTAAAATCCAATGAGCACACTCGTGCATAATGGTAAAATTAGTTCTTTCTTTTGAACAAAAAGCTAGAGCTTGATTATCTATATATAATGTACCTTGGCTAACATCAATATAATGTGTATGTTCCCTATTATCATCCCAAACTTCTAACTTTCCATCATAAAAACACATACAGCCCAATGTTAAACAATCTGAAGATAGATTTGCAAAATCAATAGTTAATCCCAAATGAAACTCTGCAAACTCATCCACATCCAGTGGACTTGGTTTGTTTAACATTTTACCATTTTCATATTCATTCAAAATTTTTAACGCTTTTCTCTCCAATTGTTCTTTTGAATACTTATGGTGCAAATTATTAGTCCTCCCTTGTTTTTTCATCAATTAAATTTAAAATATCTTGCCATCCTTCATCAGATAAATTACGATCTCTGGCTCTTCTTAAAGCTACCCTTACTACATCTCTTTCCATTATATATTCAGGCAAATCAGATGATACGGTATTTTCTTTTTCTAGTGCAGCTAAATCAAATAAATAATCTTTCTCTTCTAATGTTAAATGTAAAATTCTAGCAATATCTTCTAATTTTTTTTCAGGCGGATAACGTCTTCCTTTTTCTATATCACTCATATATGCTGGAGCGATTTCTAATTCACTTGCTAATCCACGTAGTGTTATTTTTAATTCCTTACGCTTAATTTCAACAAATTTACCAAAAGTTATATTTTGATCCACTTTATTTTTCCTCCTTCCATTTATGCTTGTTCGCTAATATGATTACATTTTATCATGAGATTATATACTTGTCAAGAATTTCGTTCGCAATTCAGCTAATAAAAAACAGATGATACTTTTCGGTACCATCTGCTATAAAAATTATAGTTTTGATAATCTTTCATGTAGTAGAGGAAGTAAGATACGATCTACTTCATTTCTAAATTCTTCATCTTCTAAATATCTTAATGCAAAATCCTGATTTTGAGTCATACGTTCGAGTACGATATCCATAATATTTTCTTTGTAAATAATCTTAAATAAATCAAGTGGATTTTTAGCACGTAATACTAATTCTTTATTGTTAGCTGCATCTGCTACAATTTGTTCTAAAACTTTATCCATTTCAGTAAAGTTCGTTCCTAGTCTTTCATTAATATTTTTTATTATCTCTGATAATTTTTCTTTTTCTTCTTCTACTGGAATTCCCGTACCAGACGTTGGATTATTTAAAGAACCAGCTTCTGCACTTAATTTTATGCTACCTTCATACTCTTTTTGAATACGATAATATTGCAAATTAACATCACTAGCAATATCCGGAACTCTTTCTCCCTCTTCCTTAGGAATTTTCCTTACTAGCCCCTTTGCAAACACATAAAACTTATGTAAAGATTCATCTTGCAAATTAATAATATGAGTTAAAAATGCGTATAAACGAACAAACTTCATCAAGACATATTTAAAATCTTGTTGTTCTTCTTTTTCTTCTATATCGTTGTATCTTTCTACAACTGGATCAAGTACAGAATTTAATATTCCTAAGTCAATATTACTTTGTTTTTTCTTACTTTTGAAGAAAATTTTAGAAAATTCGTTTACTTCTTTTTCTGAATAAATCATAAATCCATCCAAATAATCTTTAAATTCATAAATAGTATTTGGATCTGTAGTTTCCTCTACAGTTGTTGAAACATAATAATCTTCGAACGCCTTTTGAATATCTTCTTTTGTGTTCACGAAATCCAAAACAAAAGTGTCAACTTTTCCTGCACACGTACGATTAATACGGGACAGCGTTTGAACCGCTTTTACACCCGATAATTTTTTATCAACATACATCGTATGAACTAATGGTTGATCAAATCCTGTTTGATATTTTTCTGCTACAAGTAATAATTGGTATTCAACGGAATCAAATTTTTCCACTAGTTCACTTTCAGGAAATTTGTTTAAACCTTCTTCTGTATACTCTACTCCGCCATCTTTAACAACTCCAGAAAATGCTACTAAAATTCCTAAATCATTATAACCTTTACTCTTAATATAACGTTCAAATTCAAAATAATATCGAACAGCATGTAATCTTGACCCCGTTACAAGCATTGCTTTTGCCTTACCACCTATTTTTGAACGTACATGGTTTCTAAAATGTTCAATAATTATTTCAGTCTTTTGAGCTAAATTATGTGGATGCAAACTCATATATTTACCCAAAGCCTTATTCGCTTGATTTTTAGCATACTCAGGATCATCTGCTACTTTTTTTCCTAATTGGAAATACGTTGTATAAGTTGTATAGTTAGCGAGAACATCAAAAATAAAACCTTCTTCAATTGCTTGTTTCATACTATAAATATGACAAGGAATTGGTTTTCCAGACTCATCTCTCGAACCAAATATTTCTAACGTTTTTTGTTTTGGTGTCGCAGTAAAAGCAAAAAATGATAGATTTTTTTGATTTCCATGAGTAGCTATTTCTCTTTTGATTTCTTCTGCTAATTCTTCATCTGCATCTAATTCACTATCTTCTATTTTAGCTTCTTCTAATGCAAACTGATGAAGTTTCTCTTCAATCACCGCATCTCCTTTTTGAGAAATATCCGCTAGTACCTCTTTTAATTTTTCGCTTGCCTTCCCACTTTGCGAAGAATGTGCTTCATCCACTATAATAGCAAATCGCTTACCATTCGTAGCTACACGATTTACATCTACAAATGGGAACTTCTGCAAAGTACAAATAATAATTCTATCCCCTTTTTCGAGCGAATCTGTCAATTGTTTAGCATTTTTATCAACTTTGACAACTACCCCGCTTGTGTGATCCATATTATAAATATCTCTTTGTAACTGTTTATCTAAAACTTTTCTGTCCGTTATAACGATAATACTATTAAAGATAATCTCGTCATTCTCATCATGTAAATTTTCTAAATGATGTGCAAGCCACGCAATTGAATTTGATTTTCCTGAACCTGCTGAATGCTGAATTAAATAGTTGTGTCCACTACCATTTTTATATACATCATCAATCAAGTAACGAACAACATTCAATTGATGATAACGCGGAAATATCAAAACTTCTTTATTTGTACGTTCATTCTTTTTAATTTGAATAAATCGTTGGATAATATCAAGCAAGCTATCTTTTCTAAGAACTTCCCTCCATAAATAAGATGTTTTATAATCACCTACTACTGGGGGATTACCTGCACCATTTTTATACCCTCTGTTAAAAGGTAAAAATAACGTGTCTAACTTAGCTAACTTTGTTGTCATCCATACTTCATCTGGATCTACAGAAAAATGAACTAATGCTCTTTTCTTAAATGATAATAACAGTTCCTTTGGATTACGATCGTTTTGATATTGAGAAATAGCGTTTTTGTACGTTTGTCCTGTCAATGGATTTTTCAATTCAATAGTTACAATAGGTAACCCATTTAGCAAAATAACTATATCTATTGAATTTTCATTATTCATGCTATATTTTACCTGCCTAGTAATTTGTAAATTATTTTTTTCGTACAAAGAGGTCAACTCTTTATTCATATTACTACCTGGCTTAAAATATGCTAACTTTACATGTACACCGAGATCCATAATTCCTTTTCTAAGGGCGTCTAACATACCACGTTTATCCAACTCAGCTACTAACCGTTTGATAAATGCTTGTTCTACATTTTTACCATGACGTTTTGTCATAAGAGCCCATTTATCTGCTTGTGTCGTCTTTACAAAATCAATCACAGCTTGTGTATCCAGTGCTAATTCTCTATTAAAATCTTTTGGATATCCTTTTTTGTATTCTTTTGTACTAAGTAGATACTCTTCAATCGCTTGTTCAAAGTTGATTTCTTTCGTTTCTATTGCCATTTTCTAATCCTCCTTTGCTACTTTAATTTTTCCTGTTACAGCATCACGAATAATAATCTTACGGTAAGTTTTAAGATTTTCAATTTGTTTGGTGATGTCTGTTTTTAGTGTATTTATTTGATCACTTTTCTTATCAAGATAGGTTGTGATTTGTTGTTGTTCGTCTATACTTGGTTGGGGTAAATACATGTTTAGAAATTGTTCTGCTTGTAATCTCCAACGCCCTAAATTAGATACACCTTGTCCTAAACGATAAAACACCCTACTGGTATAGCATAATTGAAATAGATAATTATAATACCTATGATTTTGAATTTTATCATTACGAAACCTAAACACTCTATAATCTGGACTTGTTACCCCTTCATATTTGCTACAATCTACCCAGCCGGTTAATAAATCCATAGAATTCATAGCAAAATCATTAATATTAACTATTTGATATTTTTCATAAGACTCTGCCATTTGTCCTTCATTCTCATCTGTATTTTTTATTTTAATACCATTTTGTGTTATAGAAAGAACAGGTCTACCTTCTATTCCATATATTCTCTTGACAATCTCAAACATCCATTTTATTTTTGTAATGCTCCAATGTTCTGGAACTTCTCCTATCCAGTCAACACCACTGTCTTTCATTTTTACGTTTGGGTTAAGCCCTTTTGTTACAACCTTTGAGATTAACTCTCGTCTATAAGTTTCTAATTTTTCAAGCTGTAACTCTAACTCCTCAATAGCTTTGTCAATTTGAGATGTTTTGTTGTCAATATACTCAACTATTGATTTCTGAATTTTTTTTCTAGGATACATTATTAATACATCTAATAAATCAGAAGCACTTAAGCTACTTCTGACACCATCTGCACCTATCATATTAAAAATATTTCTGTACCATAAAGTTAAAAAATATTTTTCTGCAAATTCAGGTAATATCTGATTATTAGCTCTCAAAATTATGTACGCTGGGGATACAATTCCTGTGTAAGGAGATAGCCCAACTCTACTGGTTGAAATATTTTTCAAATCAATTAATTTAAATACTAATTCATTTTTGTTCAAAATTTGATATCCTTCAAATTTTTCTGGTTGTAGTCCTTTGGAATCTTCTTTTGATCTTTTTACAACACCATTCATAGTTAATGCTAATCTCTGGAATTCATTCTCTTTCTCACCGACTATATTTTTATAATTACTAAAATGGTGCTTTACTTTAGCTACTTCCCAATATTCAGGAATTTCCCCTATCCATTCGACACCGCTATCTTTATATTTTTCATATTTCATGCTACACCTCCGAAAACAGTTCTTTTATTGTATTTTGGATTTTTTCGTGCAGCACTTCTATTTCTTTTAGGGTGTCATCGGCATCACCAAGTTCCGTGTACTGGTAGAAATGTCTAGTAAAGGGTATTTCATAACCTTTTTTTGTTTTCGTTTCATCTATCCAAGCGTCCGGTGCGTAAGGTAGTACTTCTTTTTCAAAATATTGTTGTATGTCTTCTTTTACAGGTATTTGCTCGGTATCTCTTAGTTCGCTATCCGCTTCCTTATTGCCTTTAGCATCGTAGCAAATATCCGCACTCTCATCTTTTTCGCTTAATGCTTGCAAGATGGATTTTAACACAGGTGCTTTTAGTTTTATATTTTGCTTACCAAAGGCTTTTGTTATTTTTTCTGTGAATAACACTCGATTTTTATACACTTCAGTGCTATCAAACGATTCTAAAGTTTTAATAATCGTTTCTTGTAATTTTTCGCCTTCCGCTATTTCTTTCTCAGCTTCCTCTTTCTTTTTCTTTTTACTCGTAGCTAAATTTTTAAACGCTGTTTGTTCGTATAACTTAGCAACTCTTTCTTCTGCTGTATTAAAATTCAATCTTAAAGGACGTTCCACTACAACTTTCCAATAGGCAAAATCATCCTCATCAAAAATTTTAGATTCTTCTGTTGGAACAAAATTTCCATATAAATTAACTATCTGCGAAATTTGCTCTTCTGTTATTTGTTTACGTTTTTCTCCCAAAGGTTTAGTAGCATCTATTAGTTGTATTTTCCCTTTTCTCAGTTCACTCTTATTATTTGTCACGATCCAAACGTACGTCAAAATACCCGTGTTATAAAATAATTGATCAGGTAGCGCTACGATCGTTTCTAACATACCATTTTCAATAATCCACTTGCGAATTTCACTTTCTCCACTTCCAGCATCTCCAGTAAACAGTGGTGATCCATTAAAAACAATCGCAATGCGCGATCCGCCTTGTTCTTTCGGTATCATTTTACTAATCATATGTTGTAAAAATAATAATGATCCATCAGAGATACGCGGTAATCCAGCTCCGAAACGACCTTTATAACCTAAATTTATAGCTTCATCTTTGATTTCTTTTTCGTATTTTTTCCACTCCACACCAAATGGAGGATTACAAAGCATATAATTAAATTTTTCAGATTTTAACTTATCATCGGATAATGTATTCCCCCAATAAATATTTTCGTAATTTTCGCCTTTAATAAGAGTATCTGATTTAGAAATAGCATACGTATGTTCATTTAATTCTTGTCCATACACTGCTAATTTCGCCATATTATTTTGCTCCAGTGCGTATTCTACCCCAGAAGAGAGCATACCGCCGGTTCCACACGCAGGATCATACAACTTGGCTACAAAACTAGGAGCACATATTTTTCCCAGATCAGGGGTAAATAACAACGAAACCATTAGTCGAATAACTTCTCTCGGTGTAAAATGTTCCCCTGCCGTTTCATTGGATATTTCTGAAAATTTACGTATCAATTCTTCAAAGATATAACCCATCTCTTGATTACTCACAGAACTTGGATGTAAATCAATCTCATCAGCAAACTTAATAAATACTTGATACAAAAGACCAGCTTTATTTAAACGACCGATAACATTATAAATATCAAACGAATCTAAAATTTCACGTGCGTTATCTGAAAATCCTTTAATATAATCAATTAGATTTTCTTCTATATTCCGTGAATCGTTTTTTAATTTATCAAATGTAAACTCACTCGTATTATAAAAATTTAATCCTGTTATTTTTTTTAGCAAGGGGAGTTTATTACCAATATTTCTTTTTACTAAGAGTTCATTCTGTTTTAAAACCTCATCTTTTGTGGTTCTTAAAACACTATCCAAACGTGTTAATACTGTAAATGGCAATATGACATCACCATACTCACTTTGCTTATAATCTCCACGTAAAAGATCGGCTATTTTCCATATAAAATTTGATTTATCAGCTATATTAATACTCATTTAAGTCAATTCCTTTCTCAAGTAATCGTTCATATTTTTCATGCGAAATAATAACAGCGAATGGTTTACTATTTCTATTCACAACTCCTACTTTATCCTCATTTACTAATTCTCTCATTATTTTTGAAGCCTGCCCATGATTAAAAGCTCCGATATTAAAATATTGCAATAATTTAATCGTTTTTTTCTTTCTGTTCAAACCCATCACTCCTTACATAACCTACATTTTCTCTATTATATTTTAACACATTTGAATTATAATTACAATTCTTTTTATAAGTATCAAAAGAATTACTTTTATAACTAAAAAAGCCAGCCTGAGCTGACTTAACGCATTTTTATCTATTTTCTTTTCATATTCCTAGATACCACTTTCCCAAAACATTCTCTACTACAATATTTTCTATTTTTATCACAAGACTTAAATTCTATCCCACACTCCCTGCAAATGTAACTCTTCTCTTTCTTTTTCCGTGCTTCTTGCCATTTTCGTATTTCGTAGGCGGTACTACATTTCTTACTACAATATATTCTTCTCTTGCGACAACTACTAAAATCCCTACCACACTCTTTACATGTATAATGATAAACCGTTTGTTCTACTACATCCGTTTCATTTACTTCTTTAGCATAGAATTTTTGATAACATTCATGACTACAAAACTTTCTTTTAGAATTTCCATACACTACAAATTCCTTCTGACAATTTTTACAGATATATTCATAGTATGCTTTCCTATTAACTTTGTCTAAATTTTTATTCCACCATTTATTTCTACACTTAGCACAACAAAATCGTTTTAGTTTTCCCCTTGGATTCTGCTGCATCTCTTTTTTACAAGACTCACAATAAGCTATTTCTTTTCTTTCAACTTTCACTTCCCATTTTACTTTTTTGGTACAGTACTCACTTCTAGGCATTATTTTTCTAGTAGTGGGGCTAAAATGAAATAATCGATACTCTATTTTTTCCTCATCAATTAACTTTATTTCAAGTTTATTTTTCTTTGAAACTTTTATCTCATCAACCAACAAAATTAAATCTTCTAAATCAGAATACATTTTCCAAATACTCTTCACACCAAAGTTATTAAGGTAATTCTTTATAGTTTCAAAAACCTCTGTTTTCAGTGAATAACGTGAAATCCTTAATAGTACATCCACGATATTTCTCTCCACTACTTCCTTTTTAGCAACATCATGAATTATGTATTTCAAATACTCATCGTAAATATGAACTGTCTTACATTGCTTTTCTTTATATCTATTAGGGCATTCCCATACTATGTGCTCATGAGTGCTATTCGGATGCCATGTACGTGGTCCGAAAAACGCTCCGCATTCAGCACACATTAGTTTACTATTCAGTAAGCCTACACCACTATATCTTGATTCCCTCTCTTCATCAAATATTCTTTTTTGTAGTATAATCTGTATATAGTCAAACAAACTAGGGTCAATAATTGCTTCATGATTTTCCTTAACATAATACTGTGGCAACTCTCCTTCGTTCTTTTTCATTTTTTTAGTTAAATAGTCCACTGTAAATTCTTTTTGAAGTAAAGCATCTCCTTTGTATTTTTCATTGGATAACATAGCTCTAATCGGCCCAGCATACCACTTTTCCATTCCACTAGGTGACTTTATTCCTTCTTTAGTGAGTATTTTAGATATTGCATGTGGCGTATAACCTTGTAAAAACATTTTAAAGATACGTTTAACTGTTTCTGCTTCTTGTTTGTCTACTTCAATTCCTTCTTTTCCTTTTTTAAATCCTAGTACTCTTGCGTATGGAATAGATACTGACCCTTCTGCCATTCTCTTTCGTTTTCCCCACGTGACGTTTTCTGATAGTGAACGACTTTCTTCTTGAGCAAGGCTCGACATCAATGTAATAATAAACTCACTTTTCGTATCTAGAGTCCATATATTTTCTTTTTCAAAATATATTTCAATTCCCATGGCTTTTAACTTTCTAATAGTTTCGATTGAGTCAACTGTGTTTCTCGCAAAGCGACTAACTGATTTTGTAATAATTAAATCTATTTTTCCAGCTTCACAGTCTGCTATCATTTCTTGAAACCCTGCACGTTTCTTAGTACCACATCCACTTATCCCTTCATCTTCATATATTTTTACTAGTTCCCATTCAGGTGTTTCATTTACTTTCTTAGTGTAAAAATCAACTTGTGTTTTAAAACTTGTTTGTTGTTGATCTCTCTCAGTGGATACTCGAGCGTAAACAGCCACTCGTCTTAGTAACTGTTTAGATTCAATTATTTTTTCAAACTTTGGTGTAAATTCTACCTGCCTTATTTTTTTATTTTCCGACATATACACCATCTCCTAACTTTTCTTCCAATACTTCTACTGACTGAAACTCAGGGTTATACCATTTCAACAGCTCTTTTAATATCTTTTTAGATTCACTTTGAGTTATTAATCCTTGATGGTATAGTTGAATCACTAGAAATTTTGCTAACCTATAATTCACTTCATTTTCAAACATTTTATTTCTCCTTTAGATTTTCGTATCATATACATCACTCTAAATGGAGATAAAGTCAAGTAAAAAAGACATCTATCATTCAAGTACGTAAATTTTGCACCCACTTATACTATCTAACGGTATTATCGTTAAAATATTCTTGAAAAACCTTGATAAATCAGTATTTTTTACTCGGTGCATTATCTTAACGATGAACACCCTAATCATTAAATACTATGCACACCCCTCTAGCTGCTTTACAGTTGATCTATGCTAATTTTGGTAAAAAAAATAAGCCTCTTATCCCCTTTGGAATAAAAGCCCTTGATATAAAGGTTATTCTTCACTACATACTGTATCATTTACGTGAATTGCTTTTCCCCATCATCAAGTACAGGTAACCTATTAAATACTTTCTATAACATAAAAAATATGATTCATGGATTGGCAATTTTTTAACAATTTTAAATTTAAAATAAAAAATTAGTCCTGTTCAATATAAAACTAAATCCATTGCTTAATTTACTGTTCAACTTTTTAGGATCAGTACACTTCTGGCCCACTCCCTTCATACTCATTCCTCATTTATAAATAAAGGGGGCTGACCCAAAAGTCCAAAATAAAAAAAACAAGATATGAGATTTTTCTCAAAATCTTGTTTTTTTATTAAAAATAGGAAAACCAAGAAAATATTTCCCAAAAAGAAAGCCAACTCATCCTTATTTCTCAAAGATTTCGCCAACTTCTTCAAATTATGGGAAATAGCGTGCAACGCAAATTCGACCTCCACTTTTTCGATTCCTCTAAGGGTAAATCTAGTGAACGCCTGGTTTTGTTTTAAATTTCCAAATACACTTTCTATTTCTATTTTTCGTTTTGAGTATATTTCTTTTCTTTGCTCATCTTCTAATAAGAAATATCTAACTTGTGCTTTTAATTCTTCATATGTAGGATTAACTTCTATTTTTCTATTTCCTTTAGCTTGTGTACATAATGATTTTAATGGACAGTCACTACAGTCGTAACATTCATATACTTTTATATCTCTTGTATAACCATATTTATCCGTATATCTTTTGTAATTTTTAAAATCAAGATACCTTCCATTTGGACACGTATAACTATCAAATTCACAATTATATTTCCAATTTAATTTATTTAATACATCTTTCTTTGTTTTTCTTAATCCTTCTTTTCTTAACATGTTGTATGGAATCAATGCCTCATAATTATTTTCTAAACAATATAAATAATTAACTTCACTTCCATATCCTGCATCCGCTACAATCCTTTTTGGGTGTATCAAATTCTTTTCTTTTAAATTTTCTATGTGTGCTTTAAATGTTCTTGTATCTCCTGGATTTTGATGTATCGTATAATTTAATATGTATTGATTATTCGTTCCTACTTGAATATTATATCCTGCCTTTAGTTGTCCATTTTTCATATGATCATCTTTCATTCGCATAAATGTTGCATCTTCATCTGTTTTTGAATAACTGTTTCTTTCCCCTAGTATTTCTTTTTGTTTTTCGTATTTTTCTTGTCTTGGCAATAAATCATCTTTAAATTTTTTTATTAGTTTTTTTATTGGTTTTTGTCTTGATTTTGACACTTCTTTTTGTGTTTGTTCTTCCGATATTTTTTCTAGTGTATTTGTTATTTTTCTTATTTCTTTACTTGTTATTTCTTCTCTATTTTCTAATATTTCATCTGCTAGTTTTTTTATGTCAATCATTGCATCTACTGTTTCGTTTTCTTCTAATTCTTCTTTTGATATTTTTGCAGCTTCGTCTAAAAATTCCCTAATTTTGTTTGTAATTCCATTACTATATCTTTCTACTGACTTTTTCCATATAAAACTATACTTATTAGCGTTGGCTTCTATCTTTGTACCATCTAAAAAGTAGTTTTCTGTATTTATTTCTCCTAACTCTATCAGCTTTATTACTATTGATTCAAACACACTATCTATTAATTCTTTTTTGTTTACTCTAAATCTATTTATTGTTTTAAAATCTGGTCTTTGTCTCCCTGCTAACCACATCACTGGGATATTTTCTTTACATAACTTAGCTATCTTTCTTCCTGATGTTATCTTTTCTGTATACGCATATATTATTACTTTTAACATCATTTTTGGATGATAGCTACTTCCTCCTCCACTATAACTTTCTTTTATTTTTTTATCATCTATTCCTTCTACTACTTCATTTATTAATCTTGATATATGATTTTTTTCTATTAATTCTGATATATTGTATATTTGTAAATGATGTGAGACCAAAAAAAACAAGAACAAGAATATCGATATGGTATTATTTAATGGGGGCTAGCTCCCATTAAATTTTTGCGCTTTTCAATTGGTGATAACCAATGGAGTGTCTGCATGGGTAGTCGATTAGAGCGATATAAATAAGATTTCATTTGTTTGATTAAGTCTTTATATGAGTAAAAATGCAAGTGAGTATAAAACCGTTTATTATCATTTCGATGACTGCGTTCTACTTTACCGTTATGTCTAGGTGTTCTAGGGCTAATTAATTTATGTTCAATACCTAAAGACTGGCAAAGTTGATCAAAAGGATGTACTAACTTTGTATCTTTAAAGTGAGTAAATTCAAAACCATTATCTGTCGCAATCAGTTTAATCATACAATTTTCTCCTAAGTTGATTTCAGGCTAGTAAACCTCAAAAAATAGGGCCTCGCCTGTTTCTATCCATTACAGAAAATGACTTGATTTTCTCTTTTCAATTATACCAAATAAGCGGATTTCTTACTAATCATAGTATTTAGTAAAAGAGAAAAATCTGTCCAATTCTGATTGGATTTCTCTATTTTTATACTATTCCTTCATCCTAGAAATCCACAGATAATCCGTTCATCTTATGACTCTCCTAACGATTATATCAAAATAGAACGTTTTCGACTAATGCTTTCCCGGATATTTAACGGATTTCTCTATCTTTTCAGACATAGCTAAAAAACAAAGTCCATTACGGATCTTGTTTTTTTTGAGAGAATTATTTCTTATCTTTTTTCTTTTTCAGCAAGAGGAAGGCAACTGTGGCTATAACAAGCCCCAAAATACCTGCACTTTGAGCTTCTTTGCGTTTCTCCATCTCAGACTTGCTGACCGTGCCGGCCCATCCAAATTCACGTTTTGGTACTGTCACACTTGTCATGTATTTAGAGTCTTCAAATATCCATGAATTAAATACGCGAAGATAGTGCTGTAAGATATCTTTCCCTAAAGTATCAAACTTACGCATCAAAATCTTATCTTCTTGTGATTCAAGTGATTTTTTAGTGCCGTATGGCTCTTTTAGCACGTCAACTTTCAAGCCGTTAGAATCACGCAACAAGTAAAAACGTGGAATAACCATTGCAGAACTACCGTGACTGCTGCTTGCATTGGCTGAATTTTCAACATAGAGACCCGTACCACCATAAACCGAAGTCTTCTGTTCATTTGGTTTATCGAGGGTATCTAGGACAGGTTCTACTTTCCAATCACCATAGAATCCTAGGTAAGGAATGGACAACCGTTGCTCGCCACTCTTCTCCGTTGGTTCAAAGTAGAGATACCCTTCTACGAAGTTATTCTTCTTCACGCCTGCGACATTAAGAGTAAACTCAACTGTTACTTTTCCGTTTTTAGGAACAGTCACTTCTCCATTGCGATTATCCTTAATGCTTGAACCTTCTGCAACCACCGAATGAATTTCATTGATTGTCTCTGTTTTTACAGCTCCCTCATCTGCGCTCCAACTCTCGTCGTAACGTTTGACAACGGGCACTGTCGTTTCTTTCAACACCTTACCTGGTTTGATTTTATAGGAAACATCCTTATCTGAATAGTTGGTCAAGGTCAGGGTGAATTTGGTTTCATTACCAATTTCGCCTAGTTCTGCCGCTGGAATGTTGCGGTGGGTTTTATCAATTTTTCCATCTTTATTGGTGTCCTATGGATTGTTTTCATCGAGGCTATCATTTGGTACGGGGATATTTGGATTTTCTCGGGTGATGATGACATTGATTGACAGCATTTTATCAACATTGACCATCCCTGCACCTTGTGAACGTGGAGAATATTCCAATTTTCCACCCTCCTCAGCATGGCCACCTTTGGTCTTATCATCGTAGTTCGGATCTGCACCAGCCATTACCAAGGTTTTAAGAAACTTTGTCTTGTCCATTCCTTCCAATGTCGGAGCAAGTTCTTTTTGACGATAAATCGCTAAAGCTGAGACCGCTGATGTAATCAGAGTTGAGAATGAAGTCCCTGATTGATAACCGTATTTAGAACCAGATTCATCTACTTGTTCTGTTGACAAGATATTTTCAGCTGGGGCAACGACTTCTGGTTTCAAACGAAGAGTTGGTGTTGGCCCCCATTGGCTAAATCCTGCAACACCATTTCCGATTTTCAAGTCTTTTTTCTCAACCGAACGGTCAAAGGTTAGTTTAGTTGAGTAAGTTCCAGATGCTTGATTGATTTTTGCAACCAATGCTTCACCGGCATCACCACTGATACTAATCGTCCAAACATTGAAATCTGGCTCCAATGTTGCTTGTGTGTAATCTGGACGGGTGCTATAAATATCCCGACCCTTGTGGTCAATTGCTCCATTAGCGATGATAACGCCCGCTGCTTTCACTTTGTCCGCTAGCTGCACTTTTTCGTAAACAGAATTATAGCCACATTTTACTAGAAGAGCTTTTTGTCTTTGAGGTTAACTCCGTAGCCAGCTACTTCATTGGTACCGTCTAATTCTTGTTGCGTTAAGAACCCAGCATTCACAATTTCAACATCTTTAGTGGATTTTGAATACAATTTTACAAAATTTTCAGCAATCGGTGCGAATACAAGATTGTCATCTCCGATTTTTACATTGTGCTCACGGCTCACACTATTTCGTGTGGCACCAACACCCATAGTAAAGTCCATAGCGGGGACCGCATCCATCATCTCAGTATCAGCTTGGTCCCAGACAGATCCATCTTGCTTGAACGCTTTATTGGCATAATTGTCAAATGAACTCGTTGAAGTTGAGGCATTTCCCATGGCACCAAGAACTAGTACACCTTTGCGGCAATCGCCCCTGCAATATGCATCCCATGTGAAGATTTCGTCCGACTGTCTCTTAGATTATTTTCATCATGGTCAGTATTATTGGTACCATAGGTAGCGATATAGTTTTTACCATAAGGAATTTTTTCAGTAAACTGGGAACCGTAAGTTCCTGAAGCAATTTTTGGTTGAAAGTCAACTTTACCATCCTTTCCATCGGTATCCAAACGCATACTCTTATGGTGAATATCCACCCCAGTATCCAGCGTAGCAATGACCAAGCCACGCCCATCCGCCTGGATGTTTTTATTTTTACCATAAACCTTGTCCACCGCCTGCGCCAAATCTGAGCTAGTCACATCACGAGCATTCAACATGACCGGATTAAATTTCATTTTTGGGTCAGGCTTACAAGAAACCACACCGGCTATGGCACGCAGCTGCTCACTGTACTCTTTATCGATTTCCACAGAGAAATCATTGATCAACGTGTTATATTCGACATCAATTTTAGCTCCTGGAATAGCAAGTACTGCTGCTTTTACAGCCTCTTTTTGACCTTCAGCCACACTGACGATAAAGTTTTTTCGAGGTTTTTCACCCTCTTCTATTTCCTTATTATACTCATCAGACAAGGCGTGGTACTCTGCACGTTTTTGCAAAGCACACTCATACATGGTGAGTGAGTGGCTGGCTACTTTCCGTCTGATTCTCTCGACTAGCGCCGTCTCAACTTCTGCGTGAACAGGCACACTTGAGCTAGTAGCAGATTGGCTACTAACGACAGCGAAAGAATGCGACTAAACTTTCTTTTCATACATTACTCCTTTGTTTTTATTGTTGCATCATTTTATGATTGGCACATTATTTATTTTATACGAATTCTTTGTTAGGTTAACCTAGTTTTGTTATTATGCACCGTTAATCCTAAGAGTTCTTTACTATTTTTTATAAAATGTGCATAGAAAAAAGCTTGAAACCAAAAGGTTTCAAGCTTTACTGGAAAGACTCATTTCAGTGATTTGAGCCTATTCCCCTTGTTTACATACTCTTCCATAAACTTCAACACCGCGCCATCATTACAGTGGCCGATGACTTGGTCTACTCGGTCTTTTACTTCTTGTCTGGCATTTTCTGTTGCGATAGCCAGTCCAGCAAAATCAAGCATTTCTAGGTCATTTTGATTGTCACCAAAAGCAACAATGTCTGCGGCAGTCACATCAAAATAGTCACAGAGTTTCTGTAAGCCAATCGCTTTGTTGACACCTGACAAGATAATATCCACCGAATCACCACCCGTAGTGACAGCCACTACTTGAGGAAATTTTTGATTGAGCCAAGCTTGCGCTTCTGCCATCTTTTCATCTGGAAAAGCAGCGACCATCTTGATAATATTTTCCGTCACCTGAGAAAATGAATCCACACGCTGAGTGTTAACATAAAACTGTGAAATCAAGTCAAAGTATTCAGGATGACTTTCCGTCAACATATAAGCACCCGTACGTGCTGACAAGACTGTCAGACCTTGGCTTCCGTAAGGCCCTTCTTCAATGGCATCGACAATGTCCAAGTAGGTTTCTTGAGGAATGGGTTCGTCTTCAAAAAGAATCTGACCTTGATAGGAAACAATCGAGCCGTTTTCCGCAACAAAAGCCATGTCATTTTCAAAGCCTGCAAATACTTTTTCCAAGCTCAAAAGTGGTCGACCACTGGCCGCCACAAAAAGGTAGCCCTTTTCTTTACAATCATCAAGGAGCTTTCGAAAAGCCGCCTTATCAAAAGTATGGTCGGAAGCTAGGAAAGTTCCGTCCATATCACTTGCTAAAATTTTTTTCATTTTACAATTTTTCTACATCTTTCAACTTAACGGAGACAATCTTAGAGACACCAGACTCTTGCATGGTTACCCCATAAATGGCGTCTGCTGCTGCCATTGTCCCCTTGCGATGGGTCACAACGATAAACTGGCTGGACTTGTCAAAGCGATTGAGATAATCCCCAAACCGTTTGACATTAGCCTCATCAAGCGCCGCTTCAACCTCATCCAAAATCACAAAGGGAATGGTTTTGACACGGATGATTGAAAAGAGCAGAGCTAAGGCTGACAAGGCCTTTTCACCACCGGACATGAGATTGAGGGATTGAATTTTCTTACCTGGTGGCTGCACCGAAATCTCTACTCCAGCAGTCAAAAGGTCGCTCCAAGTCAGAATCAAGTCTGCCGAACCGCCACCAAACATTTGCTTAAAGGTCAATTGGAATGACTCGCGAATGGCATCAAATGTCACTTTGAAGCGCTCTTTTACCTCGTCGTCCATATCGTTGATTGTCGCTAAGAGCAAATCACGCGCAGACAAGACATCTTCACGCTGGCTAGATAGAAAGGCTAGGCGGCTATTGACTTCATCGTATTGTTCGATAGCATCCAAGTTGACCGGTCCAAGGGCACGAATGGCGCGCTCCAAGTCCTTGAGTTCCTTTTCAGCACTAGCCAAGTCTTCCAAAGTTTTCGCTTGCTGGTCGGCTTCATCAAAACTCATCTTGAAGTTCTCTGTCAGATTCAAGACCAGACTACGAAGCCGCTGTCCACCTTGCTCTACATCCTCTTCTAACTTGGCTTGACGACGAATAAGATCATCATTTTTCAGACGGGCTTGCTCCAAGTGACCTTCCAAATCTTCCAAACTTCCCTCAATATCCTCAAGCTCAAATTTCAAGCGTACAAGAGATTGATTGATATCCGTTTTCTTAGCTTGAGCCTGCTGAAGCTGCTCTTCCAACACTTCTAAGCTCGTGTCATCCATAGCCTCGATTTTTTGGTCAATAATGGTCTGCAAAATAGAAGATTCATGTTCAGCTTGACCAATTTCTTCACTCAAACGCTTGGATTCTGTCTGGGCAAATCGGATTTCACTGGTCAGTTGATTTTCTTCCACTTTTAACTGAGACTGAGAATTCTGTAGTTTTTGCAAACTCTCCTGAATGGCATCGCGATTGTGCTTCACTTCCTCGATTTGTCGATTTAATGCTACTTTTTTCTGTGCAAAATCTACCAAAGAAGCTTCCGTAGACACTTTCAATTCTTGTAGCTCAGAAAGATTGCCACCTGCAACTTGTCCCATTTGCAATTCGTACAAGCGGGTAATATCAGACATCCGCTCAAGAATTTGCTCGTGCGATAGGCGGCATTTCTGCTCTGCTAATCGAGCTGCTTCGCCCTCTTCTTTGATGGATTCTATGCGAGTACGGACCTCATCCAAGGCATCTTTCACGTCGGCAACTTGTATTTCCTGACGGCGCAAGTCGGTTGATAATGCCTCAATCTCTACCAACAACTCATCCAATTCAGGCTTGATAAAGGTTGTGTTTTGGTTGCGATTGGCACCACCGGCAAAGGCACCACCTGGACGGATTTCTGAACCGTCTAAGGTTACTATTCTAACTTGGAAACGTGTAGCTCGCGCTGCTTGGTTGGCATGGTCAATCGTATCAAAAATTGCCGTCGCCCCCAGTAAGTTTTGGAAAATATTGGCCAAACGAGGCTCGTAAGAAACCAACTCATCCGCCCTCCCCAGATAACCTTGGGTCGCTTCTAATGTCTGTAAAAACTGGCCCGCAATTTGGCGCGGTTTAATGGTCGTAACAGGCAAGAAGGTCGCCCGTCCCTGACGATTTTGTTTAAGAAAAGCAATGGCACGCTTGGCAACCGCTTCATCTTCTACGATGATATTCTGGCTAGCACCGCCCAAGGCAATTTCCAAGGCAGTTTGATACTGAGTATCAAAGGTCAAATGCTCACTGACCGCTCCGATAACCCCACCCAGCTGTTCCTTGGCTTGCAAGACCGCTTTAACACCGGCATAGAAGTTGGAATGATTCTTCAAAATCGCTTCTAGACTGGCCTGACGCGCTCGTTTTACCTTCACTTGGTCCAGCAAATCAAACATACTTGCTTGCTCCTGCTGATACCGGCTTTCCGCATCAACAAGTTCTGCTCGAGTCGTTTCATAACTAGCAAGAAGCGCCTTAAGAGTTTCCTCTGCAAGAGTCAATTCTGCTTGGCTTTTTTCTAATTCTTGCTCTGTCTTTTGCCGACTCTCCTCTAGTTTTTCCAATTCTTGAGACTGGCTTTCAGACTGATGGATTTGATTGGCGATTTCTTGCTCTAATTTGGTTAATTGATTGGACTGGTCAGCTTCTGCCTGCATGAGTTTGACAAACTGCTCCCGCAAGTGTTCAATCACTTGATCTGAATCCTCTGAAAAATGCAAAATTTCTTGAGAAACTTGAGTCAAGCGCTCGCGTACTACCTGCAGATCCTTTTTCAAATCTGCTTCATGAGATTCTTTTTCTAGCAGCTGCTTCTGCAAATGACCAAGCTTTTCAGCCAAGCCAGCCAGGCGCTCCTGAGCGTCTTTCTTGCTGGATTCATTTTGACTGGATTCCAGCTGATGAACTTCAATTTTTCGTTCCAAATCACTCACCAGACGTGTCACATCCAGTAAACTATTTTGCTCTTCATCCAGCTTCTCGGCAAATTGATGCCGCTTGCTCTTGAGTTCTTGATTTTCTTTCTCAAGTTGATCCCGTTGGGCATAGTACTCTGACAGCTCAGCACGTACTTGAGCTAGACTTTCTTCTTTGGCAGTCAACTCTGCTCGTCCACGACGAATCTGCTCTACCAAAACATCCAAGTAAAGCTCGCTTCGCTTGCCATCTAATTCTAAAAATTGTCTCGCAACTTGAGCTTGCTTTTCAAGCGGTTTAACCTGATTATCCAGCTCATAGATGATATCTTCCAAACGATCTAAATTGTCTTGAGTTTGGGACAATTTAGTCTCTGTCTCTTTTTTCCGAGTCTTGTATTTTAAAACGCCAGCAGCTTCTTCAAAAATCGCACGGCGTTCTTCCGGCTTAGAATTGAAAATTGCTTCCACACGACCTTGGGAAATGATTGAAAAAGAATCACGCCCCAGACCAGTATCCATGAAGAGATCGTGAATATCCCGCAGACGAACCTTTTGTCCATCAATCAGATACTCACTATCCCCCGACCGATAAATATGACGCTCAACCTTGATTTCAGCTGAACGATTGGCAATAAATCCCTTGCTATTGTCCAAAGTGACCGCCACTGAGGCATAATTGAGCGGCTTACGATTTTGAGTCCCAGCAAAAATTACATCAGGCATCTTGCCACCACGCAGACTTTTTGCGGAAGATTCCCCCAAGGCCCAACGCAGACTCTCTGTGATATTGGATTTTCCAGAACCATTTGGACCAACAACTGCGGTAACCCCTTGGTCGAACACCACTTTGGTCTTATCCGCAAAGGACTTAAACCCCTGCATCTCAATTGATTTCAAATACATTAGGAACGAGCCTCCACAGCATTCTTAGCGGCAGCTTGTTCTGCCATCTTCTTAGAACGACCAACTCCGCGACCGATGACTTGATTGTTGGCAGCGACTTCCACTTCGAATACCTTCTCATGTGCTGGTCCTGTCTCGCTGACAACCTTGTAGGCAATCTCAATTTCGCCATTAACCTGCAACATCTCTTGCAAAATCGTCTTGTAGTCTGTCACACGTTCAAAGGTGCCATTTTCCAGATGCGGAACCATGACTTGATAGAGGAATTTTTCAACCACATCCACCCCTTGATCCAACAAAAGAGCTCCTAGAAATGCCTCAAAGGCATCCCCTAGAATGGTTTCTCGGCTCCGACCACCGGATTTTTCTTCCCCTTTTCCTAAAAGAAGGTAGGCGTCAAATCCACAGGAACGCGAAAAGCCTGCCAAACTCTCCTCACGCACAAAGCTAGAGCGCATTTTGGACATTTCGCCCTCTGGTTTTTGAGGATACCGTTTGTACAGGTATTGAGATATGATCAGTTGTAGAACAGCGTCTCCTAAAAATTCCAAGCGTTCATTATGTGAAATTTTTAGAAGGCGGTGCTCATTTGCGTAAGAGGTGTGGGTAAAAGCTGTCTCAAAAAGACTCAAATCTTGTACGTGAATTCCAAATTCTCTCGCTAATTTTTCTCGTAAGTTTTCCATAAAAACTCCTTTTCATCAGTCCTTTTATTATACCATAAATCTAGCTGTCATCCTGTATTTGACCAGTAAAAAAAAAACACGACTGAAGCCGTGTTTCTGTATTAACCAAGATATTCTTTTTGAAGCTCAAGCACTTCTTCTGCTGTTGAACATTCTGTAAGGGCACGGTTTGCGTACTCTTCCATTTTAGCAGTGTCAAGAGTCTTCATCAAGCTACGTGTACGAAGTACTGAAGTAGCTGACATTGAGAACTCATCCAAGCCCATTCCGACAAGAAGCGGAACTGCTTGTTGGTCACCAGCCATCTCACCACACATACCAGCCCATTTACCTTCAGCGTGAGCTGCTTTGATAACGTTGTTGATCAAACGGAGGATTGATGGGTTGTATGGTTGGTAGAGGTATGATACTTGTTCGTTCATACGGTCTGCAGCCATTGTGTATTGGATTAAGTCGTTTGTACCAATTGAGAAGAAGTCAACTTCTTTTGCAAATTGGTCAGCAAGCATAGCTGCTGCTGGGATTTCAATCATGATACCTACTTGGATATCATCTGCAACGGCAACACCTTCTGCAACCAATTTCGCTTTTTCTTCGTCGAATATAGCTTTAGCTGCGCGGAATTCTTTAAGAAGCGCAACCATTGGGAACATGATACGAAGTTGACCATGTACAGATGCACGAAGAAGGGCACGAATCTGTGTGCGGAACATAGCGTCCCCAGTTTCAGAGATAGAGATACGAAGAGCACGGAATCCAAGGAATGGGTTCATTTCATGTGGAAGGTCGAAGTAAGGAAGTTCCTTATCACCACCGATATCCATTGTACGAACCACGACTGGTTTGCCGTTCATGCCTTCAAGTACAGCTTTGTAAGCTTCGTATTGCTCATCTTCAGTTGGGAAGTCTTGTGAATCCATGTAAAGGAACTCTGTACGGTAAAGACCAACAGCTTCAGCACCGTTATCGTTTACACCTTCAACGTCTTTAGGTGTACCGATGTTGGCTGCCAATTCAAAGTGTTTGCCGTCAGCTGTTACAGTTTGAGCATCTTTCAGAAGAGCCCACTCAGCTTTTTGTTTAGCATATGCTTCACCAGCTTCTTTGAATGCTGCAATTTGTTCTTCTGTAGGATTGATGATGACTTCACCAGTAATACCGTTAACAGCAAGCATGTCGCCGTCTTTAACGATTTCAGTGATGTTGTTTGTACCAAGAACTGCTGCGATTTCAAGCGTACGCGCCATGATAGCAGAGTGACTTGTACGACCACCAATGTTTGTTACGAAAGCTTTTACAAATTGTTTGTTCAATTGAGCAGTATCAGAAGGTGTCAAGTCATGTGCAATCACGATTGACTCTTCATCGATTGTTGCTGGGTTTGGCAATCTTGCACCAAGAAGGTGAGCCAAGACACGTTTTGCAACGTCGCGGATATCTGCAGCGCGTTCTTGCATGTATGGATTGTCTTCCATACCTTCAAAAATCGCGATGAACATATCTGTTACTTCTTTCAAACCAGTTTCGGCGTTTGTTTTCTTAGCACGGATCGTTTCTTTGATTTGACCAATCATTTCTGGGTCAGCAAGAACCATCAAATGAGCATCGAAAACCGCTGCGGCTTCTTCACCGAGGCTGTCTACTGCGTTCGCACGAATAAGAGAAAGCTCGTCTTGCGACGCCGCCAGAGCAGCATCTAGACGAGCTTCTTCTGCATTTGTATCTTCAACTGAAACAGTTTCAAATGACAAATCTGGTTGAACTAGTAGATATGCCTTAGCAACAGCAACACCGTCGGATGCTGCAATCCCTTTAAGCATTTCTGTCATAGTCTTATGCCAATCCTTCTTTGTCCATTGTTTCTGAGATAGCTGCGATAGCGTCATCAGCATCTGCACCTTCAGCAGTGATTGTTACATCAGCACCTTGACCAACACCAAGTGACATAACACCCATGATTGATTTCAAGTTAACTGATTTTTCTTTGTAGTTCAATGTAATATCTGAAGCGAATTTGCTAGCAGTTTGAACAAGCAAAGTTGCTGGACGTGCGTGGATACCTGTTTCTGCCACAATGTGGAAATCTTTTGAAGCCATGTTTGGTTTCTCCTTTGTTTTTTCAAAAATTGTAGGTTACTTGTGATAACCCTTACAATTCTATATTATACCATTTCTCACTTTCATTTTCAAGAATTTTCTATGCTACATTCAAATTTACAGTTTCAGAAAACAAGATTTCTCTATAATCTTTCAATGATTTTTTTAGAAAATTCCGAAGTGGAAAGTGCGTCTTTTCCAATCATTTGCGCAAAGTCAGCTGTGACTTGCCCTGATAAAATAGTCTCTTCGACTGCACGTGTAATCCGCTGCCCCGCTTCTTTCCAGCCTAGGTAATCCATCATCATGACAGCAGACAAGAGCAAGGAGCAAGGATTTGCCTTATCTTGACCAGCGATATCTGGTGCCGTCCCGTGTGTCGCCTCAAAGACAGCATGACCTGTCATATAGTTGATATTGGCTCCTGGCGAAATACCAATCCCTCCGACCTGAGCCGCTACCGCATCGCCGGCGTAATCACCATTGAGATTGGTTAAAGCCACGACTTGGAAGTTTTCAGGGTGAAGAAGAATTTGCTGCAAGAAATTATCCGCAATGATGTCATTGACAAGAAGACGACCGTCTGCTAATTCTCTGGCAAATTCACGCTGGGCTAACTCGTAGCCCCACTTACGAAAACCACCTTCTGTGAACTTTTGAATATTTCCCTTATGAACAAGAGTCACTGTCGTCAAGTCATTGTCAAGGGCGAACTGTATTGCCGAACGAATCAGGCGTTCCGAGCCTTCTTGGGAAATGGGTTTTATTCCGATGGCCGATGTCTCTGGAAAGCGGATTTTAGTGACAGCCATTTCTTCTTGTAAAAATCGGATAACTCGCTCTACTTCTGCAGTTCCTTTTTCCCACTCGATACCCGCGTAGATATCTTCCGTATTTTCTCGGAAAATGACCACATTGGCCTTTTCAGGCTCCTTGAGCGGACTAGGAACTCCCTTAAAATACCGGACAGGCCGCACACAGGCAAATAAATCCAATTCCTGACGAAGCGCCACATTGAGCGAACGCATGCCCTCACCAACTGGCGTCCCAAGCGGTCCCTTGATAGCTACCAGACTCTCTTTGATAACTTTCAAAGTCTCCGTCGGCAAAGACGTTCCTGTCAAAGCAACAGCTTTTTCTCCAGCCAGAACTTCCTGCCAGGCAATAGAATACTGACCATCATAAGTCCTCTCAACTGCCCTGTCAACGATTTCTTGCACATTTTTCCAAATATCCTGCCCGACACCATCTCCTTCTATATAGGAGATAATGGGATGACTAGGCACCTGCAAAATGCCATCTTTCATGAAAATCTTCTCTGCCATACTTACCTCCGATTGATTGGCATATAAACCAAGTCTCTTTGCCCTGCATAATGCGAACGCGGCCGAATGAGTTTGTTATTTTTCTTTTGCTCTTGCACATGAGCAATCCAGCCTGACATCCGACTCATAGCAAAAATCAAGGTAAAGATGTCACTGTCAATTCCCAGCACATGATAAACCGTTGCCGAGTAAAAGTCCACATTTGGAATCAAGCCCTTTTCATGGCGAATAAACTCTTCTACTTCTTGGGATAAATTGTAAAACTCTTCATCATCCGTTCCTTGAGTCAGCGCCAGCGCCATTTCTTTTAAATATTTTTGCCGCGGATCAACCGTCTTATAAACCCGATGACCAAACCCCATTATCTTTTTTTTAGAATCCAACTTCTGACGCAGGTAACTCTCTGTATCACCAGACTCCCGAATATCCACCAGCATGTCGAACACTCGTTCATTGGCACCTCCATGAAGCGAACCTTTCAGCGTACCGATAGCTGTCGTCACACAAGAATAGATATCTGTCAAGGTCGAAGCCGTCACACGCGCCGCAAAAGTCGAAGCATTGAGCTCGTGGTCTGCGTGGAGAATGAGCGCCTTATTAAAAGCTCGCACTTCCAATTCAGAAGACTCTTCTCCCTTTAGCATATAGAGAAAATTGGCCGCAAAACCCAAATCCTCCCTCGGAGCAATGGGAGTCAAGCCCTGACGAAGCCGCGCAAAAGTAGCAATAATGGTCGGCACCTTGGCCATAATCTGGATGGATTGGTCGTACATGGCCTCAATCGAATTTTCCTCCGCATGAATATTGTAAACACCCAAGAGGGAAACCGTCGAACGCAAAACACTCATAGGATGGAGGTGCTTGCGCGACTGGATAAGAATGCACTGCTCCACTGCATCTGAAATCGCATACTCCTGTCGCAGGCGTTCTTCAAAATGATTGAGTTCAATCTGCGTTGGCAGATGCAGATTCCACAAGAGATAAATGACCTCCTCAAAAGAGGCATTATTCTCCATAAACTCAGAAATATTGTAGCCCGCATAGGATAATTCATCATTTTCGATGGCACTGATTCGCGTATCACAGGCAATCATATCCTTAAGACCCATACTGTCTGTCATGCTAATTCCCCCATTTTTTTCTTGACAACCATCGGCAAAATACCGCCGTAGCGATAATAGCGAATATCCGCATCTGCATCAAATCGTACTTTAACTTTAAACTCCTTGACGCCCTCAGCACTGACTGCTCGCACAGTGACGATTTGCCCAACTCTTACCTCCTCCGTCACATCAATATCAAATCGTTCTGCTCCTGTCAGACCAAGACTAGCTACACTGTCTCCCTCTAAAAACTGCAGAGGCAGCACACCCATCATGACCAAATTGGAACGGTGGATACGCTCAAAGGATTCTGCCAGCACTGCTTTGACCCCAAGAAGACTAGCCCCTTTTGCTGCCCAGTCACGACTAGAACCCATTCCGTAGTCCTTGCCTGCAATAATCAAACTTCCAACACCCGCTTCCTTGTAGGTCATAGCGGCATCATATATAGGAAGAATCTCGTCATCATACTTGGTCCAGCCACCAATTTTCCCGTCAGCTAGCTCATTCTTGATGCGGATATTGGCAAATGTCCCCCGCATCATGACTTCGTGGTTTCCACGGCGACTACCATATGAGTTGAAATCTTGGTAATCAACCCCATTTTCAGCCAAGTACTGAGCCGCAGGACTGGTACGTGCGATATTTCCCGCTGGTGAGATGTGGTCTGTGGTAACCGTATCTCCAAACTTAGCCAGAACCGCTAGATTTTTCAAAGGAGAAATAGTCAAATCTTCCTTTAACTCATCGAAGTAAGGCGGATTTTGGATGTAGGTCGATGCTTCATTCCAAGCGTAATTTTTCCCGGTGCTGGTCTCAATGGCATTCCAACGTCGACTGTCCGTAAAGACCTGCTTGTACTCTTCTTCAAACAAATCACAGGTCACATACTTGTCCACATAGGCTGCAACTTCTTCCTGCGTCGGCATGACATCGTCTAAATAGACAGCTTGTCCAGCCTCATCATATCCAAGCGGTCCTGTCGTCAAGTCAATATTGATAGTGCCCGCCAGAGCGTAAGCCACTACCAGTGGCGGACTAGCTAGAAAATTGGCCTTGACAAGCGGATTGATCCGTCCTTCAAAATTTCGATTGCCAGATAAGACACCAGATACCAGCAAATCTTCTGACTTGATAGCTTCAGCTACCTCTGGCAAAAGATCACCCGAGTTCCCGATACAAGTCGTGCAGCCATAACCCACCAAGTTGAAGCCGAGTTGATCCAAGTATGCTTGCAGACCAGAATTGCGCAAGTACCCTGTCACCACTTTTGAGCCCGGTGCCAGCGATGTTTTCACAGCTTTTGAAACCTGCAATCCACGCTCAACTGCCTTCTTAGCTAGAAGTCCCGCTGACATGAGAACGTAGGGATTGGAAGTATTGGTACAAGAAGTAATAGCTGCGATAGCGACGTGTCCTGTTGAAATTTCCACGTCCTCTGTCGCAAAGTGTACCGTCGCTGATTTGGCAACTTCGTCATCAGTCAAACCAAAGCCACGAACACCGACCTCACGCACTAAGCTGGCTTGAAATTCTTCCTTGGCATCTGTTAGGGCAATCAAATCCTGAGGGCGTTTTGGCCCCGAAATTGCTGGTACAATAGTCGACAAATCAAGCTCGATAACCTTTGTATAGGTCGGCGTCGTATTTTCATCGTAAAAGAGATGATTCGCCTTAGCATAGGCTTTTGTCAAACGGATATGCTCCTCCGAACGATTGGTCAAGCGCATGTAGTTGAGCGTCTCATCATCAATAGGGAAATAACCACACGTCGCGCCATATTCAGGTGCCATATTTGAAACTGTCGCACGATCTGCTAAGGACAGACTAGCCAATCCTAGACCAAAAAACTCAACGAATTTACCGACTACATTTTCCTGACGGAGGACCTGCGTGACCTTCAAAGCTAAATCCGTCGCAGTTGCAATCTTCGGCAAACGCCCCGTCAAACGAACACCGATGACTTCAGGAACAGGGAAATAAGACGCTTCACCTAGCATTGCCGCTTCGGCCTCGATGCCTCCGACACCCCAGCCTAAGACACCAATCCCGTTAATCATGGTCGTATGGCTATCCGTCCCAAACATAGAATCTGGGTAAAGTAGACCATCCTTTTCAATAATCACATCGCTCAAAAACTCGATATTAACCTGATGAATGATACCAGTCGCTGGTGGAACCGCACGATAGTTGTCAAAAGAATTTTCCGCCCACTTGAGAAATTCATAGCGTTCATTATTGCGAGTGAATTCCAAAGCCATATTTTCCTCTAGAGCCGTATCCGTGCCGAACACATCAACCTGCACACTGTGGTCTACAACTAAGTCAACTGGAATTTCTGGATTGATAAGGTCAGGATTGCCGCCACGTTTAACAACCGCATCCCGCATAGAAGCCAAATCCACCACCACTGGAACCCCCGTAAAGTCCTGCAAAATCACACGACTAGGCTTGAAAGGCACTTCTCCTTTGGGTGCACTCGCCTGGTAACGAATAAGCGTAACAATGTTATATTTTGTAACATCCACACCATCTTCTTTCCGTAATAAACTTTCAAGAAGAATACGTACTGTATAAGGAAGAGTAGAAATATGCACACCTTCATTTAAGCAAGCAGTCGCTATATCAAAATATGAAAATGAACGAGATCCGTCTGTTATGATTTTCTTTACCTGTTCCATCATCTCAAAACCTCCGTTTTCTATTGGGGATATTATACAATATTCTGAAAATTATTGCAATATTATTTTGATTTCTGCGTTATAATTTCTAACATATAAATAACTTTTGAAAACACTGCCTCTCTTTCATGAAATTCTCTGTCAGCCACAAATGCCTATTCAATAAGGTTTGCACTATATATTGTGTATATACTGTTTTCAGCACCCAATATTTAGTTTTTCTCATTTGACTTTTGCTCTTTTTCAGTGTATTCTAGTACAGTATTAAATTTAAGGAGAAAATGATGGTAACTGTCTATTCAAAAAATAACTGTGTCCAATGTAAGATGACAAAACGCTTTTTAGATGAAAAAAATATTGAATTTAAGGAAATCAACCTCGACGAACAACCTGAATTCATCCAACACGTCAAAGACTTAGGTTTCTCAGCAGCTCCTGTTGTGGAAACAGAAACCGAAAGTTTCTCTGGATTCCAACCAAGTAAATTGAAAAACCTTGTGGGTTAATTCCTTTTTTAAGATTTAGAAAGAAAAAATTATGAGCTTGAAAAACTTGGGAGACGTTTCTTACTTCCGTCTCAATAATGAAATCAATCGTCCTGTAAACGGACAAATCCCTCTTCATAAAGACCAAGATGCTTTGGCTGCATTTTTTAAGGAAAATGTTGAACCAAATACCATGAAATTCGATACTATGGCTGACAAAATCGAATATTTATTGGAAGAAAACTATCTTGAAAGTGAATTTTTGGCGCAGTACAGCGCAGACTTTATTGAAGAATTAGCTGCATTTTTGAAATCACAAAACTTTACATTTAAGTCTTTCATGGCGGCCTATAAATTCTACAACCAATACGCTTTGAAAACCAACGATGGTAGCTTCTACCTTGAAAGCATGGAAGACCGCGTCTTGTTCAACGCTCTCTATTTTGCAGAGGGAAATGAAGAATTAGCCAAAGAGTTGGCAAATGAGATGATCCACTTGCGCTACCAACCTGCGACACCAAGTTTCTTGAATGCTGGTCGTGCTCGCCGTGGAGAATTGGTATCTTGTTTCCTCATCCAAGTGACGGATGATATGAACGCTATCGGTCGTTCCATCAACTCTGCCCTCCAACTCTCTCGTATCGGAGGTGGCGTTGGGATTTCGCTCAGCAATTTGCGCGAAGCTGGTGCCCCGATCAAGGGATACGACGGAGCCGCATCTGGTGTCGTGCCTGTCATGAAACTGTTCGAAGATAGCTTCTCCTACTCTAACCAACTCGGTCAGCGTCAAGGGGCGGGGGTTGTCTACCTGGATGTCTTCCACCCAGATATCATCTCCTTCCTTTCTACTAAGAAAGAAAACGCTGATGAAAAAGTACGTGTTAAGACCCTTTCCCTCGGAAT
Source organism: Streptococcus gallinaceus (assembly GCF_024170225.1). Lineage (GTDB taxonomy): Bacteria > Bacillota > Bacilli > Lactobacillales > Streptococcaceae > Streptococcus > Streptococcus gallinaceus. Next base: position 237,449 of record NZ_JALJXU010000001.1, on the reverse strand, counting down.
CACTGTTCCAGATAAATTCTACGAATTGGCACGTAAAAATGAAGATATGTACCTCTTCAGCCCATACTCAGTCGAATTAGAATACGGTGTACCTTACAGCTACATTGACATCACTGAAAAATATGACGAACTCGTTGCTAACCCACGTATTCGCAAAACAAAAATCAAGGCCCGTGATTTGGAAACTGAAATCTCAAAACTCCAACAAGAATCTGGCTACCCATACATCATCAACATTGATACAGCTAACAGATCAAATCCAGTAGACGGAAAAATCATCATGTCCAACCTCTGTTCAGAGATTCTTCAAGTGCAAAAACCAAGTGTCATCAATGACGCTCAAAAATACCTGGATATGGGAACTGACGTATCATGTAACTTGGGTTCGACTAACATTGTCAACTTGATGCAATCACCTGATTTTGGAAAATCAATCCGTGTGATGACACGCGCCTTGACTTACATCACTGACCATTCTGACATCGTTGCTGTACCAACTGTTGCCCACGGGAACAAACAAGCCCACTCAATCGGACTCGGTGCCATGGGACTTCACTCTTATCTCGCACAAAATCTCATGGACTACGGTTCAGCTGAAGCTGTCGAATTTACAAACATCTACTTCATGCTCCTCAACTACTGGACTTTGGTAGAATCAAACAACATTGCTCGCGAACGCAAGGAAACTTTTGCTAACTTTGAAAAATCAGACTACGCTAACGGCACTTACTTCGACAAATACGTAACTGGTGCCTACCAACCAAATTCTGATAAAGTCAAAGGGCTCTTCGACGGCATCTTCATCCCAGACGGACAAGATTGGGCTGCTCTCCGTGACAAAGTCATGGCAGATGGTCTTTACCACCAAAACCGTCTTGCGGTAGCGCCAAACGGATCGATTTCTTATATCAATGACGTATCTGCTTCTATCCACCCAATTACACAACGGATTGAGGAGCGTCAAGAAAAGAAAATCGGTAAGATTTACTATCCTGCTGCTGGACTTTCAACTGAAACTATTCCATTCTACAAGTCGGCTTACGATATGGATATGCGTAAAGTGATTGATGTCTATGCTGCTGCAACAGAGCACGTGGACCAAGGTCTTTCATTGACACTTTTCCTTCGCAGCGAATTGCCAAAAGAACTCTACGAATGGAAAACCGAAAGCAAACAAACCACTCGTGACCTTTCTATCTTGCGCAACTACGCCTTCAACAAAGGCATTAAGTCTATCTACTATGTCCGCACCTTTACAGATGACGGTGAAGAAGTCGGCGCAAACCAATGTGAAAGCTGTGTGATTTGACGTAGCAAGAAGGATTGGAGCCTTAGCTCCTAAGCCTTCTACGCCAAGCACTATGGTGCATTGGCTAGCTACCTCACTAACTGCGCAAAAGGTGTATGATCGACACCTTTTACTTCGTGTCGTAAGGCACAGAAAACTTGGAGTTAGCGCTTCTGCTTCCTCATCTCTATCAATAGAAAAATTGTAAATTCTAGAATTTTCATAGAACCTAGGGCTTTCATCCGGGTTCTTTGATTTATGTTATAATAACTGTATCACTCTGTTAGGAGAAAATTTTCATGACAACTTACTATGAAGCTATAAACTGGAATGCCATCGAGGATGTCATCGACAAGTCTACTTGGGAAAAGTTGACGGAGCAATTTTGGCTCGATACACGTATTCCTTTGTCAAATGACTTGGATGACTGGCGTAAACTTTCAGCCGTGGAAAAAGATTTGGTCGGTAAAGTGTTCGGGGGATTGACTCTCTTGGATACCATGCAGTCTGAATCTGGTGTGGAGGCCATTCGTGCCGACGTTCGTACACCTCACGAAGAAGCTGTTCTCAACAATATCCAATTTATGGAATCTGTCCACGCAAAATCCTACTCTTCAATCTTTTCAACTTTGAATACTAAGTCTGAAATCGAAGAAATTTTTGAATGGACCAACAACAATGAGTATCTTCAAGAGAAAGCTCGTATCATCAACGATATTTACGAAAACGGAAACGCCCTACAGAAGAAAGTTGCATCAACTTATCTTGAAACCTTCCTCTTCTACTCTGGCTTCTTCACTCCACTCTACTACTTGGGTAACAATAAATTAGCCAACGTTGCTGAGATTATCAAACTCATCATCCGCGATGAGTCCGTTCACGGGACTTATATCGGTTACAAATTCCAACTTGGTTTTAATGAATTGCCTCAAGAAGAGCAAGAAGAATTCCGTAGCTGGATGTACAATCTCCTCTACCAACTTTATGAAAACGAGGAAAAATACACTCAATCCCTCTACGACCAAGTCGGATGGACTGAGGAAGTGTTGACCTTCCTCCGCTACAACGCCAATAAGGCTCTCATGAATTTGGGACAAGATCCACTCTTCCCAGACTCAGCCGATGATGTCAATCCAATCATCATGAACGGTATCTCCACTGGAACATCCAACCACGACTTCTTCAGTCAGGTCGGAAACGGTTACCTCCTTGGTACAGTTGAAGCCATGCAGGACGATGACTACAATTTCGGTTTATAATCAAAAAACTCCTTAGAAATCAAATTTCTAAGGAGTTTTCTTTTTAGACCAGCAGGATACTCACAAAAGCGAGAAGATTATTTGCCATATGGAGACCAATCGGATAGCGGAGGTCATCTTTTGCCAGATAAAGCCAAGAAAATGCAAATCCCATTGTCCCATAAATCAAGAAATGAATCGGTGTGTTCGGCATATGAAGGAGAGAAAAGAAGCTAGCAGATACCAAACAATAGACAATTGCCTGTCTCATACTTGCAATTTCCGGGAAAAAGTAGCCACGTAACATGCCTCGGAAAATGTATTCTTCCAAGATTGGCGCAAAAATGACTGTATTGAAAAATGCTGGAATCGGTACAGCTTGGATAATATCAATCAAGGCTCGCTGATTGGTACCAGCCTTTACCGGGAAAAGCACTTGCAACACCATAAATAGAACGTAGAGAACAATCGGTCCCCAAACCTTTTGAAACTTTGCATCCAAACCAGACAAATCGCACTTCATGCCCTTGTAGATGTAATGGTAAAACCAGATAAGCAAGCTCAGCAGCATAATCCCTATCACAGTCATACCCCAAACTAGAAAAGGAAGTCCCCTCATATGCGGTCCTACCTGCATCAGCCCTGAACTTAGTATATAGAGAAACAACCACAAAATTAACAACAGACTGCTAGAAATAATTTTTTTCATACCCACTCCTTACTTAAAATACTCTTTGACCATGCGGCACTGGCTGAGATTAATGTAAATATGAACAAAGGCTACCACCAGATAAGCCATCAACTGCTGGCTCTGGCTGATGACAGAAACGGCAAAGACAGCTACATAAAGAATCGGTAGCACTTTCTGATTGAGGTTAAAAAGTGTCACAAAACTCTGTTCAAAGTTGACCTGGCGCTCACCCTCATCATAAGAATTAACATAGGCTTTGATTTCGCTCGCCGTTGAAAAAACAGACAATTTATACTGGCGAACTCGTTCAATCAGCTTGAAAAGGCGAGTTTGGAAAATACTGAGTAAAATCAATTCTAAAAATCCATACATCGGCAAACTCAACTCAGCACCAGTCGACTGGAATAATAACTGCGACCCTAGCATAAGGTTAAAAATTGCTAAAACTCCTTCGATATTCCCAATCACCACAGCATACTCCATGTTGCGGTAGAGCCTTGTATAAAGCTGAGCGACAGACTGGTCATCATCCATATTTGCTTCATTGTATGCTTTTTCAGCCTTTCTTGCACGTTGGTAAAAGACAATTCCCATCAGGAAGGTCAAGGCAAAAGCCAAATTTGTCACGAGTAAAAGAGTATTTCTAGCGGTTGAAAGACTGAGCTCCATACCATTCACAACTCCTACCAAAGCAGGAGCAAGATATCCCAATAGCAAGCCGGTTACTCCATACATAGCAAAGTAAATCATCCGCTTTTTGAATACTGTATTTTTCTTATTCATTGTCCCCAACCTCCTCTAAACGAAAGACATGTTCTACTGATTCATTGAAAATCTGTGCAATCCGCAGGGCTACCACCACCGACGGCTGGTAGTCTCCCCGCTCTATCAGGCTAACGGTCTGACGCGAGACTCCAGCTAACTGAGCCAACTCAGTCTGATTGTAACCATCTCTGGCTCGCAGTTCCTTGAGCCGATTTTTTAAGATATAGTCCATTCTTGATCCCCCCTAGTTCACAGGACGGTTTTCCTTGAGATTATCAACTCATTATCTCCCAAGCCACTCCTGATCATTTGACATTTTTGACGTTTTTGATGTTTTTGATGTTTTAGATTTTCTAATAGTTTTGACATAGTATTTTTACTCCTTTAATATTTGTTTTCTCTACACTTGAATTGTAACACATCATTTTAATGTTGACAATAATTATTGTCAAAAAAGTTATGATTTTTGTCAAAAAAAGAGTCTTTCGACTCTTCATTGATAATTTTATTCTGCTAGGAAACCAACTGATTGTTTCCTTCGTGTCCCTCTATACCCCTAATCGTTTGCTAATAAACTGGAGGTAGGCCTGCTGGCGTTGCGTTTCAATCGCTTCACAAATGTTTTGTAACCGATACTCTTTGGTATAGACTGCTAACTCAAAGATAATATTATCAGTTGTAGCACATACTTTTTTTAACAGAGGAATATATTTTTTATCCGCAATAATGACTGCATTTCCCATATTTTTTAACAACTTAACATCTTCAGTGTTGAGGTTAAAAGCAATAATCCTGGTCGTCTTTTCAGATAGGTGTTGATGCAGCCAGCCTTTAAACATAACTAGATTGGATTCATTGTTGGAGCAAAGTACCACTGATATAGGGTCAATTTGGGTTTTCAGTAGCTGCCTAATTTGAACCGTTAATAAATTAAGATGTTTCGGACTAACTTCACCGACATAGCCCAACTCCGTCATCCATTTACTGAGAAGTTCTCTGTTTTTTCTATAAAGTGGTGAACACTCCTCTTTGAGATAGCGATCTATCAAACAATCCTCGGGAAGCAACTGCTGAAGGTTATAAAGAAATTTTCGAAACAGCTCAACCATACTCGTAATAAATGATTCTGAAAATACTAAGGAAGGATCTAAGAACTGTTCAAATAATGGCAATAATGTAGCAATATCTGTTTCATTCACCACGATTTGTTCTAATGCTCTATTATTCTCTGGTGTCCACTTATCCCCAGCAAAGGGATTATTTCGCGTACAATAGACTAAAAATAGATAATCATAATCAACTATGTCAAATTTCATTTGGAGGCTAGGTTCAAGAATTTGTTCTGAATAATCTTGAATCAACGGATAAATAAACAATTTTTTCAGTGCATCAAACTGACGTGACGGTGGTAAATGCGGTCTAAAGCTGTGTCGCTTCCATGTTAAAATCACGAGAAACTCAAAGAACAAGTGTTCTTCTTCCATCAATCCCAATACCTCCTGTGTCATGCGGGCATTTGACCCTGTCATAAACTCTCTGACTAACAGATGGTCTTCTTCTGTAATTGGGTAACAAATAACACCAAAATGACACTGCAGCAAGGCCAGTAGATAACGAATTTTAAATTCCTCACCGACAACATGATTGTTTTCAGTCGTCAATCCAATGGTTTCAAGGTACTGATCACAACGCTTTTTCAAACGGTAGGCTGATGGAACTGACATATAGTGAGTCTTAATAAACTCATTATAGGGTAGTTGTTGCTGATTCATCACTAAAAAGCTTAAGCATTGTAAAAAAGGGGATTCCCTATAGATACGTTGCAAACATTCTGTCTTCGTCGCATTCGACAATAAACAGCAGTGAATCTGTTTCGAATCCATGCGAATGTGAAGTTCATCTTCTAGTAGTGGCTGAAGTTCAGTGATTAGTTCTCGAATTGTTTTTTTACTAAATCCAGTAATCTGAACAAGTTCAGAAAACTCACTATATGTAAATTCCAATAAAGTATTAACTAAAAAAATTCTATTCAGAATAGCAGGCTCAATAAAGTTAGATAGCATAGATATTCTCCGTCAATTATTATTGTACAATGAAATAACCTGATCCTCAAAGAATCAAGGTATCAGGCTATTTATTTTGTTTTTTTTAACTGTTTAACAAACAGTAAGCAGTTCAGTTATAGGAAAAATATAACTGTAGAACTACGATTTATAGGCAAGTTATCGGATCGTTTTATGCATACTCTTTTTAGTATAGGGCCCTCATCTTTTTTCATAGAACTGATTGTTTGACTGGTCATTCTAACTTATCGAGGCCGTGCATTGATGCGATCAAATTTTTGTGCACTTTCTTATAAGTTCATTCTGATACTACAATACAAATTCAGTCTACATCCTAAAGATTTTTCGAAAATGAGAGTTGCAATAAAACGTTTCTCAAAAGTGAATAGATAAATACTCTGCTACTTTGGTATTAATCTTCCAATTTGATTTTCGTTTCTTCAGTAGTCATTTCAATGGTTGGTTTAATTACCGCATTTTCTTGAGTGACAGCTGAATGTGCTTGACTACTTTCTTGGGTATCAGAAGTTTTTGGAATCGTAGTATCTTGTGAAACATCTGCTTGTTGAGTTTGTTTTGTTGTATGCATACTTTTTTCTCTTTCATTTGTAGAAGGGTCTTCTCGACGGCTAGTTGATTTTTCTATCTGTGGACGTTGCTGCTCTCCTTTTTTTAGTGCAACAACAGACCATCCTACAGCTAATAAAAGGCAGATTAGGATTGGTATACTGAGCCATTTTTTCATTCTGTAACACCTTTCCCTTCTAGAATTCTATTTTTTAACGACGAGCATAGTCCTGTGCAGGAATGTCATTGTACAAATCTGCATAGTCGCGGTCAGTTGAATGGTCTTTTGATAGTGTATTACGTCCTACCAAGAAGTACGAGTTACGATAGTTACCTGTCACGTCATTCCATGTAGTATCTACATAGTATTTCACACCGTTGATTTCAACAATATTCCAAGCATGGTTTGCATCGCGACTTTGGTTAGTTGCTCCTGTTACATACCAAGCTTTAAGACCAGCTTCAACTGCTAAATCTCGGAACATAACTGCATAGGCTTGACACACTCCACGTTTGTCTTTGTACAATGATTCTGGAGCGTGAACACTGATACCTGAACGAGTTAAGCTAGTTGTGTTCAATTCATGGTCGGCATATTCATAGTTGTCAATGATGAATTGGTTAAGAATTTTAGCTTTTTCATAATCATCAGTGATATTTTTATCTGTGATTTGTTCTTTAACAACTTGTTTTACAAAATCTTTGTATTCTGCAACAAGATTTTTTTGATGAGCCATCAATGTATAGTCAATTAGAAGTGTTGTTTCAACTTCAATGTGTGAAACTGAGTTACCACGGTAGTACGTACCCAATTGGTTTGAAGTTCTGATTCGTAAAATAGTACCTGCATCATCAGCGTATTTCTCAAGTAATTTGCTTAATTGAGCCGCATATGCATCTACCTGTTCACGTGACTTAAAGGTAACTTTATAGCGAATGGTACCAACTTTATTGTCAATTGCATGTGTCAAACCATTTGTCAATGCTGTGTAATCAGCAATAGTTCCTAAATTCAAGGCATCATTTACAATATTGTAATTTGTTGCTGGTTTAGTTGGTGCTGGTGTTTCTTCTTTTTTAGCTGGCTGAGGTTTAGCTGGTTCTGCTTCCTCTTTAGCTGGCTGAGGTTTAGCTGGTTCTGCTTCCTCTTTAGCTGGCTGAGGTTTAACTGGTGTTTCTTCCTCTTTGGCTGGTTGAGGAGCTACTGGTGTTTCTTCCTCTTTGGCTGGTTGAGGAGCTACTGGTGTTTCTTCCTCTTTAGCTGGTTGAGGAGTAACGGGTGCTTCTTCCTCTTCTGTTACTTGAGGAGCTACTGGTGTCTTCTCTTCTTCAACCGCTTGAGGTACTGCTGGAATATCTTCTTCTTCAACTGCTTGAGGAGTAACCGGTTTTTCTTCCTCTTTAGCTGGTTGAGGGGTAACGGGTGTTTCTTCAGCTGATTCACCTGTCAATTCCAAAAGAATTCCACTTAATTTTCCAATTTCAGCTGACAAGTCATCCGTTTTAATAGCGTTTGTTCTACCAGCCAAAGCACTCAATTCAGACTGTACAACTAAAAGTCGATCCATGTACTGTTGCAAAGAACGAATCAAATTTTCACGTTCATTTTCTGCATCTCTGTAAGAATGAATTCTACGAGAACTTGGCTTACCTAAGATTGAAAAAATTTGATTAATCAATGTTGTTCGTTCATATGATAAATCGTGGTAACTTGTTCGGATATTTTCCAACTCCGCTTTATTAGCTTCAACCTTTTCAAAAATGTTTCGGATAATTCCCTCACGTTTTTGAACGGCATTGTTGTATTGATCAGCAGTGTTGTTACCGTAGTTTAATTGATAAACCAACTGATGATCTTCGCGTTCATATGAAAGAATGGATTGGTTGACTTCTTTGATCTTGTCGCGGAGTGGAGTTGCCACATCTCCAAGAGAGCTAATGTGGCCTTTTACATCTTCAATTATTGCTTGTTTTTGGTTAAGGAAATGTCTTGTTGCTTGATATCCTTCTTCATTCACATATGTGTAATAACTTCTTTGAGAAAAATGATCATCTGCATGTACTTGCGCTGCGGCAACTGAGGCCATAACCATCGTACTAAACAATAATCCTTTTAAAATATTCTTTTTCTTCATACATCCTCCAGTATTAAAATAACTAAAAGTAATTAACAGTAGTTTATGTGATCGCATCTTTTAACTTCATACAAACATAGGCACCACCCCCTTTTAAAAAAGTGTTTTGTATATCAGTAATAGAATAAAAACGGTTTGACCTCATAGCCTACAAAAATGAAACGTCATTTTTTACTTTATGAAATAATGCAATGTCTCAAAAAGAATGTCATGATAAAAAGAACTTTTGACCGATTAGAAAAACTCTCTTTCTCTCCTGGTAGGAAGAAAAAACGCAGTAATGATGTATTTTTTGTCGAAAAAAAAGCCAAACAGTAGTCTAGCTCTTTCTTGACGAGGCAATCATCATCTATCATTTACTTAACGACTATTTATTTAAATTTAAGAAAGTACGGATACGAATAGCAATTTTTTCAGACCATCCTTTATCGGATGCATAGCGAGTATTAATTGCCGCAATACTCTTTCCGTTGTAGTACATGCCATCCGGTTTCAAATAATGTTGACTCAAATAGCGTGCAACGTAGTCTATACAAGCATCAAATGATTCAAAGTAGCCGGCACTTGAAAATGGGCTAGAATCATATGCCATAAAACCAAATAAATTATTTTTTACTTGTGCTATTTGACTTCTTCCGTAATCAGATTCATGAATAGCCAATCCAGTTAAAAAGATAGCATTTACGCCATAATTTTTCTCAGCCTTTTTAAAGGCCTGACCTAAACCAGCCATATTTGTCCCTTCTAAACGACTGTTGATAAAATCAGCCGATACCGTTGAAGGAACCGTAACATCTTCTGAGAACAGAATAACGCCACCACCATTTGAACTAAAATTCTCTGAAATATAAATATCTGCAGGATTAATTTTCTCCTGGTGATTGGCCATAATGTGCTGACCAAATAACAATCCGATAACAAGAGAGCCACCAATCAAGCCTGTTGTCATCAGGTGCATGCCTCTTATTTTTTTATTTAAAATACCCATTGAATATATAACTCCTTTATATAATCTCCCCAAAAATAGAATAAAATAGCCATAATACTCATAGCAGGACCAAAGGGGATTTCCTTCTTCGCATCAAATTTCAGTTTTGCAATGAACGTTATGACTAGCAGTAACAGTCCAGCGATAAAAAACGAACCGATCGCGACCAGTGCAATATCAAGCGGTCTAAACCAACTACCAAGCGTAATCAAATAAGTAATGTCGCCAGGACCAAATGCTTCTTGCTTATAATAGAATTTTGCCAACCAATAAATGGCACCATAGACCACTAAAGCTACGAGCATGGAACAAATGGTTTCCAAATAGGATTCCCCTGTCAGCCAGATCAAACTCAACCGCCCAACTAAAAATATCAGTAGAACAATATCAGAAATAAAATGGGTATCAAAATCAATATAGCCTACGATAATCCCCAGAGAAATCAATAGACAAGCCGAGATAACCATCCATATCCCTTGGTCAATAAAGAGCAAATAGGCTCCCCACCACAGCGTACCTGTTAGCAATTCCACGATAAAATACCGCGGAGAAATCGGTACCTTGCAGTGTTTGCATTTAAACCCTTGAATAACAATGGATAAAAGCGGAATCAACTCTAAAGCACCTAGAACATGTGAACAGTTTGGGCAAGCTGAACGACCATTGATGATACTTTTTTCAAGTGGAACTCTATAAATGACAACATTATAAAAGCTACCAAATACGAGCCCTAGGATAAAGACTAATACTGCCATTTCATACTCCTCTTCTGTTTTAAAATCACATCTTCTCCTCGAGTTTATTTTGTAGTTTTTGCCTTCGCTTTTCCTACTAGGCAAGTCCAGTTAATGACCGAATAAAGGATATACCAAATGATTCGGTCCTAACTGTCTATTGTTTGCTGGCTAGTACAATTGTTAATTGTGAGCCTTCTTTTGATAGAGAAAGAACGACATCGTTCTGACTTGTATTTGTCACAGAAAGTTGAGTGAATTCCTTGCCTGGATCTCCAATGCTGAAAGCCTTACCTTTGTAAGAATCTACTTTCATGTGTTTAAATGTCAGTGATTGAAGGGCATCCACCACTAACTCGACACCGGTTCCATAAACTTCTGTCCCATTGACAACACTTGCTAGGTAACCTGATTTCTTGTTCAACTTACCAATAACATCTGAAAAATTGACACTTTGACCAGCTGCAATATACACATTTTGCAATTTATGAAATGCTAATTCTTGGTTGTGTTTTTGAACAGCATCATCTGAAAGCGGTAATTCTGCCTTATCAATAAATTGTGTGTATTGAGATAAATTCCAGGATTGATCCTCGGCACCGATGAGATTGGCTTCTAAAGGAATATGTTCAAATTGAGCTGTTTTATTGATATTCTGAGCAGCGGCAATAAAGTTTTGAGCTTGAATTTCGTACCCATCTACAGGAGCTGATACCGTCAGTTGATTATCCGGACTAGCAATCAAATGATTGGTTTCAGGTTCTTGTTTTAATAAATCCGGAAAATTTTGAATCGATTTTTCTAAAGATTGCAACCAAAATAACCGTTTTGAATAGATTGATAAGAGTTGATTTTGTTTTGTTTCAAAAAATGGTACAAACTTATCCCATAGATTGGTATTCGAAATTTTATCTAAACTTTCTAATTCCGTTTTTGAAAAATAACTCAATCCTAGCAATCGCATATCCATTGAGAAGGAATGCCCTGTTGACAGCTCAAAGCTCGCTTTGTAGGGTAAGCTTTTGTATACTGCAACTTCTGCTTCACTTCTCGAATGAACATGTAGAGTCTTTTTGTCATTTATACTCATGGGCAAACTTGGTTTATAGATCGTCATAACATATAGCAGCAAGCTAAGCATAAAGAGCAAAACTAAACCTAGGGGAATGAAAGGTTGATACTTTGAAAATCTTCCCTTCATTCTAGCCTACACTCCCTGCCAAACGAACCAACAATCGTCTGTCAATTCTACGCAACAAGTCAATCATTTCTTCTGTTACAACTTCACCCGCATAAAGAAGCACACTACCATCTGAGTTCAGTAGATTTTTTTGCAATTTTTTGCCAAGCAAAAGTCGTTTTTGATTGTCGACATAACTCTTCGTTTCATCAGTTGCAACTGTCATTGGTACCACTTGATGGTGAATCACAGGCTCCGTAATGGTTTCATATTCTACTGGAATTTGAAACTCATCGCGTTTTACTGGGACTTCTTTTGGAGTATCATTGTTTGAAAATGATGCAAAGATATCTTCTAATGATTGTTTCGGTGTTTCAGCTGTTACTTCATCTTCTTTCAATTGTTTCAAAGATGTGCTTTCAATTGCCATTGACTCAAGCGCAGGTATTTCCTGTGGCATCGTTTCTTCAACTTTCATAGAAGAATTCAAATCTGAAAAATCTTCACTAGTTTTTAGATTTGCCAACATAGCATCTAAATCAAAATTTTGATCATTTTCGATGTTAGTATCCATTTCAGGTATCCATGAATTTATTTCTTTTTTAGGAGCTGGCTTCTCATTGAAAGTAGGTTCTGCTACAGGTTCTACTTTTTGAGGAACAGCAATCTCAGCTTGTTGTTCAACTCTTTCTAAAGCTGGACGTGGCTTAGCTGGAACATCAATCATTTTTGCCTGGGCACTTGCTTCCACAGTGTTGCATTCTTCATTTAAAATGATGTACTCTTTTCCAATCATTAAAATTTGTGATTTAGGAATTTGGAATACTTCTCCATCATTCTCAGGATCAACTAGCAAGAAGCCAATTTCATTTTCATTATCAATAAAGTAGTCTGTTACACGACCAATTTTATTTCCATCGACAGTAATAACAATTTCATCGATGATCACACCTTGTTTATCTACAAGAAGTTGTAATTCATCTTGTGTAATGGCCTTCAATGCATCTGAATTTTTCACAGTTGCTGCAAAATTACCAATACCATAAATATTATTTCCAATCATTAAAGCGTGCGATGGGTCTTCCTGTCGTGATTTGACAACAAAAGTTAGCGTAACTCCCTTGTCCACGACAACTTGATGAATTTCTCCAAGTCCCACACCTTTTTCAATTTCAATTACTGCAGTTCCAATGACCGACTTGCAACTAATCATAATACTTTACGCTCCTCTAAAAACTTATATTCATTTCTTATGGTTTCACTAATATGTGGATTATAGAGTTCCACTCGAATTAACTCCAATAAACAAAGGGCATTCTGACGAATTTCCTTGTCGTAAGAATCAATCAAAATCTCTTTCAAATAATCCACCGCTTCCTGATAAAAGCCCAACACTAACAACTCACGAATTTCAAATAATAAGAATCGGAAATAGATTTCTTTATCAATTTGTTCCTCAGTATTGAAATATGGTTCTTCTGTTTTCTTCGTTTTCACCCATTCAACCGCCTCGCCCGACAATGGATTAACGGTTAAAATCACGTCATCTTGTGCTTGTTTATTATGTACAGTAACTGGTGATTCTTGGTCCTTATGTTGAGAAAAAATGATTTCAATTTCTCTCAAAATCTCTTCCTCTTCATCCGTCACCGTAACATCCATCGGTTGTTCTGCCGATGATTCCAGATGCACAGGAGATTCTTTTTCAATAAATAAATTATTTGATTCTTCCTTATCCATATTGCCTGAAAACAAATTGTCCAGTTTAGATAAGGTTTGAGATACCATATTGTCCACCTCTTTTATAGAGGTTTGTTGTGGTTCAAATGTGGAAGAATGGTACGAAATTGGCGTAACTTTATCAGTGTTTTCTTTTTTATCAACAGCTAAAAACTCTTCCTCTAAACTCATACGATTTGGTTGATCGTATGCTTGTTCCTCCCGTGAAGGCATGTTTTTTTTCGCAGGTTGTGATACATTTTTCGAAGGCATCTGTATCACTTTATCGGTAGAGGATTTGGTGCTTGTCTTTTTATCCTTTTGTCTTGATTTCAAGCGAGACAGTTCTTGGGTATCATCTTCTACAGCTTCCGTTTTATCCATCAATAAACTACCGTATACAGGATTCTCTATGAAAGATTCCTCTACTTGTGTCTCACTGACAAAGAATAGTTCTCTAGTTTCTCTAGTTTTCTTAATCTGTTTATAATGTTCTATGTAGTCTCGGATATTTTGTGAAAATAGTGAGACTGTATAGATACCAAAAATACCCGCACATAGACCACCAAAATAGAGTGGACTTGCTTGTAAATATTGATACATTCTAGGAAGGAAAAAGACAAACATTCCCATCCATATCGCTAGAAAGATTCGCTTTGCTATCTCCAACTTAGCTACAAACATAATACTAATCGTATGAATTATGATGAATGTTAGGCCAAACATTTGTAAATACGCCATTATTTCCTCCTTCTTTTTTATTCCTTGTTCGTTCTTTCATTGTTTCTTTACATACAGAGAAATGTGTTACGAACTCAAACCATGACTCAATATGAACTAAAAGTTAAAAAATGCTACAGTAAGTTGTACTCATAGAGGTTGTTTGGTCTTGCTCTATGAATCACAAATTTACTTTTTAATTGGATATCAAACTCTGAATAGCAAAATTATCCAATTTTAGGGTTGTTCCATCACTATTGGTATTTGGTGTTTCAAAGTAGAAACCTTTTACCTTCAATGGATATGTCAAGCTCGCCACGCTGGCAGGATCAAATCGAGCTTCACGCCAACCTTCCCATTTCAAGCCTTCCAATAAACCGACTTGGATTTCTTGACCGTTCGCATTTTCAACAATCATCCCCAAGCTGCCGTCCCATTTTTTAGAACTATGGAAGTCGAAAAGGATATAATCTGGTTTTTCATTTAATGTAATAAATGGATCTTGCAATCTCATTTCATAGATGACTTTTTCTTTGCTTGCAGGAATTTGCACAACATTCGAACCCGTACCTTCAAGGAAGTCACCGGTATCAACCGTAACGTCCGTCTCTGCATTATTGGCTTTGTTTTTCAATTTTAAGTTTGTTTCAAAGCGATAAAGTGTTGAGGTATTGTAGTAAGCTGAAATTCCACCTGTATTGCTGGTTGAGTTGGCCAATTGTTGAAGATAAGCTGGTCCAGGAGCTGATCCTAAACCAGAACCCACATCCGACGAATTACCTGACGATGTTGAATCTGATTTTGAATCTGATTTTTTACCACCATCTTCAGAGATAGACAACCAAGATGCACGCTTAAATGGTGAAGCCACATGGGCAAATGGAATCGGTGTCTTATCTACATTGCTAGCTGGTTTGCTGACATACCGTTCTACATCTTCTACTTGGTAAAATCTTAGTTTGATATGCCCTTTTTCAATCAGCGGATCAATTCTATCCACTTCTTGCTTGGCCTTAGGAGAACCCAAGTCCAATTCACTTGATACGATTGTACGCTCATTGGCATCAATCATTTTCAATAATTCCAACACCTGAGAATAGGTTCCTGAGAAACTAATATCAGCTGTCATTTGTGTGATATTCGTATTGGCATACTTGTTTTCTGCCTCGTTATCTGACTGTGTAGCTGGCGCAGCACTTTTTTGTGTTTCAGCAGCAGAACTAGAACTTGTACTTGTTGACGTTGACGTCGAAGTACCTGTACTTGAAGCACTTGTTGTTGAGGAAGTTGTTTCAGTTTTTTTAGCCTTCTTATCTTTCTCTTGTGCTGCTGCATCCTTATCCGCCTTTTTAGGAAACTCTAGTTCTTTTGTTTCCGCAAATTCAACCCGTTGAAGAGTGATGCCACTTTTACTAATCAGGTGATCAATCAAATAGATAAATTCCCCCTGATTCGTATTGCCGTAATAGTTAGAAGCAACTTTATTGGTATCACTGTTCAGCTTTTTCAATTCTTGAACCAAGGCTCCTTTCCGAGCAACCTTTGCAGATTTTTCGTTAAACTCCAACTGCAACCTGTTGTACTCTTCCGATAGCTCACCATTTTTAGTTACTAAACCATTTAAAACATTGTAACAACCGAATGCAACGAGACCGACAGCAACTGTACCAAGCAAAGTTTTTTCCTTTTTGTTTAGCTTTAGCCCGGGTTTCTTATCAGTTTTGTTAGTATTATTTTTTTTCACTGAAGTCCACATCCTTTGTCTCAATTTCGATAGTAAATTTATATACATCCTTAAATGGATCATTGGCTGCTACACCAACTGCAGCACCACCACCGTCGACATTTTCAATCGTGCTGACCAAAATATGATTAAATTTGTCTGTTTTTCGTAATTCTTCCTCAAATTTTGCGATAGAAAGTCTCTCGGTTGAGAGTCCCACGATAGACACCTTATCATCTGAAATGCTCAATTCATCAAAGACTAGATTGCGTGTCACACGGTTTTGGACAAAGTCCATGAAAGCTCTATTAACCTTGTGAGTCCGTTTGAAATCACCTTCTAAATTCTTAAAGATGGTCTGATCGTTTGTCACAGTTGCTTTGTCAACTTGAAGTTTTTCAATTTCTTCTAATTGCTGTGTCATTTCAGGTGCTTCTAGCAACATATGTAATTTATTGATTTCTGTCTCGTAGTTACTGTTACTTGAGTAGTAATAGAAGGTACCTAGCAATACCCCTGCTAAGGCTAGTATACTCCCCGTAATCGCAGCCAAGCGAACTGTGCTGGTCTTTGCAGGAGGGATATGGTATGTCGCAAAAAAGTTTAAATCTCTCATCATCATTAGTTGACCCTCCGAATTAACATTGCTACAGCTGGTATCATTTCAGGATCATTATCTGCATACGGTCCCCAAACAATATCCTCTGAGTCAACGCTACCGACAGCCTCAATATCACCGTCAAATTTTGTTTTTAATACTGAAATCAAATGCCAGCAAAGGGCACCTTCTCCGATAGAATAAAACTTATCAATCGTTTCACCAGTTGTTGAGCTGAAAAATCGCTCGGTATTGATAATATGCATTTTTGTTTCATTTAACCATTCATCTAAGACGCGTTTAAGAGACAAATCTGTCATATTACCAGCGACAATCTCATGAAAATGACGCATGGTCAATTCAGTATCTACTAAGTCTTCAATCTCATGATAGCCATGATCCATATGGTTACTTGTCACAAATCGACCATTCGCATAGAGATAGACATCAATACTGTGCTTGCCTAGTTGGACAATCCCAATATTTCCTTCTGTCAAATACTTGCCACGATTGTTGATCGCTTCTACACGTTCCAGCCACTTTTCATACGTATTGGAACGCAGGTCAAAGACATACGGTACCAAATGCAAGGCATCTGCCAAGTCATAATGTTGCTCTACTGTCGCTTTTGGCACAGCATAGGCAATCAAAGACTTGCTTCCTTCTTCAATCATACCATCTGCTTGTGGACTAAATTGATAATCAATGATATATGAGCTTGTATCGATATCCAGATACTGCTGCAACTCAAAGGAGATAAAGTTTTCGATGTCTTCTTCTGCAACGGCATCTGGTACCATGACTGGACGCGCAATAACCCCTGTATTATTGACTGCAAAAAAAGCATACTTAGCTACGACATCATTTTCTTTCATCAAATGATCAATGAACTCAATCAAGGCATCCATGTTGATAATCAAACCATCATGTACCAACCCTGCTGGTAAAGAAGCTTTGACCGTCTTTACGATTTCTAATTCTTTGCGTTTTTGCTTCGCAACTACCAAGGTCAAATCATAGTCATCAAAATCAATGGCTAACAAATTTCCTTTGATGGGCTTTGAAAACATGGTGTAAGGCTGACCGGCATTTTTCCCGCCCTTCCCTTTTTTAGTTGAAAACAAACTTGTGATTGACTTGTTCTTAGTTGAAGCCGCTTGTGAGACTTGGAGCTCGCTGTCTAGCATATACTCCTCATCTGCCAACTCCTCTTTTTTCTTAAAAAGGGGTTGGTTCAACCGTGTCAGCAAGGAACTTTTCCCGCTCCCGTTATCAGACATATGTCCTGTTTCTTTTTTTTTCTTAACAGAGAACATTGATCTCCCCATTCTACTTTCTTTTTAATTTTCTTTTTTTACTTCGTATTTATTTTTGAAATATTCAGTCATGGACTTAATCTCATCCTGACCTAATGAGCGTTCAAATACAGCAATTTCATTGATGTGGGTCTGTCCACCGAAGGTAACTGTTATAGGTTGTTGCCCATTACGGTTTCTATTCTTAACAGTTAGTGTATCTGTATGGATTTTTTCTCCATTCAAATATACTTCCACTTTCAATTGAGAATCGTTAACTGGTTGGCTTACAATTTGAATAGAGTTATCTTGGTCTTTAACAAGCTTTTGGGTAACTGTAGAATTCGATGATAAATTGCCATTTGAAGCATCACTAGTTGCTATTTTCAATTCTCCATTGTCACCTATGTCTAGCTTCCAAATTAATTGGTTCCCAAACTGATACGAAACTAAGGCACCTGACTGAGATTCTTTTGTGAGCAAAAAGGAGTTGGTTGTTCCTTTCTGCACTTTAATATCTTTGATTGCTAAAGTATTATGTTCTAGTGCTAATACTTGTCTTGCTTGATGTTTTTCCTCATCAAAAATGCTCTTTACTGCCACATTATCTGTGATTTTTTGACCATTATGATAGTTCAGAAGCTCAACCCCTTGATGCTCTTTACTATCAGTTGTAATTGCTGAAGGTGTACCATCTTCATTTTTTTTCACAGCAAGATCAGCGTCTGTATGGAATGCCAATTCTTTCGTAACTGGGATCCCCATTACCCAGATACGATATTCGGCCTCTTGGTATTGGCCTACCCGACCAAAAGAGTTGATGGCGCGAGCAGCAAAAGTCAGATAAGAGCCACGCATCTCCTTTTCAATTTTAAATCCACTATTTTTCTTTGAAATTTGCTTAAAATCTTCCAACATCTTAGGATGAGCTACTTTTGACTCTGTCGAACCTATCGCCGCCAAGCTCCCAACTAAAACAATTGGCTTACTTGGATTGTCCTTATCTTTTATAGATGAATGGCTTTGGAACCAGCCTTCTTCGGTGTAGATTTTAGAACTTGTAGACTTGTCAGTCAGTTGAACACGTCCATCTGGTGTCTCATCCCCTACATAGTAATAAGCCTTACCTTTTGATCCCTGTTTTTCATCAAGAGTGACCTTTAAATCCTCAGGAATTTTCAAGACACTTTCTTTATTATTAGCGACAAAGAGATGAATTTTTTTAGGAGCTTTGTCATTTTTATAGGACAAATTTGTCCCTTTGACTTTTACTGTTTGTGGAGCGTTGCTCCCAATTTTATAAACAAATTCCCGCTCCTCTGTACCTGTGCCTCCATTTTTCTTGACATCTGCTATTCTACTTTCAAATTGCTCTTGAATATCGAAGTTGACTTTATTTTGCGTTCGTAATCCAAACACATTATTAAATGAATTTGAGAAAAAGCTCATGGTTCCCACAACGATAACAGAGATCAGAATTAAGGAGATGATAACCTCCGCGAGAGTAATCCCTTTTCTTTTCTTAACATTTTTCATACAGTCCCCCACTATGGTCCAACTACAAACCAGAGATCTTGTTCAATTTGTTTTTTAATATCTGAAAAGACCTTTGCCAAATCTTCTTCACTGGAGGCATCATAGTAGTTTGCATCTACTTTCCCATTCTTAACAGCATTCGTGAGCTCTTGACCGTAAGCTTTTTCAGATGGTACACCAGAAAAACCTATCATGCTAACACGACGAATACCTTCCCCAAAGGTTTTAGATACCTCTTGTGTATATCTCACAGCTTCTCGAAGAAATTTACCATCACCATAGTAAAAATCTTTACTTGCATTGCTTCCTAGCTTATCAGACAAGTCAAATGTTGGATTACCATAATCATATACATCTCTGTAACCATACCGTAAATACTTTGAAGTATAGCTTCCTACTGTATAGATATTAGGAACTCCATCTGTTAAAAGAACAACATATTTGAATTGGGCAGGATTTTTTTGAAGACTGACCATAGCGTGGCGAAGACCGTCTCCAGGATTGGTCCCTCCATCTGGTTGCATATTTTGAATGTTTTGCTTGATAGTATTTGATCCTGATTTTAAATCAACAAATTGCTCTTGGATATAGCCTCCCAGAGTAGAGAACTGTACGAGGTTGACGCTAACGTTACCCAAGTCAGTCAATTCATCAATCATATTCTTTGCTTTGTCTTTCAAAATAGTCATTCTGATATTTGAAGATGTGCTATGATTATTTTTTCCCCCGTTAATATCCCAAGCCATCGATCCTGATGTATCAAAGACAAAACTGATGGCTGTATTCATCTGCCCTTCGATAGGGTCATTACGGTAAGCGATGGCGACCCCTTGCTTGCCTCTAGCAACGTGGGAGAAAACTTGTTTTGTATTGAGGGCGACGGAAGCCGAATCTAAGGCAAATTTTTTATTCGTATTGGTATACTGTCCCTTAACTTCGTAGTTCACCAAGCGGTTATCTTGGTAGTTGTCATCACTTGAGAACTTGAGGTCCATCGTAATATCGTAGAGATGGCGATTTCCTAACTTAACTTCATCCCAGGTATTTTTTGCTTTGTTCCAAGAAAAGTTGACTAGATTTTTTTTATCTTTTGTGAGACCGATATAGCTCCAGCCTGATTTCAAATTTTTAGCATCACCATCGTATTTTGAATCGTCTAAGACGAAGATGGCTGTGGCATTTTGAACACTTTTATCTACAGCTTGCATACTGGTTCGAACTTCTGCTTGAATAGTTGCTTCCTTGTCAACCAAATCCTTGCTAGCAAAGACCGTATGAGAAATGACACCTAGCACAAGTGAAACCACTGCGATTAGGGAGATGGAGACGATAAGTTCAACAAGTGTGAACCCTCTTTTTGCCTGTTTCATTTATTACCTCTTTCTATTTGGAGTGGCGAATACCACTTTTTTCTGTTCTCAAAGCTGGATTTTCCAGATTAAAACGGACTGTATGTACATAGTAATCATCACTATCTCCAACTTTTGCTTTTGACGTAAGGACGACATAGTAGTCGTTTTTAGAACGGCTAGTCTGTGGACTAAACTCACCTGTCATGGTAATCTCTGCTGTACCATGTTCAAATTGATGAGTAGCTGTTACTTTTTCATCTGAAGTTTTCTGTCTGCTAGCTCGCTTAGAAAATTCTGTATAGAGGCCCGACTGTTTGCCATCGCCCTCAAAGAAAGCTCCCAACGCCAACTGACTACCCGATGTCGCGACATACTTGGCATCCAGATAGTAATAATTCCGTAGGGTCTGTCGGTTGGCTGTGCTTAAGACTCCTGCCATCAGAGCAACTGTGGCTGTCACGATGACCATCATAACGATCACCATGGACAAGGTCCCACCTTTTCTTTTTTTTCGGATAGTTTTGATCATATGTTCCTCCTCTATAGTCTTATCAAAGGCCTGATGAGGTGTATCAGACCTTTGATAAGACCCGACGAAACGTCGGGGTAGAGTTTTATAGATTATTTTTTATTATTTATTTTTTCCCTGCTGGGCTAAAAACATATTCCCATGTATCATTTTTGCTAGAATCACCTGGATTAGTATAAGTTGAAGTTAGTTTTCCATCAGCGATTACGTGAGCAGGTTGTTTATTGTTTTTCTCAACAGATGAAGTCACAGTTCCACCTTTGATATTCATATAATCTTTGAGATCGTCAAGCTTAGTAATTTTTTCATACTCTGTTGTTGGTTCAGCTGCTTGGGCAATGCGTGATTGAATAGCTGTTACCAACTGACGGTGTTCAGATTGGATACGTGATTTACGAGCACTTTCTTGGAAAGAAGCGATACGTGGAAGGGCTACCGCAGCGATGATAGCGATGATGATGATAACTACGACCAACTCGACAAGGGTAAACCCTTTTTTCTTAGCGTTGCGACGGATGTTTTGTAATTTACTTAGCATGTTTATTTCCTTTTCTTTTTCAAAATGTATAGGTCTGACCCGCTTGATAGTTAGAGAGACTCTACAAACTCTCAAAGTAAGCGGGGCAGTTGAGAGGAGCCATAGGTAATTGAGGGAAGGCTAGGATAGTTTGTACCAGTCTCACCCTTCAATCAATGGCCTATGGTCATCTCCAGTGCCAGTTTTGTTTGTCTATTGGAAGGTCTTGCAACTCCCAAGTTTTTTATTGACCAGCGCCTGACTCAACCGCTCCTGCGAGACCGAGCAATGGAAGCATGATAGAGGCTACGATACCACCAATAACAATCCCCATGATGATGATGAGGGCTGGTTCCATGAGGGAGAGCAACTGCTTAATGGCAGCTTCGAGTTCTTCCTCGTAGTAGGCAGAGGTCTTATGAAGCATGGACTCTAGTGAACCTGACTCCTCTCCGATTTTAACCATGGAGAGCATCATTGGAGGAAAGAGCTCAGTTTGGCCAATCATCTCAGTCAGATTTTCACCTTTTTGGATTCCCTCGCTAGCCTTATCAATCTTATCCACCACCACACTATTGTTGGTCGTTGAAGCAGCTGCTTCCAAAGCATCTACCAATGGAATGCCCGCACTAGTTAGCGTCGCTAGTGTACTTGAAAAGCGAGCAGTGATAATTTTTTGGATAGAAGTTTTGATAATCGGAAGGTTCAGTTTGAGTAGGTCAAGCTGAAAGCGCCCTGCCTCTGTCTTACGGTAGCTAAGAAAGCCAAAGGTTCCACCAATAATCGTCAACAAGAGGATATACCAGTAGGACTGGACCCAATTACTGAGGAAGAGGACGATCCGTGTCGGTAGTGGCAACTCCACACCTCCACTCTCGAAAATATCCTTAAAGGACGGTACCACGACATAGAGAAGGACAAAGACCGCACCGATAACTAGCAAACTCAAGATTGCCGGATAAATCATAGCACCTGTAATCTGACGATTGATTTTGACTTCTTTGGTATAGTGAACGGACATTTTTTCCAACACTTCATCGATTTTACCTGTCTTTTCACCTGCTTCAATCATACGGACAAGGAGATTAGGGAAAACCTTACCTTGCGCTTTCATCGTTTGAGAAAGCTGATTCCCCTCTTTGAGCTGAGTACTCATTTTTTTCAGAGCAGCTTTGAGAGGCTTAGAGGTCGTTTGATGCTCCATGATATCCACAGCATTGTTAAGCGGAATACCGGCTTCCAACATAACAGACATCTGCTTACAGAAAAGGGAAATATCTGTTATTTTGACCTTTTTAGGTTCAC
Source organism: Streptococcus gallinaceus (assembly GCF_024170225.1). Lineage (GTDB taxonomy): Bacteria > Bacillota > Bacilli > Lactobacillales > Streptococcaceae > Streptococcus > Streptococcus gallinaceus. The sequence goes on along the minus strand of NZ_JALJXU010000001.1, from coordinate 214,506 downwards.
CTAGTGTAATCTCGGTTGAACCAAGTCCCTTTTCTTCCACACTGATGGGACGACCTTTTAATCGGAGCTGGGCTAGAGCTTCGCCTTTAGAATCTACATCCAGTTCTAAAACTTGAACTCGATTTTTTTCGTCAAGATATTTACATATAAATATTGCCATGGTTTTCTACCCCATCATGACTACTTTTTCAACTTGCTCACGGTCTACTGCGTAAGAAAGCAAGGTCTTGCGATCAATTAGATTGCGACGATAGAGTCCAAGTAGAGAGGTGTCCATTGTAATCATGCCCTGACTAGCTCCCGTTTGGATTGGCGTCAACAATTGGTGAGTTTTTCCTTCACGGATAAGGTTTCGAACCGCAGGTGTTGCCAGCATAATTTCAAATGCTGCCACACGCCCTTTCCCATTTAAAGTACGCATCAATTGCTGAGATACAACTCCCTCTACAACGGCAGAGAGCTGAACACGAATTTGTTCTTGCTGTTCGGCAGGGAAGACATCAATAATACGGTCCATTGTATTGACCGCTCCGACCGTATGGAGTGTAGAAAGAACTAAGTGACCAGTTTCTGCCGCACGAAGGGCAATCTCGATGGTTTCCTTATCCCGCATTTCCCCTACAAGGATGACATCCGGGTCCTGACGGAGAGCACCACGAAGGGCATTTCCAAAACTCTGTGTATCCGCACCAAGCTCACGCTGGTTAACCAAGCACTGCTTATGTGTGTGCATGTACTCGATCGGATCTTCGATGGTGATGATATGCTCATCACGTAGCTCGTTCATATAGTCGATCATCGTGGCTAGGGTCGTTGATTTCCCTGAACCAGTTGGTCCTGTAACCAAGATCAGCCCCCGACGCTTTTCAGCCAATTTTTTTATAACTGCTGGCAATCCGAGGGATTCCATGCTAGGAATTTGATTTGGAATAACCCGCAAGGCAATCCCAGAGTTGTTTCGTTGTTTAAAGATATTGACCCGCAAACGGAAGCCATTATCAACTTCGTAGGCACAGTCAACTTCTCCCACTTCAAGTAGGTGTTGAATTTGTTTTTCTGTTAGTATTTCTTTGGCAAATCGAACCGTGTCCGTATTTGTCATTTTTTCATCGGTAATGGGCATTAGCTTCCCGTGCAAACGCATCGTTGGCTCAGCCCCCACCGTAAAATGAATATCCGACGCACCATGTTCAATGGCTTGTTTGATTAATCCATCTAAATTCATCTTAGGCTTCTCCCTCTAGACTAAAGGCAATCTTCATTGCTTGTTCCATTGTCGTTATCCCATTTTTGGCTGTCTCTATTGCTTCTTCTGACAAATCTCTCATCCCTTGTGAACGAGCTTGATTGCGCAATTCAGCAGTTGTCGCACCTTGGTTGATCATGGCTTTTATTTCTTTGGTAACGGCCATGATTTCATGAATCGCAATACGACCATAGTAGCCAGTCCCACCGCAATAGTTACAACCTTCACCCTTGTAAAGCTTGTCTCCATGATGGATGCCTAAGTGCTGATATTGATTTCCTTCAACGGTATAAGCCGTTTTACATTTCGGACAGATCCGCTTAATCAAACGCTGTGCGATAATACCAACAGTAGCTGTTGAAACCAAGTAAGGTTTAATTCCCATATCCACCAGACGGTTGACAGTAGAAGCTGTATCGTTGGTATGGATTGTAGAAAGAACGACGTGACCTGTAATAGCGGCACGAACAGCGATACTTGCTGTCTCTTCATCCCGAATTTCTCCCAGTAGGACAATATCCGGGTCCTGACGCAAGATACTTCTCAAACCACTGGCAAATGTCAAACCTGCTTTGACATTCACTTGCACTTGGTTGACTCCGTCTAGTCTATACTCTACCGGGTCTTCAACAGTGATGATATTTTTTCCAACATCGTTTAACTCGCGCAATGCTGTGTAAAGAGTGGTCGTTTTACCAGACCCCGTTGGCCCTGTCAGCAAAATAATTCCTTCAGGTGCTTTCAAGATATCATCAAAGATTTTTTCATTGGCCGGTGAAAATCCAAGTTCTTCCTTACTCAAAAGAGTCGCGTTCCGATTCAGAATCCGAATAACAATCTTCTCACCAAAAACAGTTGGAAGAACAGACACACGCATATCCACTTCACGTCCATCAATCGTAGTCTCAATCCGACCATCCTGTGGAATACGACGTTCAGCAATATCCAAGCCACTCATAATCTTAATCCGTGTCGCAATAGCAGAATGCGTAGAAGCCTTTAATTGCATATTTTCAACCAGTGTTCCATCCACACGGAAACGAACACGAACAACTTTTTCAAATGGCTCGATGTGAATATCTGATACCCGTGTTTTGATAGCTTGACTAACAATCGAGTCAATCAAGCGTACTACAGGTGAATTTTTGATTGAGATATCTTCTTCTACGACATCATCTTCAACACCAAAGCCCTCAATCTCTGTCGCCGCTTGGTGGGCCGCATCACCCTGTGAATAATACTGGTCAATATATTTTTGAATATCGTCACTCAAACCAATGTGTGGTTCAATCGACATCTTCGATACAATTCGAACATCATCCAAGGCGATGTAGTTTTTTGGATCTGCCATCGCAACGATAAGTCTTGGCTCCATATCCTCTGTGAAGGCAATTGGAATCAAGCAGTGGCGACGTGCGATTTTTTCGGTTACCTTAGCTACCGCTTCCTTATCAATCGAAAACTGAGAAAGGTTGACTTGAGGTGTTTTGTAGTAGTAACTTAACACTTTCAGCAAATCTTCTTCATTGACATACTTTTTTTTCAAAAGATATTTTTCAAGAGAAGTATCCGTTTCTTTCATTTCGTTTATGATATTTTGTCTATCACCCTCGCTGATTAAGCGCGAACGGACCATTATTTCTAAAATTTCTATATCACTCATCACCTTTCTTTATTTTTGTTTGTTTATACTCTTGTGTTTTTGCATCCGAACAACGATACAATTTTGCTAGCAAAATTTTTTACCACAATTCCTCACTGAAATTGTTAGAAGATTGCTGTGTTGTATTTATCTCAAAGACTGTCTACGATAGTCTGTAATAAAATCTGGTATCTCACTATATAGACGTTGCACCGATTGGCTATCTGTCAAGCTGCGTAGTTCTGCATCTGTTACTCCGACAAATTGAATAAACTGGACTTCTTCATTTGGCGTCTGAACTTTTTCTACTGTATCATCTGGAACACAGATAAATCCTGTCAACAGGGACTGTTGGTCTACGTCAACTCCCTCTGTCTGACCGGTATAGACATACTCGTATGGACCAAAGAGTTCACCCTTTTCACGTGTCAAACTCGCTAAACTTTTCAATAAGTTTGCAGTGCCAATGATGACCTTTTCTTCATTGTCGTCAGGATATTTTTTCAGCTTATACGTAAATTCCATCCCAAAGCTAGTCGTATCTGTCCCTTGATCATATACATCTGATAAGCCATAGGTTACAAAATGCCAGTAATCTCCAGCATCATAGATAGTAATTCCCTCCAAGCTATGCTTTCCACCTTCTAAGCGAGAAGGACTGGCGCTTAACTGTCGTGGTTTATCTTGTCCTGGATAAGACAATAAAAAAGCATCTGTAATAGACTGCCAACCAGCTGGAATCTTTTGCGGAGATGTTTCATTTTCTGATGACATCTCTTTTGCGGAGTCACTTACTGTATTTTGATAAGTATTTATACTCTCTTCCGATTTCGGCTTTTTCATTAAAAAGTTTAATAATCCCATCTGACCCCTTTCCATCTTTTCCATCTATTTTGACTAGCTACTTAGTGTTAGCAAATAGAAAACGCCTACACCAAACAACCCTGATAGATTATAACACATCAAATCCGTCGTTTAACTTCTATGTTTTAGGTGTTTTTTCTCAAAATCCGACGCATTTATAATACCAAAAATGAGAAAACGGCATAAACATATAAAAATATTTATAAATTATCAACTATAATCTGTATCCTTTTCCCCATTTTTTTAAAGATTTTTCCCTTGCATTTTCTCTATTTATAAAAAAATAAATTTCACTGTATTGTAAAATAAAGTGCATAAAAAAAGGCATATTTATCCACTATACTAACGGTTAGAACACCAAGTATAGAAAAATGATCAATATGTCTACTACTAATTATACAATAAAGTATGATATTGATACCACACATCTGACCCGTGACGGCGCATCACTTTCTTCAAAAAACAAGTCACATCTTAGACTGAAAGGAGCCATCAGCTAGATGTCATCCTTCTACCCTCACTCGTGAAATCTACTATGATGGACTACAAAAAAATCCATGTTTAAAAACATGGATTTTTGAATCATTAAAATTGTGCTGGAACAGCTGCTAGAAGTTCTGCAATCTTGCTTGCATCACTACCACCGGCCATGGCCATGTCTGGCTTACCACCACCACGTCCAGAAACGATTGGAGCAAGGGCCTTGATGATATTGCCTGCGTGAGCGTCAGCTGACTTGCTAGTCACGAGAACATTGACTTTCTCACCGATAGCTGCGACGAGTACAAGAACGTCTGAGTAGTCTTTTTGCTTCCAGTTATCTGCAAAAGTACGAAGCGCACCGGCATCTGAGACAGATACTTGGCTTGCAATGTAGCGTAAGCCATTTGCCTCTTTGACATCTTTGAAGATGTCACCAGCTGCGGCTGCTGCAGCTTTTTCTTTCAATTCAGCTGTTTCTTTTTGAAGATCACGTAGATTTTCTGAAAGGCTAACGACCTTAGCAGGAACTTGCTCCAACTGCGGCACTTTAAGCGTTTGTGCTACTTCTTTGAGGGCATCTTCACGTTGGCGGAAGGCTTCAAATGCTGCTTGACCTGTCAAGGCAAGGATACGACGCGTTCCTGAACCAATTCCTTCTTCTTTGACAATCTTGAAAAGGCCGATTTCAGATGTGTTGGATAAGTGAGTCCCCCCGCAAAGTTCAACAGAGTAATCTCCGATGGTAACGACACGTACAACCTTACCATATTTTTCACCAAAGAGAGCCATTGCGCCCATTGACTTAGCCGTTTCAACGTCTGTTTCAATTGTTGTCACAGGAAGAGCTTCCCAAATCTTTTCATTAACCTGTGTTTCGATCGCACGTAATTCTTCTGCTGTTACCGCTTCAAAATGCGTAAAGTCGAATCGCAAGAAACCTTCTTCATTGAGTGAACCCGCTTGAGTCGCATGCTCACCGATAATCTGATGAAGGGCTGCGTGGAGCAAGTGTGTCGCTGTATGGTTTTTCTCAACAGCCAAACGACGTTTGTTGTCAATTTCAAGTACGTAGTTGGTACCAACTGACAGACTCGCCAATACTTCTACCGTATGGAGCGGCTGACCATTTGGTGCTTTTTGGACATCAATCACACGCGCAACTGTGTCACCCTTGTCATTTTTCACGATACCGTGGTCAGCAACTTGTCCACCCATTTCAGCGTAGAATGGTGTTTGGCTAAAGACAAGGAGGGCCTGACCTTCTGACACGGCTTCAGTACGCTCATTGTCTGCAACGATAACAGACAAGTTCGCTTCAAGGCTTGTTGCTTCGTAGCTGAAAACAGACTCCTCAGTGATGCTTGCCAAGGTTTCATTTTGCATACCCATTGAACCACCTTTGACAATAGCCGCACGCGCACGGTCTTGCTGCTCTTTCATGGCTGCTTTGAATCCCTCGTGGTCAATCTTATAACCGGCATCTTCTGCCAATTCTTCTGTTAACTCAACTGGGAATCCATAGGTATCATAAAGTTTGAAAATGTCTTTTCCTTCAAGAATATCTTGACCGGCTGTCTTCAAGTCAGCAAGTAAAGAATCCAAGTGACCGCTACCTGCGTCAATTGTACGAGCAAATGTTTCTTCCTCACGTTTAACGATTTTCTCGATAAACTCACGTTTTTCAAGCACTTCTGGATAGTAGCTTTCCATGATATGACCAACAGTTACAACCAATTTGTACAAGAAAGTTTCGTTAATACCAAGACGACGTCCATGCATAACAGCGCGACGAAGTAGACGACGAAGGACATAACCACGACCTTCATTTCCTGGAAGGGCACCATCACCGATGGCAAATGACAGGGCACGGATGTGGTCAGCGATGACCTTAAAGCTCATATTGTCCCCATCTGGATCATAGGTCTTACCAGACAATTTCTCCACTTCACGGATGATCGGCATGAACAAGTCTGTTTCAAAGTTTGTTTTAGCACCTTGGAAAATGGCTGCCAAACGCTCAAGACCAGCGCCCGTATCAATATTTTTATTTGGCAATTCCTTGTATTCGCTACGAGGAACAGCTGGGTCAGCATTGAACTGTGACAAAACGATGTTCCAGATTTCGATGTAACGGTCGTTTTCGATGTCCTCTGCAAGGAGACGAATACCGATATTTTCTGGGTCAAAGCTTTCTCCGCGGTCAAAGAAAATCTCTGTGTCTGGACCTGAAGGACCCGCACCGATTTCCCAGAAATTGTCCTCGATTGGAATCAAATGAGATGGCTCAACACCACAAGCAATCCAACGATTGTATGAATCTGTATCCGCTGGATAGTAGGTCATGAACAACTTATCTTTGTCAAATCCGAACCATTCTGGGCTTGTCAACAACTCAAAGCCCCACTCGATAGCTTCGTCACGGAAGTAATCTCCGATAGAAAAGTTTCCGAGCATTTCAAACATGGTATGGTGACGAGCTGTCTTCCCAACATTTTCGATGTCGTTTGTACGGATTGATTTTTGCGCATTGGTAATCCGTGGATTTTCAGGGATAACGGACCCGTCAAAATATTTCTTAAGGGTTGCTACACCTGAGTTGATCCAGAGAAGGGTTGGGTCATTAACAGGAACCAGATTTGCTGATGGCTCTACTGAGTGACCTTTTGATTTCCAGAAATCAAGCCACATTTGGCGAATTTGTGCTGATGATAATTGTTTCATGATGTCTCCTATTTCACGAGAAAATGACAAATCCAATCAAACGAAGGGCGAAAAACCGCGGTACCACCTTCATTCGATGAACTTGTCATCCTCTTATTATTTACATTTGTATCCTGTCATAAGTAGCAAGTAGTCGGTCTTTCATGGCTCGCAGCAACCGCCAATTTTCTGAAGAAAGATTCCTTTCTACCATTCTTATGATTATTTGCTTGATGAAGAGCTTGAAGTTGAACTCTTGCTTGTTTTGTCTGTTGTGATGTAGCTTGACAATACATTTGAGAATGCAGAGTCTTTCACTTTAACATTGGCATCTTTCAAGGCTTTTGAAATAATACTTGTTTTGAACGTGTAGTCATTTTGCTTAGAAGTCAAGATCGATTCTTTCAAGACTTTCTTGTAATCTTTCCAGTTTTCTGACTTAGCAGTTTTCTTGTTCAATTTCACAACATAGTAACTTGTTTTGTAAGTAGACGCATCGGTTACTTTCACAACTGAAGCACCAACTTGGCCTTCTTCCAAGGCAAAAATAGCTGTTTTCACTTCTGTTGCAACACTTGTTGACGTTGAGTCAAATTTCACTTCGCCACCTTTTTCTTTAGTAGCAGTGTCTTCTGAGTTGTCTTTTGCAAGTTGTGCAAAGTCTTCACCAGCTTGTGCTTTGGCTAATACTTCTTTTGCTTTTGCTTCATCTGAGAATTTGATGATTTGAGCAGAAACCTCTGGTGTGTAAGCATCATAAGCTGCTTTGTAGTTAGCATCTGTCAATTCTTTTTTAGCTGCTTCTTTTACAGCGTAATCCACCAACATATTGGCACGGATTTGTTTTTTGTAAGTGTCTGTTGTCAAACCTGCTGAAGTCAACGCCGCGGTAAATGAATCGCCGTATTGTTTTGCGATTTTGTTGTAGTACTCGTCTACTTCTTTATCGGTCACTTTTTTACCGTATTGTTGTTCAAAAACGTCAGAAATGACCAATTCAAGCAATACTTGTTGAGCACTTGAATTAGTTTTCACACGATCATAAAACTCAGAAGTTGTGATAGAACCACCCTTCATCGTAATGATGTCTTTACCGTTTGAGCTACAAGCTGCAAGTGTGACTGCTGCTAAGAGTGTCACCGCACCTGCTAGAATTTTTTTAGTTTTCATTCTGAAAATACTCCTTTTTTCGTTAACCCTATCATTATAACATAAAAGCTTAAAACTTGCTTAATTTTCCTGAATAGGCAATGAAATCGTCTCACTATTTTTCCGAAGCATGAGTAAGCCGTCACTTAATGGCAGTAAGCTGGCCGTCAAGTCTGGATTGTCCAAGGTTGCGTCGAATAATCGTTGCAGACCTCGATAAATAGTCCGCTGTCCACGGCGCACATCCATAATATCTCGCGCCACATCTCCACCTTGAAAAATATCATCAAAAATAATGATACCACCCACTTTTACCTTTTTCAAAACTTCTGGTAAAAAGACGATATACTTAGACTTAGCTGAGTCCATGAAGACAAAGTCATATTGGTTATCTGGCAAGGTTGGAAGGAGGTCTAAAGCATCGCCTTCCAAGAGCTCAATCTGCTTGCGGCTATCGTACTGGGCAAGATTTTTCTTAGCCAAGCCAATCATTTCTTCATTGCGATCAATTGTCGTAATGTGAGCCTCAGGAGCATTTTCAGCCATTAAAAGCGCTGAAAATCCAATAGCCGTACCGATTTCCAAGATATTCTTAGGCTGCATTGTCTGCAGAAGTAAGCGAAAATAGGCTACCACCTCGTGTTGGATAATAGGAATATTTTCTTGACGAGCAAAGTCTTCCAAGTCTTTCAGAAAACCTTGATTTTGAGCCTGGCGCGCCCGCATAAAATCAACGATTTCTTCCTTGACAACGGGACGTCGCATATTGTGATTTGCATTTTTACTGTATGATTCAACCATGCTTTCTAGTATAGCGTATTTATGTAGTTTTTTCAAAGTTTTCATTTTGTAATCTAGCGACTAAAAATCTCATTTATGATATGATGTAAAGAAAGACTAGGAGGTTCTATGAAAGCTACAAAACGACGCCAACTGATTATTGACTATTTATCAAATGCCAATCGCCCCATATCAGCAAGTTATTTGGCGAAACATTTATCCGTGAGCCGGCAAATTATTGTGGGAGATATTGCTCTGTTACGTGCTGAAAACCATGATATTTTATCCACACATAGAGGCTATCTTTTATCCCCGACAAAGAACTCACATGCATTTTTAGGAAAAGTTGTCTGCTCCCATCAATCTCTAGATACAGAAAAAGAAATGCTGCTTATTGTCAATCAGGGAGGGAGCATTCTTGATGTCCAAGTAGAACATCCTATCTATGGTATGTTGACTGCTGTTCTTAACATTGAGACACGTGAGGATGTTTATCATTTCATCAAAGAAATGAAGAATTCAAATGCCACCCTACTATCAAGCTTGACTCAGGGACTTCATCTTCATACGATTTCCTGTGCTTCCAAAAATCAATTTGAAGAAATTAAGAAGAGCCTGGCAGCCGCACATTTATTATGGAATGAAGAATAAAAACATTACAAGTGTCTTGACACTTGTAATGTTTTTATTTATAATTATTTCACAAAGGAGATAAACAACAATGAAAAAAAGACAAACAAAATCGCTCGCTTTTACTGCAATATTGGTTGCATTTGGTATTCTAATTCCAATGATTATGCCTATCAAATTAATAATTGGACCAGCATCATTTACCCTTGCCAGCCATGTCCCGCTATTCATTGCACTATTTCTCTCTCTTCCGATTGCTATAATTGTTGCCTTAGGGACAGCACTTGGCTTTTTTATGGCTGGCTTTCCAATGATTATCGTCCTGCGTGCTCTTTCCCATCTTATCTTTGCTACAGTGGGCGCCTCTATTTTTCAAAAACACCCTCTCTTACTACACAAAACTTCCCTCACTTTCTTCTCCGCCCTATTCCTAAACGTGTTACATGGATTGACTGAATTTGCTGTCGTCTATGCTATAGCAGTTACTGAAAATCCCAATCCTAATTACTTTTGGTACTTATTAGTACTTATCGGACTGGGATCATTAATTCATGGCATCATTGATTTTTACTTGGCCCATTCTCTCTTTGGTGTTCTCAAGCATCGAGTTGGAATTCACTTTTCATAAAGTCAAAACCACCCGTGAAAACGGGTGGTTTTTACAAGGGCTATAAGCCCATATTACCAGCTAGCACCTAAAGACGCTGGCTTTCACTTTGTTCAAGCCTCTCTGTTCTTGACTCGTCACCAACTTCTCAACGAAGCAGAATAAGGGCACATCTAAACTTTTTCTGTATTGTGATTATAGATAATTTTTCGCCTATACTTAGGGGTAAAGATAATGTGATATTTACGCATCCAATTTTTGTGCGATAAACTATGCGTTTTTTATGCCATATTTTTTCTCCTTTCGATTTACAATAGGCTTAAACACCTTTACTGTACTCCGATGGAAGATTTTTTGTATAACCGGCGCTGATACGAACTCAAATGGCGAATAGTTCTTTCGCGCCTTTGGAGCAAAACGGACTACGGTCACCAATAGAACTCCTGAACTTATTCAAATGCCAGATTTTGTTTTACAGATTAGAAATAGAGATTTTTTGGGGTACTTCATATAAGGAATGGATAAAAAAATTATCTGGACTATCCGACTGCGTCAAACTGATACTGCGCACACCGCTATTGAGAGCAAACTCCATATCCAACTTGCGGTCACCGATATAATAAGTCTGCTGCCTATCCAAATCATACTTTTCCACCAAGTAATCCATAGCTTCTGGAGCCGGCTTACGTGCAAAGCCAGATTGACTGTGGAGAACTTCTGTAAAGTAGGACTCGATGCCCAACATTTTTAAGACATGCTGGGTGTTGTCCCCCTTGTGGGTATAAATATGATTGGCAATGCCTTTCGAGCGAGTCCAGTCGAGAACAGTTTGCGCTTCTGGAAATAGTTGTAATTCTCGATCACGCTTTTTCAAATCCGCCGAATACAAGGTCTTGACCTCACGGGCATCCAGCTGATGCTCTTGCGCTATTTCTCCCAAGAGTTGTCCAACTGAGAATTCTAAAATATAGTCCTGCAACTTCTCCCCGTCAAATTCCCACCCGTAATGGGCATAGGTGACCTCTAAAGACCGCATAATGGCAGGATAGGAATCAATCAAGGTCCCATCCAAATCCCACACAAACGTTACTGTCATGTATTTTCCTTTCCTAGATAAATCCAATACTTGGCTGCTAACATGGACTGACCAAAATAGTGAATCTGCCTAATGCTCTCCAATTGCCCCCCATTTTTTTAATCAAGCCACGACTGGGAAGATTGTCACGGTCGGTTGCCACAGAGACTTTTTCATAGCCTTTTTCTCAAATAAATCCAAGGCAAATGCCAAAAGTGCTTGAGCAATTCCTTGCCACCGATAATGGGGATGTACCATGTAGCCCACCTCACCTAAATCAAGAACTGTAGAATTATCAGCCTCCCAAAAACAGCGCACCATCCCTACAATCTCATTATCAATAAAACCATAATACGTCGAATAGGGAGACCAGGTTTGTCCTGCTTGCTTGACCTCAGACTGTTGCCCATCTAAGATAGCTTGTTCTAGGTCTTCGACGAATTCCAACTCGACAAAAGGATTGCCCTGCTTATCTGACAACATAGCTGCTTCGTAGCGACGATAGGCTTCTTGGTCACTCAATTCTAATTTGCGAATGTCCATAATAGCCTCCTTTTCTGATATCTACCCAGTACCGTGCTAGTCGCTTTCCGTCTTCGAGGTCAATCACATCCTGCAAGACACCACCGACACTTTCAATCGTTTTTCGGCTGGGAAGGTTATTTTCCAAAGCCGTAATAAAAATCTTGTCAATACCGCGCTCCAAGTAACGGTCAAAGGCAAAGTACAAGAGACCTTTCATAATCCCCTGACGGCGAAAACGAGGGGACGTTGCATAACCGATATGGCCTCCGATTTCTGCCAGGTTTCCTTTTTCTAATTCCCAACGGCAAGAAATCTTACCAGCAACTTGGCCATCAACAAAGGCAAAATAGGATGTGACCATCGACCAATCTGGATGTTCCACTAGCCTTTCTTGGCCTGTCAACTTCTGAACATACGCCGCAAAATCTGTCACTTCCTTGGTTTCGATAAAGGATTGTCCTGCTTCTTTTTCTGCTAGCAAGAGCTGATTAAATTCTAGAAAAGCCGTTTCGTCTGCCAAGTCTAATCTTCTAATTTCCATAGTACCTCCAAATGGACAAAAAATCCCCTGAGGGATTTTTTATTATTTATGCACACCTTTTGCAACAAGTTCTTCTAGCTCAGTCAAGCGTTTTTCAAATACAGCAAAGGCATCGTTGAGATAGTCTTCTTTTGTCATGTCCACGCCTGCTTTTTTGATGACTTCGAGTGGATAGTCTGAATTTCCTGCCTTGAGGTAATTGAGGTAGTTTTCCTTGTCTTCAGCTGTACCGTATGTGATTTTGTTGGCCAAGGCTGAAGCAGCTGCGAAGCCTGTTGAGTATTGATATACGTAGAAATTGTAGTAGAAATGCGGAATACGTGCCCATTCAAATTGGATTTCGTAGTTGTCTTCGGCTGACAATCCATAGTATTTCGCATTGATATCTGCGTACAATTGGTTGAGAAATTCTGCTGTCAAGACTTGACCTTCTTGGTCTGCCTTGTAAATTGCTTGTTCAAATTCTGCAAACTGAGTTTGACGGAAGACTGTGCCGCGGAAACCATCGAGATAATGGTTCAAAATAGCAAAGCGTGTCTTCTCATCCGTCACTTCTGCCAAGAGTTTCTCAGTCAAGAGATTTTCATTGGTTGTAGAAGCAATTTCCGCCAAGAAAATAGAGTAATGTCCATAGACATAGGGTTGATTTTGACGGGTAAACATAGAGTGGAGTGAGTGCCCTGTCTCATGAATCAAAGTATAGAGATTGTCCAAGGTATCTTGCCAGTTGAGCAACATAAAGGCATTGGTATCGTAAGCACCACCTGAGTAGGCACCTGAGCGTTTTCCTTCATTTTCGTGAACATCAATCCAGCGCTCGCTGAATGCTTTATCCACGATGGCAGAGTATTCTGGGCCAAAGATTTTCAAGGTATCCGCTGCTTTTGCAAGCGCTTCTTCATAAGTGAACTTGTAGTCTGTTTCTGACAATGGTGTGTACATGTCGTACATTCTCAAGTCATCCAAGCCCAACAATTCCTTGCGGAGGTTGATGTAGCGATGCAAGAGTGGCAAATGCTTGTTAACAGCTGCGACCAAAGTTTCATAGACTGATTCTGGGATGAAATTGTTAGACAAGGCTGCTTCACGAGCAGAGCTATACTTGCGCAAACGAGCTTTTAGGTTATTAACTTTGACATTGGACTGCAAAGTCTTCGCATAAGTATGCTGGAATTGCTCATAGGTACCATACATGGCTTCGTAAGCTTCTTGACGAACGTCGCGATTTTTTGACTCCATGTATGAAATGTAGCTACCGTGTGACAATGGCACCAAGTGACCATCTTCATCCGCGATTTCTGGGAATTGGATGCTGGCATTGTCCAAGATAGAGAAAGTTTCAGATGGCGCTTCAAAGATTTCACTAGTTGCAGCCAAGACTTCCTCTACTTCTTGAGACAATACATGAGCTTTTTGTGCCAAAAGTGTTTCAAATTGGTGTTTGTACTGTTTGAGAGCTGGTTCTTCTTCTAAGAAAGCTGCCAATTGCTCATCAGTGATTTGCAAAAATTCTGGCTCGTAGAAAGAGAAAACTTGACCATAAGCTGAGTAAACTCCCATTGCCTTGGCTTGGAATTCTTGATAGATGCCTTCACGCGTATCTTGGTCATTTTTCATAGATGCATAGACATAGAGACTTTCAATACGGCGCATGAGACCAAGTTGGAACTCACTGATTTCTAAGAGAGAGTCTGCTGAGTCCAAGAGATGACCTACAAAGTCTTTGGCTTTTTCAAGTTCTTCTTGGATAGCTGCTAGTTCGGCTTCCCAGGCTTGATCCGTTGCAAAAATGGTGGTTAAATCCCATTTGTATTTGTCATCAATTTCATTACGTTGTTTTGTCATTTTCATTTCCTTTCTTGACCTTAATATTCCTATTATAGCACATTTTAGCGCTTACAGGACATTTTATAGTAGATTGGTGGATAGAGTTTTTGGTGGTTTTTATTCTTTACTTTTTTGTAAAATGCATTAAAATCTTGATAAAGTGCCGACAAATCCTGACTAATCTGCGCAAATCCAATGAAGCTCTGTGGCAAACGGACTTGGGGATAAAATTCTTCTGTTTTGTAGGTCAACAAATTTTTCCCATTTTCATAAGCCTGTGCTTGCAGTCGCATCCATTTGGGTGTCTGATAATGAAGCTGCTGCGCCACATAGTGACAGATGTTGGGATCCAATTTCCCCTCAAAAGAAACCAACTGTTGACGACTATAAGGTAAACGAAGAATGCTCAGCAAATCCCCTTTTCCAAAGGCAAACGACCGGATTCTGTACTGAACTTGACCGTGCAAATCCTCATGAATCAGGTACTTGAGGCGCAATTCCTTCTTCTCCACATCCAACTCCCAGAGATGAAAGCCCATGTTCTGACTGAAATATAGAAATTGCTTTTGCAAGGGTTTCAAGGACTTTTTCAGCCACAAGTCTTTTCCGAGAAGCCAGAGAACCTGATAACCCGCCTTGCGATAGCTGGTCGTCCGCTCACGCAGCCGGTCAATAGACAAACTTGAGCACTGCACCTCCAGCGCCAAATGACCATCAACCAAAACATCTACAATTTGCTGAATTTCTGGCAAAACCACTTCTATCCCAGCTTCTGCCGTCTGGCTAGCCCACTGGTAGAGGACTGACTTCAACTCCAAGTGCTGGGCCGACTCATTTTCAGAGAAATACTGACAGTCCTCCAGACTGACATGTGCAAAATGCGGCCGCATAACAGAGCCGTGTTTCAGACGAACAGCAGCTTGACAGGCTGGGCAAACGTACCCTTTTCTATCCGCTGGCACAGTTTGCACCAGATTGACCAACGTCCCCATTTTATCGTAAGCAACTAGCATAGAACCTCCTTTTACTACTTATTCGTAATTAAAAGTTGTTTGACTTCCAAAGCAACAACTGCTATACTAAAACTATCTTATCAAAGGAGATTTGAAAAATGGAAACACCTAAATCAAAGGCCCCTCTTGTCTTGGGCATCGTCTCAATCATCTTTAGCTTGCTAATTGCAATCGTTGGTCTTATCTGTGGGATTATCGGACTTGTCCTATCCTTGAACGGCAAAAAAGCGACAGCTCATGATTACAAATTGGAAATCATCCTAAACGGTATCGGTATCGCAATCGCGGTTGCCAACATGCTCTACACCTACTTGGTCCTCATGCCAGCTATCTTAGGAAAGTAAGAAAATTTTATAGTGCACAAAAAAATCAGAGCAAAAGCTCTGATTTTTTTATTATCCAATAATCGCCCCATTCGGCACGCTTGAGTCAACTTACCACCATGTCTTGCAGAGAGAATCATGCACTGGCTGATATATTTGCGTGGTTGAGGTTAGCGACGATTTGGAGAACTGTACACTACTAGCAAGCTCCTTTGTTTTACTGACGAATCAAGTAATCAAAGGCTCCGAGAGCTGCGGTTGCTCCCGACCCCATAGAAATGATGATCTGCTTATAGACAGAGTTCGTACAATCACCCGCTGCAAAGATTCCTGAAACATTGGTCGCCC
This sequence comes from Streptococcus gallinaceus, assembly GCF_024170225.1. Taxonomy (GTDB): domain Bacteria; phylum Bacillota; class Bacilli; order Lactobacillales; family Streptococcaceae; genus Streptococcus; species Streptococcus gallinaceus. The sequence goes on along the minus strand of NZ_JALJXU010000001.1, from coordinate 198,753 downwards.
CGTGACTATCTACGATAATCTCACGGCGGTCGTTGAGAGCCACATCGCTGTCTAAAAGCCATTCTGTATTAGGTACTAGGCCAATTTGCACAAAGACACCTTGCAAAGAAATAATCTGCTCCTCTTGACTTTCTCGGTCAATATACACCAATCCTGTCACTTCTTCATCACCGACGATTTCCTTAGTCGCTACATTTTTAAGAACCGTCACATTTGGTAAAGCAGCAATGCGGTCTTGTAACACTTGATCTGCCTTAAGCTCTGGTAAAAATTCCAAAACATAGACATGCTTGGCTAGACCGGCTAGGTCGATAGCTGCTTCGATACCCGAGTTACCACCACCTATTACAGCGACATCTTTTCCAGTAAAGAGAGGACCATCACAGTGCGGACAATAGGTTACACCCTTATTGCGGAACTCATTTTCACCAGGAATGTTGATATTGCGCCACTTGGCACCAACTGAAAGGATAGCTGTCTTGGTCTTGAGGATGGCTCCATTCTCCAACTCGACCTCAATCAAGTTTGTTCTCCTAATAGATTTGGCTTTTTGTGCTTTCATAATATCAACTGGATATTCCTTGGTATGAGCTTCGACTTGAGCCATGAGTTTAGGACCCTCAGTATACGGGGTACCAATCATATTTTCGATACCAACTGTTTCCATGACTTGGCCACCAAAAGTTTCTGCAATCAGACCTGTCTTAATCCCTTTTCGAGCAGCATAGATGGCTGCACTATTTCCAGAAGGACCGCCACCAACTACTAATACATCAAAGATTCCTTTCTCTTCAAAGGTATCTTGACTAATCGGCCCAGCAACCATCTCCACCAGTTCGTCTATAGTTGCACGACCAGAATGGAAGAGTTTGTCATTATGGAAAACAGCAGGGACCGCCATGATTTTTTTGCTTTCTACTTCCTTCTGAAACATCCCTCCTTCCACCATGGTATGGGTGATATTTGGATTGAGGACTGCCATTATATTGAATGCCTGCACAACATCTGGGCAATTATGGCAAGATAGACTGACATAGGTCTCAAAATGAAGCGGGCTTTGAATAGCCTTGATTCGTTTGACTAAGTCATCCTCTATTTTTGGTGGACGACCAGAAATCTGCAAAAGGGCCATCACAAAGGAAGTAAACTCGTGTCCCAGCGGTAGACCAGCAAACTCCACACCGCTCTCTTGACCAACTTTGGCAATCTTAAAACTAGGAGTTCTAGAAAGACTAGCAGGAACAATGCTAATTCGATCGCTCATTGCTGCAATTTCTTCCAAAAAATCACGAACCTTCTGAGAAGATTCATCCTCGCCAAGCTGAACCTGAAAGACCACATCGGCCTCCAACAGTTGTAAATACTGGGCAAACTGCCCCTTAATCTGTGCATCTAATGCCATAAAAAATCCTTTCATACGATATGAAATGAGAGATGTAGCGGGCTACATACAAGAAACTCTACCTTATCTGAACTTATCTAGCCTAGGTTCCATTAAAAGAATGGGACGGGAAACCCCGCCCCACCATTATAATTTGTCTGTAATAGGTTCGTACGAAAACCAGGTCACTCTTCCCCAAAATTGAACTTTTGGGAAGAGAGTGCCGAGTCTTCTAAAAATGAGAAAAAACTTAAATTTTACCAACTAGGTCAAGACTTGGAGTAAGGGTTTCTTCTCCTTCTTTCCATTTAGCTGGGCAAACTTCACCTGGGTGTGCGCGAACGTATTGAGCAGCACGGACCTTATCAGGAAGGCTACTTGCATCACGGCCAATACCACCTGCATTAACTTCCATCATTTGGATAATGCCATCTGGGTCTACAATAAAAGTTCCCCGTTGTGCCAAACCATCTTCTCCAAGAACCTCGAAACCAAGAGATAGCTGATGTGATGGATCCCCAATCAATGCATACTCCAGTGTACCAACGACATCCGAGTCATCGTGCCAAGCTTTATGAACATAGTGAGTATCGGTCGAAACACCGAAAACTTCTACATCCAAGGATTGTAATTCAGCATACTGCTCTTGCAAGTCACCCAATTCAGTTGGACAGACGAATGAAAAATCAGCTGGATAGAAGCAGAAAATAGACCATTTCCCCTTCAAATCCTCATTAGAAACAGTAATAAATTGACCATTTTGATAAGCATCTGCTGAAAATTCAACAATAGGTTTTCCAATTAATGACATAAGTTACCTCCTTTTTATTTAGTTTCATTATAAATAAGTATCAAGAAAAAGTCCACTAAAACGTTTCCAAAAATAAAAATATATTAAAAAGCTTGCAGAAAACTCTACAAACTTTTTATTTTTCTCTTACCCAATCACACTACCATTCGGCACGCTTGGGTCAACTGTCAAGACCGTCAACTTACCATCATGTTCCGCAGAGAGAATCATGCCTTGGCTGATGTATTTTTTCATCATTTTGCGTGGTTTGAGGTTAGCCACGATTTGGAGTTTTTTACCAACTAGTTCTTGTTCGTTTGGATAGAATTTAGCGATTCCTGACAAGATTTGGCGGTGGTCAGCGTCTCCCGCATCCAATCGGAAGCGAAGTAACTTGTCTGATCCTTCAACTTTTTCCACTTCGATAACTTCGGCAACGCGGATTTCCGAAGCGTCGAATTCTTCGAATTTAATGGTTTCTTTGCTTGAAGTCAATTCGACTTCTTCTGGCACCCACTCTTTTTCAACAGGCGCTTTGCCAGCGTTCATTTGTTCTTTGATGTAGGCAATTTCCTCGTCCATGTCAAGACGTGGGAAAATTGGTGTTCCTTTGGCAACGACTTTGATACCTGTTGGAAGTCCTGATAATGCAAGGTTTTCAAGGTCAAAGGCAGAGCCAAGTCCCAATTGTTCCATGATAGCATTTGACGTTTCCATCATGAATGGTTGGATAAGATGCGCTACCACACGGAGGCTAGCTGCCAAGTGAGCCATTACCGCCGCCAGTTTATCACGGTCTGCTTCATCCTTAGCCAATACCCAAGGAGCTGTTTCATCGATGTATTTGTTGGTACGAGAGATGATGTTCCAAACAACTTCAAGCGCACGCGGGTAATCCACTGCTGCCATTTGTTTGTGGTAGGCTGCGATGTTATCAGCTACAACTGTTGCCAAGTCAGCATCAAATTCAGTAGCCGTCGCAAAGGCAGGAACCTCACCACCAAAGTATTTGTTAATCATGGCAACGGTACGGTTAAGAAGATTTCCAAGGTCGTTGGCAAGCTCATAGTTGATACGACCAACGTAATCTTCTGGCGTGAAAGTACCATCTGAACCAATTGGAAGCGAACGAATGAGGTAGTAACGAAGTGGGTCAAGACCGAAGCGCTCTACCAACATTTCTGGGTAAACAACATTCCCTTTAGATTTAGACATTTTCCCATCTTGCATGACAAACCAACCATGCGCTACCAAGCGTGTTGGCAATGGTAAGTCAAGCGCCATCAACATAATTGGCCAGTAGATAGAGTGAAAACGAAGGATGTCTTTCCCAATCATGTGAATCACTTCATGTTGGTCATCATTTCCCCAGAATTTATCCATTTGATTTGGCAAGCTATTGTTGTAACCAAGCGCAGTGATATAGTTTGAAAGGGCATCAATCCATACGTAAACCACGTGTTTAGGGTCATTAGGAACTTTAACCCCCCAGGTGAAGGTCGTACGAGAAACTGCCAAATCTTCCAAGCCAGGCTCGATGAAGTTTTTCAGCATTTCATTCATGCGTCCGTCCGGTTGAATGAACTCTGGATGCTCTGCATAGTAGGCCTTCAAACGGTCCGCGTACTTACTCATGCGGAAGAAGTATGACTCTTCAGAGACTTTTTCAACTTCGTGTCCTGATGGGGCCACCCCACCAATCATGTTGCCATTTTCATCACGATACACTTCTGCCAATTGGCTTTCTGTAAAGAATTCTTCGTCAGAAACTGAGTACCAACCAGTGTATTCACCAAGGTAGATATCCCCTTTTTCCAATAATGTATCAAAGATTTTCGCAACAGCTTCTTCATGATAGTTGTCTGTTGTACGGATAAATTGGTCATAAGAAATGTCTAAGAGATTCCACAACTCTTTTACACCAACTGCCATACCATCTACATATTCTTGAGGTGTAATGCCAGCTTCTTCTGCTTTTTGCTGAATTTTTTGACCGTGCTCATCAAGACCTGTCAAATAATGCACATCAAAGCCCATCATGCGTTTGTAACGTGCTAAAACGTCGCAGGCAATGGTTGTGTAAGCAGAACCGATGTGCAATTTTCCTGATGGATAGTAAATCGGTGTGGTAATGTAAAAATTCTTTTCAGTCATATTTTTTCCTTTCAGCCCTAATGGGAGGCTATTCTAAGTATAACAATTCATTATACCATAAATTTGTCAAATTCCCCATCCAGTGGTATAATCGGTAACGTTATGAAAAGGAGAATCCGATGATTATTTTAGCAGGAATGATTGGGGTTGGAAAAACCACCTACAGTGCTCGTTTAGCTCAAGAATTAGGTACCGAGGCATTCTTCGAACCCGTAGATGACAATCCAATTCTAGATAAATATTATGAAAATCCTGATAAGTATGGCTTTGCCCTTCAAGTCTATTTCCTCAATCAACGTTTTAAGTCTGTCAAGGCCGCCTACGCCCAAGACAACAATATCCTAGACCGCTCGATTTACGAGGACGCTCTCTTTACCTACATCAATGCCTTGCAAGGAAAAATCAGCCAAGAAGAGTACGGCGTCTACCAAGGATTGCTGGAAACCTTCGTCCACGAAATCACTCATTTCCCAAAAGAACAACCTGACTTGCTGGTCTATTTGGATGGCAGTTTTGAGCACATTTTGAGTAACATCAAAAAACGTGGTCGCTCCTTTGAGCAACCCACTCCTTGCAACGGATTGGAAGACTACTACCGTCTGCTGCACAGCCACTACCAAAAATGGTATCAGGACTACGACCGTTGCCCTAAGATGATCATCCATACAGACGACTTAGACATTCATCAAGACCAAGACTGGGATACAGTTTACCAGATGATTTCTCAAAAAATGAAAGACATACGAAAAGAAGCTTAGTCAACTAGGCTTCTTTTTTGACATGCGATAAGAGTACACAACCGGCACAAGGACCATTACAACAACACTTGCCATAAAAACATAGGGTGCGATCAAGGGAATAAAACTGGTCACAAAGGACAAGCCTCCACAAATCACCCAAACTTTTCCTGCCAACCTGTGCGTCTGATTCCAATTCTTCATCATACAAGGTCCACGGCAACTTGATACCAACGATGTAATTTTGATGAATTTTAGGTAAATAATTTCCAATCACCATAAAGAGCAGACTGATGCTCGCTGCAATCAGGACACTGGGACTATTGAGATAACCAAGCGCTACAACCAAGGTGGACAGCTGGACCACTAGGGCAACTGCAGGAATCATCCAATAAATCACTTGGAGCATTTTCGAGCCAACATTAGCAGACTTGGGGCTAATCACTGTTAGGACAACTGTGAAAATATGCATAGCCAGCAAAATCAAAGGCAAGATAACGACCGCTTCAAACTTCGACGAATAGCCATCCGCCTGACCACTGATTCCAAAGTGAGTCGGCATTTGAGCTGGGAGCTGCTTCCATACCAACAGTCCCACTAAAATCGGCAAGCAAATCACCAAGGAGGTGATGCACAATAATTTTTTGTTAATCTTCATTTGAATCTCCTTTCAAATCCGATACCCAGGCGATAATATCCTCCAAAACAGAGGTGTTGAGTTCGTAAAAAATAAAATTTTTCTCCCGCCGCTCTCGTACCAAATCCGCCTCCTTGAGGAGTTTGAGATGATTGGAAATGGTGGCAGCTGTCAGATGAAAACACTCAGAAATCTCACCTGCCGAACGCTCTCCTGATTTCAATAAATCAAGAATTTCACGACGAACTGGATTTGACAGAGCCTTGAATGTTTTTGCGAAACTCATTCGTCCTCCTCCTTTTCTATTTAGAACTATTTCTAAATAGATTGTAGTCCTTTCTTTTAAAAAAAGCAAGAGCTATTTCGATATTTTTCAAAATAGTTTTCAATCCCTGAAACTCGCACAGACGTCAGATTTTTGCTACAATAAATCCATACTGAATTGTAAAGGAAAAACTATGAAACTCATTTCTTGGAATATTGATTCCCTCAACGCAGCCTTGACCAGCGACTCGCCACGCGCACTCTTATCACGCGCTGTTATCGATACACTTGTTGCGGAAAACGCCGATATCATTGCCATTCAAGAGACAAAACTCTCTGCCAAAGGTCCGACTAAAAAACACTTGGAGATTTTGCAGGACTATTTCCCCGGCCACGACGTAGCTTGGCGCTCATCTATCGAACCGGCGCGCAAAGGGTATGCAGGAACCATGTTTCTCTACCGTAAAAACTTGGCACCAATCATCACCTTCCCAGAAATTGGTGCACCTACAACCATGGACTTGGAAGGGCGCATCATCACCTTGGAATTTGATAACTTCTTCGTCACTCAAGTGTATACGCCAAATGCAGGCGATGGACTCAGACGCTTAGAAGACCGCCAAGTTTGGGATGCTCAATACGCTACGTACTTAGCTACCCTAGACGCACAAAAACCAGTTCTTGCAACAGGTGACTATAACGTGGCCCACAAGGAAATTGACTTGGCAAACCCAAATAGCAACCGTCGTTCTCCTGGATTTACCGATGAAGAACGGGCTGGATTTACCCAGTTATTGGCCAAAGGCTTCACAGATACCTTCCGCTATATGCACGGTGATGTGCTAAACGCCTATAGCTGGTGGGCTCAACGCAGTAAAACTTCCAAAATCAACAACACAGGCTGGAGAATTGACTACTGGCTCACTTCAGAACGACTAGCAGACAAGATTACTCGCTCTGACATGATTGACTCTGGCGCACGTCAAGACCACACACCTATTGTCTTAGAAATTGAGTTATAAACAAAATTCCTATCTCATTGATAGGGATTTTTTCTTGTCAACCTCGTGTCAACTATGTGATAAACTATAAAAAAGGCTGTTTTTAGTAAATGTAAAAGACTTTTGATAGACGAAAATAGCCTCTACGAGTACACTAATAATGTCGAAAGGAGAACAATATGAAACTTGGGCAGCAAATTGTCAGCTACCGCAAATCACTACAACTCTCACAGGAAGAATTGGCAGAAAAAGTATATGTTAGCCGGCAAAGCATTTCCAACTGGGAAAATGATAAAACCTATCCTGACATCCACAGTTTGCTTTTATTAAGCCAGATTTTCCAAGTGAGTCTTGACACACTCATAAAAGGAGACATCGAAGAAATGAAAATGATCATCAATCAAGAAGAACGGGACACTTTCAACAAAGACACCTATGTCATGCTCATCCTCCTCGTCCTATCTTCTATCAGTATCTTTCCACTCTTGTACTTTTTAGACTGGTGGGGCTTGCTTATCTGGGGCGTCCTTCTTGTTCCACTCTTTTTTGTTACCAATCGGATTGAGCAATTTAAAAAGAAATACGACCTACAAACTTACAAAGAAATTGTCGCTGTTTCAGAAGGAAGAACCCTTGATACCATAGAAAAAAGAGAGGAAAAAGCAAAATATCCCTACCAAAAACCGCTTATCGTTCTCATTTTTACTCTTGCTGCAATGGCACTCGCCCTATGCAGCAACCTCATTGTCTTATGGTTGATTCGTTAATTCAAAAAGGTTTCAGTAGTAACTGAAACCTTTTATTGTCTAGAGATCCGAAAAGTCATACAATTGCGGGTATTGATGGCACTCTGGATTTTTTGGATGACAGATGGCCCGCCCAAAGTAAATCATGGCTTGATGCGCAGCCAACCATTTTTCTGGTGGCAATATGGCGCAAACCGTATCTTCCACTTCTCTAGGTGTCGCTGATTTTTTCACAATATCATGGTGCTTACAAATCCGCTCCACATGTGTATCCACAGCGAAGGCTGGAATGCCAAAACCAACAGACATAACAACGTTGGCTGTCTTGCGACCAACTCCCGCCAGACTTTCTAATTCCTTGCGCGTTTGTGGCACGACTCCATCAAATTCATCCACCAACTGCTGGGCACATTTTTTCATAAATTTTGCCTTATTGCGATAGAGTCCCAAAGTGGCAATGTACTTAGCCAAGTCTGCTTCACTGGCTGCCGCCATCGCTTGTGGCGTCGGATAAGCCGCAAACAGGGCTGGCGTTGCTTTATTGACCGCCGCATCTGTCGTCTGGGCTGACAAGAGGACGGCAATGACTAACTCAAAATGATTCTTAAAGTCTAGACTGGGCTGAGCATCTGGAAACAGAGTGATAATCTCCTCCAGCACTTTTCTAGCACGTTTCTTTGATAAAACCATAGTTTCTCCTTTTTTCTATTATATCATGACGCGCGTGAAAGAGAGCCCCGTCAGCTTAGACAAAACAATTGACTTGCCATTCTTTTCATCATATAATACCTTATCACTAATTTGTGGATAGTTCCACGGAGGAAAAAATATGATTACAAAATCAACAACTATGTTATACGTTTCAGACACAAAAGCTGCATTAGATTTTTGGGTAGAAAAAATCGGATTTGTCCTACTTGATACAGCTGAGCATCCTGAAGCAACTTCTTACGAAATCGCTCCAAGTAAAGAGGCTACATTTAGTTTTGGTATTCACGATAAAAACTGGGTCGCTACCAGTAATCCTGGTATGAATGTCGGATTTCCAAGTCTTCTCTTGGAAACAACGGATTTAGAAGCGGAATATACACGCCTCACAGAAGCTGGTGTCGCTACCAATCCCATCATGGAATACCAAGGAATGGTGCATTTCACCTTTGCCGATAACGAAGGCAATTATATCGCAGTGAAGGCGAGTTAAGACAGTCTAGTATGACAAGTCAAGAAACATATGAGCTATTAGTAGAACGTTTTGAGGCTGCTGCCAGTGAAACAGATGCCCAGGCCATGTCTGCCTATTTACAGCATCAATTTACCTTTTTCGGTGTCCGCACTCCTCAACGCCGCCTGCTCTATAAGGACATTATTGCTACAGAAAAAAAGAAGAAGAAAATCGACTGGAAGCTGCTCGAGCTTGCTTGGAATCATCCCCATCGGGAACTCGATTATTTTGTCTGTGATTATCTAAAAGCGCAGCAAAAACTGCTCACCTTAGAGGATGTGCCCCGCTTGATGAACTTTGCGACCAGCCACCAATGGTGGGATTCCATTGACTGTTTGGACCGGATTTTTGGAAATATCGCTGACCAGCGCATTCCAGAACTGATGTTGGAATTTGCCACATCAGATGATTTTTGGTTGCGGCGCATTGCCATTGACCACCAACTAGGACGAAAGGAAAAGACAGATACCAATCTACTGGCACAGATTGTCTTATTAAATCTTGGTAGTTCAGAATTTTTCATCAACAAATCCATTGGCTGGGCACTGAGAGATTACTCCAAAACCAATCCCGCCTGGGTGCGAAATTTTCTAGAGGAACACCGAGCTAAACTAGCCCCTCTATCACTCAAAGAAGCCAGTAAATATATATAAGAAAAACGGTATCTCTACCGTTTTTTATAATCCCAACTCTTTATATTCCGTCCGATAACCGATTTGCAGAACTTTCCCATCCTTGATTAAAATCGGCCGCTTGATCAGCATGCCATCACTAGCCAATAAACTCAAGGCTTCATCCACCGCCAAATCATCAAATTTATCTTTCAAACCAAGTGCACGGTAGCTATTTCCCGAGGTATTGAAAAACTTTTTGAGCTCCAATAGTGAATTTTCTAGCAAGCTGCGCAAGAGTTCCACCTGCGGAGGGTTTGTCTTGATATCAATAGCTTCAAACTCCACACCTAACTGTGTCAATTCCTTCTTGGCTGCACGACAGGTCGTACATTTTGGATATTCATAAAAAGTATACATCTTAACTCCTTCTCTCATGTTCTAGTAACCAAGATTTACGTTCTAGCCCACCTGCATAGCCCGTCAAGCTTCCATCCGCCCCAAGGATACGGTGACAAGGGATGATGAGCGACAGGGGATTTTTTCCGACGGCTCCGCCAATAGCTTGCGCTGATTTACAATACAGTCTATCTGCCAGTTGACCGTAGGTCAAACTCTCTCCTGCTGGAATCAATCGCAACTCCTCCCAGACCCTTTTTTGAAAGTCCGTCCCGTAAATGGACAAAGAAACTGCTGGCAAATTCTGACCGGAAAAATAAGCATCTAGCCAATTTTTGCCAGCTTCTAACAGGCTAGTTGACTGACAAGCAATTTCTTCCTTGTCGAATCCTCTTAACTCATACTTTTGTCCTACAAAATACAGCCCACAAAGCCCTTCTTCATCGGCTAAAAGACGAATTTCCCCTAGTGGAGACGAATAAAAATCTTGGTATAACATAGTCTAAGCATAACCTAAAAAGTCCTGAAAATCAATTCAGGACCTTTACTAATCTTAGCCTTCAATCAAGCGCACGCGCACAATGTTTTCAGACTGTTTGAAAGTCTCCACAAGACCTTGCACTTTTTCCTTGTCACTTTCGTTCAAATCCAACAATGTATAGGCATAGTCGCCCTTAGCACGATTCAAAATGTTCTCAATATTGATACCCAATTCTGACACGGCTGTGGAAATATTTGCGACGATATTTGGCACATTTTTGTTGATTAAGGTAATGCGGTAAGGTGCATTCAGCGGTTGATGCATATTTGGGAAGTTTACAGAATTTGTAATCTCACCAGTTTCCATAAACTGACGAATAGTCTTACCGGCCATGATGGCACAATTGAGCTCGGCTTCTTCGGTTGAGCCACCCACATGCGGGAAGACAGTAATGCCTGGCTTATTGAGCAATTCTTCTGTACCAAAGTCGGTGATGTAGCGCTTAATCACACCTGTTTCAATAGCTTCAAAGAGAGCTTGATTATCCACTAATTCTGCGCGAGCAAAATTGATAATCGTCGTCCCTTTTTGCATAAGAGCAAAGGCATCTGCATCAAATGTATGCTTAGTATCCGGTGTCAATGGAACGTGAACAGTAATATAGTCTGCTTGACTAAAGATTTCTTTCAAATCATTGACCCGTTTGACATGGCTGGAAATATTCCAAGCTGTTTCAATAGAAACATAAGGGTCGTAGCCCAACACGTTCATGCCAAGACGACGGGCATCGTTGGCAATACGCGCACCAATTGCCCCCAGACCGATAACACCCAAGGTTTTTCCGGCAATTTCTGAGCCTGCAAACTGGCTCTTCCCCGCTTCAATTTGCTTAGGTACATCGTCACCAGACAAGGTATTGGCCCAAGCAGAAGCAGACAAATAATCACGGGCAGACAAAAGGAGGGAGGTAATGACCGCTTCTTTTACCGCATTAGCATTGGCTCCAGGTGTGTTAAAAACAACAATTCCCGCCGCAGTTGCTGCGTCGATAGGAATGTTGTTGGTTCCCGCACCTGCACGCGCGATGGCTTTTAGATTTTCTGGAAATTCCACTCCGTGAAGATTTTGACTACGGATGATGTAGGCATCTGGATTCTCCGCTTTGTCCCCATCAATCTGGAAATGATTTCCCAATTCTTTCAGCCCAATTTGATTGATATTGTTATAAGTTTTGACGCTAAATACCATAAATTTCCCCTTTTATTCTTCTGCATAGGCAGCCTCTTCTCCACCTCGTAACCAGCTGTCATTTTCAGAAAGTTCTTGGTAAAGAGCGGTTTCTGCCTTATTTTTTATTTTCTGATAAGCCAAGCGTTCCCCGTCGATGGGAACTTTTCCACAGTAGACAAAGCCTAATTTTTCTAAGATGTGCTGCATGGCAAGATTTTTCTCATGAGTATCACAACGAAAATCTGGCCCTTTGTGGCCTTCAATCAAGCCCTGCAAAAAAGTCTGTGCAACCTTTTGTCCAGCAACTTCCTTGGCCACAGCAACACGATGAAAGGTCACATAGAGATAATGATCATGTTTCCATTTACCATCATAAATGGCTGTATACTCTGGCTGATTGCCCAAATAAACCGCTGAATAAGCAACAATCTTCCCATCAAGAATGCCGACATAACCACGATTTTCTAAAATATCTTCAATAACAATTTCAGAATTTGGGTAACCGTTTTGCCACTGAGGACTACCTGCTGCAGCCAATGTTTTCTTGGCATCTTCTAAGATGTCCATGATAGACTCAACTTCGTTTGGATGAGCTAGTCGTATGTCCATTATTTATTTTCTTCCTCGAATTTCTTCATAAAGTCCATCAAATCAAGTACACCTTGACGTGGAAAGGCATTATAGAGACTGGCACGCATACCGCCTACACTACGGTGACCCTTGATATTTTTAAATCCAAGTGCATCTGCTTCTTTGGCGAATTTGGCATCCAATTCCTTACTTGGTGTCACAAATGGAATGTTGGCAAGAGAGCGGTCAGCTGGATTTTTAACCGGACTAGAATAGAAATCTGATTTTTCAATGGCATCATAGAGAAGACCAGATTTTTCACGATTGATTTCTTCCATTTTCTCCACACCGCCAAGTGCTTTTACATGCTCAAAGACCAACTTAGCAATGTAAATTCCAAATGTTGGTGGTGTATTGTAGAGAGAATCGTTGTCTGCTTGGATGCGGTAATCCAACATGCTTGAAAGAACAGGCTGGTCATTCAACAAGTCTTCACGGATAATGACAATGGTCACACCTGCTGGGCCAATATTCTTCTGTGCTCCAGCATAGATCATCCCAAAGTCCGCTACATTGTATTTGACAGCTAAAATGTTTGAAGACATGTCCGCCACGATTGGAACACCATTTGTGTCTGGTAAGTCATAAACGGATGTTCCTTCAATGGTATTATTGGTTGTCAAATGAACATAAGCAGCGTCTGGATCAATCTCACTGCTATCAAAACTTGGTACATAATCATAAACCGTTTCTTCAGATGAAGCCAATAAAATCGGCTCAAAGTCAATGGTTTTTGATAATTTCACAGCTTCTGTGTAAGCTTTTTTCCCCCATGAACCACCCACGACATAGTAAGCTTTTTTACCTGGCGCCAAATTCAAGGGAATCATGGAAAATTGTGTCGATGCTCCACCTTGCAAAAAGAGAACCTTGTAATTATCTGGGATCTCCATCAATTCACGCAAAAGGCTTTCTGCATCTTTTATAATATCGTCAAACTCTTTGGAGCGATGGGACAATTCCATTACACTCATGCCGGAGTTGGCATAATCCAAAAATTCTGCTTGTGCTTTTTTGAGCACTTCTTGTGGCAATACTGCAGGTCCTGCAGAGAAATTGTAAATTGTCATCATTTACCTCCAAAATTTATTTTGTTCATTATAGCATAAAAACAAAACAATTACACTACAATTTACAATTTTCTGAATATTTATTCTAAAAATCTCTTTTATTTTACGATATATACATTTTTAAACTGTAAATTGAGGACGTCATTTTTTTGAAAAAAATAGCCTTGTTTCTAAACAAGACTAGTCTTCTTTTAACTGATGATACTGGGCGTAAACTTCTTGACGATTGAGACCAAATTCTTTGGCAACTTGCTTAATGGCCTGATTGGGCTTCAAGCCGCCCGCAATGGCATTTGCTACACGTTCCATGATGTTGACTTCTTGGGCAGATGGTGCTTCTACTTCATCCCCCTGCCCAGCTACAATCACCAGACATTCTCCCTTGAGCGGCGTTTCACGAATGAAGCTCAACACTTCTGAAATCGTCCCCCGTTGGTATTCCTCATAGAGCTTGGTCAATTCCCGCACAAGGGTCACCTGACGATCACCATAAACCGTTAGCATATTTTCCAAGGTATCCACAACACGATAGGGTGACTCGTAAAAAATTTGTGTTTCTGGATAGGATTTTTTTTCTTCAAAAAAGTTACGTTGCTGACCAGATTTTCGAGGTAAAAATCCATAAAAAATATGCGGTTGCGGAGCGAGCCCGCTAGCAATCAAAGCTGTAATTCCTGCCGAAGCCCCTGGCAAGGCTACGACCGTTATATTTTCTGCGATAGCTGCTTTAACCAAGTCATGGCCTGGGTCCGAGATGGAAGGCATTCCCGCATCTGATACTTGCGCTAGCGATTTTCCAGACCTCAATAAGTCCAATAAATCTGGAATTTTTTCAAAAGCATTGTGCTCATGAAAGGAAATCTGCTTGGTCTCCACTTCAAAATGCTTGAGTAATATTCCTGTATTACGCGTGTCCTCTGCACAGATAAAGTCCACCTGCTTGAGCGTTTCCACTGCTCGAAATGTCATATCCTGCAGATTGCCAATCGGTGTCGGAACCAGATAGAGTGTCCCTGTCCCTTTTTCTTCTTTGAATGATTTCTGTACTTGCATCTTAATCTCGATTCAATAATTCTAGACAGAACATACAGTCCTCGTCATTGTCCCGGCGCTGACCGTAGGAAAAAGTACAGATATGGAAACCATCTTCGTAGATATTTTCCAAATTGACTTTACCAAAGTTTGTTTTGGCATTTTCCTTGTCATCCTTTTCTAAGCGTTCCCGCAACTTAGAATTCTCTAATCTGAGGGCCGTATTTTCATCAATCACAGCTTGGAGGTGCTTCTTGATGGCCTCAACTTCTGCCAAGGTCATCAAAATATTCTGCGAAAAATCTTCCAAAGCATCAAAAATCTCTTTTTTATCCATACGCTTCCTTCTATTTTTTCTTGCTGAGGGTCAATACCCAGAATTCCAAGGCATTTTGGAAACTAACATTGCTCATCCACATCTTCCTAGCATCCAAGAGCCCTGCTAAGGCAGCCTGTCCCCTTTTTTCAGTCAATTTCTCTGACAAATACAGCCCCAAGAGCTCGAATAATCTTCCTTGATCCGCTTTCTCACTGGCTAATTGCACCAAGTTCCCCACCATCAAGTAGGCTTTTTGCGGTTGCACCAAAAGTGTCTCGACAAACTTTTTCGAAACCTGTAAACTGTCCAAGATACTTTTTTGCTGGGCAAGCTGCTCCGCCTCTTCCAATCCTGTCGCTAATTGTGCCAACAGCCGAGCTTGATTTTTCAAGAGCCCTTTTTCTTCCAAAACTTGGGTCATATAGGCAATATTCTTGGGAAAGGATACCAATTGCGTTCGACTCTTAATGGTTGGCAAGACTGCTTCTTCTTGGTTGGTAATGAGGAAAATGTGGATGTCCGACTGGGGTTCTTCAATCGCTTTTAGCAGTGAATTTGCAGCATTGGGGTGCATCTTCTCTGCATCACGGATAATAAAAACCTGTCTATTTCCTTCAAAGCCCGACTGAGAAAAGTCCTTGACCAGATCACGAACAGTATCCGTCTTAATCACATTCCCCTGCGGAGCGACAATGGTCATATCAGGAAATTCTTCCTGCTCAACCAAACGGCAATTCCGACAATGACCACAAGGAAGTACGGAATCTGATTCCTGACAGAAAACAGCCTGAGTCAGAAATTTGGCCATATCAAAACTAGCAAAATTTCCCGAAAAAAGATAGGCATGCCCCAAGCGATTGGCTTCTAAAATCCGACTAAACCGCTCAAAAAGTTGGGGTTGTAGTTGTTTGAGTATTTCCTGTTTCATTCTTCAAAAAAACGTTTCTTAATCACTGCAAGTGCATCTGCCACAACAGCCTCTAGAGGTTGGCTGGCATCGATTTTCACCATACGCTGAACTTCTTTTTCCAAAATGGACAAGTATCCTTGACGCACACGCTCATGCATATCAACCGTTTCCATATCCAAACGATCCACATCACGGTCCTTGTTGCGCGCAATCCGTGCCAAGCCTTCTTCCACATTAATATCAAAATAAAGTGTCAGGTCCGGCTTCAAACCATCCGTTGCAAAATCATTGAGCCAATCAATATCTGCTGCATTAAGACCACGACCAAAACCTTGATAGGCAACTGAAGAATCAATAAAACGATCAACCAAGAGCAGCTGGCCCTTTTCTAATGCAGGCAAGATGCGCTCTTTTAAATGCTGACGACGAGCTGCGATATAGAGCAAGAGCTCTGTCTTATCATCCATAGCTATATTTTGAGGGTCCAAAATCACCTCACGAATGGACTCCGCAATCGCTACTCCACCTGGTTCACGTGTGGTCACAATTTCACGACCAAACTGCTCCAACTGAGGCAACAAATCCTGTAATACAGAGGTTTTTCCTGCTCCATCTGGACCTTCAAATGTGATAAATATACCTTTTTCCATGATTTCCTCGCACTTTTCTATTCTATTTATTTTACCAAAAAAGAAAGTAAAAAGCATCCTAAAATCCATCCAAATCATTTCCAGCTTTCTTCTATAAATGAAAGCTCTACCAAAATCAACTTGCTCCTTCCTCTAGATTTTGATAAAATAGAGTCATTAGGTCACGAGGAATCAATATGTTAAAAATTAAAAATATCAGTCTTATCTTGCTCGGTGCAGGATTGTTTTCATTTGGTTTGAACTATCTAGTCATGCCAAATGGGTTATATGAAGGTGGGGCAACTGGTCTCACATTGGTGATTTACTACCTCTTTCATATCAAGCCCTCGATTATGAATATTGTCATCAATATCCCACTTTTTATCCTAAGCTGGAAATTGCTGGGCAAACGCATGCTCTATTACAGCTTGGTGGGAACCTTTGCCGTAACGGCTTGGCTGGCCATTTTTGAACGCATTCCTCTAAAAATCAATCTGGAGGGGGATTTGATTATTGTCGCCATGCTAGCTGGGATTTTCATCGGAGCTGGTCTGGGAATTATTTTCAAGGCTGGCGGCACGACGGGGGGCAGTGATATTATCGCACGTATCGGTCACAAATTCACTCCTTACACGATCGGTCAATGGATTTTGATGGTTGATTTTATGGTCTTGGTCCTCATTGTCTTGGTATCAAAAGATCTTCGTGTTGTCCTCTACACCTTGATTGAGGTGACCATCGCTTCTAAAATGATTGACCTGGTCAGCGACGGAGGTTATGGTAGCAAGGGCGTGATGATTATTTCGGAAAAATCTCAAGAACTGGCAACGGCCATTGATGCACAAATTGAACGCGGTGTGACCTTTATCAAGGCCCAAGGTTTTTACAGCAAACGTGACACAAATATGGTCTATTCCGTTATTTATAAAAGCCAATTGCAGGAAATGAAAGAACTCATTCATAAAATTGATCCCCATGCTTTCATCACGATCGTAGATGCACACGAAGTGCTGGGCGAAGGATTTACACTGGATGCTAACAAGCAACCACTTGAAAAGGACTAGGAAATCCCTAGCCCTTTTTCTATTACCTAGCCCAACTCACCTTTTGCCAGAGCAATCTGCCATTTGACCTGGTCAAAACCTGTTCCACCCAAGGAATTACGACGTTCTACAGTCGTATGAGATCTGAGAGTTTCATAGATATCTTTCTCAATTAAATCCGAAATTTCTTGATAACGTTCGAGGGAAACATCTTGTAAATAGTAACCAGCTTTGGTGCACTCCAAGACGAGTTTACCGACAATTTCGTGGGCTTCGCGGAAAGGAAGTCCTTTTGAAGCAAGATAGTCTGCTAGTTCAGTCGCATTTGAAAAATCTTTCTCGGTTGATTCTGCCATGTGCTTATCATTGACCGTCATGGTGTTGATCATACCAGCCAAGATATCGATAGCCACGGTGATGGTTTCAGCGGTGTCAAACATACCTTCCTTATCTTCTTGAAGGTCTTTATTATAAGCCAAAGACAAGGATTTCATGACCGTCAACAGACCGATAAGATTACCGTAGACACGACCAGATTTTCCACGGATAAGCTCTGCCATGTCCGGATTTTTCTTCTGAGGCATGATGGATGAGCCTGTTGCAAAAGTGTCTGACAAGGTCACAAATTGGTACTCGTGGCTACACCAGTTAATAATTTCCTCGCAAAGACGAGACATGTGCATCATGAGAATGCTGGCGTTTGCTAAAAATTCCAAGATAAAATCACGGTCAGACACAGCATCAAGAGAATTGCTGTAAGGTTTGGCAAAACCCATGAGCTGCGCCGTCATCTTACGGTCAATAGGAAAGGTTGTCCCTGCCAAAGCTGCCGCACCAAGAGGAGAAATATCCGTATGCTTGACATTGAACTCAAAACGCTCACTATCACGGGTAAACATACTGTAATAAGCCATCAAATGATGCCCGAAAGAAATCGGTTGAGCATGCTGCACATGGGTATAACCTGGCATAATGGTATAGACATGCCTATCCGCCAAGTTCACCAAAGACTGACGCAAATTAGTCAATTTTTCAATGACTTCGGATAACTTAGACTTGAGATAAAGATGCATATCCGTTGCCACTTGATCATTCCGTGAGCGCGCTGTGTGGAGTTTACCAGCTACTGCACCAATTTCAGCGGTTAGGAGACTTTCAATGTTCATGTGAATGTCTTCGTTAGAAACGTCAAAGACCAGTTGACCCTCTTCATACTGCGCCAGCAATTTTTCAAGGCCAGCCTTAATCGTATCCGCTTCTTCTTGGGCGATAATCCCCGTCGCACCCAGCATGGTTACGTGGGCTATAGAGCCCTGAATGTCAAATTTCGCCATTTTTTGATCGAAACTGATGGATGCTCCAAACTCTTCAACCCACTTCTCAAGACCAGCCTCAAAACGGCCTCCCCATAATTTGTGATTTTCTGCCATAATCTTATCTCTCTATTTACTTTAAAACTATAAAAGCTGGGACTCTTGTCTCAGCTTTTAGTGTCTCTCAGGACAGAAAGCCCATAGGCTTTTCGAGGCATCTCTCTGAACGCCTTATCGAATGCAAATAATATAAAAAGTCTCAGATGGAGCTCGCCGGCTCCTTTTATCTGAAGGTTTTATTACTAATGTTATCTTATTATTTCCCTTTTCTTAAATGGTGGCTCGCTTTTCTCTTATTTGCTATTGACTTGTGAATTTACTTGGGTTGGTAGTCCCCATAGTTTGATGAAACCTACAGCTGCGTCTTGGTCAAAGCTATCTGCTGCTGTGTAGGTTGCTAAGTTTTCATCGTAGAGTGAGTTGGGTGACTTACGTGCGACAACCTTCGCTGAACCCTTGTAAAGTTTCACTTTTGCAGTACCATTAACGACTTTTTGAGTTTCCTTGATGTAGGCAATGATGGCTTCTGTTGCTGGACTGAACCACAAAGCGTTGTAAATCAAGTTGGACAGTTCATTTTCAAGGATTGGTTTGAAGTGTGAAACTTCACGTACCAACGTCAAGTCTTCAATTTCTTTGTGAGCTGCTAAAAGAACGGTGGCACCTGGGCATTCGTAGATTTCACGTGATTTGATACCGACAAGTCTGTTTTCAACGTGGTCGATACGGCCAACACCATGTTTTCCTGCAATGATGTTGAGTTCTTGGATGAGGTCAGCTAATTTCAGTTCTTTTCCGTTAATGGCTACTGGCTTCCCAGCTGCAAATGTGATTTCAACATATTCCGCTTCATTTGGTGCGGCTTCAGGAGCGTTTGTAATCCCAAAAGCTTCTTCTGGGGCTTCATTCCAAGGATTTTCAAGAACGCCACATTCATTAGCCCGCCCCCATAGATTTTGGTCGACAGAGTAAGGATTGTCTAAATCCGCTGGAACGGGAACACCGTTTTCCTTGGCAAATTTAATTTCTTCTTCTCTATGCCACTTCCATTCGCGAACGGGAGCTACAACTTTCAAGCTCGGATCCAGTGCAGCGATGGCAACTTCAAACCGTACCTGGTCATTTCCCTTACCAGTACAACCGTGTGCAATCGCTGTAGCGCCTGTTTTATGAGCAATTTCTACTAATTTTTTAGAAATAATGGGCCGACTAAGCGCCGAAACCAATGGGTATTTTTGTTCATACATAGTATGGGCCTGTAAGGCAGGTAGGACAAATTCTTCTGCAAACTCATCCTTCACATCTAAAACATAGGATTCAATTGCACCAACTGCCAACGCCTTATCATGAATAAAACCCAATTCTTTCCCTTCGCCGACATCCATACAGACTGCAATCACATCATAATCTTTTTTCAGCCAGACAATCGCTACAGAAGTGTCTAAACCGCCAGAATAAGCCAAAATCAATTTTTCCTTTGTCATCGTTACCACCCGTTTTCTTTCTTCTTTCACTACGTTTTCGTAATGTATAAATTGTATTTTAGTGAATTTTTATTTATTTGTCAAGAGTTTTTGTATATTTTTTCATTTAACACTTGACTTATGTTTAAATACAGCATAAAATGTATAATAATACAAGTGTTTTTAAAAGGAGATTTGAATATGTCATTCAAAAAAAAACAGCTTTAGGATTATCAATAATCGCTCTTTCTATATTATTAAGTGCTTGCTCTACTTCGTCAGGGCAGGATGCAACTGTTAATAATATACAAAAAAATGATAAATTAGTCGTCGCTATGAATCCTGAATTCGCACCGTTTGAATACAAGACTCTTGTCAACGGCAAAGACACCATCGTCGGCTCAGATGTAAAATTGGCCCAGGCAATCGCAGATGAACTCGGAGTCAAGCTGGAACTCTCTCCAATGAGTTTTGACAACGTCCTCTCAAGCCTTCAAACTGGCAAGGCAGACATTGCGATTTCAGGTATTTCCGTCACAAAAGAGAGAAAGAAAACATTCGACTTCTCAGACCCTTACTACAAAGCCAATAATGTTCTCATCATCAAAAATGAACAGCTAAATACCTTCTCTTCCATCAAGAGCCTAGCCGGTAAAACCATTGCTGCTCAAAAAGGTTCTGTACAAGAATCCGTCATCAAAGACCAAATTCCAGATGCAACCTTGATTTCACTCACATCAAATGGAAATATGATCACCGAATTACAAGCCGGAACAGTTGATGCGGTCATCTTAGAAAAGCCAATCGCAGAAGGTTATATCAAAAATAACCCTGGATTAACCTTAGCAAAAATCGAACTAGACTCATCAGATACCGACTCATATGCCGTTGCATTTTCAAAAAATAATGACATCTTGAAAAAGAAAATCAATAAAGTTGTCAAAGAATTGGTCACATCTGGCAAATACGCTACCTATGTACAGGAAGCCTACGAGTCAAATACTTCTGAGTAACTAAAAAAGGCCTGTCCTCAATTGGACAGGCCTTTTTCTTATATTTTCTTGGCAACGGTGTGTTGGATACTATCCACAACAAAGCCTGCTTGCGTCAAACAGGTTGTCAGGCTGTCTTCATCAACCTTACCACCAATTTGGATTTCGACTACAGCACGTTCAGAACGGTCTTCAATTTGTACCGTCCGCTTAATGTTATAGCCTTCCTTGGCAATGACTTGAAGAATATTTCCCAAAACACCTGCCTTATCATCTACTAGCATGCGGAGGCGTACTCCCTCTTCTCCATAGCCAGATACATGAAGAAAGGCTGCAAATGCATCTCGGTCTGTGATAATTCCATACAGCTGACCATCATCCACAACGGGTAAAATACCCACCTTATTTTGGTACATGAGATAGACTGCATCTTCCAGACTCGCAAATTGCGATACGGTAATCACATCTTTAATCATGACATCTTTGACCTTGGTCTTATTGAGAAGGTAATTCATCTCATAGATGGATAGGCTAGTAGCCTTAGATGGACTCGCTTCAGCAATAGTTCCTTCCGTTACAAGGCCGACCAATTTATCATTTTCAATCACGGGCAGACGGTGAATATTTTGATCACGCATGAGATCTGCTGCATGGGCAATTGTCGTATCTGGTGAAATATACACCACTTTTCGTGTCATAAATTCTTTGACAGCCATAGAATTTCCTCCATTTTTTCTAAGTCTATTATAGCATATTTTAGAAATTACTAACCACTACCTTTGCACTGATTAGCAGGTAAATTGTAAGCTAAAAGCCATCCAAAAGGAATGACTTTTACGACTTTTATCCACCAAGATAAGCCTTACGGACTTCATCAGAGGCAAGAAGTTCTTGGCCACTACCTGTCAAGACGACCTTACCAGTTTCCAATACGTACCCGCGATCTGCGATAGCGAGTGCCTTATTGGCATTTTGCTCGATCAAGAGAACGGTTGTTCCTTGTTTTTGGATATCTTGGATAATATCAAAAATTTCTTGGATAAAGATTGGTGCCAAGCCCATAGATGGTTCATCCAAGAGCAAGAGTTTTGGCTGGCTCATGAGCGCACGACCCATAGCAAGCATCTGCTGTTCACCACCTGAAAGTGTCGCTGCATCTTGTCCCTTACGCTCTTCCAAGCGTGGGAAACGGTCAAAAACTTTTTTCAAGTTCTTTTGATTTTCTTCGCGATTGTTTTTCAAGAAAGCACCCATTTCCAGATTTTCTATAACTGTCAATCCTGGGAAAACATGGCGTCCTTCTGGTACCTGAGCGAGCCCTGCAGCTACGATTTTACGAGCTGGAACTTTTTGAATCTCATTACCCAGATAAGAAATAGTTCCTGATGATGGACGAACCAATCCTGAAATAGTCCGCAAGATAGAGGTTTTCCCAGCACCATTGGCACCAATCAAGGTAACAACTTCGCCTTCATTTACCTCAAAAGAAACATTTTTTACGGCTTCGATGACGCCGTAATGTACAGATAGATTGTCAACTTTTAACATAGACATTAGGCTTCACCTCCTAGATAGGCTTCGATAACACGTTTATTTTGTTTGATTTCATCCGGTGTTCCGTGTGCAATCAAGCGACCATATTCCAATACGTAGATGCGTTCGGTAACTTCCATAACCAGACTCATATCATGCTCAATCAGCATAATGGTAATCTTGAAATCATCCTTGATTTGACGAATCAACTGCGTTAATTCAGCCGTTTCTTGTGGGTTCATACCTGCAGCAGGCTCATCAAGGAAAAGAATTTTTGGCTCTGTTGCCAGTGCGCGAACGATTTCCAACCGACGTTGCTGTCCGTATGGAAGATTTTTAGCAAGTGTATCTGTATCCTTGTCCAAGTTGAAAATTTTCAACAATTCCAAGGCTTTTTCTTTTAAGTCAGCTTCATTTTTATAGAAGACTGGTAAGCGGAAGAAACTTGCAAATACATGTGGTTTATGGTGATTCCCAAAGGCAATCAAAACATTTTCCAGCACTGTCATGTCCTTGAACAAGCGGATATTTTGGAAAGTACGTGATAAACCAAGTGACGCAATTTTAGAAGGCGCCTTGCCATTTAGCAAGGTATCATCCAGCGTAACGCTTCCTTCACTCGGCTCGTAGACACCTGTCAGAAGGTTGAAAAGTGTTGTTTTACCAGCACCATTTGGTCCGATAAGACCGACCAATTCTCCTTCTTCCAATTCTATGGTCACATCGCCAACAGCCGTCAATCCACCGAAATGTTTGGTTAATTTTTTTACTTCAAGAAGTGCCATTTACTTGTCCTCCTTCTTTTTAAAGAATGCTGACAGGGCAAGTTCTTTTGTGCCCAAGAGTCCGCCTGGACGGAAAATCATGATGAGAATCAAAGCCAGCGAATAGATAATCATACTGATATCAGAGTAATTTTTGAGGAAAACGTTCAAGACACCAAGTACAATAGCTGCTAAGAAAGTTCCTGTAATTGAACCCAAGCCACCCAAAACGATGATAATCAAGATATTAACAGATGTCATGAAGGCAAAGTCTTTTGGCACAACTGTCCCAACATAACCCGCTTGCAAACCTCCGGCAATGGCTGCTGTCATAGCACCAATAACAAAGGCCACAACTTTCATTTTAGTTGGATTAACACCAACTGACTCAGCAGCAATCTCATCTTCACGGACAGAAATGACCGCACGTCCCATCGGACTACGCAAGAAATTCAAGGTTAAAATCGTTGTAATCACTACAAAAGCATAAACAATTTGCCAATTGGTAAAGAGAGGAATGTTCATAATTCCAGCAGCGCCGTTTGTCAAATCACCACCGTTGATAATAAGGATACGTATAATTTCAGCCACACCAAGTGTCGCAATGGCAAGGTAATCCCCTTTTAGACGAAGAGTTGGAATCCCTACGAGCAATGCCACTGCACCTGCTAACAACATCCCAATCACAATGGCCAAGATGAATCCACCATAAGTTGGCATTTGGGAGCCGATAATGGCCACAGCATAAGCACCGATGGCCATAAAACCAGCGTGCCCCAAAGAGAACTGCCCAGAAAAACCAACAACTAGGTTTAGTCCTACAGCCAAAATGATATTGACCCCAATTTGCTGCACAATTTGAATGTAGTAAAAGTTAAAGACGCCAGCTGCTACTAAGACATCAATCAAAAGAAAGCCTGCAACAAGAATGGCTAACCAGATAAGATTGAGTTTCAAATTTTGTTTCATGGTTACACCTTCTCTTTCACATTTTTACCGAGGATACCACTTGGACGGACCAAAAGGATAAAAATGAGGACGATATAGACAACTGCATCACGGAAGTCTGACAAGCCAACAGCTGTCGCCATTGTTTCCAAAATACCGATAACAAATCCACCCAGAGCGGCACCAGGAATAATTCCGATACCACCAAGAACAGCGGCAACAAAGGCTTTGATACCTGGTGTCATCCCCATCAATGGCTCAATAGAGTTATAGTACAGGCCAATAAGAACACCGCCAGCACCCGCCAAGGCTGAACCAAGTGCGAAAGTAAAGCTGATTGTACGGTCTACATTGATTCCCATGAGTTGAGCGGCATCGCTATCCACAGAAACAGCTCGCATAGCTTTCCCCATTTTGGTTTTGGTGACGATGAATTGCAACGCAACCATAAGTACGAGGGAAATCCCAAGAATCAAGAGTTGAATATTGGTCACACTGATTGGACCTAAAGTAAACTTAGTCGTTTCAATAGCCTGTGGGAATGGGCGCACATTGGCTGAGAAGAAATAGACCATCGTATACTCTAAGAAGAAGGAAACCCCTATGGCGGTAATCAAGGCAGCAATCCGAGTCGAATTGCGCAATGGACGATAGGCTAAGAATTCAATGACCACACCTAGGAGTGCTGTAATTGCCATAGCAATCGGCAGAGCCACAAAGAAGCGGACGGCCATATTATCGATAACCGTCAGATTGTTAATCAGATAATAACCCAAAAAGGCACCAATCATATAGATATCACCATGGGCAAAGTTAATGAGTTTGATGATTCCGTACACCATGGTATAGCCAAGGGCCAACAAAGCATAGACAGAACCCAGAATCAAACCATTGACAAGTTGTTGAAGCATAAGTTCACCAATCTTTCTAAATATTTTCAAATACGGTCTATTATACGATAATTTTCTGACAATTTTCAAGTGCTATTGTCTGACAATTCGTAAAAATTTTCAACTGTAAAGAAAGGCCGGAACCGCAATCCTAGCCTTCTATTTTTCTAATTAGTCTACAGAAACTGTATCAACTGTAGATTGTTTGCCATCTTTCAAACCAACGACATAAACTGATTTCACAACATTGTGCTCTTTGTCGATAGACATTGTACCTGTCACACCTTCAAATTTAGATAATTTAGCTAAGTTATCTTTGATATCAACAGATGTTTTGGCACCTTTAGCTGCTTCTGCTGCCATGTAAACTGAGTCGTATGCAAGTGCAGAGAACATTGATGGCTCTTCACCATATTCAGCCTTGTATGCATCGTAGAATGCTTTTGCTTTTTCGCTAGCTGATGTAACGAATGCTGAGAGGTAGTAGACATCTTTGGCTGCTGCCGCTGTTGCTAATTCAGCATATTGTGGTGAGTCAAATCCATCTGAACCAAGAATTGGTTGGTTCAAACCAAGTTCACGTGCTTGTTTTGTAATCGTACCAGTTTCATTGTAGTAACCTGGCATGATGATTGCGTCAAAATCTTTGTCTTTGATTTTTGTCAAAGCAGCTTGGAAATCTTTATCTCCTGAAGCAAATGTCACTTCTGAGACGATTTCGCCTTTGAATGCTTTCTTAAATGCTTTCGCTACACCTTTACCGTAATCAGATGAGTTATCGTAGTAAAGGACAACTTTTTTAGCGCTGAGTTTTTCAGTTGCATACTTAGACATGATTTGACCTTGGTATCCATCTGTAAATGTTGTACGGAAGAAGTATTCTTGCGTATTCCCTTTGCTGTCTACTACCAAGTCAGTTTGTGTACCCGAAGGTGAAATCATTGGAACAGCTGCCTTGGTCACGCTTGAGGTTGACGCACCTGAAGCACCAGAGGTCGCAGGACCAACGATGACGTTTACGCCTTCACTTGCCAAGCTTGTCGCAACTGTAGCAGCTTCTGCAGTTTCAGATTTGTTGTCTTTTGAAATGATTTCGATATCTTTTCCATCAACGCCACCTTTAGCATTGATTTCTTTAGCGGCCAATTTAGCACCTTTTTCTTCTGTTTGTCCATAAGAAGAAACAGCACCTGACAATTCCAAGTTAAGACCAACTTTTACTGTGTCTCCAACTTTTGTCCCAGCTGAACCAGATCCACCTGTGCTAGAAACACTTGAACATGCTGCAAGCATAGCAGCTGAAGCAAGGCTCACAAGAGCGATGGTAAATTTACTTTTTTTCATAAATAGTTTCCTAAACTTTCCTTAAAATTTAACGATGTAACTAATATACTGAATTATCTGAAAATTGTCAACAAAAAAAGAAAAATAATTTTTGAAACCATTTTCCTTTTTTAACGATATAAAGAACCAACAAAATCCTTGTCAATTTCTTTGAAATAAGATGGAACCACACGCTTAACAAACTTCTCTTTTTTCAAACTTGTCATGATTTCTTCTGCTTTTTCCTGACCAACATAGAGAATGGCATAGCGCAATCGACGTGAATGATAGGTCAAGTCGCCATATTGATTTAGCTTGCGGGCATCACGATTGTAGTGCAGATAAACTGCCAAACTCAAACGTTCTTCTTTCTCAAACATGCTTTACTCCTTTTCTTTCATTATAACAAAAAGAGAAGTCTGCTTCAACTTCTCTTTCTTTGTCTATTATTTTAATTCTGTATTTTTCATGATTTTGTCGATAAAACCATAGGCCAATGTTTCTTCCGCACTCATCCAGTAATCACGTTCTGCATCTTTGTGAACTTGTTTTACTGTTTTTCCTGAGTTTTCAGCCAAAATTTGTTCCAAATTATTACGTGTTTTCAAGAGGTGTTCTGCAGCGATAGCCATATCGGTCTGCTGTGTACCTCCACCCGTTCCACCCATTGGTTGGTGAATCATGTACTCTGCATTTGGAAGCATAAAGCGTTTGCCTTTGGCGCCAGATGATGCAATGATGGTTCCCATTGAAGCGGCCATTCCCATAACAATGGTTTGTACATCTGCCTTGATGAAGTTCATGGTATCCACAATGGCAAGCCCTGCTGATACTGAGCCACCAGGTGTGTTGACATAAAGATAGATGTCTTTAGTCGGATCTTGAGCATCCAAGAACAAGAGCTGAGCAATAACAGAATTGGCCATATTGTCCTCAACTGGTCCTGTCAACATGATAATACGGTCTTTTAATAAGCGAGAATAAATATCGTAGGAACGCTCGCCACGGCTGGTTTGTTCGATAACTACTGGAATCATACATTTCTCCGTTTCTCTATTTCAATAGTCTTATTATAATTTTTTGGTCAAAAAAGGTCAAATAAAAAGTTTCATTTCTATTTATATTGATTGACAGTTTTTATTTATAGAGTTATAATTTATATATATTAAACTTTGATATATAAATTATAAAACTATATATTAATAATTACTATAACTATGACTGAAAGGAGTGTTTCTCATGCAATTCCCTGTCCCCGCAGCATTGACAGAATTTCTGATTATCAGCATTTTAGAATCTCAAGATTCTTATGGATATGAGATTTGCCAAACTATCAAGTTAGTATCCAATATAAAAGAATCGGCTCTATATCCTATCCTAAAACGTCTGGAACAAAATGATTTATTAGCCACTTATTCTCAAGAATACCAAGGGAGAATGAGGAAATACTACAGTTTAACCCAGTTAGGACATGAAGAGTTGGTTCGTCTCAAAGATGATTGGGATACTTATGTGAATACAATCAATGGCATCATAGAA
Source organism: Streptococcus gallinaceus (assembly GCF_024170225.1). Taxonomy (GTDB): domain Bacteria; phylum Bacillota; class Bacilli; order Lactobacillales; family Streptococcaceae; genus Streptococcus; species Streptococcus gallinaceus. The sequence goes on along the minus strand of NZ_JALJXU010000001.1, from coordinate 170,642 downwards.
GGGAGCATCCGCCATGACAAAAACTGAATACTTGGCTCAACTAGAAAAACATTTGAAAAAATTGCCGCATAGGGAATTTCAAGAAGCCATCACTTTCTTTCATGAATACTTTGATGAAGCCGGCCCTGAAGAAGAGGAACGTGTGATGACAGAATTGGGTACGCCTAAAGAAGCTGCTAGCGAACTCATCAACAATATCCTAAATCGCCACATCCAAGGAGAAGGCACGGAAGATTCTTCTGACAAGAAAGTACGATTCCCAAAATATAATCTCTATACTCTGATTGGGCTGGGAATTGGCCTCCTTACCTCTTTCTGCTTGGTTACAATTTTATACCGCCCATTACTTGGAATTTTTGTTTTCTTTTTAACTTCTAGTTTTGGAGCATTTTATATTGGGAAAAATTGGCAAGAAATTCGCGAAACAAAGAAGACAATTTGGCTGGCTATTCTTGCTGTCATTTCGCTACCAATTGCCATACCAGCACTGATTTTACTAATTATTAGTCTGGTTGGTCTACTATTTCTTGCACTTGGTTTACTTTTGGCTGGTGCTATCGCAGGTTTGATCGCTTTTATCGGTGGCATCTACTTCATCTGGGAAGCTATCACTCTCCTTTCTCAAGGGGGAAATGTCTTTTTAATAGGCTTCGGAATCGGATTGAGCCTAGTTGGAGGAGCCATTCTCCTCTATCTGCTAACTGGATTTTTCTCTTATTGGGCATGGCAGGGAATTAAATTCTCTTTCAAATGGATCTTGAAAAGAGGTAAACGAGTATGAAAAAGAAATTAACAATCATTATTATCACCGCCTTCTCCAGTGTCATTTTGGGTCTAGTTATTGTAGGAATTGGTTTCTTCTCTGGCGGAGTAGACCGTCTGCAACAAATCAGTAAACCAGAACAAATTACAAAGACTTACACCGATATATCGTCTCTAAAGATTGACTATATCCCTCAGCATATTGCCATTCAAGAATCTGCCGATAACTACTACCATGTCTCCTATTATAATTCTCCAAATCATTTATACAATTCTGTGAAAATAAATCAAAATAAAAATACATTAACTCTCTCTTCGGAAACAATGAGATTCAGAATAAAGGGCCTATTACACGTCTTGGGTGAAGTATTAGCACAAAGAAATTCGACCAGCCAAACGATCAATATTCAAATTCCTAAAAATAAAACTTTAGAGAAATTAGAAGGTTATAACATGAACTCTATTTCTATACAAAATAGTAAACTTGGAGAAATTAACTTTTCCGGTAATCTAAACTTGGAAAATGTAGATATTTTAAGTGGAAACATCAGCGGCTATAGGATCGATGTTCTTCACTCAAATCTTAAAAATGTAACAATTTCAGCCCAGACAAATACACTCAACATGTCAGACTCAATACTTGAACAAGTAAAGATCGAGGGTTACCATAGTCTAGAAGGACGTCGGCTTACGCTAATCGGCGAGAACGTGTTTACTCCTGGTAAGCAAGGGCTGACAGTGACGAATTTAGATTTTACGGATAAAAATCTTACTACACTTTCCTTCAATATTCATAATAAAATTAACAAAAAAGATTTGGCACAAGAGCTTGGTTATAGCTATGGAGGGGAAGAAAACTCAAGTTATGAAACAAACAGTAACTTTCAAACAACTTTAGAAAATGTAGGGATTTTCACACGCGATAAGTACGAAAAACTGCCAATTTCTAGCAAAGAGGAGGAGCAAACTCTTATCACACAAATGCCAAATAGTAAAAATAAATTGACTATCCAAACAACTAACGCAACTATCAATTTGCGTACACCACAGTAAATTTGAATATGATAAAAAGGCGAGAAAATCTTCTCACCTTTTTGTTTGCTTATTTTGTACCGAAGAGACGGTCACCTGCATCTCCCAATCCTGGGACGATATAGCCGTGCTCATTGAGTTTTTCATCCAATGCAGCTGTATAGATGTCGATATCTGGGTGTGCTTCCTGAAGAGCTTTTACTCCTTCTGGTGCTGCTACAAGGGCTACAAACTTGATATTTGAAGCGCCGCGTTTTTTCAATGAATCAATAGCTAAGATAGCTGAGCCACCAGTAGCCAACATTGGATCCACTACAAAAATATGGCGTTGGTCGATGTCTTCTGGTAATTTTACCAAGTACTCAACTGGTTGCAAGGTTGTCTCGTCACGATACATACCGATATGACCAACTTTAGCCGCTGGAACCAAGCTCAACAATCCATCTACCATACCAATACCGGCACGAAGAATTGGAACAATGGCTAATTTTTTACCAGCAAGTTGTTTTTGGACTGTTTTAATAATCGGTGTTTCAATTTCCACATCTTCGAGTGGCAAGTCACGCAAAACTTCGTAACCCATCAACATAGCGATTTCATCTACCAACTCGCGAAAATCCTTTGTAGAGGTATCTTTACGGCGTAAGATGGACAATTTATGCTGAATAAGTGGGTGTGAGATGACTTGGAATTTTCCCATGATAAGACTCCTTTATGGTGTTTTTTCTATTCTACCAAAAAATCACAAAAAAATCTTGCCAAAAATGGCAAGACCTTTATTTTTTGAAAACAAGCGCTTCGTATGGACGAAGTGTTGAGGAATTCTTCGAAGGGCTAGCGTAGTTGTGCAGAAAGACTTGACCTTCTGCTGAGAGGCTGTATTCTTGCTCTTCCTGGCTAAAGTTCACAAGGATTGTAAACTCATCATTTTGGTCAAATTTTCGATAAGCCAAAACGAGATCATTGCCCGTTTCCAGTGCTTCAAACTGACCTTCTGCCATCACTGGGTATTGGGCACGAAGTGCAACCAATTTTTGATAGGTGTAAAAAAGTGAATGTTCATCCGCCAAGGCAGCTTCAACATTGAGCCAGCTGTAGTTGTCATTCAAAGCCAACCAAGGTTTTCCTTTTGTAAATCCACCATTTTCTTCACTCGTCCAAGCAAGAGGACGACGTGCATTGTCACGCCCTTTGACGTTAATAGAGTGGATAATCTCCTCTTTTGTATAGCCTTCTTCTAGACGTTCTGCATACATGCGGCGGCTTTCAATATCATCCGCTTCAGAAATGTCCCTTATCGGAGTGTTAACCATACCGATTTCTTCGCCTTGGTAAATGTAAGGGGTGCCTGACATAAAGTGAAGATAGATGGCCAGCATTTTACCGCTGATTTCGCGGTATTCTGGGCTGTCGCTTGCAAATCGTGAAATGGCACGTGGAAGGTCATGGTTGTTCCAAAAGAGGGAGTTCCATCCTTTTCCAACCAAACCTGTTTGCCACTTGGTCATGACCTTGTGGAGGTCTGCTGGATTGAGGGGAGCTAGGTCCCACTTCTCTTTTCCAGGTTGTTGATCTAGCAAAACATGTTCAAATTGGAAGACCATTGAAAATTCACTGCCGTCTGGATTTGAATAAATCGGAGCATTTTCAAGGTTGGCGGACCAAGTTTCCCCAACCGTTACCACATCATGGCTACCAAATGTATGCTGGTTGAGCTCTTTGATGAGGGGATGGAGAGTTGGTCCATCAGCTGTAATTTCCTGCTCTGGCTCTTTCCCAATCAAATCAATCACATCTAGACGGAATCCACCAACTCCCTTGTCCAACCAGAAATTGATCATCTTGTAAATTTCTTCTTTTACAGCGGGATTTTTCCAGTTGAGGTCTGGTTGCTTTTTGGAGAATAAGTGAAGATAGTATTTGTTGAGATGAGGGACATATTCCCATGCTGAGCCTGAAAAACTAGACTTGAGACCGTTGGGCTCATCTGCCCAGACGTAATAATCGTGATAAGGATTTTCAGGACCCTTGAGCGCTTCTTGAAACCACATGTGCTCATCGGAGGTGTGGTTGAGGACTAGGTCCATGATGATTTTAATACCGTATTCATGCCCTTTTGCAATCAACTCATCCATATCTTCCATGCTCCCAAATTCGGGCGCAATGGCCTGGTAATCACTAATGTCGTAACCATTATCATCCATAGGGGACTGGTAAACAGGGCTAAGCCAAATGGCATTGATACCTAGTTTTTCAAGATAAGGGAGACGCTGGGTAATTCCTTTTAGGTCCCCGACACCGTCACCGTTTGAATCTTGAAAGCTTCGCGGATACACTTGGTACAATACCGCTTTTTTCCACCAATCTGTTTTCATATTCTTCTCCTTAATTTTCTTTTTTATCTAATTGCCGAATAACACGAGCTGGATTGCCCGCGATGACAACATTGTCACCAAATGACTTGGTCACAACAGAGCCTGCACCGACTACAACATTATCCCCAAGGGTCACGCCTGCCAAAATTATAGCACCACCACCAATCCAGACACGGTCACCAATGGTAATTGGCGCACCATATTCAGGACCTGCAATCCGCTCTTCAGCATCTAATGGATGTAAAGCTGTATAAAACTGGACATTTGGTCCCAACATGGCATTTTTCCCGATGGTAACAGGACAAGTATCCAAGACCGTCCAGTTGAAGTTGGCATAAAAATCCTCTCCCACATGAACATTACAGCCATAATCCAGAGTCACCGGCGTCTCAACATAAATCCGTTGACCAGTCGTTCCCAGCCAGTCTTTCATCAATTGAGAACGCTTGGCGCCATCCATTTCTTGATTGACAGCCTGACGTTTGATACGAGCTGCATTTCGCAAAGCAACTAATTCTGCATCTCCAGAATTGTATAATTCCCCTGCTAGCATTTTATCTTTTTCTGTCATTCTTTTACTTCTCCTCTATGTCTAAAAGAAAGGTTTTCACTGTTCTTCTATTATAAGTGAAACGCTTCCATTAGTCAAACGTTTGCATAACTCTATTCTCGTTAAAAAAGAAAGAGAGGACTGCTCCTCTCCAATCTTTATAGTTGAATTTTATTTGACCCATCTTCGTCCGTTTCTACAATTTCAAAGCTGTGGTCCTTAAGATTAGCACTTAGCTGGGCTGTGACTCCCGCATCTTCATTGGTCCAAGTGATTTGAAGATTGTGTTCATCCACCATCTTAACGGCAAATTCACCGTCAAAGGCTGGGCTGGTATTGCGGAATTGAAGGAGTTTGAAGAAGGATTTGACCACTGGTCGTTCCACTTCTCGTTCAATCTCGTCTAGATCATAGTAATGACGGTTGATATTGCGACCTTCTTTGGAAGACTCCAAGAGCTCGATATCATTTTCACCCGCCAGAAGACCTACGTAGTAAATCTGTGGAATCCCAGGGGCAAAGCATTGCAGAACACGTGCCAAGAGATAGGCTTGGTCATTATTCCCCAGAGCTGAGTAGTAGGTACAGTTGATTTGGTAAATGTCCAAGTTATTATATGCTTCGGTACTGTAAATCTTCTTGACATTGGCACCCTGTGTGTAGAGAGCTTCGCGAGTAGCTTCTGTCTCCTCATCCGTCAACAAGTCCTTGACATCCACCACTCCGATACCATCATGGGTGTCTAGCGTTGTAAATTGCTTGCGCGGACAAATTTCCATCCAGTGAACCAGACGGTTAACATTACCACTATAGAGGGCATGAAGAACGAGCATTGGTAGCGCAAAGTCATAGACATAGTAGTCCTGGTCCGCAATTTTTTGCTGAATCGTATAATGTTCGTGGATTTCTGGTAGTATTTCAATGCCCTGTGGTGCTAGGAGATTGCGTGGGAAATGCAACATTTCCCAAATATCCGGCTCAACGAAGAAACAGTTGGTGCCGATTTTCTTATTGGCATAGGCAAAGGCATCAAGACGAATAATAGAGGCGCCATGCTTGGCAAGATTTTCCAGATTTTCCTTGATAAAGTTGCGAGTGGTCTCGGTCGTTACATCTAGGTCAATTTGCTGTTCATCAAAGGTACACCAGACTTTTTCCTCAGTCCCATCTGCAAATTGAGCGATGCGGTATGGAGCACGCGGCTTGCGTTTGTAAATCAAATCCACGTCTTCTTGTGTCGGCTCACCGCCTGGCCAGAAGTTTTTATAACGAATGAAGAGATCGGCGTACTTGGATTCGTCTTTCTTTTCCAAGAAGTCAAGAAAGTAAGGGGACTTAGCAGAAATATGATTGATCATGAAGTCAAACATCAGGTAATAATCTTGGCTCAGCGCTTCCACATCTTCCCAACCACCAAAGGCAAGATCCACCTTGGTGTAATCCATTGGTGCAAAACCACGGTCACCAGATGATGGGAAGAATGGCAGGATATGCACTCCTCCCACCGTATCCTTGAGGGGGCCTCCTAGCACTTTTTTCAAATCTTTGAGATTTTTACCCAGACTGTCTGAATAAGTAATCAACATGGCTTGGTTTTTGATTTTCATAGATTCCTCCTTTTACAGAATGTTCACTGGTCTATTTGACAGAACCACTAGTCATACCTGAGATGATATTCTTTTGGAAAATCAGGTAGACAATGAGGATTGGAATAATCCCAACCACATATGATGCAAATGATGGTCCGTAGTCGCTAAAGTATTGTCCTTGGTAGTTGTATTGGAAAAGGGGCATGGTCCAAAGACTGTTGTCACGGTTGAGAACCAGGAGTGGCATGAGGAAGTCATTCCATACCCAGAGGGCATTGATGATGAGAACGGTCGCATGCATTGGCTTCATGAGCGGGAAGATAATTTTCCAATACATGGTAAATTTACCCGCGCCGTCAATAGCTGCCGCTTCATCCATTTCTGTTGGAACGATGGTTTTAATGTAGCCAACATAGAGAAAAAGAGTTTGTGGAATGGCATAGGTCAAGTACAAGACTGTCAAACCTGGCAAATTTGTCATGCCCAAGTCGCTCATGAGTTTGGACATTGAAAGCATGATAACTTGGAAAGGTACAAACATCCCGATGATCAAGAGAGTATACATGATAGAGAAAATCTTTTTGCGGTCCATGTGACGTGCGATAGAGAAAGCCGCCATTGGAATCACCAAGATAATCAAACCTACGCTGACTACTGTCATGAAGGTGGAGTTCATGAAGTAGGTGCTGATACCGTCGGTGAAGAGACGTTCATAGTTTGACAGCGTCCATTCTTTAGGTAGCCCAAAGAAATTTCCAGTGATATCCGCAGTCGACTTGAATGAAGAAATCAGCGTCACTGCGAGCGGAATCAACATCAAGAAAATCCCTGCAATAAGGACAATATAAGCTAAAATATGGTTTTGTTTTTTTGCTTTCATCTTATCTTCCTCACACTTCAAATTTTCTTGACATGGTAATTTGTACTACAGAGATAATGGTAATAATAACAAAGAGTACAACGGCTACTGCATTGGCATAGCCAAATTGGTTATTGGTAAAGGCATTTTTGAAGACCATGAGTCCCAAGGTTTCTGTCTTACCGTCAGGTCCACCCTTGGTCAATGAATAAATCAAGTCGAAGGCTGTCAATCCAGATTTCATAGCCATGATGAAAACCATGCTGATAGATGGCAAAAGGAAGGGTACTTCGATTTGGAAGAATTGCTGACGAGGTGTTGCTCCGTCAATCTGTGCTGCTTCTTTGATATCTTCTGGAATAGATTGGAAACCTGCCAAGAAAATAACAACTGGCATGGCCAAACCTTGCCAAAGAGCTACAAAGAGAACAGACCAGAAAACAGATTTTTCATTGAAAAGTAAGTTTGAGCTCAACCATTTGATTCCAAGGGCTTCTCCAATTTGAGGCACCCCGTAGTTGAAAAGTTGGCTGAAAATCAAACCAATAGTAACGGTTGAGAGTACTGCCGGGAAGAAATACCATGTGCGGAAGAAACCAACTGCACGAATTTTACGATTGAGAAGGCTAGCCAGCCAAATCCCTAGCACAATTTCACCAACGACAAGTCCGATTGTAAAGAGAATAGTAAATCCTAAGCTGTGATAAAAGGCCTTGTCATGGAAAATAGTGACATAGTTTTCAAATCCGATAAAGTTAAAGGAACGTGTCAAACCGGTCCAGTCAGTCAGTGAGTAAATCACCCCATTTACCATTGGGTAAAAGAAGAAAACCAACTGCAAGATAACGGGAATGGCCACGAAAATGTAAGCCCAGTATTTACTGATGAAGCTTTTTTTATTCATATCCAAGTTTCTCCTATTATAAGATACGAGGGTGTTTAAAAATCCGTTTGAAAATAGGAAAACTGACGAAGAAACCCGCGGTTCTAGGAAGTTTTATCTTTTTCACTAGGATTTTAGCCCAAGTTCAATTCATTAAGATACGAGGGCGTTTGGAAGTACCCTCTCCCTACTATTCTCTATAAAACAAGAGGCTTGGACAAGGTCCTTGCCTCTTACTTTATTCGACTATTTATTTTTTCATTGTGTCCAAGAATGTGTTCAAATCTGTTGCGTATTTTTTCAAGTCTTTGCTCTTGAAGTAGCTGACGTTAGCATTCCAGAAGTCTTCTTCTGAATCCCAATCAGCGTGCAACCAGATAGCTTGTTGGTCTGTGAAGGCAAGTGACGCAACGTCTGCGATTTGTTCGAATTTGCCAGTTGTTTCGACACCTTTTACAGATGTTGGTGAACCATCTACATCGTAGTATTTTTGCATCACTTTAGCTGAGCTCAAGTATTTAACAAATTCTTTAGATGCTTTTACATTTTTAGAATCTTTTGAGATAGATACAGCCATATCTGCTGCACCGACAGTCATTGGTTTGCTATCAGCTTTCAAGCCTGGCATTGCAAACATACCTACTTCAAAATCAGGTTTTTGTTGAAGAATAACTGGGAGTGCCCATGAACCGTTTGCCATCATGAGAGCGTCACCTTTGGCAAAGGCTGCAACTGTATCAGCGTAAAGAGCTCCTTCTGCATTCTTTTGACCATTTCCAGCCATAAGGTCTAAGTATTGACCAACTGTTTTTGTCAATTCATCGTTGGCAGAAATCTTGCCTTTTTCGCTGTAACGAAGGTAGTCTTCAACCGATTGACGATTGCCACCTGCTGCTTGAAGCCATGCTAACTGAGCGTATCCGTTGAATGTCCAGGCATCTCCAAGTGCTTCTGCAAATGGTGTTTTGCCATCTGCTTTGATTTTTTCAACAGCAGCTTTGAATTCGTCAAATGTTTTTGGTGCTTCGATGCCTAATTTTTTAAAGGCTGTTTTGTTGTAGTAAACACCTGAAACGTTTGTTGTCAATGGAATGTTGTAGATTTTTCCATCAACAGCATAGCTTTGTGCAGCACCATCGTTCAGGTTTGAGAGGATGTCTTTTTCTTCTGTCAAGTCAACAAATTGGCCATCTGCTGCCCAACCTTTGAAGTCAGCATTTTGTGGATAGATGTTAATCACATCAGGAGTTTCGCCATTTGCGATACGTGTTTTCAATACAGTACCGGCATCTGGAACACTTGTCAATTTCACTTTTACATCATCTTGAGACTTGTTGTAGTCATCAACGATTTCTTGCAAAGTTGCTTGCATTTCTTTCTTTTGAGAGAAAAATTCAATCTCTGTTTTTCCGCCTGATTGTGAATTTCCACAAGCAACGAGAAGGCTTGCAAATGCGCATACTGATGCGGCTTTAAGGAATGTATTGACTTTCATAAAATCCTCCTAGATTTTGTTAAAAATATATTGTACACTAAAATAATCTTTTTGAACATGTGGCATGGTCAGGCCGATGTTCATAAGCTCGTCTCCGTAGAAAGTCTCGCCTAAGGCTTCACAATGATAAGCTGCTTCTGGGTCCAAGCCTTTCAAGCGCACTTGGATAAGTGGTGCTTCAGGCTGGGCCAATATTTTCACGAAGGTAAAGACTGCTTGTGATTGGTCTGGACTGATATAGATACCAGCTTGTGTGTTGCTTGTCTTTTTGAGGCGATAATAGTCACCGTACTGGACAGTTGAGCGAATCTCTTTGTAGGTTTGTACCTGCTCTGCCACTTCTTGAATTTCTTCTTGAGGAAGTTGATTGAGGTCCAATTCGTAACCGAAAGCTCCCCCCATCATAGCGACATTTCCTCGTGTTGCAAGCGGGGTAATGCGCCCTACTTGGTGATTTGGTACAGCAGAAACGTGAGCTCCAATAGAGCTGACCGGGTAAACCAAGCTGGTTCCTTCTTGGATAGAAAGGCGACCGATGGCATCTGTATTGTCACTCGCCCAAGCTTGTGGCATGTAGTACATAAGTCCCAAGTCATTTCGACCGCCACCACCCGAACAAGACTCAAAGAGAACTTGTGGGAAGCGAGTCACTAAGCGTTCCAAGGCATCGTAGAGACCCAAGATATAGCAGTGGTAAAATTCATGTTTTTGGTCGTTAGCCAAATCCTCTGGAATAGCTGTAATGTTGCGGTTCATATCCCATTTGACATAAGTAATGTTGGCTGACTCTAAGATAGCCGATACCGTATCCACAATATAATCTACGACTTCTGGCTTGGCAAGATTGAGTACCAATTGCTCCCGACTATAAATATGGTCTCGACCTGAAATCTGAATGGCCCAATCTGGATGTGCTCGGTAGAGATCACTATCAACCGAAATCATCTCAGGCTCAAACCATAGTCCAAATTCCATTCCTAAGTCATTGATAGACCGGGCAAGTCCTCCTAGACCGTTTGGCAATTTTTCTGGATTGACAACCCAGTCTCCCAAAGAAGACTCATCGTCATTTCGCTTACCAAACCAGCCATCATCCAGTACAAAGAGTTCAATTCCTGTCTGGCTAGCTGTTTTGGCAATATCCAAAATCTTTTCTTCGTTAAAGTCAAAGTAGGTCGCTTCCCAGTTGTTAATGAGAATCGGACGTTCCTTGCGAGCAAACTCTCCGCGACAGATATGGTCTCGGATAAAGTTATGACTATCACGCGTCATACCTGTCAGCCCTTTATCTGTGTAAGAAATCAAGGCTTCCGGTGTTTGGAAGGAGTCGCCAGCTTCTAATTGCCAGCTAAAGGCTTCATCATTGATGCCCATGCCCCAGCGAGTAGTATCCAGAGCTGTTGTCTCCGCAAAAGCGGTGAAATTGCCACTATAAATCAAATGCGCTGCATAAACTTGACCTGCATCTTCTGTCGCATCCTTGGCAGCTAAGGCCATGAAAGGGGTTCTAGAATGACTAGATGCGCCACGAATACTACCGATGGAATACTTGCCATTTGGCAATGGCGTAACCGTCCATTCTTTTTCATAAGCGTAACGTCCTGTCAAGGTATGCACATGGACATCTCGATGAGGCATATCAATGGTAAAGCTATAAGCCTTTTCAATCTTGCTCGCATAGCGACCAGCTTTGATAAGAGTTGAACGTGTCAGATAGTTGAGTTCTGAAAAAACACTGTAGCTGAGGGTAACTGTCACATCCGTCAATTCATCATAAAGGTCAATCTCTAAAGTATCAACCTCATCCTCCGAACCAAAACTCTGTGGCAGACCTGGCAGCTCTTTCTTCCCCTTGAAAATGCGATGCTCCTTGTATTTCAAATCAAGGGCTGTTCCAAATTCATTGCGTAACTCAAGGGCTGCTGTTCTGAAGTCTCCCAGACCATTGCTGCTGTATTCCAACTGCAAGGTATCAATAGAAAATGTTCGATTTCCCGTAATGGGGCTTGGTGAGAAAGCTCGGTCAAGGTATGTGATTTTGTTACCTGAGCTAAATCGATTGATTTTTTTACCAAAGTAACGATTTACCAGTTGTCCATTTTCCAAGACTTGCATGACATAGGAAAATTCCCTTGTTTGCAGGTGGAAAAGCTGCATTTCTTCTTGATGATGAATCACTGTTTTTCTCCTGTATTTGTTTTACAAACTCATTCTACCAAATGGAGGCGTTTTCAAAAATGGCATTTTGTAGCTTCTATATGGTATAATGTTTCCAAACAAACTTGGCTGATTTTTTGAAAAAGGAGCGAATGGATGAATATTCTCAATACCTATCACGAACTAGACAGTCATCATTTTGACCTCAATGTAGACCATTTTGGTGCTGAAATTTGTGATAAAAATTACTCTTTCGGTCCTGCCGTCCGAGACGATTATGTCCTGCATTTTATTATTGATGGGAAGGGCAGTTTTACGATTGATGGAAAGACCAGTCAGCTGGCTCAAGGAGATATGTTTCTCCTTCCAAAGGGAAAAGTCACCTTCTACCAGGCAGATGCTCAGCACCCCTGGTCTTATATCTGGGTTGGCTTTAGTGGCTCCCGCGTAGACGCCATTCTCCGACAAACTCAGCTTCTTGACCACTACTATCTCCGTTCAACTCTCACATCCGCTATCCTTGACCAAATGATGACCATTACACGAGTTGTCCCTCACAAATACTTGCCTATCACAGAACTGCAGCTCATCGGCCACCTCAATATGCTCCTTGCAGCTTTAATGGAAGAATTTCCAAAAAAAGAACTTGATGAGTCCCATAATTTAGCGAAAACCTATGTCAAAACAGCTCTCAATCTCATCCACAGTCAGTATGAAAAGCCGATTAAAGTCAGCTATTTAGCTGAACATCTGTCACTCAGCCGTAGCTATCTCTACAAGATTTTCAAGCAGGAGACCGGCTATTCGATTAAAGATTATATCTTGCAAGTTAAGATGAATCGCTCCTGTGAACTCTTGGAAAATATGGACCTTTCTATCACTGAAATCGCCCTATCTGTCGGTTATCCGGATCCTTTGAATTTTAGCTATGCATTCAAAAACTATTTTCACATGAGTCCAACCGACTACCGCAAATCACAAGTTGAAAAGGATTAGCTTCGGCTAATCCTTTTTTCATTTTTCAAAGGCCACGGCAATCCGACGACAACCTTCTTTGACAGTGTCAAAGGTTGTCGCTGCGTTAAAACGGGCAAAATATTTTCCTTCTGTACCAAAAGCCAGTCCATTATTCAGAACCACTTTTGCCTCTGTCAGCAATTTTTCTTGAATGGCTTCATTAGATAAGCCATAGGCTGAAAAATCAAGCCAGATCAAGTAAGTTCCTTCTGGTTTCATGACCTTAATTTTGGTGTGATTTTCCAGATAATCAACTGTATAGTTAACGTTTTCTTCCAAAACCGTCTTCAATTCTTCCAACCACGGCTTACCAGAACGCAGGGCCACTTCCATTGTAATCAAGCCAACAGTTGGTACTTCGTGTTGATTGTTGGCCAACTGCTGACGGGTAAATTGCTTGCGCAAATCTGGATTTTCAATAATGGCAAAGCTATTTTTTGTTCCAGCAATATTAAAGGTCTTTGTTGCAGATGCAAGGACAATGGTAAAGTCCTTATAAGACGGTTGAAGGGTATTAAAACTATGGTGTTTATTGCCAAACAAGGCCAAATCTTGATGAATTTCGTCCGATACGAGAAGAACTCCATGTTTTTGGCAGAGCTGTCCAATCTTTTCCAACTCCTCAACAGACCAGACACGACCACCAGGATTGTGGGGACTGCAGAGGATATAGAGATTGACATCATGCTCCACAAAGTCTTTTTCTAATTGATCAAAGTCTATCTCGAAATGTCCATTCTTTTCAAGAAGAGAATTGGCAACTAATTTACGATTGTTCAACTTAACCGAACGTGCAAAAGGTGGATAAACTGGCGTGTTGATTGCTACGGCATCCCCGACTTGGGTAAAAGCTTGAATAGCTACCGAGATAGCTGGCACAACTCCCTCGATCAAAACTACATCGTCTCGAGTAACCTCGTATCCATGTTCCGCTTCCTCCCAGTCTAAGATAGCTTGGTACAAGCTATCACTAGCATAGGGATAGCCAAAGACATGCTGGCTAGCGTAGTCAACTAAGGCTTGCTTGACTTCTGGCAAGGGCAAAAAGTCCATGTCCGCAATCCACATCTGCAACAGGTCTGGATTTCCTTCCGTTTTCCGCCATTTTTCACTGTGTTGGCCTAAACGATTGGGCCGCGTCGTAAAATCATACTGTGTCATATTAGCCCTCCAAGGCTTGCTTCAAGTCTGCAATCAAGTCTTCTACATCTTCGATACCGATAGATAGGCGAAGCAAGTCATCTGTCAAACCATAGGAATGACGCACTTCGGCTGGAATATCTGCATGTGTCTGTGTCGCTGGGTAGGTAATCAGACTTTCTACACCGCCCAAACTTTCTGCAAAAGTAAAGACTTGCAGATGATTTAGAATATGACCAATTCTGCCCTGGTCTTTCACTTTGAGGGAAATCATGCCTCCTTTTCCAGTGTAAAGAACTTCCTTCACAGCTGGTGATGATTGCAAGTAATCTACAACCTTTTGGGCATTGCTAGTCGAGCGCTCCATACGAAGTGACAAGGTCTTGAGACCACGCATCAAAAGGTAGGAATCAATCGGTGACAAGGTTGGTCCAGTGGTATTTTGGTCGTAGAAGAGTTTCTCGTAGATGGCTTGGTCGCTAGTCACCAAAACTCCTGCCAAGACATCATTATGACCTGATAGGTACTTGGTCGCTGAATGTAGCACCACATCTGCGCCTAGCGGGATTGGATTTTGATAAATTGGACTGTAGAAAGTATTGTCCACGATAACTTTTGCTCCATGTACATGGGCTAGTTTGGCAATTTTTTCAATATCAAACTCAATCATCAGAGGATTTGTCGGTGTTTCAATGTAAACATAGTCTGTTTCTTCTGAAATCGCCGCAATCATTTCTTCTTCGGTATTGGTATAGGTAAATTCGAAGCGTCCATTGGCTTCCTGCTCATTGAACCAACGGAAGGAGCCACCGTACAAGTCACGCGCAGCTACTACCTTACTTCCAACTGGAAATCCACTAAACAGCAAGACCAGAGCAGACATTCCCGAACTTGTCACCAAGGCATAGTCTGCCTTTTCAATAGCCGCCAAAGTCTTCTCCAAAATCAAGCGTGTCGGATTTTTCGTACGTGTATAGTCAAATCCAGTTGATTTACCAAACTCAGGATGTTGGTAGGTTGTTGAAAGATAAATGGGCGAAATGAGGGCACCGGTCTTCTCATCAGCGTTAATCCCTGCGTGAGCTAAAATGGTATCTACTTTAAAATCTGTCATACATATCTCCCCTTGATTTACTTATCTACCATTGTAGCACTTCTATTATCTATTTCAGCCCCTATTCCCACATATAAATATTAAAAGCACCTCATAAAGAAAGGCTATAATTCTATTGATTACAGCATCAGCCAGACAAACAAAACTGATACCAAAAGGGTGAGCAGAGCGACAAGAAGCACCTTTTTGTCTTCTTTGATTTGATTTTTATCATTGAAAAGAGCAAGACCAAAAATCGGTAAGACCAGCAAAAGCACTAAACATTTCCCAAGTACGGCTCGATGCCAAAATAACGAACCAAAAACAACTGAATTAAACACGGCTTGGTAAAAATACCAGGACTTGTACCATTTTTTATTGATTGTAACTTTCATACATTCCTCGATTTGTTTTTCTATATTATATCAAATTTACAAAAATAAAAAGAGGAGAGTCAGTCACCGCCCTCTCGCTAACAATCTAATCTTCGTCCTTAACACCAGCTTCATGGAGCCACTTGCTATAGTTTTCTTCATCTTCTTGGTTGTCGCGAACCACTTTTGAAACTGTAAATGAAGAGGAAATCAAACCAACAGCCCCCATCAAATAATAACCTTTTACCATCAAAGGTTCTTTCAGCGTATACAAGCCAATCAAAATCAAGGCAACAAAGAAGATAAATGATCCCCAGGCCATGGTAGTAAAGGCAGGTGTGTTGCGGTAAACTTTCTTTTTCATTTTATTCATTTTCAGAACTCCTTTATTTAGTGTCCCTATCGTATCATACTCCTTGTTGAGCCACAATAGACTGCTTGTTACATCGGATTCGACGGTGACATTAGCCATCTTGCTACTACTATGATATAATAAGCAAAACGACGAAAAGGAATAGATATCATGATCCGTATTGAACAAGTACTTGCTGTACTCAAAAAAGATAAGAACTTCCGAGAAATTTTAGACCAAGGAAACTACTATTTTGAGTGGGAAAATCTAGCTTTTTCCAAAATCAGCTATGACAGCCGAGACGCGGATGCAGAGACACTTTTCTTTGTCAAAGGTGCCGCCTTCAAAAAAGAATTTTTAGAGCAGGCTATAGAAAATGGCTTACGTTTTTATGTGGCAGAGCAAGATTACCAAGTAGGGATTCCTGCCATTCTTGTCACGGATATCAAAAAAGCCATGAGCTTGCTGGCCATGGAATTTTACGACCATCCTCATGATAAGCTGAAAATCCTTGCCTTTACAGGTACCAAAGGGAAAACGACGGCAGCCTATTTTGCCTATCATATCTTAAAACAAAGCCACAAACCAGCTATGTTTTCTACCATGAATACAACCTTGGATGGCCAAACCTTCTTCAAGTCCCAACTGACAACTCCTGAAAGTTTGGACTTGTTTCGGATGATGGCCCAGGCTGTGGAAAATGGGATGAGCCACCTCATCATGGAAGTATCCAGCCAAGCATTTCTGGTTGACCGAGTATACGGCCTAATATTTGATGTCGGAGTATTTCTGAATATCAGCCCAGACCATATTGGACCGATTGAGCATCCGACCTTTGAAGACTACTTTTACCACAAGCGCTTGCTGATGGAAAATAGCCGAGCTGTTGTCGTCAATAGCGGTATGGATCATTTTCAAGTGGTCAAGGAGCAGGTGAGTCTGATTCTGCATGATTTTTATGGACCAGATTCTGAAAATCAAATTACCCAGTCACAGGCTTTCAACTTCGACCTTTCAGGCCAACTTGCCGGACACTACTCTATCCAGCTCATCGGTAAATTCAACCAAGAAAACGCCATTGCAGCTGGCCTAGCTTGCCTTCGTCTGGGTGCAAGTAAAGAGGACATCCAAAAAGGAATCGCTGAAACTAGCGTTCCCGGACGCATGGAGGTTCTGACTCAAACAAATGGCGCTAAGGTCTTTGTCGACTACGCTCATAACGGAGACAGCTTACAAAAACTGCTTGACGTCGTACTGGAACACCAGACAGGAACCATCACCCTTCTCATCGGAGCTCCTGGTAACAAGGGGGAAAGCCGACGCAAGGACTTCGGACTTCTGCTCAACCACTATCCGGCTGTGCAAGTGATTTTGACCGCAGACGATCCAAACTTCGAAGACCCTGCTGCCATCTGCCAAGAAATTGCCAGCCACATGACTAGACCTTACGAGGTCATCATCAATCGTGAAGCAGCTATCCGAAAAGCTATGGCGGGAACGAAAGAAGACCGCGATGCTGTTATTATCGCTGGAAAAGGGGCAGATGCCTATCAGATTGTCGCTGGCAAAAAGGATGCGTCTTACATCGGTGACTTGGAAATTGCTAAAAAATATCTTTAAACAGGTGTCAAAAACCTGTTTTAATTTTCGCCAAATTGTCAGAAAACTATTGATAAATTAAAAAAACTAGGCTATACTATTCTAGTAGAAAGTGGAGGTTCGGTTTGTCACACATTCAGGCTCAGGCAATTCAAATTGCCTACGAAGACAAGATTATCATCGATGACTTGTCTACCAGTATCCCACAAGGAAAAATTACCACCATCGTCGGAGCAAATGGCTGTGGCAAGTCAACGCTCTTAAAGGCTTTGACTCGGATTTTGCCTATCAAAAAAGGCGGAATTTATCTGGATGGAGAAGCTATTGCCAAACTCCCTACCAAGGCAGTGGCTAAAAAGCTTGCCCTTCTTCCTCAGGTTCTCGAAGCAACTGAAGGAATTACCGTCTATGAACTGGTTTCCTACGGACGCTTTCCCCACCAAAATGGACTGGGACATCTCTCTCCAGAAGATCGCGAGAAAATCGCCTGGGCTCTTGAAGTCACTCAAATCAGTTCATTTGCCGATCTGACAGTTGATTCATTGTCTGGCGGACAACGGCAACGCGTCTGGATTGCCATGGCTTTAGCCCAAGACACGGATACTATTTTTCTAGATGAGCCAACTACTTATCTTGACCTCAATCATCAGTTAGAAGTTTTGGAGTTGCTCCAAGAACTTAATCAGACCAGTGGGAAAACCATTGTCATGGTCCTACATGACCTCAACCTCTCTGCTCGATTTTCCGACCATATGATTGCCATGAAAGAGGGAGCTATCCGTTACCAAGGCTCGGCTCAGACCATCATGACTCAAGAAATCCTCAGAGATATTTTTAAGATTGATGCGCAGATTGTCCAGGCCCATCAGCAAGGTTATCCAATCTTGCTCTCTTATTCACTTTGTAAATAAAAATATAAGGAGATACCATGAAAAAAGTTTTTTCATTCTTTAGTTTACTTGTCGCAGTTCTTTTTCTAGCTGCTTGCTCTACTTCTTCTAAGCCAGAAAGCAAAAAAGAAGAAACTCAAATCTCAAGCATGCCGAAAATTGAAGGATTCAGCTACTATGGCAAAGTACCTGAAAATCCAAAGAAAGTCGTTAGCTTAAATTCATCCTATACTGGACATCTGATGAAATTAGGCTTAAATGTTGTCGGTGCTACTTCTTACGATAAGAAAAATCCCGTCTTGAAAGACAAGCTAAGTAAAGCAACCGAGGTTTCTAGTGAGGACCTCGAAGCTGTTGCAGCACTTAAACCAGATGTTATCGTTGTCGGTTCGACAGATGAAAATGTGAAACAATTGGCTGCAATTGCACCAACTGTCGTGGTTGAATACGGAAAACAAAATCACCTCGATATTTTTCTCAGCTGGGGAAAAGTCTTTGGACAAGAGGACAAGGCCAAGAAATGGTTGACAGAATGGAAAGAAAAGACTGCTAAAGTCGCTAAAGAAGTCAAAGCTGTAACTGGCGACAAGGCAACTTTTACCGTTATGGGTCTCTACGAAAAAGAAATCTACCTCTTCGGAAACAACTGGGGACGTGGCGGAGAAGTCATCCACCAAGATCTCGGTTATACTGCTCCTGAGAAAGTTTTGAAAGAAGTTTTCCCAACTGGTTACCTAGCTATTTCTCAAGAAGTTGTAGCTGACTATGCTGGAGATTATCTAATCGTTGCTGCAGAAGACGATAAAACTGGGTCAGCCCTCTATGAAAGTGAAGTATGGAAAAATCTTCCAGCTGTTAAAAATGGACGCGTTATTCGTGTTGATGCCAATGCTTTCTATTTCAACGATCCAATGACTCTAGAATACGAACTAGAAACTTTACGTGGTGCCATTCTTGCTACTAAAAACTAAACTCTTTTCAAAGGATAATTTTTCATGAGCCATTTATTAGCCAATGAAAATACCAATAAGCCAAAACCTTTTTGGCTTGTTTTTTTCATTATGACGCTCCTTCTCTTTCTAGGAATCTATCTCAGCCTCCGTTTTGGGGCAGTTTCCTATTCGCATCAGCAAGTCATGCAGGTGCTCACACACCCCTTTGCTACGTCAGAAATACAGAATATCATCCTAGACTTGCGACTCCCTCGCTTAACAGGGGCTATTCTGGTTGGAGCTGCTTTTGCAGTTGCAGGGGCCATTATGCAAGGGGTTACACGCAATTCAATTGCCGACCCTGGTTTGCTGGGAATCAATGCCGGTGCAGGATTGGCTCTGGCAGTAGGCTATAGCTTATTTTCACATCTGCATTATTCACAGATTTTACTATTTTGCCTCATGGGCTCCTTTCTAGCTGCGGTCCTCGTTTTTGGTCTATCCTATCACCCTCGTGGCTACAATCAAATTCGACTCATCTTAGCTGGGGCTATGGTAGCCACTTTATTACAAGCCATCGGACAAGCCTTAACCATTTATTTCCAGCTGTCAAATGCTCTGATTGGTTGGCAAGCAGGTGGTCTGATCGCTACTAACTGGAAAATGGTTGGTTTCATCGCTCCAGTTATCTTGATTGGTTTACTACTTGCACAGCTATTTTCCCATCAACTAACCATTCTTAGTTTAGACCAAACTATCGCTATGGCTTTAGGACAGAAAACGACAAAAATGACCTTTTTATTTTTAGGAATTGTGCTCTTGCTATCATCAGCAGCTGTTGCCTTAGTAGGGTCGGTTGCCTTTGTTGGCTTGATTATCCCTCATGTCATTCGGTCATTGACAAGTAAAGATTACCAGAAAATCCTTCCTCTTTCTGCACTAGCAGGTGCTTGTTTCTTCCTCTATGTCGACCTACTAGCTCGGTCAATTCGTCCACCGTACGAAACGCCACTCAACGCGATTATCAGCTTAATTGGACTACCTTGCTTTATTTGGTTAATTAGAAAGGGGAAACAATTATGATGAAAGGTAAAAACTTATGGCTATACTTTCTTGGCGCCATCATCTTAACCGCTCTTCTCTTTATTCTCTCTCTATCTCTAGGTTATAGTCGCTTGGGCATTAAAGATGTGCTAGACGTTCTTTTGGGGCAAGCACCTTCTTCTACCGTACTAATCATCGGTACCATTCGATTGCCACGTATTATCGTATGTGTCCTTGCTGGTGCATCTCTAGCTCTTAGTGGACAATTACTACAAACTCTAACCCGAAATCCACTAGCTGATTCTGGTATTTTAGGAATCAATGCTGGTGCTGGTATGGTGGTTGCCTTGATTATTTCCTTTACAGATTTATTGCAATCTAATACACTTGCCTTTATGCCACTCTTGGCGGTACTAGGTGGTGGTTTGACTATCCTTTTTGTCTACTTAGTTTCCTACAAAAGGCATGAAGGAATTAGCCCTAATCGACTGATTTTAGCTGGTATTGGTGTTTCTACTATGCTCTCTAGTACTATGGTAGCAATTGTTGGAAATATCGATCGCTATAAGGTCGAGTATATGGCAAACTGGTTAGCAGGACGCATCACTGGCGACAATTGGCAAACTATTGCAATTCTTTTCCCTATTCTGGTTTTACTATGGATAGCAACCTACAGTCTCAGTGCAAAACTAAATATCCTAAATCTCAATGACCAAGCTGCCCAGGGATTGGGTATTAATTTACCAAGAGAACGATTTACCATTTTGTTTTTATCAACCTGTCTAGCGGCTCTCAGTGTAATTCTCGTTGGAAATATCACTTTTGTGGGTCTAGTATCGGGACACATTACGCGTAAGTTAGTGGGAAGCAATCACCGTATTTCCTTACCATTTTCTATGCTGATAGGTATCGTACTTCTCCTCGTTTCAGACACCATCGGTCGTGTCTTTCTGGTCGGTACAGGCATTCCTACAGGAATCATCGTCTCCATCATCGGAGCACCTTACTTCCTTTATCTTATGAAACAAACAAAATGAACCTAGGACATTGCTCCAGGTTCATTTTTTCGTGAAATATTTTTTTAAGTGCTGCAATTCTTCTTCATCTAGGCTGCGATAGTGTCCTAAAGGCAAATCTCCTAGGTCAAACTCGCCAAAGCGGATTCGTTTGAGATAGGTCACCTTGACACCGTAAGCTAAAAACATCTTTTTCACTTGGTGAAATTTTCCTTCCGCAATCCGAATATGAGCGCAGCTTTTTTCCCTACCAGACGAAAGGATCTCCAGCTGAGCAGGCTTGCACTTGGTCCCGTCCAAAAACTCCACACCTGCTAAGAAAAATGTAAGAGCATCATCATCTAGAGGACCATTGACCTCCACATAATAGGTCTTTTCGATATGGTACTGAGGATGAAGTAACCGAAAACCCAGCGGTCCATTATTGGTCAACAAGACCAAACCTTCCGTATCCCGATTCAGTCGCCCAATGGGATAAATCCCCTCTACCCGATTTTCAAGCGCTAGCATATCCACCACCGTCTGGTGCTCCTTGTCTGTCACGGCCGTCACAACACCTGCCGGCTTGTGTAGCAAAAAATACTTGCTCCCATAGCCCCCAACAGGTCGCCCCGCCACTCGGATATCCTGCAAATCCGTATCCACAATCTGATCAATGGCCGTAACAATCTCCCCATCAATCCGAACTTGCCGACTATGCAATAATTTCTTGACTTGATTTCGCGAACCAAAGCCCGCCAGTCCTAATAACTTATCTAATCGCATAGAACTAGTATACCAAAAAAAAGAGTGGAACAAAAATCGTGATTTCGCAGAAATCAATTTTGTCGTCCCACCTCCGCACAGTTGGCTAGATTGGTCGAAATTACTTGCACAGCAAGGAATAAGAGCATTCAGTCAACCACTGCGTCAAACTGTTAAAATTACAAAAAATCAAGAACCTAGGACTGAGTCCCAGGTCCATCATCTAGGAGACTTATAATTTAGCTGCTGCCGCTTGGTCGACAATCACAACCACGTCAGCATGTTTTTGCAGAATAGAAGCTGGAAGTTCTTCGGTTACTGAGCCGTTGACCATGCCATAAACGGCATCTGCCTTTTCTGCACCATAAGCCATCAGTACAATCGTTTTTGATGCCATGATGTTGGCAATTCCCATTGAATAGGCTTGTTTAGGAACTTGATTTTCATCTTGGAAAAAGCGTGCGTTGGCTGCAATGGTAGACGGTGTCAAATCAACCACACGTGTCACACCTTCAAATGAAGCCCCAGGTTCATTGAAACCAATATGACCGTTGCGTCCAATACCTAGAATTTGGAAATCAATTGGATTTTCAGCCAGGATTTGATTGTAGCGAAGTGCTTCTTCTGCTGGATTTTCAGCCAATCCATTTGGCAAATAGCTGACTTTGAGAGGTTTTTCTGCAAAGAGATTTTCCTTCATAAAGTAAGCATAGGACTGTTCATCATCCGCTGATAAGCCGACATATTCATCCAAGTTC
The DNA here is from genome assembly GCF_024170225.1 of Streptococcus gallinaceus. Classification (GTDB taxonomy): domain Bacteria; phylum Bacillota; class Bacilli; order Lactobacillales; family Streptococcaceae; genus Streptococcus; species Streptococcus gallinaceus. The sequence goes on along the minus strand of NZ_JALJXU010000001.1, from coordinate 147,981 downwards.
ACTGATACCAATGAGGATAGGTCGACATCGCTAGCAACGATTTCTTTGTAAAATTCAATCGGTGTCGAACCTGTTGCCAATCCTAGTACCTTGGCACCTTGGTCTAATTTTTCTTTCAATAATTCAAAAGCAACTTTTCCGCCTTCAACTTGGTCTTTTACTGTGATGACTTTCATGGGTCTCTCCTTTGCTTGTTTGGTATATACCAATTGTCTGATTTCATTATACGGTATATACCAATTTTTGTCAAGCAAAATCTTTTTTATGGTATAATGTTTTTATGACTACACAATTATTGATTATCTTTTTATGGGGCGCAGCACTTTGTCTGGCCGCCTATTTTTTGAGACAATACAAGACTTGGAGAAATGCCCTAGCCATTCTAGGTAGCTTTCTGATGATTGCTCCGCTTGCGCTGATTCTCTACTTTTTATTGATTATTTTTGCTTAAGGAGACTTATGAATACTGCTGATTTTGATTTTTATTTGCCTGAAGAGTTGATTGCTCAAACTCCTTTGGAACAACGAGACAGTTCGAAGTTATTGGTCATTGACCGCGAAACTCATGACATGACCGACACACATTTTGACCATATTTTAGATGAGTTACACGCTGGTGATGCGCTGGTCATGAATAATACACGTGTTCTCCCTGCTCGTCTCTACGGTGAAAAACCAGATACACATGGCCACGTCGAATTTCTTCTTTTGAAAGACAAGGGAGGTAATCAGTGGGAAGTTTTGGCCAAGCCTGCCAAACGCCTAAAAGTAGGAACCAAGGTCTCTTTCGGAGATGGTCGCCTCACTGCCACTATCGTCGAGGAATTAGAACATGGTGGCCGCATCGTCGAATTTCACTATGAAGGTATCTTCCTAGAAGTGCTGGAAAGTTTGGGAGAAATGCCGCTTCCGCCATATATCCATGAAAAATTGGAAGACAAGGAACGCTACCAGACAGTCTATGCCAAAGAAAATGGCTCTGCTGCTGCACCGACTGCCGGCTTGCATTTCACAAAAGAATTACTGAAAAAAATTGAAGCCAAGGGTGTCAAACTAGTCTACTTGACACTCCATGTCGGGCTAGGAACTTTCCGTCCTGTCTCTGTGGATAAACTCGATGAACACGAAATGCACTCTGAATTTTACAATCTTAGTCAAGAGGCTGCAGATACTTTGAATCAAGTCAAGGCCAATGGTGGTCGTGTAATCGCTGTCGGTACGACTTCAATCCGCACTCTTGAAACCATTGGAAATAAATTTGACGGACAATTGCAGGCTGACTCCGGTTGGACCAATATCTTCATCAAACCAGGCTATCAATTCAAGGTCGTGGATGCTTTTTCAACCAATTTCCATCTTCCAAAATCAACCCTTGTCATGCTAGTATCTGCATTTTCCGGGCGTGAATTTGTCCTAGATGCCTACAAACACGCTGTCGAAGAACACTATCGCTTCTTTAGCTTTGGTGATGCCATGTTCGTCAAATAGGAGATTTTCTATGAATAAAATTGAAAGCCGCCATCAGGTCATTCGCTCCTTGGTATCGGAAAAGAAAATTCATACCCAACAAGAGTTACAAGATTTGCTCGAGTTAAACGGTATCTCTGTGACCCAATCCACCCTATCACGCGATATCAAACTTCTCAATCTTGTCAAAATCAACGAAGACGATACTTCCTATTATGTCATTAACAGCATTGCTCCCGCTCGTTGGGAAAAACGTCTGCGTTTTTACATGGAAGACGCCCTAGTCATGCTCCGTCCAGTCCAACACCAGGTTGTCCTCAAGACCTTGCCCGGTCTTGCCCAATCCTTTGGCTCCATCTTAGATGCCATGGAATTGACAGAGGTTGTCGCAACCGTTTGTGGAGATGACGTGTGTTTGATTGTCTGCGAGGACAATGACACTGCCCAAGCCTGCTTTGAAAAATTAAAAGAATACACACCTCCATTCTTTTTTAGCAATCGATAATATGTGAAAAGACCCTAGGTAAAGCCTAGGGCCTTTTCAAGAGAAAGAAGGAGCTGGATTATAATGGATTTCCTGCTAGGCGATAAATGGCTTCTGCATAGATATCCATAGCTCGATACAAGTCTTCTAGTGGGGCATGTTCATTTTCTTGATGCTCAGTCTGTGGTGTCGTTGGGAAACAGGCCCCGAAGGCGACACAGTTTGACATGGTTCGTGCAAATGTTGCTCCACCGGATGATTGAGCAGGGGTCATATCTCCTGTTTTTTCTCGGTAAACAGCCATCAGCGTAGAGACCAAGGGGCTATCTAGCGGAACATAAAGCGATGGCAGATAGTCAAATTCCTCGTAGGTCAGCTGGAAGTCCGTCGCTTTTTCAGACAATGTCCGAACCAAGGATTCCTTGTCTGCCAAAACAGGAATTCGGATATCCAGTCGGATCTCGGAATAGTCTTCTGTCAAACTAAGACTTGCAATATTAAAGCTGAGTTTTCCAGACGGTTGGTCTTCAACCAAGCCGAATAAACTAGCTCCTGTCGCATCTTCTCCAACTGCTTCTGCTATAAACCGAATCGCCGGATGATCTGTCACTGAAAGAAGAGCCTTAGCTAGGCGAACGATCGCATTCACCCCTTCACCTGCATCCTTGGAATGTTTGGCCAGACCCAAAACAGTCACCGAGTCGGCTGTTTTTTCATAGTCAAAGCCAAGCTTATCCAATTCGGCTAGGACAGTATCTAACCACGGACCGCTGTAACTAGCCTTGGCTGGTACGACATTGTAGGTTTGACCAGCTTCTAAGCTAAGATCTTTGGCTTCTGGACCTCGTAATGTCGCTTGAAGTAAGCCTTTTTCGGCATAGGTCAATGGGAATGATGAATCTGGTGCGAAGCCCATTGTGGCAGCTTCTTCCAGTTCATTGTAACGATGGAGGCAACGCCAGAGCGTTTCTTCATCTGTGCCAAATATAAAGCGAATGCGTTTATGGAAGATAACTCCTGCTTCGACCAAGGCTTTGACTGCATAGAGAGCCAGCATGGTTGGACCCTTGTCATCTTGCACACCACGGCCGTAAAGTTTGCCATCTCGAACGTCTGCTTCAAAAGGAGGAGAAACCCATTTCTCCAAATCCCCTGCAGGAACAACATCCAAATGGCAGAGAATCGCAAGTGTCTCCTCACCCTCTCCCAAGTCTGCATAGCCATAATAGCCTTGCGGATCAAGGTAGGTCTTGTAGCCCAGCCCCCTTGTCAACTCCAAGGTGTGTTCCAAGGCGTCTTGAATAGCTTGACCAAAGGGAGTACCATTTTCTCCTTCATGACAGACAGATGGAATGGCAACAATGTCTTTGATTGCTGCAAGCACCTCTGCCCGATGACTTTCTGTAATAAATGTCTTCATAGAACTCCTTTCTTCTTTTCATTATAAAACGTTTAGAAGAAGGTTGCAATGACCAAGATAGCGATACTTGCAAGGAAAACAAGCACAATCAACTTAGCAATGTATTTCCACCATGTACCAATTTCAATACGTCCGAGGGCAAGTGCTCCCATTACGATACCAGAAGTTGGTGTCACTAGATTGAGCAAACCTGAAGCTGATTGGAAGGCTGTGACAACCAAATGAGCTGGAACTTTTGCAAATTCGCCCAAAGGGGCCATAATACCCATGGTCGCTCCTGCTAGACCAGATGTGGATGGAATTAAGAAGGACATTGGCAAGTAGAAAATGTAGGTCAAGACGATGAAGAGTTGTGAAGAGAGACCTTTCAAGCCTTCTTCGCCCCAGTGAAGAATGGTCGCAGTGATGGCACCATCGTTCATAACAACTTGAATACCACGCGCAACAGCACAAATCAAGGCAACGCTGAGCAAGTCTGCTACCCCGTTCATAAACACTTGGATAAAGCGAGATTCTGAAATACCGTAGACAATACCAATCAAAATCGCCATCATGAAGAAAAGCATGGTGATTTCTTGGAAGTACCAAGTTCCCAAGGCAGCTGTTTTCCCAAATACGACACCCAATACAGGAATGTTTTGAAGAGCATCATTCAGACTTGTAAATAAGGTAAAATGTTTGTTCAAATCTGCCCATGGAATCAAGCTAATCACCATGATGATAAAGGTTGCTGCAAAAATCCAGAGCACTCCTTTTTGTTTGCCACTTAGAGTCGCATTGTCTTCGGTTCTTAATTTGAAATAAGCAAGGTCTTCGTCTCGTTTTGCAAAAACATAGGATTTTTCAGGATTGTGCTCAATTTTTCCTGCATAGCGGTAAACATACATAACTGAGATACCGTACATGACAACGAAAAATACCAAGCGCCAAATAATCCCATCAGCAAGTCCGATTCCGGCAGCATCTGACGCTACCCCCGTCGCAAATGGATTGACCGTTGAGGCCAAGCAACCAATTTGTGAACCAATCAGGACAATAGACACCGCAGTTATGGTGTCAAATCCAACGGCTAACATAACAGGGATAATCAGAGGATAGAAAGCCATTGTTTCTTCACCCATGCCGTATGTGGAACCACCGAGGGCAAACAAGAGCATGAGAACAGGAATCAACATCTTTTCGCGGCCTTTGTATTTTTTAACAACCGCCGCAATCCCTGTATCTAAAGCACCCGTTTCTGTAACGACACCGAGAAAACCACCAACCATCAGGATAAAGAAAGAAACTTCAATTGCCCCTGATGTCTTGCTGGTCCCAATCATCCCACGGACTGACGCCATAAAAATGTCATAGAGTCCTTGCTTGCTTGAAGCAATGCGTTGATAAGTTCCAGCAATCAAATTTCCAGCGTCATCCGTCTTGTACTGGCCTGCTGGAATCAGCCAAGTCATGACAGCCATAATGGCGATGATGATGAACAAAACAGTGAAAGATGAAGGCATCCTAAAGCCTTTTTTCTCTTTTTGAGCCATGTCATTAACCTCCTAAATAATATATGCGTGTCCAGATCGGACTTTTCTCCGATTGATTTGTAGCTTGTGCTCTTCCGACAGAAAGCACTTGATGTTTTTGTAACCGTTTACAAAAACTCTTGTCCTAAAGGGAGCTCCGAGTTGATTTCCAGCTCCCTTTTCAATCTATCCTTTTGAAATAATCGTGCCGCTTTCTGACTCAATCAAGGCACCGAGATTTTCAAGCGATGTGATAACGGCTTGTGATTCAGGCTTGTGATTGACAAAAGCCATGGCAGCTTGAATTTTTGGTAGCATTGAGCCTGGTGCAAATTGGTTTTGTCCAATGTATTCTTCCAATTCAGCTACCGTTACCCGTTCCAATTTCTCTTGGTTTGGTTTGTTAAAGTTGACAAAGACATAATCCACACCGGTCAAGACGATAAAGAGATCTGCATCCACCAATTCAGCCAAGCATTGGGAAGCAAAGTCCTTATCAATAACGGCTTCAACGCCTGTCAAGGTCCCATCAGCCTCTTTAACGACTGGGATACCGCCACCGCCAGCCGCAACCACCACTTCGCCCGCATTCAACAGTGTGCGAATGGTTGTGATTTCTTTGATACCAATTGGTTTAGGTGAGGCAACAACCTTGCGCCAGCCACGACCAGCATCTTCTTTGAAAGTGGCTCCCGTCTTTTCAGCTTCAGCTTTTGCCTCTGCTTCTGTGTAGAATGGGCCGATTGGTTTGGTCAAATTTTCAAAAGCTGGGTCATCCTTGTCCACAACCACCTGTGTCACAAGAGAGACCACTTCTTTTTCAATCCCTTCCTTGGCCAATTCGTTTTCGAGAGCATTTTGTAGCCAAAATCCGATAGAGCCCTCTGTCATGGCAACAAGTGAATCCAATGGAAAGGCAGGATTTTTAATGGAATCCGCCGCCAAATTTTGCAGTAATAAGTTACCAACTTGCGGTCCATTTCCATGGGTGATGATGAGCTCATCTCCATTTTTTATCAGTTTCACCAGGTGCTTGGCTGTTTGAACCAAGGCTTCTTTTTGAGCTTTTGCTGATGGGTCTGAGGAGAGGATTGCATTCCCTCCCAAGGCCACTACGATTTTACGATTTGTCATAGCTTCTCCTTTTTCTCTGATAATAGAATAGTGGATTTCTTTCGTTTTCAAACGAGGCTTGTAAAATCAAAGAAACTCACTATCATCTCATATAAAAATAGGAGGACTGGGCTTTTGCCTCAGCCCTCCAGCTGTTTGTCAGACAAGACGTCCAACAGGTGCACTTGTAAACTTATACTTTTGGAATAAAGAGCTCGCCCAATGTAGCTGCCATAACTGCTTTGATGGTGTGCATGCGGTTTTCAGCTTGGTCAAACTGGCGAGCGTATTTGCTGCGGAAGACTTCATCTGTCACTTCCATTTCTTCTACACCAAATTTTTCTGCTACATCTTTGCCATAAACCGTATTGGTATCGTGGAAGGCTGGCAAGCAATGCAAGAAGATGAGATTATCATTTTGAGCTTTCTTAATCAAGTCCATATTCACTTGATAAGGTTTAAGCAAGGCTACGCGTTCTGCAAATTTAGCTTCTTCACCCATTGATACCCAAACGTCTGTGTAGAGGACATCTGCTCCTTTGACAGCTTCATCGGCATCTTCCGTCACGAGAATATGAGCGCCAGATTCTTTTGCAAAACCTTCAGCAAGAGCTACAACATCTTCTGCTGGGAAGAGTTCTTTTGGAGAGAAGATATGAACATTGACACCAAGGATAGCACCAGTTACCAAAAGGCTGTTTGCCACGTTGTTACGACCATCACCGCAATAAACCAATGTCAAACCTTCTAATTTGCCAAAGTTTTCTTTCACAGTCAAGTAGTCAGCCAACATTTGAGTTGGGTGCCATGCATCTGTCAAACCATTCCAAACTGGTACACCTGAAAACTCTGCTAATTCTTCTACCATTTTTTGGCTGAAACCACGGAATTCAATCCCGTCAAACATACGACCAAGAACTTTTGCTGTGTCTTCTGTGGACTCTTTCTTGCCAAGCTGGATATCATTTGCTCCCAAGTATTCTGGATGAGCACCCAGATCAATAGCTGCAGTGGTAAAAGCTGCACGAGTCCGAGTAGAAGTCTTTTCAAACAAGAGCGCAATGTTCTTGCCTTCTAGATAACGGTGGGAAATATGGCGTTTTTTCAAATCTTTCAAGTGCGCTGCAAAGTCAATCAAGTATTCCAACTCTGCACGTGTAAAATCTTTTTCTGCTAAAAAATGTCTGCCTTTAAATACGGATGTTGTCATATGCTTCCTCTTTCTATCTCATTCGTTTTTCTATCAAATATCCTCGCGCTCAAATGGCATGGACATACAACGTGGACCGCCACGGCCTCGTACCAATTCACTTCCTGAAATCTTAATCAAGCGAAGACCTTTGGATTCGAGAATGGCATTTGTGATTGTATTGCGTTTGTAAACCACTACGACACCAGGTGCGATGGTCAATGTATTGGAGCCATCATTCCATTGTTCTCGTCCAGCAGCAACATTGTCACCGCCACCGCAACGAATCAAGTCAACTTTTTCAACTCCGAGATTTGCTGCAAGAAGTTCTGCTAAGTCAACTTTTTCTTCTACGATATGTAATTCTTCATTTTCATAAGTGACAGAGTAGACGCGAAGGTCACCTTCAATTTCTGGGTGAATGGTGAATTTATCATAGTCCACCATAGTGAATACAGTGTCCAAATGCATGAACTTGCGGCTATTTGCAAATTCAAAGGCTAAAACCTTCTTGAAGCCAACTCCCCGTTCGAAGATATTGACCAAGAGTTTTTCAATAGACGCTGCATCTGTCCGTTGAGAAATCCCTACTGCTAGCACGTCTTTTGAAAGCACCAACTCATCTCCACCTTCGATACGAGTTGACTCACTTCTGTCATAGACAAATGGAACTTTGCCTGCATAATCTGGATGATGAGTAAAGATGTACTTACCATAAATGGTTTCGCGATTACGCGTTTCAGAGTACATATGGTTGAGCGAAACAGAGTTGCCAATCGTCGCAAATGGATCACGAGTGAAGTAGAGATTTGGCATTGGGTCGATGGCGAATGGATAATTGGATTCTACCAAGTCTGTCAGACCCTTTTCTTCTGCACAAATTTCTGGTAATTCTGATTTCTTAACACCAGCCATTGTTTTTTCAATCAATTCTTGATTGTCGGTGATATTCATCAAAAGCGCACGAAGGGCTTTTTTCGTTGCCCGGCCACGAATATTGGCTTCTTCTAAGTATTCGTTGATGAAGGCTTCTCGAATTTCTGGAGTGACCAGAGACTCAGCTGCAAGCTGTTCCAAGTAGAGAACTTCCACTCCTTCATCACGAAGGGCTTGAGCAAATGCATCGTGCTCTTTTTGGGCGTCTTCTAAGAATGGAATATCATCGAACAAGAGTCGTTCGAGATAGTCAGGCATCAGATTTTCAATTTCTTTACCCGGACGGTGTAGCATAACTTTTTTCAGTTTTCCGATTTCTGAAAAAACATGAATAGGATTTTGTGACATGTGAATCCCTCCTTTTTACCTGTTGTAAGTTTCCTTACCCTTTGTTGATACTACTATACCACCAAATTTAAAACGCTTACACGAAGTATTTGACAATTTATTTGCCAAATATTGTACATTTTAACACAAATTTTTTCATTTTTATATAAATGACAACGCTTTCTTTGACTATTTTATCGATTTTACTCCTTTTTTGAATAAATATTTTTATTGAAAATAAGAAAAAACCGAAACTCTAGCGAGTCTCGGTCAAATGTTCTAAAAAATAATCCTTATCCAAAAAAGTCAGTTGCTTGTGGGAATAACTAATCCGATTTTCCTGCTTCAGCCGCTTCATGACTTGACTAGCAGTCTCCCTAGTGGTCGCAGATAATCGGGAAATTTCTTGGATATGGATGGTAAAGGGGAGCGTATCTAATTGAGCCGGTAGGCAGATGTCCCAGTACATGAGGGCCAGAACTTGCTCCACCCGGTCGCTAGCTCGGGATATCATTGCATTGCGCAAGCGCAGCTCCTCAAAACGCAAAATTTTTGCCAGCTTCTTGGCGATAAAGAGCATCTGGCGCGGATTGATTTTCGAAAATTCTTCGTAATCATCCATAGGAATCATAAAGTATTCCAAATCTGTCTCCGCTACCGCTGTGTAATGGTAGAGACCATCATTGAACATATCACCAAATGGGAAGGCCTCTCCTTGGCGGATATAGTCCAGATAGGTGTAGGTCCCCGTCTGGTCATACTGCTCTATCCGCGCATAACCTTGAAATAAGACAAATAAGTAATCACGACGATCGCCACCAAAGAAAAATATCTGTCCTTTCGGGATTTTACGAAAGCGAATTTCCTTAGCAATCTGGTCAAAATGCTCAACAGGAAAATGTTGAAAAATGGGATTGTTTCGTAAATAGCGATACTGGTCGTTTGTGATCATTCCGTGCAATATGCCTTCCACTTTCTTTTTTAATATATTATAACATATTTTAAACCACTTTAAAACGCTTTCTTTTTTCTGTAAAAGGATACAAAAACGTCAAACCCCTACTAGCTATTTCAGATCCGTCTATCATTTTTAACAAAATAAAAACATACTAAGCTTAGTAGTGAAGAAATCTCCGACGGGAGAAATCTTCACTACTTTTTCTTTTTTGATAAAGTAGAGGTGTCTTGTTAAGCCGAAGGGGCTTTAGACGCTAGACGTCGCAATAAAAACTAGCAAGACACCTGTTTTAGTTAAAATCTGGTCACAGTATGTGGGACGTTCAACGTCGAGTATTGAAAATGAGATAGCTAAAACAAGGAATCTGACAAGATAAACGAGGTAATCTTATACGTACAGTATTTGGAATTGATGTGAGTAAAGTAAGCTCTGAAGTGGCTATTCTGGTCAATAGTGAAAAAGTTCATGGCTATTCGATACCCAATGACGCTATCGGTTTTTCGAGGTTGTTAAAGGACTTGAAATCTGTTCAAAACCCAGAAATCATCTTTGAAGCTACAGGTGCCTATACTCGGTTAAACCCTCTAGAAGCCAAAAAGCAATTAGACAGTTTGCGAGTACGTAAAACAGATAAGATTGATGCAGAAAAATTGGCTGAGTCACAATTTATCTTCAATCGCAAGCCTACTTATCGTCAAAAAGAAGTTTACCAAAATTTGCGTGACCTTAGTCGCTTCTATCAAAATCTGACTGAAGACACCGTCCGTGCTAAGAATCGTCTTCATAAGGTCTTGCAAGTGACTTTCCATGAGCTGGAACAACTGCTATCCACACCAACAGGAGAACAATACTGGAATTTAGTTAAGGCCTTTCCAAATAAGAACTTTGTCTTGGAGTTATCAGAAACGGAATTGACAGACGTTATCCTACAATCCACTACTTAAACGGATTTCTGGAAAACGAGTCTCTTCCTTGGTTGATAAATTAGCGGAACTAGCTAAACAGTCTTATTCAGCTGTACAAAAAACTCTCCAATGGTCGAAGAAGTGAGATACTATGCACAAGAACTGCTTAGACTTACAGAACGGATACAAATCGTATTGGATGAAATGGTCAGCTTGCTCAGCCATTACCTGAACATGAGATACTACTTTCTATCCCTGGTATCGCATAGACTACAGCTACAAGCATTATTGCGAATTGGGAGACATTCGTCGGTTTCAGTCTGCCAATCAAATCAACGCTTTTATTGGCATTGACTTACGGCACTACGAATCTGGAAACTATCTGGCACAAGAACATATTACAAAGCGTGGCACCCCTTATGCCAGAAAGATTTTATTTAAGTGTATCCATAACATCACTTCTGCCAGTCACACAAATCCCTCTCACATCGCTGACTTCTATAAGAAACGAAAAAAACAATCGCAAGTCAGCTCAACCAAGCCACATACGATTGCCTCAATACATCGCCTTATTCGGACAATGTATTACCTCATAACGCATAATAAACTTTATGATTACCGTTTAGCTAAAAATCAGTAAAGATAACTATGCCATACTATTGTAACACCTTATTAAAAAATCACTAAATAAGGTGCTGTCTGTGTGTACACTTTTTTCTGTCAAAATGACCTAAAAAAAGGCAATAGACATCATCATTCTACTGACTTTCTAAAAAATGATTCCAATAAGCGTTGATATACTTGACAAATGGTAGAAAAACACCCCCAAAATTAGAGAAGTTCTCTAACCCTAGAAGTGTTTGGTAAAATCATCCTTGTCCTATTTCACCAGAATCGCTAGCGCTTGGTAAGGTTTCAAGGTCACAGTCTCTGTTACAGTAACGTCAGCATAATTACTGATAAGGACTTGACCATTGACATAGTCAGCTGGCAAGTCAAGAGTGACGTCATCTGCAAAGAAGTTGTTGAGAACAAGAAGTTTTTGACCGTCCAACTGACGTTCAAAAGCGTAAACCTTGTCGCTGTCTGTGTAGGCCGCCTTGTAGTCACCTTCTGCAATCAATGGTATGTCTTTACGGAGTTTGATGAGTTTTTGATAGAAGGTAAAGATTGATCCTGATTGTTCAGAGACCACGTTAATTTCTTTATATGATTTACCGGCTTTGAGCCATGGGATACCTGTGGTAAAGCCAGCATTTTCGCTCGCATCCCATTGCATTGGCGTACGAGAATTATCACGCGATTTGGTTTGGATAATCTTGAAGGCTTCTTCTGGAGTCTTGCCTTCATCCAACATGATTTGGTAGGCATTGAGACTTTCAACATCCACATAGTCAGCCATTGAATCATAGTCTGGGTCAATCATGCCGATTTCTTCACCCATGTAGATATATGGTGTGCCACGTGACAAATGAATAGAAGCTGCCAACATAGTTGCTCCTTCATTGCGGAAATTTTTGACATCCACAAAACGATTGAGAGCGCGTGGTTGGTCATGGTTATTGTAGAAGAGAGCATTCCAACCATCTCCCTCGCTCATGCCTTCTCCCCAAGAATGGAAGAGGTCACGAAGGGCGATGAAGTCAAAGTCCATGATGGTCCATTTTTGCCCCTCCTTGTAGTCGACTTTAAGATGGTGGAAGTTGAAGGCCATTGACAATTCTTCACGCTCTGGTGCCGTGTAGAGAATACAATTTTCAATGGTTGTTGCAGACATTTCACCAACGGTCATGAAAGAATCATCTTGGCCAAAGCTGGCATTGTTCATCATTTTGAGGTAGTCATGGGTGATTGGGCGGTCAGTGTAGGCTGGTTTACCGTCATTGATTGGGCAATCTTCCAGAACCTCATCTTTCCCAATCAAGTTGATAACGTCGAAGCGGAAGCCTTTGACACCCTTGTCACGCCAGAAATTAACCACCTTAAAAAGTTCTTCACGGACATGAGGGTTGCGCCAATTGAGGTCTGCTTGAGTCACGTCAAAGAGGTGGAGGTAGTATTTGCCTGTATCGCCAAACGGTGCCCAGGCATTGCCACCGAATTTTGAAACCCAGTCGGTTGGCTCATCACGAAGGATGAAGAAGTCTTGATAGAACTTGTCACCAGCAAGGGCTTTTTGGAACCATTCATGCTCTGTTGAACAGTGGTTGAGTACCATATCCAACATGAAGTCAATATTGTGCTTACGACCAACCGCAATCATTTCTTCAAAATCAGCCATGGTGCCGAAGTCTGGATTGACAGCCGTGTAATCGGCGACATCATAACCATTGTCACGTTGTGGACTTGGGTAAAATGGGTTGAGCCAAATCATATCAATGCCCAACTCTTCAAGGTAAGGCAGTTTTTCAATGATACCACGAAGGTCTCCAACACCATTGCCAGTTGTGTCCTTGTAAGATTTTGGATAAATTTGATAGACAACTTTACGTTTATCGATTGCCATGGGTGTCTCCTTTTTCTTTTTTCATACTCATTAAAATTTAAAAACTGATTTTTGATATTTTCTAACGTAGCAGGTTTATCAATGGTTAAAATCACTGATAAACTACGGTAATCGCTATGGCAACTTACCTAGCTACCTTACTAATTCCATTTTCAAAATGTTATCGATTTTGAAAATTCCATGTTGTGAGATAGTGCGGACGGAAGAAGAAATTATCCAGGGAATGATGAGAAAAACTTTGTTTTTCCTATCTGTCACCTCTAACAGTCTCCCAGACTGTGAGAGCAATCCTAAGATTGAGCCCCCTCACGTCTTTGTTTTAAGGCTCGGGCAAAATAAGTCCACTGGACTTATTCTCTCTCAAAAATTCCGTTATTAGTAACAGCATTGCTGTTACTAATAATTTCACTACGGCGAAAATATCAGGTTTGACTCACTTCGTTCGCTTTTCTAATTTCTAATATTCCATTATCAGATATGTAAATTAAGTTTGCTAGTTTTGATTTTTATTTGAAAATAAACTAAAGGCAGGGCTAGCTACCTTTGAACCTCTAGCTTGCACTGGAAAATGCGTCAAGTCCAGTTTTCATGGACTGGACTTGAAACAATTATATCTATCTCTATTAGAGTTTACGCGCTGTCATCAATTTTTCACCACGCTGGATAGCTCTTGGGAAATCGTGTTCAGCGATTGGCAAGAAATTATCTTGGTTAGTGATGATAACAGGTGTTTCAACTGGGTAACCAGCTGCCTTGATAGCGTCAATGTCAAAGCTAATCAATTTATCACCAGCTTTAACCTTTTCACCTTGAGCTACGTGTGCTGTAAAACCTTTACCTTCAAGGTTAACAGTATCCATACCGATGTGCATCAAGAGCTCAACACCGTCTTCTGACACCAAACCAACAGCGTGTTTAGTTGGGAAAAGAACTGAAACAGTTGCATCAACTGGAGCCACCAATTCACCTTCGCTTGGTTCGATGAGGACACCTTGTCCCATCACACCTTGAGCAAATACAGCATCTTGTGCCTGACTAAGTTCTTTCATTTCCCCAGTCAATGGGCTAATAAGAGTGACTAGAACACCTGCTTCAAGTCCAGTTTCTTCAACGACTGGTTCTTGAAGAGGAACATCAAGCACTGCATCTTCTTCCGTCTTAGCAAGAATACCTGTTTTTTTGAAGAAAATTGTCAAGAAGAATGGTACTATAACAGCTACTGCCATACAGATAAAGAAGAAGCCCATATATTTGATATTGATTGACAAGAAGCCTGGAAGGCCACCAACACCGATAGCGTTAGCTTGAATGTTGAAGGTGGTTGATAAGAAACCCGCAATCCCCGAACCAATCATACCCGCAACAAATGGGTAGATGTATTTCACGTTAACCCCAAAAAGGGCTGGTTCTGTAACACCAAGGTAGGCTGAGATAGTTGCAGGAAGAGAGATTTGTGCTTCCTTCTTATCATGACGGTGCATCCAGTAGTAACCAAGAACGGCAGAACCTTGAGCGATGTTTGACAAAGCAATCATTGGCCACAAACCAGTTGTGTGAGTGCTAGTATCCGCAATCAATTGCGTGTCGATAGCGTTAGTCATATGGTGAAGACCAGTGATAACGAATGGAGCATAAACAGCACCGAAGATTGCTCCGAAGAGCCATTTGAAGGATCCAGTCAAACCAGCAAGAACGACTGCTGAGATACCTTTACCGATAGTCCAACCAAGAGGGCCGAGCACTGTGTGGGCCAAGATAATGGCTGGCAGCAAGGACAAGAATGGTACAAAAATCATTGAAATAACTTCTGGGATACGTTTACGCCAAAAAATTTCAAGGTAAGACAAGCTGAGACCTGCAAGGAGGGCTGGAATAACTTGTGCTTGGTAACCGATTTTATTAACTGTAAAGAAACCAAAGTCCCAAACCCAACTCTTAGCAATTTCAGCTGCTGGAGTCCCTGCTACTGCGTAAGCATTGAGCAACTGCGGTGACACCAAACAAATACCAAGAATAATACCAAGGATTTGAGTTGTTCCCATTTTACGAGTAACAGACCAAACGATACCTACTGGCAAGAAGTGGAAAATCGCTTCACCTGGAAGCCATAAGAAGGAGTTCACTCCATTCCAAAATTGTGAAACTTGGATAATCGTGTTATAAACCGGCTCACCATTTGCATCAAATACTGGCTTCCCGTCAGCCATAGCTTGGCCAAGCGCTTCAAAAGGAACTCCTTCAAGAATATTACGGAAACCAAGAATCAAACCACCTACGATGATAGCTGGAATGATTGGTGTAAAGATTTCAGCCAACATGGTCAGTACGCGCTGAATTGGATGTTGATTTTGTTTGGCAGCTGACTTAGCTACTTCTTTTGACACGCCTTCAATACCTGACACGGCTACGAAGTCATTGTAGAAGATTGGCACATCGTTACCAATGATTACTTGGAACTGACCAGCATTGGTGAAAGTTCCTTTTACTGGTGCTAGACTTTCGATAGCTTTGACATCGGCTGCCTTGTCATCATTCAAGACAAAACGCATGCGAGTCGCACAGTGAGTCACTGCACTGACATTGCTCTTACCACCGATGGCATCTAGGAGGCTTTGAGCTTCTTTTTCAAATTTTCCCATCGTATTTTTCCTTATACCTTTTCATATTTTTTGCAATCACTGCTACCATAGTACACGTCTACTATCCCCCAAGAGGTTATCGACCTGTTTCATAATCTCTACAATCATTGCAAGGGACAAAGTATCAACTGGTTTTCCAGCTTAAAACAACTAAAATCATAAATGCATTTGATTTACATCTACATTGTAAGCGATGTACTATTTGTATGCAAGTTGTTTGGTGCATCTTTTCTGATTTTTTGATAAAATAAGGCGATTTGTATGCTCATTTAAAAACAAGTATGAAAACAATTGAAGGAAAGCAGAAAAAATGAAAAAATATGAAATGATTTTCAAAGAATTAGAACAAAAAATTTTAGATGAATACTACAAGGGAGGAGACTTTTTACCAACCGAAAAAGAGCTGACCATAGAGTATCAAGTTAGCCGGGATACAATCCGAAAATCTTTATCGCTACTGTCTCAAGCCGGACTCATCACCAAAGTACAAGGCTCAGGGTCACAGGTCACCCAACAAGAACATATCACCTTCCCAGTTTCCGAACTGATCAGCTATCAAGAACTTGTTAGCAGTCTAGGACTTTCTTCCAAAACCAATGTGCTCTTTTTAGAGAAAATCCGGATTGATCAAAAACTACATCAGTACACTGGCTTTCCCATTAATAGTATTGTCTGGAAGATTATTCGTCAACGATTAGTCGATGGAATAGCTACTGTTCTAGATATCGATTATTTATCTGCTCGGTTGGTTCCGCGTATGAGCAAAGAAATTGCTGAAAAATCCATCTATGCTTATTTGGAAAAAGAGCTACATCTCGAAATCGCTTTTGCGCGAAAGGATATTCTAATTGATCATGTCCATGAACAAGACAAACAATATTTGGAAATAGGAGAGGATCGCCATGTCGTTTCTATAAAATCTCAGGTTTATTTAGAAGATCAGCGACAGTTCCAATTCACTGAAAGCCGACATAAATTGGATAAGTTTCATTTCATCGACTTCTCCCGCCGTATGAAATTGTAGAAATAACTCATCCTATCATAAAACGCATATCTCATAATGGAGACATGCGTTCTTTTATTGCTTATTTCGCTGCTGCGTACAATTCAGCTACCTTATTCCAGTTGATGATATCAAAGAATGCTTTGATGTAGTTTGGACGTACGTTACGGTAGTTGAGGTAGTAAGCGTGTTCCCAAACGTCAAGTGCCAAGATTGGTTTTTTGCCTTCCATGATTGGAGTGTCTTGGTTAGCTGTTGAAACAACTTCCAATTTACCTTCTGCATTGACAACGAGCCAAGCCCAACCTGAACCAAAACGTGTTGTTGCTGCGGCTGTGAAGGCGGCCTGGAATTCTTCAAATGAACCAAATGCTTCGTTGATAGCTGCTGCTACTTCTTCTGTGATGTCTGTTTTTTCAGGTGAAAGGAGTTCCCAGAAAAGGGCATGATTCAAGTGACCACCACCGTTGTTGATGACTGCTTGGCGGATGTCTGCTGGGATAGCGTCAACATTAGCCAACAAAGCTTCTAGATCTTCACCGATTTCTGGGTGTTTTTCAAGAGCTGCATTCACATTTGCCACGTAAGTTGCATGGTGTTTATCATGGTGAAGCGTCATTGTTTCTGCATCAATAGCTGGTTCAAGAGCATCGTATGCGTACGGAAGATCTGGTAAAATAATTGCCATTTTGGTTTCCTCTTTTCATTTATATGGCTTTATTATATCGAATTCTGAGATAGCTTTCAAAACATTTGTCCGTGATTTAAACCAGGTTGGCAATCTTGAGCAAGGTCATATCAAATAGGAAATCCTTCTCGTAAACACCCGTTTTAATCTGATAGTCCGTCTTAATCAAGAGCCGCACCACTTCCTTCAAAAATCCAAGCGATAAGCCTCGTGAATCTCTCAAGGCAAACTTGACTTGGTAGGGATTGACCTTTCGCCCTTGAATATCGGATAATTCGGTGACAATCTGCTGCTCGCCCCGTCCTTCATGAGTCAGTAACTGCACCTGCAAATAGGTCCGAAATTGGGTCAACAGTACGGCTAATAACTTGATTTCATCTTCTCCTTGTAAGCGCAAGTCGCGCACCAAGCTCTGGGCCTGATTGATTTTTTTAGACAAGATAAGTTGGGTCAAGTCAAACAAGTTGTCCTGCAAGGTTTTCGGAATGGCCAGCTGAATATCCTGATGTGAAATCACAGCTCCCGCTTTGTAGGATTGCAGAAAGACTAAATTTTTTGTCATTTCAGCAAAATCAAGATTCGACTTGACCAAGAGTTCCTCAAAGACGCCAGGCTCCATCTGAATCCCCAAACGGGCTACTTCTTTTTGGAAATAATTTTTCAGGTCAGCCTCTTTCATCTCGTTGGCTTCCAAGACACGCGCATCTCGTTTGAGAATCTTGACCAAGCGGCGCTTACTATCTAATTTCCCCTGAGCGAAAATCACCAAGCGTGTGGTGTCAACAGGATTTTCCAGATAAACTTCAAATTGTTTGAGCTCATCGTCTGTCAAATAACGCTTCTTATCCGTCGTTAAATCCGCAAAATAATCCAATAGGACAATCTTCTCATCAGAGAAAAAAGGCAGCGATACCAAGTCCAAATCTACCTGAGTGTAATCCGACTCTGACATATCAAAATAGGCATAAGCCAAATCACTAGCATCAAATGCAATTTGCTTGAGAAATGCTGACTTTGCTAGTTGAAATTGACCAGGATCATCGCCCGTCAAAACAGTCACCAAGCCCAACTTTTCTTTCTTTATTGTTTGAATTTCTTCTATAATATTCATGATTTCCTCGTATTCTTGCCCTATTATATCATTTTTAGCAGCAAAAAACCGCTCATGGCGGCTTTCCTTATCTTCGATAGCGACGGCTATAAGCCGCACTTTGTGAACGACTGCGACGACGTTGTTTTGCTCTAAATTTAAAATATGCCTTCGTAAGTAAAAATAAACCAAGAGCACCTGCTACAACAATAACTACAAAGATAGGCAGAGAGAGTCTGAATTGATTGGTAGCGGGGCTAGTCCCCTTACTTGACGGTATTGTTTTAGCCGCACTTGCTGCATCTGTCGCTGCTACACCTGAAGACGGGTCAACGGTTCCTGCGATTTGCAAGAGATTTCCATTCAAAGTCAATTGAGGAGATTCGCCCGCTTTGACCAGACCGTAAAGGTTATCTTTGGTGACAATCTGCTTGCCGGCCACATCTTGCTTGCCTGCTGGTGCGATGACTTGTCGGCTGTATTCTGAAAATGTCTTATCTAAAAGCGTATTGATAAAGTAATGTCGGTAGTATTCGCCGTCTTGGTCTGACCAGTCTCCCACTCCCATGACCACGGTAATCAAGCGAATGCCATTGCGCTTGGCTGTCACGATAGCATTAAAAGCAGCACTCGGACTAGAACCTGTTTTTAATCCATCAACACCTTCATAGCCATACTGCAAGCCTGGCAAGGAATAATTATAGGCGTCAAATGTTTCTTCCAACGGTGTACCCGCCTTGACAGTGACCTTGGGATTTTTTGTAAATTCTAGCACCTTTGGGTGCTTTTTCAACAAATGGTAACTTAGAATCGCCAAATCCTTAGCAGTTGTGTCATTTGGAAATTCATGGTTGTAACCAGCTGGGGCATAGTATCCTTCAAAGGCAGAGGCAACTGCACCCGATGCATTGTTAAAATGCGTATTGGTCATTCCAAGGTCTTTGGCCGTTTTATTCATCAGGTCCAAAAAGCTAGCATCATCACCACCATGGATCAAATGAGCCAACATCAGAGTGGTTACATTGGACGATGGAACCAAAGTCATGGTCAACAACTCGCGAACAGTATAGCTTTGTCCTGCTACAATTTTATTATTACTGAGAGCATAAATCCCTGCAATCGCTTGGTCGGTCTCTGTTGCTGTTACTTGCGTATCCAGATTGATTTTTCCTGCGGTGATAGCTTCAAAGGTCAAGTAGACCACCATGGTTTTTGTCGTACTAGCTGGGTCTCGAATGGCATCTGCATTTTCTGCCCAAAGGACCTGACCGGATTCCGCATCCAGTACAATAGACGCCTTAGGAACCATGGCTTCCGTTGCTGGATAGCCTGCTTTTTGCGTCATTGTTAACAAGTCATCTTGGGCCGATACAAGACCTGTCCCTACAAAGAGACTCCAGAGCACGGTCCCCATGACAAATAATACTTTTTTCATATAGCCTCCTTTTGTGAAATCACTTTCATTTTATCATAGACAAGATGATTTTTCTAGCATTTTCAGCAAGATATCGTACATTTTGTTCATTTTCAAAGAATGAAGCGCTTCTCGTCAGAATACGTGATAAAAATGGTACAATTAAAGGGATTGAATATTTTGTAGGGAAAGCTCTGTTCCCTTTATACTGGAGGAATTATGAAACATCTACACATGAAGGATCTCATCTTAACAGGTGCCTTATCTGCTGTCTACTTTGTCGGAGTTGGACTTGGAACACTCCTAGCCTTTCTCATCACGCGTTCAGCAAGTACGGAGTTAGCTCCTGCCTTCGCTGCTCTGTTATGCGGAACCATTTACATACTTTTGATTGCCAAGATTCAAAAGTTTGGTGCCATTAGCTTGATGGGTGCTGTTATGTCCCTCTTCTTCTTCTTTTCAGGGCATTTTCTTCTCGCAGTCATCCCTAGTCTAGGTTGTGCACTGTTAGCCGACTGGATTGCAAGTCAAAAAAATTACCTCAGCTCTGGCCTTAATCTTTTATCTTATGTCATCTTTTCTTTTGGCAATCTCGGTCCCATCTTCTTGATGTGGGTTGCTCGTGACGCCTACATTGAAAAGTTACTCGAGCGCGGCAAGGATATGGACTATGTTAATCGAGTCATGATTGAATTTAATCTTGGAAATGTCAGCTATATCTGCGGCAGCATCATCTTATTTGCCATCATCGGCGGTGTCATCGGACAAAAATTAGTTGCTCGTCACTTTCTGACTTCTGGCCTCGTCAAATGAAATTAGACATTCGCAGTAAAATCCTGGTCCTCTTTCTGACCAATTGGGTCCTGCTCTATCATATTGATGGCTGGATTTATTGGTTGGAAGTTGGTCTTATCCTGCTTCTTATGACTGGACTCTACCAGCAGTGGTGCAAGGCTAGCCTCTATACTCTGTACTTTCTAGCTGCGACCTGCTATTCTTTCTTTTTACAGGAAACTTCGGGCAATGGCTGGCAGGTATTCCTATCATTTGTCTTTATCGGTCTTCGTCAGTTACTGCCTTGCTTCATGATGGGAGGGCTGATTTTGACGACTACGTCAAGCTATGAATTGCTACATGGACTCAGAAAATGGCGTCTGCCTGAGCCTCTCGTTTTGACCTTTGGGGTCATGTTGGGTTTCCTTCCGCTATTGCCTGAGCAAGCGCGACTTATTCACCAAGCACTCCGCCTCAGAGGTGTCTTTCTTAAAAAGAGGGAGTGGCTACTTCATCCATTTTTATATGGAGAATACTTGCTGATTCCCCTCCTGATGGCTACTCTTCGTAGGGCACAAGAATTAACCATGGCTCTGATGACCAAGGGCATGACAAGCACACGAAAACCACACGAATTTTTCACCAGCAAATGGAGCTGGTTAGATTGGGGGATTAGTTTATGGAGCATCGGAATGTGCCTCTACATCAGCCTATCATCACTGCTGATGCCTTGACCTTCACCTATCATCCGACCAACCAATTGGCTTGCCAAATTGATTCTCTGAAGATTTTCCCAGGAGAGTGTATCTTGGTTGTTGGTCCTTCCGGCTCTGGTAAATCAACATTTCTCAAATTACTGAACGGCCTTGCCCCTGAATATTTCGGTGGAAGCTTGTCTGGAAAACTGACCATAGCTGGTTTGGAAGTTGGTCAGGAATCTACCGACATTCTAGCTCAGCAAGTTGCCTCTGTCTTTCAACATCCGAGCAGTCAGTTTTTTCATACGATTGTGGAACATGAACTGGTTCTTCCCTGTGAGCAAAAAGAGATGCCTAGACCGGAGATTGCCAAGAAACTTCAAGAAGTATGCCAGAATTTTGAGCTGGAGAATCTCTTAAAACGCTCTATTCATACCTTGTCAGGTGGCGAACAGAAACGACTGGCGCTAGCTTGTGCCAGCATGCAGGATACGCCTATCTTGGTCCTAGACGAACCAACAGCAAACCTAGATGCAGCTGGTGCAGCCACGATTCAAACGCAAATCCAGCAACTCAAGTCCGCTGGAAAAACCATTCTCGTAGCCGAACACCGTCTGAATAACTGGATTGACCTAGCTGACCGCATCCTCTATTTTTCGGAAAGGCGACTGGAAAAGATATTCACTCGAGACAATATCCAGAAAATGTCTCCCGACCAACGAAAAAATCTAGCCTTACGTAGTCTGGATCTGACCGAAGCCAAGCAACACATTCAGCACAAAATTCACCAGTCATCCAAGCTTGAGTCTAAAAATGGACTATTTATTGAAAAACTCCCCGTTCGCACAAAAGGTCAAGCATCTGGTCTGCTTACTGAGCTTGCTGTTCCCGCTGGCACTGTCATCGGACTCGTCGGTGCAAATGGTTCTGGCAAATCCAGTCTCGCTCAGCAACTGGTCGGTCTTCGGGCGGTTCGCAATGAGAGTATCCTCTGGAATGATACTCCCCAGTCTGCGCCAGAAAGACTACAACACATGAGCCTGCTCCTCCAAGATGTCCGCCTTCAACTCTTTGCCCCGACCGTGGAACAAGAGCTCAGACTAGGAAGCACCTCTCTCGACCAGCTTGAATCGATTCGTCAGGCTTTGAAGTTAGACCATTTAATGAATCGTCATCCTGCTAGCTTGTCAGGCGGTGAACAGCAACGTCTCTTGCTGGCAACCAGCCTCCTCAGCGGAAAAGACTTCCTTATATTAGACGAACCAAGTAGCGGACTGGACTACCTTCAAATGCTGGAAGTTGCTCAACTCCTCCAACAAGCCAAACAGCACGGACAAACAATCCTCCTCATCAGTCATGATAGCGAACTTTTAGACCTCGTTTGTGATAGCATCATTGATTTAGAACAGGCACTACAAAAAAATAACCTAGCTTAAAGGCTTGGGTTATTTTTATTGTTCGTCTGTGAATCGTGGAAGCATATTGATGAGAATCTGTGTCATCTGCTCTGCTGTCTCCTTCTTCCCACGGGTAATCCACATCTGGTAAATCCCAAAAATGGCATGGCTGAGATAGACACTATTGTAGAGTTTTTCGATTGGTACCTTGTCCAAATTTGGATAGTCATCGTAAAGCTCTTTTGAAATCATGGTCTGCAATTTGTTGCGAATATAGGTCTGAATTTCCTTGGTTCCGTTCTGTGTTAATAGCGCAGCAAATAAAAACTCTCTGTCCAAAAACTCGAAAATTTCCAGCAAGGCCTTCTCTTTTTGAAATTCATTTTTATCAAAGACATATTCTAATTTGCTAAAAAGAATCTGCTGATAACGGTCTATCATTTCATATTTATCCTTGTAATGCGTATAGAAGCTAGAGCGACTAATGCCCGCAGTCTTGGCTAATTGACTGGTTGAAATCTCATCAAAACTCTGGTGTTTGAGCAAATCTACCATTGCTTGCTCGATTGCTTTTTTCGTCCGCTCTCTCCGATGATCTGTTGCCATAATTTCCCTTTCCAATTTTTTGACAATTTTATACATGATGTCCAAATACCAGTTTTAAAACTTGTTTTTTGTTCTGCTACGTGTATAATATATTCTATCATATTTTTTAAACAATGTGTCTAAAAGAGGTTAACTATGTTAGAAGAATTAAAAGGACTGCTCAAAAAGCCTATGTCCATGATTACCCTGGTCGGAGTCGCTCTGATTCCTACCCTATATAATGTTATTTTCCTATCCTCCATGTGGGACCCCTATGGAAATCTGGAAAATCTCCCCGTCGCGGTTGTCAACCAAGACCACACTGCTACCCTAGACAATAAATCCATCCACATCGGACAAGATATGGTGGACAACATGTCTAAAAACAAGAACCTGGATTTCCATTTTGTTTCTTCAACCAAGGCTGAAAAAGGATTGGAAAAAGGGGACTACTACATGGTTATTACTTTCCCAGAAGATCTTTCTGAGAAAGCTACAACTTTGATGACGAAAAATCCTCAAAAATTGACCATCACCTATCAAACCACTCAAGGTCACAGTTTCGTTTCAGCAAAAATGAGCGAATCTGCCATGGCCAAACTCAAGGAAAAAGTTTCCAAAAGCGTCACTGAGACCTACACTTCTTCCGTCTTCAAAAACATGACCAAGCTCAACTCAGGGATGAATCAAGCTGCAGATGGCGGACAACAACTCCTTGATGGGACAACCAAGCTACAAGATGGTAGCCAAACATTGACAAGTAATCTTAACACTTTGTCCTCATCTATTCAAACCTTCGCAGCAGGTGCAACTACTTTGAATAGCGGTCTTTCTACCTATACAAATGGTGTGGGAAGTCTGGCTTCCGGCTTAGGAACTCTGTCATCAGGTGTCACAGCCTATACAGACGGCGTCAGCCAATTGACAAATGGAGCGCAGACACTGGATAACAAGTCGCAAGAGCTCCTGGCTGGTATCCAGCAGCTCAAGGATGGCTCAAGCGAAATTCAAAAACTCGTCGATGGCTCCAATCGCCTATCAGCTGGTTTGCAAGAATTAGCGACAAAAGTGACTCCATCTAGTGAGCAAACAACAATTCTTGACCAAATCAAGGCTGCTCTTCCAAAAATCAACGATGGCCTACAATCCATCAATAGCCAGCTAAATGCTGGAGAAACCCCTGATACTTCAACAATTGTCACAACTCTGACTACCATTGCCGGGCAAGCTAAAACCATCCTGGCCAACAGCCAAGCGGACAAAACCGCTAGTTTGACAGCCGTCCAATCAACAACTGCTTACCAAGCTATGACAGCTGAACAACAAGCTGAAATCTCAACTGCTATCACGAATGCTCCTTCTAGCACTGCCAGTGCAGCGCAAGCTATTTTGCAAAATGTACAAGCCATGTCTGGCTCACTACAAACTATCCAAGGACAAGTTGCTTCCTTAGGTGACTTAAAAGCAGGTATCAACCAACTTGCAACTGCCTCTAGTCAAGCACTTCCTGGTGCTGCAACAAGTATTCAGACCCTTCAAACTGGCCTATCAAGCGTCAATACTGCTGTTAACCAGCAAATGCTGCCAGGTAGCCAACAATTAGCAGCTGGTATCACGACATTACAAACCAAAGTTTCTGATGGATCTGACCGCCTATTGATAGGGGCTCGTCAGTACACAGGTGGTGTTGCCCAATTGACAAGCGGCGCTCTCACTCTACAAAGCAAATCTGACCAACTCAAGTCTGGTACAGCAAGTGCTTCAGCTGGTGCCGACAAACTCGCAAGTAACTCTGGTCAATTGACAGAGGGAGCTAACAAACTTGCTGATGGCGCTGGACAAATCGCTGACGGCTCAACCAAATTAGCCAATGGCGGTCAAACTCTGACCGATGGTTTAGCCGTTCTCAATGCAGGTACCAACAACCTCACTTCATCATTACGCGCAGCTAGCGAACAGCTTTCTATCGTCTCTACAACAGATGAAAATGCAAAAACGGTTTCTAACCCTGTTACCATCAAACACCAAGACAAAGACAATGTTAAAAATAATGGTGTCGGAATGGCTCCTTACATGATGTCTGTTTCGATGATGGTTGTAGCCCTCTCAGCTAACGTTCTCTTTGCCAAAGCCTTATCTGGTCGTCATCCTGAAAATCGCTGGCAATGGGCCCGCAACAAGCTCTTCATCAATGGTACCATTGCAACTGCTGGAGCCATTATCCTCTACTTTGCAATCCGTATGATTGGTATTGAACCAAGCCACGAAGGCCTCACACTCGGCATGACACTTTTGGCTAGTTGGACACTGATGACCTTAGTAACAGCCTTGGTTGGCTGGCACAATCGCTTCGGTTCTTATGCCTCACTCATTCTCTTGCTCTTGCAACTGGGTTCTAGTGCAGGTACCTACCCAATCGAGCTCAGCCGCTCCTTCTTCCAAAAAATCCAACCTTATCTTCCAATGACCTACTCTGTATCTGGACTGAGAGAAACTATTTCGCTAACAGGAAATGTTTCTTCCCAAATGACGCACCTCGCCTGCTTCCTCGTCGGATTTATGGTACTGGCATTGTTGATCTATCGTGACCAAGAAGATTTATAAAAGAAAAAACGGAGACTTCTCCGTTTTTTCTTTGTCTACATATCAGGTGCATTGCTTACTTGAATCTGGAAATTTCTTCAGTGACAAGCCGCCCTTACACATTTCTACCAACAATGCCGTAATGAATATCGCGTACAAATGCCTGATCAACTGTTTCTAGTTCAGTTTGGAAATTAGCTGTGTCTAGCTGACTCATATCAAAATGCTGACTAATCCGACCACGCATCACATCCAAAAGCCAACCGAGGTCAGTGCCCGTTTCCTTGGTCTGAAGGACATTTTCTGAAATCAAGTGCTCAACCTGTAAATCGAGTTTTGCCATCATACCATACAGCTGACTTCCTATATGAATATGCCCACCTTCACGCGCGACCGTTTCCCAAACCATTTCTTGAGCTTGATTAAGTTGGGTAAACTGCTCATTTTTCAAACGCATACTCTCAGCATCACTCTCTTGAAAGAGCAGGATACCACCCGGCTTTAGAAATTGTCGCAAATAGGCTAGAATTTCTAGCGGATTTTTCTGATACATCAGCACGCGTCGACCGATGATAGCATCAAAGCTCGCCTTGTCAAATAGCAGAGCTGCTATATCCGCTTCTAGGTATTGAATTAGGAAGGAGGCTTTCGACCCCTTTTGCCTGAGACAGAGCCCCACTATTCTGGTCTATGCCGATAAGCTGACCGTTTGCACCCAGCACTTCAGCAGCAAGACGAGTAAACTCGCCGTTCCCACACCCAACATCCAAAACACGCATACCAGGTTTTACCCCTAACTCCAGCAAACGAGTCGAAAAATCATCTCTTTGAAACATCGATTCTCCTTTTCCAGACAATAATTATAACATAAAAACTTACCTATCTAGACTTTTCGTTATCTGAAAATACATTTCGACAACAATTGCTTCTGTCCGACTTGCTTCGATAGTGCTTGTGAAAATGCCAATTTTCCAAGTTGGTAAGATTGGTGGTCTATAGTAGCCATCCCTAGCAATTTACTAGACAAAAGATTTTCCTGACCGATTAAAACTGGGCAAGGTATGTCCAAAGATTGGTAGGCCTCGCGGATACCTGCAGCTACATCATCACTGGTAGCTAAAATCCACTCCAGTCGTGGAAATTTTATCAACTCGTCTACAATGTTTAACCCGTCTTGGATATCATGTATCTGACCAAATGTCGCCAATGGCAGCTCTTCAAACACTTCTTCAAATGCTTGAGTGGCTGCTTTCCATGTGGCAGAGTCTGAATTATTCCGTGAAAAAAGTAAGACTCCCTGTGTCAACCCTTGTTGACTGACAGCTTCAAACATTTCCCGATAGGAGGGCAATCGATTTACATAAGCAGATGATAGGCTAGTTTGCTCTAGTAATTTTTCACAAAGCACAATTTGTCCATATTTTGCATAGTTTTCAATCTCGTCTATCTCAAGTGCACGTGAAGTGAAAATCAAAGCATCAATAGCTCCTTGCCGTAATTGCTCCAAATAGGAACGTTCCAATGTCCGGTGATAATCCGACGGCATCATGACCAATTGATAGTCTGATAGCTTAGCCGCGTCCAACAAACCATTGATCAAATGGGTAAAATATGGATGTCGTGTATGCGGAATGACAACTCCTACCTTGAATGTTTTTCCACGGGCTAGATCTCTTGCAACCTGATTAGGGGCAAAATCTAACTCCGACATTGCTGCAAGTACCTTTCTTCTAGTTTCAACAGATACATGTGGATGATTATTCAAAACACGAGAGACTGTTGACTTTGCAACGCCAACTTTCTTTGCTATATCACTGATAGAGGTCATTCCTGACTCCTTTCTCTCATTACTACTTCAAAAACTGATGGATTCCATACCCTACACCATCATCATCATTTGACTTGGTTACTTGATAAGCTATCGTCTTGATATCCGCCATCGCATTTTCCATAACAATCGGATACCCCACAATTTCTAGCATTGGAATGTCATTATACCCATCTCCAAATGCGGCTGTAGTAGTCTTACTCAGCTTTTCTTTTTTGAAAATATAGTTAATTCCTTTTGACTTTTTCGCATGAGCATGGGTAATCTCTAGATAAAATTTCCCCGAGCGCTGGATACTGACCGCCTTGATGGATAAACTCTGTAAAAACTTCTCCAAAATCTGCATGGTTTCCTCCTCGAAGGTAATCATCATGATT
This sequence comes from Streptococcus gallinaceus, assembly GCF_024170225.1. Classification (GTDB taxonomy): domain Bacteria; phylum Bacillota; class Bacilli; order Lactobacillales; family Streptococcaceae; genus Streptococcus; species Streptococcus gallinaceus. Next base: position 120,089 of record NZ_JALJXU010000001.1, on the reverse strand, counting down.
TTGAAAATGTTTATCCCACCTTTGAGAAAAATTGTACCATCTGTTATGAAAGTCGGTTGACACTTGGTTAATTCATATTCATAGCGGATACCTTCATCTATTTTATCACAATACCAGTTGTTCAGATCATAGTAAGAAAGACTGACAAACGGAAAATGCTTTCTCACCTGGTGCAAGATTTCCGCAGTTGTTTGTTGCTGAATAACTTCCGCATGGAGTGGTTGCACGCAGCCATTTTGCCAGCGATAAATCAACCCGCCATTAAAACCCACCTGCACATCCGATAAATCTAGCGCCTCAATCGCTTCTCTCATCTCCATAGGAGAACGCGCTGATACCAAAGTCACAGGAATTTGAGCCTGACGAATCAGGTCAGCATTGGACTTACTTACTCGTCCTTGACTATTCAGTAAAGTCCCATCCATATCCACAAAAATACGCTTGATGTTCATTTGTATTGCCTCACTTTCCATTTATGATTTCATTCTAACTGCTGGAACGCGTTCCATGTCAAGCCTTTTTTTTGATTTTTTTAACCTAAAAAGACTAGAACAACCGTTCTAATCTTTTTAGTTACTATATTTTTGTATCCTCCCTCACTTCTTCAAGGAGGCTTGGTAAAGCTGACGAGTTTTAAAACCTTTGTTCAATATGTCGACCATTTCAGCCTTCCGTTTGGTTTGAGTGGCTTCTTGCTTGGCTGAAAAGACGTAACGAGCCCAGTCTTTTTGGTAGCCCGATGTCAGACTGTCGTAAAAATTCAGAGCCGTTTGGTTTCCTACAAGTGCCTGACGAATATCCTCAATCCGCTCAGCATAATCAGCTACTTTTTTAAAAGCTGCCCGAGTGGATTTTTTTGCTTGGGATAAGCCAAGAAAAGCTGCCCATTATCCGCCAATGATTTATTTTCCAAGACCTGCTCGACGACCGATTTCATTTGTGCCAAGTCATAGACATAGGCGACAAGGAGGTCGGCTTGAGCCAGTTCAGCACTGGTAAAATCAAGCCAGCCATCAAAAGGTGACACTTCCTTGCTTGCTACTAGCACCGCTTTTTTATCAAACCGCTGCAGACCCAGCTTCTTTTCAAGACCTGTATCGGTAGCCCCTAGTAGCTTGTCCAGCCAGCGATTCATCATGCTTTGATGGTCTTTTTTGAGGGTAAAGTAAGACCCACGAATGGTGCCAGCCAGCTTGGACTTCTGACGGGCAAACTTGAACTGGTCTACCAACTCACTCGGTACTTCCATGCCGTCAGACAGCTTGAGACCAACTGCCTGCTTTTTGCGGTCATCCATATCGTACAAGATATTGATGGCTAGTCCATCCTCGTAAAATACGTGCGTCCACAGGATATGGTCCTCCAAAAACAGCTGGGAAATTTCCAGAGGCTTGACTGCGAAGGTCAAATCCCGCTCTTCTTTGAGCAAGCGATCAATGTCTGCCACCAGGTCCGGCTTCTCGGATACAGGTGTCGTCTCAAATGCCACCCTGTATTTATTCCAAAAATAACGGGCTTCATTGGCCACGCATACCGGCCAAGGCAGCAGCTACTGGCGAGCTTTCAAGGCCGGCTGTGGATACTTCTTTAAAGTTGATTATCATCTATTTTCTCCATTTCTTAGATACACTATTATACAAGTTTTCTGAGAAAATGGAAAATCATTGCTACGCTACCTTACCGTCTCCAACTTCCATGTATTCCAGCCGTAGAAACGGATAGCGCCTTGTTGGTCTGTACGAAAAACAGCCATATTTTGGTCGGAAAATCGTGCCAAGGTTTCCTCATGAGGATGTTGGTAGCGATTCTTTTCTCCAGCGGAAATCAAGGCCACCTTAGCCTTAATATGGTCTAAAAATGCGGGGTCAGATGAACCTTTTGAGCCATGGTGCCCTGCCTTCAAGACGTCTACTGCCAGATCAGGATAGGCCTCAATCAACTGCTCCTCCCCCTCTTTTTCCAAATCGCCCGTGAATAAAAATCGCTTATCCAAGAGCTGCCCATACAAGACCACAGAGTCATTATTTCCACCGTCTCCTGCGCCAAAAGGATAGAGAACTTGCAAGTTGGAACCAAAAATCGAAAACTGATGACCCGCCTCAACCGCGTCTACATGAGCTCCAGTTTTTCTGAGAGTTTCTACAAAATCCGCCTTGTTCAAACTCCCCAGAGACACGTAAATCGTCCCAATCCGAAAAGCCTTACTAACAGCCAGTAAATCCCCCACATGGTCCGTATCGGTATGGGTCAAAACCAGACTATCTATCTGCCCAATACCCCGACTACGCAGATAAGGAATGAGCGTCCGCTCCGCATTGACTTCCTGATTTTTGGCCTGCCAGCCCTCCTTAGCCGCAAAACTCACCCGACCACCCACGTCAATCAACATATTTTTCCCCGTCTTATCCCGCAAAAAAATACTATCTCCCTGACCGATATCCACCACCGTTATTTCATTGCTGGGAGGATTTTTTGTGAGGAAAAAAAGCAGAGCTGCACAAGCAAGTAGCCCCGGCGTCCATTTTTTCTGCCCCCACAAATCATATGTCATCCCCAGTAAGATGAGAAGCGCCAGCAAAATAGGAATATCTGGCTTGCCAAACACCAAAGGATGGGGAAAACAATCTGCCAGCGCCAGCATGATTTTTTCCAAAAAGGAAAAGAAAATATTGATCTGGGTCAAGGGATAAATGGCAGAAACCAGAAAAATAGCTGTCAGTCCAGGCAAGAGCAGACTGTCAAACAAGAAAGAAAAAACAAAGGTCAGCAGGATGGAAACCGGCTGAAAACTGTAGAAATAAAAAATCAAAACAGGCAGAACTCCTACTGACAAAGTCAGACTTTCTGTCAGTATTTTCTTGTAACCGGATAATTTTTCAAAGTCAAAAACGGTCAGTAAGAGAGCGTAAGTGAAGCTCAGCACTCCTCCTGCTGTCAAGAGGAAATGTGGGGCGATTAGAAAACAAAGCATGGTCGTTAGAGCAAGATTGTCCAGACGTGTCACGCCAAAATTCCCCACTATTTTTTGAATAAGCGAGCGGATAACCGATACCGAATAGCCTGTCAAACCTGCATAGACAAAAGAAATCGGCAACTGCAACCAGTCCACGATTTCCCGCTGCAGCCCACAACGCAGAAGCAATCGCCTAAAAAGGTCCATAAAAAAGCCAACTTGCATACCCGATAGGGCAAAAAGATGGATAATTCCCAAGCTACTGTAAATATCGCTCATCTCATCAAAATCACTATCCAGATGACCAAATAAAAGCCCGGTCATATAATGATTCATTGGGCTGGGAAAGGTCTGTTTGATATGAACCAAAGCTTGTCTACGCCAACTCGAAATCCATTCCAGAGGATTCCAGCTCCTTTGCGGAGCAATCGCCTTTATCTTTTCAATCCTAACCGTCCTGTAAATCCCTTGTGTCCACAAATAGGCAGCATAATCAAATCCATTGAAATTGCGCCTCCCAGCTGGTTTTTCCACCGTGGCTTCAACTTCTATTGACATCAATTGGGTCAGATTCTGAAAATAGGCCTGCTCTTCTTGAGTCTTTAGTTTGTAAAACACTTGATAGGTTTGCCTCCGAGACTGACCTCGAAAGGATAGGCTGTCTCCATTAACCTTAATGGTATCGGGAAGGATGACTAGTTGTGAAACTTGGTCTGGGGCAGCTGCTTCTCTTGTCAGCGCCAGCCATTTTTCACCGCCAAAAAAGAGAAGACAAAAGAGTAAAATCGGCAAGACTAGCCGCCATTTTCTTCGGTAAATGTTCAGAAATCGGATAGTTAGGCCAGCCGCTACCAGCACCGACCAGACTGAAAATCGGAAAAGGAGAAAATAATAGGCGACCAGCACAAGGGCGAGATGAATGGGGACAATTCCTGTTTTTTTAATCCACTGTGACATACGGACGAATATTTTCCAGAGTCTTGCCGCCAATCCCCGAAACTTGGTTGAGATCGTCAACGGATTTGAAGCCGCCATTAGCTTCTCGGTAGGCAATGATATCCGCCGCTCGTTTGGCTCCAATCCCTGTGATAGTCTGCAAATCAGCTTCTGTCGCTGTGTTCAAATTAACCAAATCCGTATCGGCTGATTCTGCTTCAGCGCTGCTCGTATCCGTCTTTGCCGAGCTATTCACTACCGAAATATTTTCCCCACTAGCAGCGACATAGACCACCGCTTCATCTGACACCTTTTGGGCTAGGTTAATGGACTTCTGGTCTGCATTTGCAGCAAAGCCTCCTGCTGCTGTGAGGGCATCATTTACACGTGCGCCAGCCTTTAATTCATAGAGCCCGGGTTTAGCAACGGCTCCCTTGACATCAACCAGAATGGTGCTGCTTCCCTTTTCATCTAACTTTTCCTCCTTATCCTTTTTTTGAGAGCTGGACGAACTCGTCATTTCAGTTTTAGGAACAGCTGCCACTAGAACGGATTGTTGCTCACTTTTATCCGGCTGACTAAAGACAATAAAACCTCCGACAAGCACCGCCAAACTGACCAAACCAGCCTGCCACTTGTATTCTTTGATAAATTCTAAAATTGTTTCTTGCATAAACTCCTCCTGCTTTATCTATTCGGAAAAAAAAAGAAAAAAACTGGACAAAAGTCTCAGCTTTTTTCTTCTAATTTAATATCTGGATTGATGAAGAAACTGGCGATATAGCTTCCAAGGTAGGTCAGCAACAAGACCAATAATACGATAATGATAATTGGAACTCGATAGATGTAGGTCAACAGATTCAATTTTTTAGTCGTTTGATAGGAAGTCGCCAGTGCATCCAGACGATGAAATTCTGACTCAATACGGCGATTGACTTCTGCAATTCCTGCTTCATCCATGCGTTTAATATCTGAAACATCAATTGGATTGCCAAATACGACGTCCACACGTTCACCCGTCAGCAAACCTTTCAAGGCAGTTGGCCCGACATAATTGGCAGGCATGATTTTAACTTTCGCAGTTTTGGCGATAACGGCCACACCACCCTTTAGCTCGCTACTATGACGACTTCCCGATGGAAACATAACCAAAGAGCGATTGCTTTTTTTCAGCATTTTAACCGAATACTTGAGAACAGCCTGACTTGGATTTTCACGGTCAACTGGAAAGGCTCCGCACTTGCGAATCCACCAACCAAAACCACGGTTGCTGAAGAGCTCTTTTTTAGCCATAAAGATAAATTGCTTGGGTGCGGCACCAAATCCTAGGAAAATCGGATCCCAAAAATTTTTATGGGGAGCGACAAGAATATAGTTCTCGTCTTGGGGTAAAATATTTTCCTTATCATGGTAGTGAACATTGCCATTTACTACCCAGAGTAGAAAGACCAATAGATTTCTCAAAAATGAATAAAACATATACTCTCCTTTTCAAATACTCTTTATTATATCATATTTCCACTTTTTTTCAGTAATTTTCTTTCTGCTGACACACTGTCCTATGCTATAATGTTTTTATGACGAACCAAGTATTATTAGACGGAGAGCGCATTGACCAGCTCTTTTCAACAGATGTAAAAATTATTCAAAATCGCGAGGTTTTCAGCTACTCCGTGGATAGCGTCCTCCTATCTCGCTTTCCAAAATTACCTAGCCACGGGCTGATTGTAGACCTTTGTAGTGGCAACGGGGCAGTAGGACTTTTTGCCTCCACCATGACAAAAGCACGGATTGTGCAGGTAGAAATTCAGGAACGATTGGCTGATATGAATCGCAGGTCTATCGCCCTCAATCAACTAGAGGAGCAAGTGTCGGTCATCAAGGACGATCTGAGTCACCTGACCCAGCACATGGAGCGTTCACAGGTGGACCTCATTCTCTGTAATCCTCCCTATTTCAAAGTCGATGAGCAATCCAATCTTAATGAAAGCCAGCATTATCTACTGGCTCGGCACGAAATCACGACTAATCTTGACGCTATCTGCCAAACTGCGCAACAAGTTTTGAAGTCAAATGGTCGTCTGGCTATGATCCATCGTCCAGACCGGTTTTTAGATATCCTAGAGACCATGAAAGGCTACAATTTGGCACCCAAACGGATTCAATTTGTCTATCCCAAGTCTAGTAAAGAAGCCAACATGCTCTTGATTGAGGCCATCAAAGATGGCTCCACACAAGGCTTGAAAATTCTACCACCCTTGGTTGTCCACAAAGAAAATGGCGATTATACAGATGAAATCCACGAGATTTACTATGGAAAATAAGGCCTATATGTACGTGGTCGAATGCGCAGACGGCAGCCTCTACACCGGCTATACCACAGACTTAGAGCGCCGCATTCGAACACACAATGCTGGAAAAGGGGCCAAATACACCAAAACCCGCCTCCCTGTCTCCCTTCTCTACTGGAAAGAATTTGACAGCAAAAACGCCGCCATGTCCGCCGAAGCTCTCTTTAAAAAGAAAACACGACAGGCTAAGTTAGCCTACATTCAAGAACACAAAAACAGGGAATAGCCCTGTTTTTTTAGTTGCACCTCGCCCTGAAAGGGTGCATATATATATTTCCAATATAAAATACGTAATAAACTCAATATCTTTTTGCACAAACTTAACAAGACCTTCTATCGATATATATCTATTTTAGAAAGTATACTATAATTTACATCGTAAGCGCTTACTTTTTGAAGTTTTAACTTTATGATTCCTTGATTGGAATACGGAGGATAGATATGACATTGAAAAAAATGCTCGTTTTAGGTGTGTCTAGCTTGTCATTGATTGCCTTGAACCAAGCCTTAGCCCAAGACATTCTCGCCGAAGAACATCAACCAGACCGAAGCGTCACCGCAGTTACCACTACAAAAGAAGGAGAGAAACCAGTTTCTACTGAAGGGACCTTGGCACCAGAAACCCTCTCTGAAACCACAGACGAGCCCTCTGACGTAAATGGGGGAGACAAAGATGGAGTTGATAAGGAAGAAGACAAACCCGCTTCTGCCGATGCGAAAAAAACTGAGCCGACTCCAACCGATTCAGCCACTGCTACTACCACAGATACTGCATCAAAACCAGCCGAGTCGGATAAAACTACTGAAGAAGTTATCGATGCCGAGCGAACTAGCAGCATCCGTCCTAAAGAAGTCAAATTCAAGACAAATGATGACATCTTGGATTGGCAACCAGATGCTCGTCCTGATGATGCTATCAACAAGGCCAGTGTGCCATTAGCCAAACGTGAAAAAGGAGAAATCATCAATCCGCTTGCATCTAAAGATGCGAAGGTGCAAGCTGTTTCGCTCATGAATTCAAAAAATAGCAACCACGCCTCTGTCGGTGGAGATGATTTCAAAACCTATGCCTTTGATTATTGGCAATATGTGGACAGCATGGTTTTCTGGGATGGACCCGTTCCTTCACCAGACGTCATCGATGCTGCTCACCGAAACGGAGTTCCCATTTACGGAACACTCTTCTTCAATTGGTCAGATAGCCAAGAAGACCAGGATAAAATCCTTGATTTTATAAAGGAAGACAGCGCCGGCTCTAAGACATTCCCAATTGCACGGAAAATCGTAGATATTGCAAAATATTATGGATTTGACGGCTACTTTATCAACCAGGAAACCAGCGGTTGGGGGCTAGCTGGCAAAGCTGAACAAATGCGCCAATTCATGCTCTACACTAAGGCTTATGCTAAAGAACAACACTATCCCATTGGTATCTCCTGGTATGATGCCATGTCCAATTCTGGTTACCGCAACCACATCAACGGTGTCAGCAAGGCAAATGATACCTTTGTCAAACCAGATGCAAATGGTGAGCTGCCATCTGACCACTTCTTTGTGAATTTCAACTGGAGTAAATCTACCAACAATGAAACCATCGAAACCATGAAAGAACACGGACGTAATCCTTACGATGCCTATGCTGGATTGGAACTACAAAAAAGTTCTTACAAAACCTACATTAACCGTGCAGCCTTGATTGGGAAAGATAAAAAAACACTTCTCTCGCTTGGACTCTATACTCCAGATTCTATTTTGGGGCGTTCAAAAGATGGAGCGGATTACCATGAACAAGAAGGGATTTTCTGGGTCGGCGAAGGTGGCAATCCAAAAACAGCCGATGATAGCCACGAATGGTCTGCTATCGCTCGCTTTGTCGGAGATAAAACTCCTATTACAAGCCCACTTTTCAACACCTATTTCAATACTGGCCATGGTAAACAATGGTTTGTAGATGGAAAAGTCAGCAAGAAAGATAGCTGGAATTACCGTTCTATTTCAGAAGTTTTGCCAACATGGCGCTGGTGGATTGAAGCTAAAAAATCCGCTCTCAAAGGAAAATATGACTTTGACGATGCCTTAAATGGGGGAAATTCAATCCAATTTAGTGGAAAATTGGAAGAAAATAACCGCAATGACATCATGCTCTACTCCACAAACTTTACGGCAACAGATAAGACCAAGTTAAAAATTGCCCTCAAAGGCGGCCAAGGGGCCAACCTAAAAGTAGCAGTCAGCACAGCCGCAGATTATGCCAAAAATAGCTTCAAAGAATTTACCCTCACTCCTGGCCAAGACTGGACTGCTAGTGTTGTCGACCTCTCTTCTCTCGCCAATCAAAAGATTTTCGCTATCAAGCTGATTATCGAAAATAAAGAAACAACAGAGGATTTCAATTTACATGTCGGACAATTGGCCATCTATGAAAATGACCAACAGCCCGCAGCACCTGCTAGCGCTAAAGTCAAAGACCAACGTCTCGTAAATGCACAAGAAGCCGAAGCCATTGTCCAAGTCACACCAAGTGAAAAGACAGCTTACTATGAAGTCTACCAACAATATGGTGACCAGTGGCAAATCCTCACCGCTTCATCCAACCCAACTATCTATCTTAGTAAGGTGACTCGCCCAGCAGACAGCAAAGGGATGAAACAAACACTAAAAGTCATCGCAGTTGGACAAAACGGTCAACGTTCCGAAGCCACTACATTTGACTTTGACTGGACCATGGAAACAGCTGATACCAGCCTGCCAAAACCACGCGCAGAAAATGTCGTCCTCGGCGCAGTTGTCACAGGTTCTTCTCACCCAACAACAGACGGTAGCGAACAAGAAACCTCTATGCTAAACGGTACCATTACCAGCAACTCTGACAAATGGTGTATTGACGCCTACCAAGCTCACGTAGACATCAAGTTAACCACAGTCCGCACTATCAAACGCTGGGTCGTTGAACACGCCGGTGCAGGAGGCGAATCTGTAGCTGACGGTAAGATGAACACGCGCGACTTCGACCTCTATTACAAAGATATGGAAACTGGCGAATGGAAACTAGCCCATAAAGTCCGCGGCAACAAAGACCATGTAACAGACGTCCGTCTAGACAAACCCATCACCGCTCAAGAATGGCGTTTGGATGTCGTCACTCGGGACAATGGCTCACCTTGGGGCGCAATCCGGATTTACAACTGGAAAATGTACGAAGAATTTGACGATGAATCCCTCAACATCCCAATGAGTCATGCCTACGCCAAAATCATGAAAGACAACAAATTGCAAGTTGCCTTTACCGATGTGAAAAAAGGCCTGACAGTCTCTCTTTACAAAGACCGACTCGGAACTCAAAAAGTGGCTTCGATGACGACAACGGAAGATGGTCGATTGGTTATGCCTGCCATTGATACTGAAAACTTGGGGGATTTGATTTACTACCGGACCAAGGAAGAAGGAAAAGAGGAAAGCAATATTTTAGCGATCCGCTTCAGAAAAAGTAAAGAAACTCCTACTCCTGTCAAACCGGACACCCCCAAAAATACCGTCACAGCCAAAACACTTGTCGACCCTGCGACACACGTCTCGGTCCGCGTCAGCGAAGAAGACAGTTCTACTATCAATAGCCTGCGTGTCCGTCCAATTTCAGACAAGGCAAGCCTGGCAAATATGGACTATGACCTGTACGATATTGAATTACTAGATAAGGACGATCAAGTCACCAACATCCAAAAACCTGCTTTGGTGCAGCTCCCGATTGACGAAGGAAAAACAGTCGCATCTGTCTTCTATCTCTCTGAAAATGGGGGAAAAATATCCTTGCCATTTACACAAGACGGACAAACACTGACCTTCTTTGCAGCTCATTTCAGCCAATATGGTATTGTCTATAAAACGGAGACTACGCGCACTCCAGCACAAGATACCCCTTCTGATAAAACAGATAAACCAGAAACAAAGACAACGCCACTCGCTATGAAACCTGCTGAAAAAGCTACGGTCAATCTGGTCACTTCTGAAAAAGAAAGCTTACCAAAAACAGGTAGCCAATCTAGCCTCCTCCTTTCTCTCTTAGGAGTTTTCCTCGGAATACTTGCCTTCCCCTTCAAGCGTAAAGCAGATTAGTTCACTCTCAAAGAAGTTAGAGAAAACTCTAGCTTCTTTTTAAGAAGGTGAACAAATACATATTTTATATACTTAAAAAGCAAAAATGTTCGCCATTTTAAAATAATATCTTGAATAATACCGCTTTATAGGTTATAATTGTTTGTGAACTACACTTTATCTCAAAATGGAGAAAATTATATGGAAAAACATTATCGTGTAAAATCCGCCCTAGCACTTAGTCTTTTAAGTCTCGGATTGATTGGTGCTGGTATTGCTGCCGACCAAGTCCCTGTTCAAATTTTAGGAGTCAATGACTTCCACGGAGTCCTAACTACAACAGGCAGCGCTTATCTGGAAAATGGACAAAAAGTATCTGGTGCAGGTACTGCAGCCCTTCTCTCCTCTTACCTCAATCAAGCTGAGGCTAACTTTTTAGCGACAAATGCTAACGGTACTTCCATTCGGGTACAGGCTGGTGATATGGTTGGAGCCAGCCCAGCCAACTCTGGTCTCCTGCAAGATGAACCAACCGTCAAACTATTCAACGCCATGAAATTCCAATACGGTACGCTTGGAAATCATGAATTCGATGAAGGACTAGATGAATTCCACCGTATCTTAACTGGCCAAGCTCCTACTCCAGGTCAATTTGGTTCTGTCGTAGATAGCTATCCACACGAAGCCAGCCAACAGACCATCGTCATTGCTAATGTGGTAGATGATAACGGAAATATGCCATTTGCTGACTGGAAACCATATGACATCAAGGAAATTCAAGTTGGAAACAGCACAGAAAAAATTGGTTTTATCGGTGTAGTAACAGGGGAAATTCCAAACCTCGTTCTGAAAAAACACTACGAAAATTATACCTTCCTCAACGAAGCTGAAACTATCGTCAAGTATTCCAAAGAATTACGCGACCAAGGCGTGAAGGCCATCGTTGTATTGGCTCACGTACCAGCAACTAGCTCAGCAGACCAAGCACAAGGTGAAATGGCTGCTATCATGCAAAATGTACAAGCCATGGACCCTGAAAACAGTGTGGATATTGTTTTCGCAGGACACAACCACATGTATACAAACGGAACAGTTGGCAACACCCGCATTGTGCAAGCAACCTCTCAAGGCAAAGCCTTTGCAAACGTGACTGGAACCATTGACACGACAACCCATGACTTTACTGCCGTACCAACTGCAGAAGTCAAAGCCGTTGACCCAAATGGTGGCTTGACACCTGATGCCACTATCCAAGCCATTGCCGATGATGCTGACGCTCGTATCAAGCCGGTAACAGAAGCTCGCATCGGTACTGCTACTCCAGCAAACACCATCAGTCGCGAAGTTGATAAAGATAAAGAATCTCCCGCTGGTAAGTTGATTACAACTGCTCAGTTAGAAATGGCACGACAGGCTGGTTTCGCAGCTGACTTTGCCATGACCAATAACGGTGGTATCCGTGCAGACCTTGATGTCCAGGCAGATGGTGCCATCACTTGGGGAGCTGCTCAAAAGGTGCAACCTTTTGGCAATATCCTGCAAATCGTGGATATGACAGGCCAAGATATCATCGATGTTCTCAACCAACAATACGATGAAGAGGAAAAATACTTCCTTCAAATCTCTGGACTTCACTACATCTATACAGACCAAGACAATCCTGCTCAACCATATAAAATCGCCAAGGTCTACAAAAGTGACGGTACAGAACTCGACCCTAACGCCAGCTATAAAGTGGTCATTAACGACTTCTTGTTTGGCGGAGGTGATGGCTTCAAGGGATTTGTTGGCAAAAACTTGGCTGGCGCGATTAGTTCTGACACTGAAACCTTTGTCAACTATATCAAAGACCTCGAAAGCAAAGGACATGCTGTTACTGTTCCTGCTCAAAAAGTGAAAACTTATATGACAGCTGATGAGGTGGCTAAGTTGGACAAAAAAGATACACCTCCAATTTCATCAAGCTCAACATCAACTTCTACTTCAACAAGTACATCGACATCGACTAGCACATCAACATCAACTTCATCAGCAGCAGATGATCCAGTTGAACCAAGTGTTTCTTCATCCAATCCAAATCAAACAAACAGCAGCAAAAACAAAAAAGTCTTGCCACGTACAGGACAAGAAGCCGTCACTATTTTGCCATTGATTGGTTTGAGCATTCTTTTAGGCATGATTTCTTTCAAGTCAGGCTCTAAAAAATCATAAGCCTACCATATAAAAAAACATCCACAATGCGCATTGTGGATGTTTTTATTTTACTAATGTAAAGGCACGGCATGCTAGCTCTTCAACCCCTTGAAATCCTAAACTTTGATAGAAAGTTGCTGTTTTTTCTGTCTGGTCTGTCAAGAGATGCACTTGGTATACCTCTGGATAGTTGGCCAAGCAAGCTTGGACCAACTGGCGACCAATCCCCTGCCTCTGATAAGCTGGTAAAACCAAGAGGTCCTGTATAAAAAGAATCGATGCCCCATCTCCAACCGCTCGTAATAGCCCCACCAATCTTTCTTGGTCAAAAACCGCAATCGTCAGCAATGAACGCTCTAGTGCTACTTCTAGCATCTGAGGATTTTTCGTATAATTTGTCCAGCCGACGCTTTCATACAAAGAAAGCACTTGGTTTACATTCAATATTGGATTGTAAGATACTTCCATGCTAATCTCCTTTTTCTATCGGCGACCACTTCCACCACAGGGCATGGTATTCATTCATTACAACTTCATACCATTGGTGGCAACGAAGACACTCTACTAGATAGGTATCCCCAAGTCCTCTTGCTCTTTTAGTAATACGAACATAGCCACCTGCTTCTAATTGTTCTGGGTCAAATTCGATTTCTTCTGGTAGAAATCGACAAGAACATAGTTCTGGAGAATCCCTTTGAAATTCGATTAACTTTACAGCTCGATCAATAAAACGCTGACTGGGCAATAATAATCCTCCAGATAATTTCAAAGATTTGATCTTCTCTAGGTAGGGGATAAAAAACTTCACTCTATTCGGATTTTGACTGAGACTATTGAGTGCACAAGCCCCTGACCACATAAGATGCTCATTTTTTGACAATAAATCATCTAGTATCTCTTGGTTGGTTTTCTGACTTTCTCTCATTTATTGCCTCCTTTTTCCATAATTATAGCACAAAAAACTCCCTCAGAAAGCATTCTCAGGGAGGAAGGTTTATTTATCGCCTTTGTTGCGGATCACAAAACCTGTTTTCTTTTCACTTGATGTGTTTTTATGTGGTTTCTTGTTGTCTTTGTGACGATTGTCTTTTTTGAAACGGTCACGGTCATCACGATCACGACGTTTGAAATCACGATCTCCGCGTCGACAGTCGCCACGGTAACCACCACGGTCGCGGTCATTACGGTCACGATTTCCACCGCGATCATTGCGTCGACCACCACCTTTGCCTTTGAAGCCGCCACCCGCTGGTTTGAATGGCAATGGACGTTCTTGAGCAATTTCAACTTTTTCTTGCATTTCAGGATCTTGAACTGTTAAGGTCAAGATGTACATAGCCAATTCTTCTGGTGAAAATTCAGCTGCTAATTCACGCGCATCCTTACCAAATTTTTCAAAATTTGTACGGATATTTTCATCTGCAAAATCACGTTCAATCTTCTTGAGTGCAACTTTTTTCTTGGCTTGGAAAGCATCCTCAGCAGTCGCTGGTTTCAAGCCCTTCATCCGTTTCTTCGTCGTATTTTCAATAATGGCCAAGTAACCCATCTCATTTGGTGAGACAAAGGTAATAGACTGACCAGACTGGCCTGCACGACCTGTACGACCAATACGGTGAACATAGCTTTCCGCTTCTTGTGGGATGTCATAGTTGTAGACATGAGTGACACCGGAAATGTCCAAGCCACGCGCTGCAACGTCCGTTGCTACCAATACATCAAGATTTCCATTTTTGAAGTCACGGAGAACACGGAGGCGTTTGTTTTGGTCCAAGTCACCATGGATACCTTCCGCACGGAAGCCACGGATTTTCAAACCACGTGTCAATTCATCCACACGGCGTTTTGTACGGCCAAAAACGATAGCCAATTCTGGTTGGTCCACATCCATGAGACGTGTCATGGTGTCAAATTTTTCACCTTCACGCACACGAATATAGTACTGGTCTACCAAGTCTGTCGTCAATTCCTTAGCAGCAATTTTAACATGCTCAGGCTCTTTCATAAATTGAACCCCGATACGTTTGATCACATCTGGCATCGTTGCCGAGAAGAGCAACGTTTGACGACTTTCTGGCACACGGCTAATAATAGCTTCGATGTCTTCCAAGAAGCCCATGTTGAGCATTTCATCCGCTTCATCCAAAATCAAGGTTTCGATATTGTCCAAACGAAGAGCCTTACGCTTAATCAAGTCAAGGAGCCGACCTGGCGTACCTACGACAATATGCGCTCCTGAACGAAGAGCTTTGATTTGTTTTTCAATGGACGAACCGCCATAGACAGAACGAACTTTAACACCTTTTGCACGACCAAAACGGAAGAGTTCTTCCTGTGATTGCACAGCTAATTCACGAGTTGGTGCAATGACCAAGGCTTGAATCGTTTGATTTTCAGTATTGATTTTTTCCAATGTTGGAAAGCCAAAGGCAGCTGTTTTACCAGTACCCGTTTGGGCTTGACCAATCACGTCTTTTCCTTCTAAAGCAAGTGGAATGGTTTGTTCTTGGATTGGTGATGGCTCTGTAAAGCCTGCGTTTTCGATTTCTGCCATCAATTCAGCAGATAAGTTTAATTCAGTAAATTTCAATGTATTTCCTTTTCTAAAAGACAGTGCGAAGCTGTCTCATCGCGCTTTATTCTGTCGTTCTTTCACAACTTATCTAGTGTAACACAAAGCAGCTTAAAAAGATAGGCAGAGCTATTTTTATTCCCATAAACACGCTTTCATTTGTTTTTCATTCAAATGGAGAAAATTTCACGACTTCTTTCCTACCTCCTTGAAACTGCAAAACTTGTATTGTGTCCTCTTTTTCTGTATAATAAAAGCCACAAAGGACCTGTAAGGAGAAATGCATGCAAGAGACCATATTTGGGGACTACAGATGGATTCATCTGGATATGGACAACCGTCCCGACCCTCAATCTATCCCCCAAGAAATCGACCATGAAATTCTGAACTACGCGCTAGATGAAAACGAGCGTGCCTTTATGGAATACACAGCCGACACGGACAGCTTAACTTTGGTATTCAATGTGCTTGATTTGGTGCAGGACGATGGTTATTATGAAACGGTTCCCATGACATTTGTCCTACGCGGAAAGCAAGTCATCTCCATGACCAATAAACGAAGTGCCTACGTCTACCAAATTTTAGCGGACTACCTGACAAGCCATCCAAATGTGTCTGCTAAGACCTTCCTTTTTGCAGGTTTGACACTTCTAACCAAAAAATATTTCCAAGCTGTAGACCAGATTGACCACGAAAAGGATGTCCTCAATCGCAAGCTCCGCCAGCAGACCAGTAAGAAAAAACTCCTTGCCATGTCTGACTTGGAAACGGGCTCTGTCTACCTGCTGGCAGCTTCCAATCAAAATGTCCTGCTCTTGGAACAACTGGAAAGCCACTATAGTCAGCGAAACAACAGCGATGTGGAAAAAGAACAGCTAACCGATGCCTTGATTGAAGCCCGTCAGTTGGTCAGTATGACCCAGCTCAATTCGCAAATCTTGGCACAGCTATCCTCCTCTTTCAATAACGTCCTGAACAACAATCTGAATGACAACTTGACCGCCCTCAACGTCATTTCCATCAATTTGGCTATTCTAGCCTGTATCACTGGATTCTTCGGAATGAATATTCCACTTCCCTTCACGGATAAAGAGCACACTTGGCTGTTCCTCTGTCTGATTTCCATTCTTATCTGGTTTACAGTCGCACGCCTGCTAATGAATTTTGTACGTAATAAACGATAAAAAAGCTGGAAATTTCCAGCTTTTTTTTTACATTTTTTCTTCTAAAGCTACGTCTGGGTACTTGTCTGCAAACCAGCGTAAAGCAAAGTCATTTTCAAAGAGGAAGACTGGCTGGTCAAAGCGGTCTTTTGCCAAGATATTACGGCTTGAAGACATGCGCTCATCCAAATCTTCTGGCTTAATCCAGCGAACTGTCTTTTTACCCATTGGTGTCATGACAACTTCAGCATTGTACTCGCCTTCCATGCGGTGTTTGAAGACTTCAAACTGCAATTGACCAACGGCACCAAGCATGTACTCGCCGGTTTGGTAATTTTTGTAGAGCTGGATAGCTCCTTCCTGAACCAATTGCTCAATCCCTTTGTGGAATGATTTTTGCTTCATGACGTTTTTTGCAGATACTTTCATGAAAATTTCCGGTGTAAAGGTTGGAAGTGGTTCAAATTCAAACTTGTTCTTACCAACAGTCAAGGTATCACCAACTTGGTAAGTCCCTGTATCGTAGACACCGATGATGTCTCCAGCCACAGCATTTTCCACATTTTCACGACTTTCTGCCATGAACTGGGTCACATTGGACAGCTTAGCGCCTTTTCCAGTACGAGGAAGATTGACACTCATACCGCGTTCAAATTCACCTGAAACAACACGCACAAAGGCGATACGGTCACGGTGACGTGGGTCCATGTTGGCTTGGATTTTAAAGACAAATCCTGAGAAATCTTGATTGAGCGGGTCAATCACTTGACCCTCTGTCGTCTTGTGCCCGTGCGGTTCTGGAGCAAATTCCAAGAAGGTGTCAAGGAAGGTCTGCACACCAAAGTTGGTAAGAGCTGACCCGAAGAAGACAGGAGTCAATTCGCCATTGAAGATAGCTTCTTGTGAAAACTCATTTCCCGCTTCTTGCAAAAGCTCGATATCTTCTAAAACTTGCGCATAGAATGGATTGCTTCCAAAAAGCTGATCCCCTTCTTCAATCGTTGCAAATCGTTCATCACCCTTGTAAAGTTCGAGGCGTTCATTATGCAAATCATAAAGTCCTTCAAAGGATTTCCCCATACCGATTGGCCAGTTCATTGGATAAGAAGCAATGCCGAGCACTTCTTCCAATTCTTCTAACAAATCAAGCGGCTCACGTCCGTCACGGTCCAATTTATTGATAAATGTAAAGATTGGGATGTTGCGGTGTTTGACAACTTCAAAGAGTTTTTTAGTTTGTGCCTCGATACCTTTTGCAGAGTCCACAACCATGACAGCCGCATCCACCGCCATAAGTGTGCGGTAAGTATCTTCTGAGAAGTCCTCGTGCCCTGGTGTGTCCAAGATATTCACACGTTTTCCAGCATAGTCAAACTGCATAACAGATGAGGTTACAGAGATACCACGTTGTTTTTCAATATCCATCCAGTCAGACTTGGCAAAGTTACCAGTCTTTTTCCCTTTGACAGTCCCAGCTTCACGGATTTCCCCACCAAAGTAGAGCAATTGCTCTGTAATCGTCGTTTTACCAGCATCCGGGTGAGAGATAATGGCAAAGGTACGGCGTTTTTTAATTTCGTCTTGTAATGTCATATTCTTTCCTTTTTCAACAATTTTCTATCTGTATTCTAATCTCGATTTTTACATTGGTTTACTCCTACAGCGTAAAAAAAGCAGAGCTAGTTCTCTAACTCTATTATTATACCCAATCTAGGGCTTTTTATCAATCGTTACCAGCTGAGAGCGGTAGGAACTTCTCTGAAAGAGAGCCACTGTCGGTGTCAGTAATAGCATAAACACTCCACTCACCAATAGCAAGTTCAAGAGTACATTTTTCGTATGTAAAATGGGAGTATCCGCCAAGAATCCGTAATTTCCATCGGTCAAAAGATTGACAAGCAGTAAAAAACTATTCAAGGAAATTGTCATTCGTCCCAGCCAGACCAGGTCTATCTCTTCAACGGTATCACTCGTTTTCAGATGCATGAGACTCAATGCAAATAATCCAAAATGACCTGTGAAAAAGAAAACATTGGTCAGGTGCAATAGTCGATGCGGATAAAGTGCAGGTACAAGCATAGCCAAGATTGAGCCGATAACCCCAATTAGCGCAAAGTAATCTTTAAATCGCCCTTTTGGTGAAAACAATAGGATAAACATGGCCATCCGACAGTGATAAAGCGGCAGTAATTCAGACAAAGGAAGACTGGCCCAGACAAACCAAGTATAGACTACTGCTAATTGCACCATCATACTGATGCGCCAAAATAATTTAAAACTTGTCTTCTGCCCCCATATGTGTACTCCGTAACCTATCAAGATAAGTAAAATAAGAGACAAAACTTGTAGTGTTAGTGGGAGATAAGGGAGTCCTGTACGGACAGGTGAGAAAAATGGATACATGGCTCAACTTTCATTTATGAAGGTATTCATATTATTATAACAAAAATTACTCAATTTAAGTTGACTTCTTTTATTGAACAATTATTAGAAGGGCGAGTTTAGCATGACTCTACTGCTTACTAGATAGTCAGGCGTTTTTCTGGTGCCATGTACATCTTGTCCCCTTTTTTAACACCAAAGGCATCATAAATTCCTTGAAATTGCGAACAGGGATATTGGCACGTAGTTCATAAGGCGAGTGCGCATCTGACTGCACTGAAAACTGACTAAATTCTTTGGTCGCTTTTTGGCGCCATACAGCTGCCCAAGATTGGAAGAACTCTTTGTAATTTAGATTTGCTTCTGTCTTCAAGGCTTCCAGTGCCACCATGACACCACCATTATCAGAGATGTTCTCAGCCAAGGTTTGTTGACCATTGACCTTACCACCAGTGACTTTTAGACCATCCCACTGAGCAACCATAGCCTTGGCTTTTTCTTTATAATTAGCCAAATCTTTTTCCGTCCACCAGTTGTGGAGATTGCCGTTTTCGTCAAACTTCATCCCGTTGATGTCAAAGGAATAGGAAATCTCGTGTCCGATAATACCCCCGATAGCGCCATAATTTTGGCTGATGGATTAGTTTTTATCGTAAAATGGTGCCTGAAGAATAGCTGCTGGAAAGACGATGGCATTGGCATTTGGATCATAATAGGCATTGACCGCATTGGCACTCATCTTCCACTCATCACGTTGATGTGGTTGGTTAAATCCTTCAAAATTTCGTTTTTGAGACAGGTATTTGTAGCGATAGTTATTTTCAAAGAACTAGCCTTACTATCAAATTGGTAGTCTCGATAGAGATTAGAGTAATCATCAGGATAGCCAATTAACAGCTTCATAGCATCCAATTTCTTGATGGCTTGCGCTTTTGTTTCTGGAGAAAGCCAATCGTTCTTTGTAATTCGTATTGGGTAAGGTGTGAGCCTTCCAAGACTTCGGTTGAGGCATCTGCTTTATTTTTAGACAAGTCTGTATGTTGCTCTTCCCATGATTTCATTTTAGGGAAAATTTCTTGTCGCGCCTTGATATCTTCGACACTTCTGAGGCAAGGAAGTATTTGGCTTTGAATCCTTCTGGGAACTGCTTGCCAGTCATGCTTTTTAGATTTTTTGGTGCGTTTTTCTTCATCTTTCAAAGTTGGGTTATTCCCAACGGTATGCCCGAGTGAGAAGTACTGTTCATTGACATGCTTGTCTACATCTGGGATACGTTGTACCCATGTTTGCTTCCGATTTGCGATTTGTCCACCTTTATCGCCTTCTATACCTGATGTGCTGGTGTCCATACCGATAAAGCTTGCGACTTCGTTGCGGTAGTCATTAACATATTGAAGGGCATACATACCACCCATTGAGTGGGCAAGGATATGGTAATCTTTCAAGCCAAGTTTGCTTAAGGCTGTATGGATTTCTTTACTTGTATTTTCCACCGTACGTGGGCTATCTGTCTGGTCACTGAGGCCATAACCAAGTGGTTCTACCACATTCAATTTGTACTTGTCACCCAAGCGATCGAGCAAATTCTTATAAGACCAGCGAGCAGATATTTCACCCAAACCTGGGAATACAACCAATGGAATCGTACCTTTACCAGCCACATAGACGTTCATTTTCTTTCCACCGACTTCAATCTTTTGACCGTATTCTTCAATTTTTTGTAGTTTGTATGATGTCACATCCACCATACCTTGTGCTTCTGCCATTTTTTTGATTTCTTCTTCAGTTGGCTCTTTTGCAGTTCCTTTTGCTGCATCCGCTGCTTCCTTAGCAGACATACTTTGTTTTGGTTGTTGATCTGACATAGAATGTTTTTGTGACTTTTGCCCATAAGCTGCCAACAAGGCACATGCCACAAGTAAAACAACTCCAGTTTGATAATGACGTTTCGTAATAAGCTTCCTCCTTTGATATGCTCCTAGTTTACAAGACCAATGTGAAACCTATGTGAAATACAAAAAAGAGAGTGGGACAAAAATCGTGATTTCGTAGAAATCGATTTTGTCTCACCTCCGCACAGTTGACTAGCTTCAAAGGTTCGGGGAACTTTTGAAGGTTGGAGATAGGGCTAACAAAGTTAGCCTCAAATATTCGAAATTGCTTGCGCAGCAAGGAATGAGAGCATTCAGTCAACCACTGCGTCAAACTGCTAAAATTATTAAAAATCAAGAGCCAAGGATTGAGTCCCAGTTTTTTCAAATCTATTAAAATTGAATCCAGAAATCCACTCCCTCTTCATAAGGTTGAAAATCAAAGGCATAGCCCTTCTTCCCAAGGAAAAATTTGACAATATAGAGGCCCATGTCCGAACCACCAAATTCGGAATTTCGACTTTGCTCCAAGCGATAAAGCGGTTCAAAGACCTTGCGCAGATTTTCGGGAGGAATGGGTGGGCATTGATTTTTAACAGATAATCTCCCATCAATCAAGGAAAGGCTAATCTTCCCACCATCGGGTGTAACATGCACTGCATTGGATAAGAGATTGGAGAAGACTTTTTCCAGCAAGGACTCGTTCAAATATTTATCACGGTCTTTATAGGGGCCGACATTGAGCACCATATTTTCAATGACCAAACGAAGACTGGTCAGAGGTGTCTTCAACTCATGCGAAGCTGCCCGCAAGACGGTAATCCGCTCTTCCTCCAATTGGATAATATACTCGTTTTCCTCTGCCAATGAGTCAATAGTTGCCAACAAACTTTCATACAATTCATTAATATGTTGCCCCAACATATTAAACTCATCCTGCCCCTTCACAGGGTAACGTTCCGAGCGATTGAGATGGGTCATCTCATCCGTCACCGCAACCATCTTACGGATAGGGCGAACGGTCAACCGATTATAGATGTAGGAAAAAATCAGCGAACAGATAATAGAAAATACCAAGGTGTAGGGCAGACTGCGGATAGTGGCCTGTCGCGCCTCTTTAATGGACGTCACATCTATCATCAGCTGCAGGGTCACAGATTGCCCCATGGCATTTTTTATCTTACGGATTTTTGAAATCACATATTCCGACTGCTGATAGGACTGAGGCAGAGCAATCTTCAAGTCACTCTTGACCTCTTCTGAATTTCCAATATCAATGACGGTTGTATTGCCAAAATAGTACTCTTCCTTGTCCATCTCAAGCATCACATTGACCACATGCTTTTGCGTGTAGGTCTCTGCAATCTTCATCATGACTTCCTTGGATTGGCCGTCCAGTCTAGCTGCCAAATCATCAATTCTCCGGACACTCTCAGCCTCTTTCATATCCGAGTAAATTCTTGGCATCAGGTAAAAAATTCCCGTATGAATGATGGCGATCAAGCACATGAATAGTAAGAGGGTGGACATGAATATCTTCGGAAATAGCTTAAGCTTGGTCATAGCGATAGCCCACTCCTTTCACCGTCTTCAAACAGTCTAGATGCAATTTTTTCGCAAATTCTTGATGTAGATATCAATCACGCGCTCGTATGACGCCTCAAAATCATCCCAGATAGCCGACAAGATTTGGTCACGGCTCAAGACCATCCGCGGATGGTCCACCAGGTAATGCAAGAGCTGAATTTCCTTTGTCGTCAGAGAGACCGCATCCCCGGCATAATAAGCCTGAAAAGAATCGAAATCAACACTAGCTTCCTTATATTGCCACAGCTGTCTATCCGGCGTTTCACAGCGGCGTAATAAATCCTCCACCTGCTTCAGGAGTATCAACAAGGAAAATGGTTTTTCGATAAAGTCATCCGCCAGCTCGTCAAAGGACGTAAACTGAACGTGCTCATCTGTCAAAGCCGTCAACCTCAAGACCGGCATCTGACTCACCTGACGAATGGTATTCAAGACTTCCAAACCATCTTTCTTGGGCATCATAATGTCCAAAATAGCCAGCGAGGCCTGGCCAAATTTCTCAATGGCTTCCTCACCATCCTTGGCGGTCAACACATGGTAACCACGATCGGTTAAAAAAGCCTCCAAGCCTCTCTTGTCGTCTTTTCATCCTCTGCAACTAGGATTGTATAGGTCATATTTCTCTAGTTCCTCCCATTTGGTCATTTCGCCATCAATGTTCTTTCAAATAAGTCATCGCAAGCTCCAACATTCGAATGGAACTGGCATAATGGTCCCCTATCAGATTGAAAACAGCATCCTCTGATAAGACACCGCAAGGAATATCCGAAAATTGGTCCGTCTGATTTAATAGTTCCACCGCTTTAAAGTAAGCTTCACTTCCATAAAAATCCTTTAATTTCTGATACTGACTCCGATTGGCCTCAAATTGATCAAGGACCCGCTCCAGCTCCTCAATAATCTGTGTGGATTCGTTTAAAATGGCTTCAAATGCACGAATGTCTTCTTCCATGATAGCCTCCTGGTTTTTATAGTTTTTGAACAAGTATCCCGCTTTCTTGTCCTCATTAATACCATAAGTTTTAAAAAAACTGACTCCCTTTTTGTAAGGGGAATCAGGCTCTGTAATGTCTCTATTCTTGTTCTAAACGAGCGACAATCTCTCCTAATTTCATAGAGTTGCTACCCTTAAGAAGGATTTGGTCCTGCGGTTGCAAGACAGATTTAATCTGCTTGTAGAGCTCTTCGAATTGGTCTTCTTGGTCATTCTTCTTGAAGAAATAAACCTTGCCAATTGGAAACATCTGACTAGACAATTGAGCCAAGTGTTCAATATCTTGTCCGTAAAAAATCACCGTATCCAAAGCTTCTGGGCTGAGACTCATGACAATCTGATTATGAAGGGCAACAGACTGCTTGCCCAATTCTTTCATATCCGCCAAAACAGCGATTTTCTTTCCGCCTTCATTGGCAGGAATGCTCGAAAATGTCTCCAAAATCAATTTCATGGCTGTTGGATTGGCATTGTAGACATCCGACAAAATATCAGCCCCATTATGCGCCTTTTTCCACTCCGTCCGATTTTTTGTCAATTGCAAATGAGCCAGAGCTTGGTAAATGTCTTGGTCCGCAACGCCCAATTGTTGACCAACATAGGCTGCTACCATAGCATTGATCGCATTGTACTTGCCCGTTACCGGAAGATAGATTTCATTTTCCAAGAAATTGGTCTTGAATGTCAAATGATCCTTGTACTCCACCAAGTCGCTTACTACTAGCGCAGCACCTTCACCAAAACGCACCACCTCTTGCTGCTTAGGTAGAAAGGCATCCACAATAGTATCAGCTGGCGCCACCAACAGGCCATCTTGTGGCATCCCGTCCGCGATTTGAAGTTTTCCCTGTGCAATCTTGTTGCGAGTACCGAAAAATTCCAAGTGCGCCTCTCCAATCAAGGTCACGACTCCGATGGCTGGCTTGGCAATAGTTGACAAGAGATGAATATCTCCCAAATGGTCTTGCCCCATCTCCAACACCAACATCTCTGTATCCTCAGGCATATGGAGGGCTGTATAAGGAAGGCCGATTTCATTGTTGTAATTTCCCTGCGTCTTGTAGGTTGGATAAGTGGTGGACAAGATATCAAAAATCATATCCTTGGTGGTTGTTTTCCCGTTTGAACCCGTCACAGCAATGACTTTTGCTGGCATTTTTTCCAAGTAATATTTGGCTAGCTTTTGCAAGGATTTCAAGCAATCATAGACCAAGATATGCGGACGGTCGCCCAAGTCAACTTCTGAGAGAGTTGCTACCGCACCATTTTCAAAGGCAGTATCAATAAAATCATGCCCGTCACGCTCGCCTCTCAGCGGAAGAAAAATGTCTCCAACCTGAATCTTGCGGCTATCAAACTCAATATTTCCCAAGGCAACATCTGGAAAGGCCGTCACATCATTGCGAGCACCGACAACCTCTGCCACTTCATGTAAACTTAACTTCATTCTATTTCTCCAAAAAGTCTGGACATTCGTCCAGACCCGATTGTATTCCAACCTTTTAAATCAAATGGCTTTCACGTTTTTCAAACATTTCTTGCGCCAAATCAACTAATTTTTCAATTAAGTCAGGATAGGCAAGACCCATATTTTCCCAAAGAAGTGGGTACATCGACCACTGGGTAAATCCTGGCATGGTATTAAGCTCGTTGAGGTAGACCTGACCGTCTTCTGTCAAGAAAAAGTCACAGCGAGAAAGACCGCATCCACCAATGGCACGAAAGGCGCTTGCTGCGTAGTCACGCATTTGATCCATGATTTTGCTGTCAATCTTGGCAGGAATATCCATGGTGATTTTGTTGTCAATGTACTTAGCTTGGTAATCGTAGAAGGCAACATCCTTGACCACTTCGCCGGCTTCTGTTGTCTTGACGTCTGAATTTCCCAAAATTCCCACCTCAATCTCGCGGGCCGTCACTCCTTGTTCAATGAGAATGCGGCTGTCGTATTTGAGGGCAAGGTCAATAGCATCACGCAATTCAGCTTCTGATGTAGCGCGTGAAATACCAACTGAAGAGCCCATATTGGCTGGTTTGACGAAGATTGGGAAGCTTAATTTTTCCAATGTTTCCGCAATAACCGCCTCTAGGTCTGCACCTTCTACATAGACCGTATAGGCTACTTGTGGGACACCAGCTGACTCCAATACGTGCTTGGTGGTAATCTTATCCATGGCTACACTCGAAGACAGAATATTGGTCCCAACATAGGGCATTTTCAAGACTTCAAGGA
The DNA here is from genome assembly GCF_024170225.1 of Streptococcus gallinaceus. Lineage (GTDB taxonomy): Bacteria > Bacillota > Bacilli > Lactobacillales > Streptococcaceae > Streptococcus > Streptococcus gallinaceus. The sequence goes on along the minus strand of NZ_JALJXU010000001.1, from coordinate 94,762 downwards.
ATCCTTGGATTGAGCCGTCTTCTCCCATAGGTCCATGAAGAACTGGAAAGACAACTGCTCCTTCTTCATAAATATCACTTGGTTTGATTTTTTGACTCAAAACAATAGAAGCATTGGTCATGAGTTTTTCATCCGCACTTGGGCAACTTGCAAATTCTTGGGTCTTAATAAAGTCACCAGTCTGCGTGATAAAGTAGGTTTTCACAAAGAATTTTTCATAGTTTACGGCGCGCATGACGCTCTCTGCCGAAAGGACAGAAACTTCTCGCTCAGCAGAACGTCCACCGTATAGCAGCACTAGAGTTTGTTTTGACATGAGTTTCTCTTTTCTATAAAATTCATTTCTATTATACACTAATTTGACCTAGAGCACTAGAAAAGAGAGTGGAACAAAAATCGTGATTTCGTAAAAATCGATTTTGTCGTTCCACCTCCGCACAGTTGATTAGCACTAAAGGTCTAGTAGATCTTTAGTGGTTGGAAATACAGCGAACAGAGTTAGCCACAAATATTCGAAATTGCTTGCGTAGCTAGTAATGAGAACATTCAGTCAACCTCTGCGCCAAATTATTAAACTAAAAACTTTTAAAAACCCTGGACTTTTGTCCCAGGGCCCTACAATTCTGTACGATTTTCGATGGCGCGAAGTAGGGTCACTTCGTCTGCGTATTCGATGTCCGCTCCGACAGCTAGACCACGCGCCAAGCGAGTGACCTTGATGCCAGCTGGTTTCAGTACTCGCGAGATGTACATGGCTGTCGCTTCACCATCTGCAGTCGCGTTGGTTGCAATGATGACTTCATCTACTTGACCATCCATGAGACGGGTAATGAGCGTCTTGAGATTGATGTCGTCTGGTCCGACTCCATTCATGGGGGAAATCAAGCCATGCAAGACATGGTATCGACCTCGGTATTCCTGGATATTTTCCATAGCCGACACATCCCGGCTATCTTCAACGACCAAAATCTTAGACGAATCGCGTGTCTGGTCTTGGCAAATACCGCATGGGTCTTGGTCCGTTAAATTTCCACAAATCGAACAATAGGACAATTCCCGCTTGGCAGCTAGGAGATTTTTGGCAAATTCATTGACCACATCGTCCTCCATACCAATGGTATAAAATGCTAGACGTGTCGCCGTTTTGATACCAATGCCGGGCAACTTCGAATAAGAGTCAATCAGCTTGGCAATAGGGGTTGGGTAGAGCATAGTTTTCCTTAATTTTTATAGAGTGAGTGATAGAGATTGACGATTTCTGTTACGATAGCTTTACTAGTCGCAGAGTTGAGATCTGTCAGATTTGGCAAAACAACTGAAACTGCAATCTTAGGATTGTCACTTGGTGCATAGGCTACGATGTTTGTATTGACCGCATCTAAAACTTGTCCGTTTACGTCAGTGACAAAGGTTTCGGCAGTACCAGTCTTGGCACTGATAGTAACAGCGGCTCCATTTGCAATCGCTCGACCTGTTGTAAAACCACTTGTTCCGTTAACAACTTGATAGAAACCTTCCTTAATAGTCGCCATATCTTCCGCCGAAATTCCGACCTGATTGAGCTCTTTACCAGTTACCGTAGAGATCTGATTGCCAAGGCTACCGTCTTCTTTGTTGTCATAGACTCCTTGCACCAAATGCGGGGCAATCCGTTTGCCATCATTGGCAACTGTCGCTGCATACTGGGCCATTTGCATCGGAGTATAGTTGTCAAACTGACCGAATGCATTGGTAAGATAATTGGAAATGCTGAATTCTTCTGGAGCGATACCTATTGACTCATTTGGTAAGTCGATACCTGTAGACGCACCTAGCCCAAATTCTTTGAAGGTCGCCCGCAATTTCTTCATGGCTTCTGTCGTTTGGTCATTTTCCGCCAAGGTCATACCATAAGCATAGGGCTGACCGGCCATTTTAAGTGCCAATTGCACCATATAGGTATTGGATGAATATTGCAGGGCTTGAACAGCTGTAATGTTTTGATTGCCATAAGCTGTAAACCAAGAGTTAATCGGTGTTGAACCTGCAAACTGAATTGGCTGGTCTGTCAGAACTTGATTCCCCGTGATGACACCATTTTCCCATCCTGATGCAATGGTTGCCCCTTTGACAATCGAACCGGGGACAAAGACATTGGCAATGGTTCCAAGTGCATCTTCCGAGACTTCATTGGTCTTTATGTCGTGCTTGTAGCCTGCCATAGCCAAGACATCGCCCGTATTTGGCTTTAGGACAACGGCATAGACACCGTTGGAATAACGGGCACTGCCTGTCGACAATTCCGCGTCAAAATGTCTTTTCAGAATCGCATTGACCCCATCCTGGAATTTCAAGTCCAGCGTTAACTTAATGTTATTGCCTTTTTGTCCCTCCTGGATGGTTTTGATTTGGTCTACTTTTCCATTTTTGTCCAATAAAATATCTTGAATTTGGTGCTTACCTTGCAAGACTTCTTCGTATTGCTTTTCTAGGTAAGCTGTTCCGACACGATCATTGAGGGCATAGCCTTTTTTCAGGTATTCAGCTGCATCTTCCTGAGGCAATCCTGCCTGCTCAGTCGTCACTGTCCCGATGATAGAAGCCAAGGATGTATCTTTGATCACCCGGTTCCAGTTGCTAGTTGTTGAAATACCCGATAGATTTTTTTCATTGGCAGCAATGAGGGCAATCTGCTCGGCTGTCAAGGGCTCCGTCACCAAGTGCACCGTTTCAAAATAACCAGCCGCATTCATTTGAGAAAAGAGTTCGATGACCTTATTTTCATCTTCAGAAAAATTTAACTGCTCTGGCTTCAAACTCGCAACGGCATTGGCATAAATGGTTGACTCATTGAGGTAGTTACCCACTGTATCAAATTTTTTCTTCTTAGGAAGCTTGGACACCACATCTCGATAGGTTTCTGCATCCGCCAAGTAATAATCTGCACGGTCCCGCTCTGAGTTAGAGACATTGGTTACCGTCACATAGCTGATTAAACTTTGCGCGATTTTTTTAATCTGACCCGCTGTCATAGTATTGGACCGCGTAAAGGCCACCACTTGCTCCACCTGATTGTCCACTAGCGCTACACCCTTGGCATCGTAAATCTGTCCTCGAACAGAACTCGTGGTAATGGTTTTCTTGCTAGCTTTCGCCAGTTTATTAGTATAAAAATCCTGATTAACAATCTGCATATAGGCTAATCGAGCAATCAAGGTTGTAAACAAGAGAACCACTACGGAAAACAAAATATAGAGTCTTCTTGGGATATGATTGCACAACTTATTGGCTGCTGGTTTCTTTTTCGTCACTTTCAAGACCTCTTTCTGGAAATTCTTTTTTATTATAACACAGGAGAGACCTTTTTTCCTGACCTAGGTAAAGCTTTCCTGAGAAAGTTGACCATTGTCTATTTGCCAGATTTTTTCCATATCAAGAACCAGCACTTTCATAGGCAGACAAACCTTTATTCCACAGGGCAATGGACAAGGTCAAGCAAATCACTGCCGCCATGACCAAGCCTCCCAAACGAAAGAGCCCTGCTTCTCCCGTCAGAAAATAAGCTGCTGGATAGTAGGCTGTAAAGGCAAAGGGCAGGACAAAGCTGATGACATAGCGTAAAAAAGAATGGTAAATAGCAAGAGGGTACTTGGCGAAATCATTAAACATGTAGAAAATATAAGTCACCGCACCCGACTGCTTGGTCCAAAAAGAAATACTAGCCGTCGCAATCTTCAAAGCCGTATAAATAGCTGTCGCAAATGGCAATGTTACTACAAATAAGAGGACCTTGCTAGCAGTCCAATCCATGCTAGAAGCACTCGTCACTAATAGAAGAATCCCGACGAGCAATTCTCCCAAAGCATCCACCTGAAAGGTTTCCACCAGGACATGAAATAGAGGATTTAGCGGGCGAGTTAAGTATTTATCAAACTCTCCTTTTCGAACCAAACGCTGACCCACAGCCCATAAATTATCAAAGAAAAGGTGGTCAATCCCTTTTGGCAACAAAGAATAACCATAAATAAAAGCAATCTGACCGAAGCTCCATCCTTGCAAATTGGGAATATGGGCAAAGAGCACCCTCAAAAAGAGAATATTGAGTCCCTGCGTCAAAAAGACACCCAAGACACCAATGATAAAGTCAACCTTGTACTCCATCAGCTGCTTGAGGTATTGCTTGATAAACAAAGCATGTAAGCGTCCTAAACGTCTCATCTCACCCTCCTTGCACGGTCAAGTGCCCCTGAACAGCTCGCCAAACCAATTGAGACAAGCCGATAAAAAAGACCAACCAGAATAATTGTAAACCCAAGGCACCAAGCGTCTCGTGAGCATTGTACTTGCCGATAAACATCATAACCGGGGCGTAAACCAGCGATGAAAATGGCAAAAAGGACAATATTTTACTCACCAAACTTGGGAAAAAAGCCAGTGGAATCAAGCTTCCTGACAAAAATGCCACCACTGAATTTTTCAATAAATTGGAACCCCAAAGATTTTTAAAAACAAAAGCCGTAAAACCAAAGCAGATATTGAAATAAAAGTTCATCAGATAAGCCATGATAAGACTGATCAAATACACCAGCAAGTGCGCTAGCACCTGAAATACACTCTGACCTTGATAAATCTGTAGAATTCCCACACCCAGTAAAAATGGCAAGCCGACGGATAAAAAGACCATGACCTTAAAACCTAACTCTGTAAATAGATAAGACATGGCAAAATGAACAGGCCGCAGCAAGCGCATGACAATGGACCCATCTTTAACCTCATCTCCAATCATAAAAGAGGCATCTGACTTGGTTAAGAGATTGGTCAGAAAGCCGATAATGATATAGAAAGTCATGTCCGATAGGGTAAAGTCATGTAGCACTGGATTGGCTGACGAGTCAAAAACAGCCTTCCACAGGTAAAAAGCGACAAATGCACCAATCACATCTCCCAAGCGATAGAGGAAAAAATTGACCCGATAGGTAATCATTTCCTGAATGCCTGCTCGCACAAAAGGGCGATAACGATACCAAAAGGTCTTCATCTTACAACTCCTTTCGATAAAAGCGTCGGATAATGTCCTCCATATCCGCCTCCTTGATAGCCACGTCTCTGATATGAAGCTGAGCCATCGTTTTTTGAATGAGGTCTGCCGTCTGATAGCGCGTGGTGTCGTACTGCACTGTCAAATGATTGCTGTCTTGCTTCACAACGATATCCGTCAAGCCTTCGTAGGATAGTTTTTTCTGCGCTTGTCCTGGTGCCAAGTCAAATTCCAGCGTATGCATTTTCCCAAACGTTGTCTTTAATTGGTCAACAGTTCCGTCAAAAATCTCTTGCCCCTTATCAATCATAAAAATCCGATCACACAGATTTTCAATATCGCTCAAGTCATGAGTGGTCAAAATGATCGTCGTTTCTTCCTCTTTGTTAATCTGAGAAATAGCCTTTCTGATATTGTCTTTCACAGCCACGTCAAGGCCAATGGTCGGCTCATCGAGAAACAAAACCTTGGGCTGATGAAGCAGAGAGGCTGCAATATCTGCCCGCATCCGTTGACCAAGAGACAAGGTCCGAACAGGATCCTTGATAAATTCGTTTAATTCCAGTGTTTCATTTAAAAAATCCATCCGTTTTCTAAATTCCTTCTCAGGCACCTGGTAAATTTCTTTCAAGACGGTATAGGTCTCTTGCAAGGCCAAGTCCCACCACAACTGCGTTCGCTGACCAAACACTACACCAATATCCTTAACATAGTCTTGGCGATTTTCCTGGGGAATTTTACCGTTGATTTGGCAAAGACCTGAACTCGGTGTCAGAATGCCTGTCAACATCTTGATAGTGGTTGATTTGCCCGCACCATTTGCCCCGATAAAGCCCATGATTTGCCCTTTAGGCACATCAAAACTAAGGTCTTTCACGGCTTCAAAGATCTGATACTCTGGCTTCACCAAGGATTTCATAGCTCCTAGTAAACCAGGTTCTTTGATTGTCTTCTTAAAATTCTTTTGCACATGCGATACATGGATCATTGCCATACGAATCGCCCTCCCTATCTCCCATGATCAAGTCTTAATGAATCTCATTATAACAAGTTAGCAGTCTATATGCAAACGTTTTCTTAAGAAATTAGAAAAAGAAGCCCGAAAGCTTCTTTTATTTATAACCAACCCCTTTCCTGCACTTTAGCAACTGCTTCCACACGATTCGTTACCCCTAATTTATTAAAAATAGAAGAGGTGTAATTGCGAACCGTCCCGTTTGACAGAAAAAGAGTATCTGCAATGCTCTTACTTGATTTTCCTTGTGCAATCAGTTGTAAGATTTTTGTTTCTTGTGTACTTAAAGGATTATCCTGTCCGATAATTGTCTCCATCAATTCTGGCGAATATTCTTTTTTACCGGCCAACACGGTGTGAATCGTTGTCATCAACTCAGCAATTGAGCGATCTTTAAGGACATAAGCATCTACACCAGCTTTTAGCGCCTGTTCAAAATAACCAACACGCTTAAATGTGGTCACTATAATCACTTTAATGGACGTGTTAGTTTTTATCCACTCAAGAACATCTAAACCTGTTTTTTGAGGCATTTCAATGTCTAAAATAGCTACATCAATCTCATGTGTTTGCAATAAAGAAATGGCTTCTAACCCAGTTGAGGCTTGAACAATCGTGTCCACATCCTCTTCCATCAACAACAGCTGACACATGGCATCACGAAGCATGGATTGATCCTCTGCAACCAAAAGTCTCATAACTGACCTCCTTCTTCTATGGTCACGCAAACAATCGTTGGATGAGCAGTTGATAGCACACTCACCTCTCCCTTAACCAGATGCAGTCTTTCCTTGATAGACTGCAATTCTTCTCCCGTTATGTTGGCAAAGCCACGACCATCATCTTCTACTTCAATTCGAATCTTATCAGACTGACTCAAGCGAATATGACAGGTTTTTGCTGCTGCATGCTTGATAATATTGGTCGTCAACTCCCGTAAAATCATGGTAATACTCGAGGAAAGAACCGGAGATAAGTGATTTTCTTGAAGTTGATTCTCTACAGATAGATCAATATCTGACAGATCAAACATTTCCTTAATTGTAGCCAATTCTTCTGCTAAGGTCCGATACTTGAGATGATGGATCAACTGACGAACCTCTTTCATCGATTCATGACTGATCTGATTGAGGTCTTGTAATTCATTGCGGACAGCCCCATAGTCTTCCTTGTCCAATTGTTTCAGGGCAAGCTCAGTCTTTAAGGTCATCATGGCAAAGGTATGTCCCAAAGTATCATGAAGATCACGCCCGATACGATTGCGCTCATTTTCGGCAGCAAGCAGATTGATGGTCTCATTTTTCCGGTAAATATCCCGCCTCAGCTCTTCTTCTAGTTGACTTTTATATTGGGTATAAAACATGACTAAAAGAAAGATGGGGATGATGATGACCAGAATACGCGATCCTGGATCGCTAGCCCAGATTATCCCAGTAATAGCGACAATAGTAAGGGCAAGCAAAAATGAGATAAAGCGATAGCTCTTTAACCCATCTCCAAATCGCCACACCAAAAGGTTTATCATATAGAAGAAAAACCACATCATGGAGCCTTCAATGAAGCAAGACATATAGACGATATAAGCTAATAAGTAAGTCCAAAGACAGGCAATCGTTTTTGGATAGTTATTCTTGATATGAATAATAGCTAAATAGGCTGTAGCAAAGAGCAAAGATGGAATAAGCGTCCAAGTAGGGTAACCAAACCAAACAATACCACCCAAAGGAAAAATCATGAAAATCAAGCCTGCATAATAAAGTGGATCCATTTTTTGAAAGGAACGAAACATCACTTAACCTCCGTTTTGCCTTTTATCCACAAGGCAAGTCCTGCTATTATTATAGCATAGGCTATAACACTCGCGAAGGATTTCCATAGAAAGCTACCATTTTGTGCAAACTGAACAACGAATTGATTGACATGATAAAGTGGCGTCCATTTTGAAATAGACTGAAGCCAACCAGGAAATGTCTCTATCGGCATCCATGACCCACCAATAATAGCTAAGCCTAGAAAAGCAATATTAGCCACGATAGACATAACTTGCTGAGATTTGATTTGTGAAATGAGAAGACCAAAAGCCAAGAAAATCAAGCTAGATACTAAGAGTAGGGCAATAGACCCTAACCAACGCTCAAGTGACAGATGAACACCTCGGAAAAGAGCACCAAATAGGAATGTTACCATAATGGAGCATGCAAAATACAACAAGACGCGACAGACCTTAGAAGCATAATATTGCCATATAGCTATAGGAGAATGCTCTAAATAAGCTAACCAGTGATTGGTTCTATCTTCCACTAGCATGAAAGGGAAGGAGAAAAAGCCAAAACTAGACATGGAAAAGGCAGTCATGGTCAACATATAGGATTGGATAAACGCCTTTTGCTGGACGGGATCAGAAAACATGGTCATTCCTGAGTAGAATAAGAAAAAACCAACGGGCATTCCGATAGCCATGATAAAAGTTGGCCACTCTCTCCAAGTTTTAATCCATTCAATTTTTAGTAAAGCTAGCATTATTATCCTCCTTTGTACTATCAAAAAGACTATCAAGTAAGGTCTTGTTTTGAACTTCTATATCTGATATACGGCAACCAGCTGCTTGCAATAGCTGCCAAACCTTGTCAATTTCTTTAGTTTTAAACTGTACTATCTCTCCTTTTAAAAGGACATCATAGACATCCTCTAAAGTCTCGACATGGCTTAACCACTCACTTGATAAGGTGACTTGTTTTTCCTGTTCCTCATTTCTCATAGCAAAAGAAGTTGTATCCCGTAACAACTGTCCTTGGTGCAACACCAAAATACGATCTGCTGTGTGCTCTACTTCTTCAATATAATGACTAGAATAGATAATCGTCACACTTTTTTCTTTTAATTGGGAAATGATTTTCCAAAAATGCTTACGCGTCGAGGTGTCCATGCCTGCCGTTGGCTCATCCAAGAACAAAATATCTGGACAGCCTATCAAACAAATCACAAAGGATAACAGACGCTTCTGACCGCCAGACAGCTGCTCTGCTAGCTGTTGCTTTTGCGCCTCACTAAATCCTAAGTAAGTATCAATCTCCTCATCTGATAAAGGATTGTGGGCGATCTCTTTGAAAAACTCTAATAATTCCTTTACTTTAAGATTATTTGGAAGGCAATTCTCCTGCTTTAACAGAGCAATTTCCCCTTGTAAACGGCGATGACTAGGAGAGAGGTCTTCTATACTAACTTGACCTGAACTCACATGATAGCGACCCAAGAGACAATTCATAAAGGTTGTCTTTCCAGCTCCATTTGGGCCTATCAAGGCTACACAATCGCCTTTGTAAATATCCACTGAAATATCTGATAATATAGATTTATTTTTAATTGTTTTGCTCAAATGAACAACTGAAATAATCGGTTTCTTCATCTTATTTTTCCTCACTACATAATGCTTTTAATATAGGGTGCAATCCGTAAATCAAACCATAAAGCATCCCAATCATCCCATAAAAGATAGTCGCACCACCATTTGTGAAAAAATGAGTACAATGCTCAAGTCCAACACCCAGCACGATCATCACTAAACCATAAACTAAGCTTTTTTTCATATTAATTCCTTCTCTCAACTTTTGTCTTTAGTTTACAGTAATCTCATTAATCTGATTAGCCCTTTTTGTCATGACATGATATGACATTTGTCATCTTTTCCGAAACAAAAAAAGAAGCTTTCAAGCTTCTTTCATGTCTATTAGTCTTGTGGACGTGATTTGCGGTCGATGTCAGCGAGAATGGTGTTGACAAAGTCTGCCACGGTTTCAGTATGGGTTTCTTTTGAGCCATATCTGCGAACGTTGACGGATTTGTCTGCCATTTCCTTGTCGCCAACGATGAGCTGGTATGGGACTTTTTGAGTTTGGCTGGCACGAATTTTGTACTGCATTTTTTCATTGCGCTCATCCACTTCCGCACGGACACCACGATCACGGAGCTCTTTTGCCACTTCCCAAGCGTAGTCTGTGTGCATCTCATTTGAAACGGGGATAAGAGTGACTTGTGTTGGCGCAAGCCAAGTTGGGAAGGCACCTTTATAGGTCTCAATCAAGATAGCTGTGAAGCGTTCCATGGTTGAGATAACCCCACGGTGAATCATGACTGGACGGTGTTCTTCGCCATCTGCACCGATGTAAGAGAGGTTAAAGCGTTCTGGTAAGAGGAAGTCAAGCTGGATAGTTGAGAGAGTTTCTTCGTTACCAAGCGCAGTTTTCACTTGGATATCGAGTTTTGGTCCGTAAAAGGCTGCTTCGCCTTCAGCTTCGTAGTATTCAGCACCCATTTCATCAAGAGCAGCTTTTAACATGCTTTGGGCATTTTCCCACATCTCGTCGTTGTCATAGTATTTTTCCTTGTCTTCAGGATCGCGGTATGACAGACGGAAGCGATAATCATTCAAATTGAAATCATGGTAAACATCAATAATCAACTGCAAGGCTTTTTGAAATTCATCCTTGATTTGCTCTGGTGTGACAAAGAGGTGACCGTCGTTAAGAGACATTTCACGCACACGTTGCAAACCAGTCAAGGCACCTGATTTTTCATAGCGGTGCATCATACCGATTTCAGCGATACGGATTGGCAATTCACGATAGGAGTGAACATGGTGTTTGTAGACTTGAATGTGGTGTGGGCAGTTCATTGGACGAAGGACAAATTCTTCTCCGTCTCCCATATCCATTGTTGGGAACATGTCTTCTTGATAGTGGTCCCAGTGTCCTGATGTCTTGTAAAGCTCGACAGAAGCCATTGGTGGTGTGTAAACGTGTTGGTAACCTGACGCCAATTCTTTATCAGTGATGTAGCGTTCAAGGGTACGACGGATAGTCGCACCATTTGGCAACCAGAATGGCAAACCTTGTCCAACTTCTTGTGAAATCATGAAAAGGTCAAGCTCTTTACCGAGTTTACGGTGGTCACGCTCTTTAGCTTCTTCACGCATTTGAAGGTAGGCTTTGAGGTCTTTTTTATCAAACCAAGCTGTCCCGTAAACACGTTGCATCATGTTGTTGTCGCTATTACCACGCCAGTAAGCACCTGCCACATTGAGTAAATGGAAAACTTGGATGCGACCAGTTGATGGCACGTGAGGGCCACGACAAAGGTCCACAAACTCGCCTTGACGGTAGATAGTCAAACCAGCTGCGTCATCCGCATGCTCAGAAATCAATTCCACCTTGTATGGGTCATCTTTGAAGATTGCAAGAGCTTCTTCTTTGCTCACTTCTTCGCGGATACATGGGTGGTTTTCTTTAACGATTTTCTTCATTTCTTCTTCAATACGAGAAAGGTCTTCGTTTGAAATTTGGCCTTCAGCATTGTCTGTATCGTAGTAGAAACCGTCTTGAATGGCAGGACCGACACCCAAGTGAAGATTTGGGAAGAGGCGTTTTGCGGCTTGGGCAAAAAGATGAGCAGCTGAGTGACGAAGGACGTCGAAAGCATCCTCGTGGTCAGGGGTCACAATCTCAATGCTACCGTCTTCAGTGATAGCACGTGTCGTGTCAATCAACTGACCATTGAATTTACCAGCCAAAGCTTTTTTAGACAAAGAATTTGAAATGCTCTGCGCAATCTCAAAAGTTGTTACACCAGACTCAAACTCGCGCACTGCGCCATCTGGAAACGTAATGTTAATCATAGTGTTCTCCTTTACTTTTGTATCCATGTTGGTGATCTATATACACATCCTTCATTGCCCTTCTCACGAAGATACTCCTCGAATGCTATACAAGATAATCAAAAAGTCCACGTCCTCAAAAAGGACGCAGACTGCGTGGTTCCACCTTAGTTTACACGAAAAAATCCGTGCCTCTATTGGTTCTAAGGTGACCACCCTTTTATGTTTGCATAAAATCATACCGAGTAGTATCCGTCCATGAATGGGTGCCACTCCCAGCAACGGGCACTCTCTCGACCATTCGACAAGGCTAGACATGTCTCTGCATTTCATTGTAGCACAATCCACAATTTTTTCAAGCAATTTGAGCAACTAATCTCTCTATTTCGCACACTAAAAGGGCAGACTTGCCTTTTCACTGTTCAACATACCATTATTCTTGCTTGTAGGCGATGAATTCTTCAGGAGTGAGGAAAACTTCGTCATAGCCCAAGGCTTGGCATAATTGTGTCGTAGTTGGCTGAGAAAGATAGGCTTTTTCAAGAATATCCTTTTGTGAGAAAACCTCGCGCACGCTTCCATCCAACAAGACATCGCCCTGCGCAAAGACAAGGGCTCGTTCAAATGTTTCCGCTACGAAATCCATGTCGTGCAAGATGGAAATGACAATTTTTCCCTGCTCTCTCAACAAGTGAATCACTGACTGAATCAATTGTTTTCCTGCATCATCTTGCGCAATCGTTGGTTCATCGAAAATCACGACCTGCGTATCCATAGCAATAATGGCTGCAATCGACACCATTTTTCGATCCGACAAGCCCAAGTCATAAGGGTTGACCTTGTCTAGTCCGTCTAAACCAAGCAAAGACATGGCAGCCCTAGCAGCCTTTTCTGCTTGGGCATGGCTCAATCCCATTTGCAGCGGTCCAAACATAATTTCATCCAATACTGTATGTTTGAAGATTTGGTCATCTGGATTTTGAAAAATGAGCCCAATACTTTTAGCGATTTTGGCTACGGATTGTTCACTCAAATCTTGACCATTCAACATTATTTTTCCAGCCGTTGGACGACTGAGACCTTTTAAAAGCTTAACAAAAGTAGTCTTTCCAGCACCATTTTGACCGATGATAGCAGTTGACCGCTCATCTAGAGTGATATTCAGTCCATTCAAGATTTTTTTCTCTGGCTGATAGGCAAATTCCAAGTTACTAACGCTAATTTGATTCATGTGCTTCACCTCCATTCTTGGCCAACAGCTGACGCGCTTCTTCTAGTGTTACAGGATAATAGGAACTACCTGGCAGTTGCAAACCAAGTTGCTTGCAGATTCTGGTGAAAGTCGGTGGCACAACTCCATATTCTTCCAAATCTGGTCGAGAAAAGACCGCCTGAGGTGTATCCATAGCAATCAATTTCCCCTGATCGAGTAGCATCACTCGGTCACTATAGGCTGCAATTTTTTCAATCTTGTGCTCTACCATGATTACGGTAATGCCTTGCTTACTCAAAGACTGAATGGCTTTGAAAACGGCCTCGCTACCTTGGGGGTCCAACTGCGACGTTGGCTCATCCAAAATAATGACCTCCGGTTTCATAGCCATAATACTGGCGATGGCCATCCGCTGCATTTGCCCACCTGACAAATCAAAGGGAGCTCGGTCGCGGTACTCTTCAATGTCTAGCAAGCGTAGGCTTTCCTCGATTCGTGCCTCCATTTCTTCTTTTGGCACGCCGAAATTTTCCAAACCAAAGGCAATCTCTTCATAGACGGTCGCTTTTGAGCCGGTAATTTGGTTAAAGGGATTTTGGAATACACTGCCGATTTTTTGACACAAATCATCGACCTCGACCATTTTCACTTCAGCTTGGTCAATACAAACCTTACCTCCATAAGAACCGCGGTAAAAATTCGAAACCAGCCCTGTCAAGGCCTGACAGAAGGTAGATTTTCCAGCACCGTTTCGGCCAATGACACCAATAAACTCACCTGGCTGAATCTCGCAGGTAATGCTATCCAAGGCCAACTTTTCGGCATAGGGGTATTGGTATTTTAGATTTTCAATTTTAATATGCGCCATTATAGAACCCTCCAAACAATTGCTGCGACTAGCCCAATCAAGCAACAAATTTGAATCAATCGGTCAAATCGTGACCGAATGGGTGGATTGATAAATGTTTTTTTCGATTTAGAATTAAATCCTCGAACCTCTAAGGCGATGGCCCGTTCCTTGGTATCAATAAAGGAACTCATAATCACTGGAGACACCAATGGCAAGAAGGCCTTTATCCGCACCAACATGGAACCTTCCGTTTCCATCCCACGACTTCTTTGTGCATCCGTGATGGTTGCCATCCGGCTGGTCATCTGCGGAATCAATTGGAACAAGGAAACAAAGACATAGCCCATGCGAGGTGAAAAACCTTTTCTCACCAGCTCTTCAATCATGTCTGACGACTTTGTCGTTAAAATCAGAACACTGAAAGCCAAGATAATATTGCAGACATTCAAGGCAATTTCTGCCGCAAACAGCAAGCCTTCCTTATAAAAAATGACTGGACCTAGTTGAAAAACAGGCGTAACATTTCCACTTCTAAACAAGCCTTGGATAATGCCTACTGTCAAAATGACAAAGCCAGATACACTCAGGATTGGCAAGGTCTGCTTCAACACTTTAGAATGCCCTAGCAATAGAACACTGACCAGAATCGTAAGACCAAATACCCACAAATCACCTGCAATAATTGGTATCAGAATCATCGCAATCACATACCACATCTTGGTTAGTGGAGACAAGCTATTCAAAAATGACTGCTTATCCTCATATAAACTCATCGTTTTCATGGAGACCTCCTTAATCTATACTCTTAATCGCACTATTACTTTGATAAAGTGATAGCAAGCTCTTTGGCAAGCTCTTATACAAGCTGAGCACAAGTAATAATACGACAATTTTATCCGGAATATCTACCACTACTTCATCCATAAATGAGGCAAACCAGACTGGGAATTTTTGAGACAAGAGACCGGCATAGACTAAGTCTCCCCATAGATTTCCTGTAGTACCACCCCAAAAAATCATATTTAACGGCGTAGATACCAAGACCGCTGCAAATCCAGCGACAATCCCCGTAAACAAGGCTCCTCTGATATTCTTCATACTACCATAATAAGCCAACAAACCAACTGCAATACCTAAAGCTGCATTGGTGAGGGCATAAACTGTAGAAATGGGATCCACCGTTAAGCCATAAATCAAGTTGTTCATAATCCCCACGATAGCCCCTACAATCGGTCCTGCCAAACAAGCGGATAAACAGGTCCCAATCGAATCCAGCCACAGTGGTAACTTGAGAACCCCCGCAATCAATTTTCCGATATAATTGATACCAACTCCTGCCGGAATCAGCACCAAGGCTGCAGTATTAAACTTCAATGACAAGGGATTATTATTTTTCCACCCCATGACTCTATCCTTTCCTTTGTTCTTCTAAGCTAGCAATCGCTTCTAATGCCGTAATAATTTCATTTTTCTCGCCCTGTGTCACCCTATTTTCTCCAGACACATATTGATTGATTTCATCTTCTAATTTACCATCGTAGAGCGCTACCGTATTCAATATAGAACCCGTTTTAATCCCACGTAGACTGCCAATGGTAAATAGGGCTGCACTTTCCATATCGCCTGCTAGCACACCTTTTTTCGACCAAAAATGGTCAACATCCCGTTCATTATCAACATAAAAACTATCGTGACTACGACCAATTCCGACATGGTAGGCAAATCCTTCCTTTATAGCGGCCCCTCGTAAAGCAAATAAAACATCCGGATCTGGAACCGCTGGGAAAATCGAATCCACATAGGATTTTGATGTTCCCTCATCACGCACAGCCCCGTTCAAGATTACCAAATCTCCCATTTGCATTTCCGGCTGCAAGGCACCACATGAGCCAATCCGAATCATACATTCTACACCGATACGCGCTAATTCTTCTACCGCGATACCAGTTGACGCACCGCCCATCCCTGTCGAAGTGACCAACACTGGAATGCCCTTATAGGTTCCACGCATGGTTTTGTGTTCACGATTAAAGGCTATGAATTCTACATTTTCTAAAAATTCCGCTACGCGGTCCACCCTCTGTGGGTCACCGGGTAATATGGCGTATCTTCCCCCTTGTTCTCTATCACAACGAATATGTGGTTGTAATGCCATCTCTCATTCTCCTAATCTAATAAATTGGTCAAAGCCTGGTGGTCCAAGAGTTGAATCTGACCTTGGCTTAACTCAATAATCTGCTTTTCTTTGAATTCTTTTAACAAACGATTGATGCTGCGCTGGGTAACAGCCATCTCCTGCCCAAATCTTTCCGAACTGAACTGCAAGGATACCAACTGTTTCCCACCGAATTGCTCCAATAAATAATAGGCCAGCCGTTGTCTCAAATCATACAGACTATTGCGCTTCATTCGATTGCACATTCGATACGAATTTTCACAAATCTTTTTGATCAATAGACTGCTGAAATTTTGATCCAGAGCCATCCAGCTCGACAGTGTATCTTTATCTATTTCCAACGCCAGGATATCACCAATTCCTTTCACATAGCTGATGTAAGGAACTTGCTGAAAAATTTCCATCTCCCCAATCAAGTCCCCAGACTGACTACAACAAAGAAAATATTTTTCCCATTTTCCGATTCCGAGTACACATTGGCTCTTCCATCAACAATGATATACATATACTGATAGATTTCGCCTTGTTCCAACTCAAATTCACCATCTGTAAACTTCCTGACCCGTATTTTCCGCAAAAGTTCATAGGGACAGTGCCTAAATAAGGCATATACATCTGGATTCGTTTCGAGGATATCCAATAGTTGGTGCATTTTCGAAATCATATACGCTCCTTTCGCTATCGTTATATATATGGTAGCACTTTCTTTTAAGTGAGTAAAGGAATTTCGTCCCAATTTGTCATCAAAAAAATAGATTATAACCTTAAAATAGAAGTATTTTAGGGACAAATGTCCAATCGCTTGACGGCAAAATTGCCCTCCTACTGCACTCCTTCATAGAAAAAGACAGCTGAAAAGCAGTCTCTCAAAATCCGATAGTTTTCCTTCTTCTACTGTGAAAATAAAACCATCATCCAGCCCTTGAAGAACATCAGCGTCTTCGCAGGCTGAATGATACAGATGAGAGCATAACTTTCTAGCCTCTAATCCAAGTAATCACGAATCGACTTGACTTGTTTGATTGAAGCCTTCCAAATTTTTGCTGTCGTATCTGAGGATTTGACGAAGGCACGCTTGGGAAGCTCGATAGCTCCCTTGAGAATTTCTTCTGCAACAGTATCACCGTTTAATTGATTTTTCCGAAAATCATAGGCAATTTTCAAATCTAGATAGTATTCATAGACACGGCGACCAAAGTTTTCTGCCGAAATCTCGTACAATTTCTTATCCAGCACATGCTGGTTCATAGACGGCGTCTGGTCAATGGCTGCTAAAACCGTGGCTGCCAAGTCTTCTTCTTCCTCAAAAAGAGCCCCGAACATGACATTGGTCAAGACATTTTCCAAATAAGGATTGGCTTGTGCGATGATAGGAGTTCCAGAGGCCAAACTCTCCAGATAGGTCAAGCCCTGAGTCTCACTCGTTGAAGCCGAAATGAAGAAATCTGCCGCCTTATAGTAGAGGGCCGTATCACTCGGTGCAATCATACCTGTCATCTGTACAGCTGCCTCCAAGCCCAAGTCTACGATCATGGCCTCCAAATCCTTGGCATAGGGACCACCCCCAGCAATGACCAACTTCACATTTGGATTTTCTTCTAAAATGACTGGCATGGCTTGAACAACTGCCTGAATATTTTTTTCGTAGGAAAGGCGAGACAAGCTAAGCAGCATGGTCTCATTTTTAGCGATTCCCAGCTGTTGTCGTAGGTCTTCGATATTGTCTTCTGTGATTTCTGGGCGGTCAAATTTTGCCAAATCAATCCCCGTCGGAATCACCCTTTTAGGAATGGTAATCTGGTATTCGCTGAGGATATCTTCGACAATTTCACTGGGGCAAATCACCCCATCCAAGTCCTTAAAGAAGGCTCGGACAATGTACTTGACCATATTTGGACGAATGAGTTTCCCATTGGCAATGTAGCGAACATAGTCCTCGTACTGGGTATGATAAGTATGAACCACTGGAATATCCAACTCACGCGCAATCATTTTCCCTAAAATTCCCAAGGAAAATTCTGTATGAGTATGAATCAAATCCAACTTGTAGCGCTCGGCAATTTTCAAGGCATCGGTAAAGCCCCGATAGGCCACGCGACGGTCCTTAAAGGCAAAGAAGGGCACACTCGGAATGCGGATAATATCCCAGTCTTCATAGCGATTCACACCCTTGTCCGTGGTGGTGAAAATAAACACCATATGCCCCTGCTTTTCCAGCTCCGTTTTCAGCGTCTTGATGGAGGTCGCAACGCCAGATACCTGTGGAAAATAAGAGTCTGTAAATAAGCCTATTCTCATCCAAATTCCTTTCTATTTTTCTTTTGGCAGGACCTTTTCATAAAAATCTTGCCACATCTCTAACACATGGTCCCGAGAATAAAATTCATTGCCCCGCTTGGCATCGTCCACCGCCTGTGCATAATAGTAGTCATCCTGCGCCAAGTGTTCAATCTCCTTGATAAAACCATCCAAATCTTCTGCTCGACGGTAAAAATCAAAGAGAATATCCTCATAAATTTCCAAATCCCGCAACAGAATTGGCTTATGCGTACACATGGCTTCCAAGATAGACATGGGAAAGAGTTCCTCAAAAGATGGCAAAATCATCACGTCTGCTAGATTATAGACCGCATTCATCTTCTCCCGCTCAACAATCCCTAAAAAGGTAACATTTGCCGGTGGGTTATCGACCACTTTTTTCAACTCTTCGTAACCATCCGTGATTTTTCCAAATGAAAATCCACCCGCCCATACAAATTGATAGTGTGGTAAACGCTCAGCCATTTTCAAGAAATCAAAGACACCTTTTCTGGTCTGAATTTGCCCTACTCCGACAATTAAAAAATCATCTTGTGCAAAGCCATACTGGGCACGATTTTCTGCCTTTTCCCGCTCTGTCAATGGGTGAAAAGTCTGACTGGACACAAAATTAGGAATATAGGTCACTTTTTCCTTGGGCACACCGTAACGAGCCAACTCACCGATAAAATACGGATTAACCGTCACCAAGTAGTCCATTCTCTTGTAAAAAGCAATCATATACTTGTAAAAAACTTTCTTTGCAAAACCTGGTAGTTGTAGACTTTGCTCAACCGTCTCCGGCAACATGTGCACATAACCGACCGATGTCCCCTTACGACTAAACCACGGCTGCGTCAGATAAAATTGAGGGTCAATGGTATGGTAATGCGTAATATCTGCTGATTTGTACTGGTTGATGGTCACTTCAAACTCTTCTGATAAGCCTGTTTTGACCAGATCAACTTGCTCCAGATAGGCAGAGCCAACTCCCTGACCTGATACCTTTGTAGCGCTCGACATCATGTTAATAATTTTCTTGCTCATTCTCTCTCCAGTCACACATTCTTTTTACTTATTCTATCATAAACCGGGAAAAATTGAAAAAGGCTACCACAGTAGCCTTTTATTATTTAGTAGATTGACGCACTTTAATGCCGTGATTGAGCACGACTTCGCGGTTCTCCAACTCTTCTTTATGCATGATTTTTGTCAGCATACGCATGGCAATGGCACCGATGTCATAAAGTGGTTGGCTGATAGAGGTCAAGTTTGGTCGTGTAAACTTGGTAACGAGCGAGTCATCACTTGTCACGATTTCAAACTCTTCTGGTACTTTGACTCCACGGTCAGAGATACCATTCAAAAGACCAGCTGCAATTTCATCTTCTGCTACATAGGCTGCAGTTGCACCTGCATTCAAGAGGCGTTCTGCAAGGGCATAGCCTTCTTCGTATTTATACTTAGACTCAAAAACCAAGCCTTCGTTAAATTCCAAACCGTTGGCTTGAAGGGCTTCTTTGTAGCCTGACAAACGAATTTTGCCATTGATTTCATCCACAAGTGGACCTGATACAAAAGCAATCTTCTTGTTGTTTTTCGCCAGTAAGTCCACAACATCCTTAGCTGCTTGACCGTAGTCAATATTGACACTTGGCAATTGGTGTTCCAAATCAACCGTACCCGCAAGAACAATCGGCGTACGAGAACGTGAAAACTCAGCGCGAATCTTGTCTGTCAAATGATAACCCATGAAGATAATCCCGTCAACCTGTTTGGAGAAGAGAGTGTTTACAACATTGATTTCTTTATCATCATTTTCATCAGAGTTGGCCAAGATAATATTGTACTTGTACATTTCTGCGATATCATCGATACCTTTTGCAAGAGTTGCATAGTAGGCATTGGCAATATTGGGGATCACTACCCCAACTGTTGTTGTTTTCTTACTTGCCAAACCACGCGCCACAGCATTCGGGCGGTAGTCCAAACGCTCAATCACTTCTAAAACTTTCTTACGAGTATTCTCTTTTACATTTTTGTTGCCATTTACAACACGACTGACAGTAGCCATTGATACACCAGCTTCGCGGGCAACATCATAAATCGTTACTGTATCATCCGTATTCATCATATTTGCATATCCTTTCTGTAACTTTTATTTTATGAAAATTACGCTTTCACTCTCTTATAGTTTATCATTTTTTGAAACCACTTTCAAGCGATAGAATCCCTTTTTTAGAAAAAAATTGGCAGAATCTGAAAAAATATCCTATTTATGGAAGTAACTTCTCTATGTTTATAGAAAAAACAGAATTGATTTATACTCACCCTACCTTTTTTCGTCTCTTTTCCACTCTCCACTTGATTTTTCTCGTATTTGGCATAGAATAGAAGGTAGCATATTCAAAGGAGAACATCATGTCAAAAATCACACATCTTACTCAAAAACTTGAAAAAGACAACATCTTTGCTGCTGTCCTATCTGACCCAGTTTCCATTAACTACCTGACTGGCTATCTTTCTGATCCACATGAACGCCACATGTACCTCTTTGTCTTTGCGGATAAGAGCCCACTCCTCTTTTTGCCTGCCCTTGATGTAGCTCGCGCCGAGGCGACATTGGACTTCCCAGTTGTTGGCTACCAAGACTCTGAAAATCCATGGGAAAAAATCAAAGCTGTTCTTCCTGCTACAGATTGGCCTCAAGTCGCAGTTGAATTTGACAACTTAAATGTGACCAAGTTCAAAGGCTTGCAAACTGTCTTTTCAGGAGAATTTGTCAACTTAACACCTACTTTGCAACAAATGCGCCTCATCAAATCAGCCGATGAAATCGAAAAAATGCTGGTCGCTGGAGATTTTGCAGACAAGGCTGTACAAGTCGGATTTGACAACATTTCCCTCGATGTGACGGAAACAGATATCATCGCTCAAATCGAATTTGAAATGAAAAAACAAGGCATTAACAAAATGAGCTTTGAGACTATGGTCCTAACTGGAAACAATGCTGCCAACCCACACGGTATTCCAGGTACCAACAAGATTGAAAATAACAGCCTCTTGCTGTTCGACCTAGGTGTCGAAACCCTAGGCTACACTTCTGATATGACCCGTACGGTTGCTGTCGGAAAACCAGACCAATTTAAGCAAGACATCTACAACCTTTGCTTGGAAGCGCAGCTAACGGCACTTGATTTCATCAAGCCAGGTGTCACTGCGGCCGAAGTCGACGCTGCAGCCCGTAATGTCATTGAAAAAGCTGGCTACGGCGAGTACTTCAACCACCGCCTCGGGCATGGATTGGGTATGGATGTCCATGAATTCCCATCTATCATGACTGGCAATGACATGGAAATTCAAGAAGGCATGTGCTTCTCCGTTGAACCTGGTATCTACATTCCTGGAAAAGTGGGTATACGTATTGAAGATTGCGGCTATGTAACAAAAAATGGATTTGAAGTCTTCACTCAAACACCAAAAGAATTGCTCTATTTTGAAGGCTAATCATGACCTATAAAACACAAAACTATTGCACCGACTGTGGTCATCTACTGGAACTTAAATGTTTAGAAAATGAAGGGAACATCCCCTACTGCAACAACTTGCCAAGAATTTCGCTTTCCCATCTTCAATACAGCTTGTAGCATGATTGTGCTCGATGAAGTGCAGGAAAATATTCTCCTCATCCAGCAGTATGGTCGACCAGATTATATCCTGACTGCCGGCTATATCAACCAAGGCGAAGCTGCCGAACAGACTGTCGCTCGGGAAATCATGGAAGAACTTGGACTCACCACAACTTCTATCCGTTTCAATAAAAGTCAGTACTATCCAGGTTCCAATACCCTCATGCTCAATTTTGTCGTGACAACCAGTGGTCCTGTTCAGCCAAATCATGAAATCGACCATTGGCAATGGTTCAGTAAATCAGAGGCACAAGGAGCCATTAAGCCAAATAGCTTGGCTCAAGAATTTCTTAACTACTTCCTCCAACAGACATCATATTAGTAAATAGGCTGCATCCGCAGCCTATTTTTTCTGATTTGTGACAGCTGATTGTCAGCTATTGACTTTCCTTACCCAAGCGGGTAGACTATTGTTAACCCAAAAAATAAACGAGGTAACAAATGAAACAGACACAACTTCAACAACTGGTCTACATCGCTCTTGCAGTCGCATTACTAATCACACTATCCCAGATTACCATTGCCATTGGTCCCGTTCCATTTACGCTACAAACCCTTGCAGTCGGTCTGATTGCTAGTTTATTCCCTTGGAGACTAGCCCTGTCATCCGTCGGACTGTACCTGCTCCTTGGTGGCATCGGTTTGCCAGTATTTTCTGGATTTTCAGGGGGCATGACCAGTCTATTTGTAGCCCCAACAGCAGGATTTTTATGGGGATTTCTGACCTACGCACTCATCACCAGTCTACTCACACAGCGACATACAGGATTGGTCCAAGTATTTGCTGCCAATCTGCTAGGAGTTGCCTCTTGCTTCATCCTCGGCGTCCTCTTTTTCAAATTTAACTTAGGAACCAGCTGGAGCAAAACAGTGGCGCTTACCTGCCTGCCATTTCTCCTACCAGAAATCTGCAAAATCAGTTTGATTTGCTTAGCACAGCGCTCTCTTCAGCCAATTTTGAAAAATAAAGGTTGGAAATAAGAAGTAAAAAAGCTAGGAAATCCTCCTAGCTTTTTATTTTCCAGCAAATGCATCCAGCATGACTTGAAATTCTTCGTTTGAAAGGGTAATTCCTTTCCCCATCTTGGTATGGTCTGGGCTCCAGGTACGGATATCGTACTTGGCCGGTGCACCGTTAAAGGAAACGCGATTGAGTTCCTTGGTCCAGCCCTTATCGTTTTCAGATAGGACCAACAATTTTTCTTCGATTTCAAATGTAAATTCTGCCATATTTTCCTCCTAACTATCTATTCGTAGACACTTGTCTTTTTTGAAAAAATTCGCTAAGATTATTGTATCAAGGATGAAAGGATTTTACCATGAAAAAGTTCATTGAGCCTCTATTGGATCAGATGAAGGTATTTTTAGGAACGAAAACAGCTCCGACACCCATTAGTGACCAAGAAGAACTGGAAGCGGTTCTGTTGCAAACGATTGAAACAGCCATCCACCAACACACAGCTGTTCATGTCATTTATGGACAAAAGAAAAGTTTTACTGGTGAAATTGTCAAATTTGATAGAGAACGAAAGCACTTGGTCATGAAAAATTTCTCTAAGAATATGGGAAGCATTATTCACCTGAATGAAATCAAACGCATTTCCCCCGTCCCAGAACCTATTCGAAAATCACAAAAGAGTGTGGGACAAAAATCGTGATTTCGCAGAAATCGATTTTGTTGACACTTGCCCTGCAAGTTCCATTTCTAGCTTAAAAACGTCTCCCAGACCTTTTTAACCCACCACCGCACAGTTGGCTAGCTTCAAAGATTCGGGATAACCTTTGAAGGTTGGAGACAAGGCTAACAAAGTTAGCCTCGAATATTCGAAATTACTTGCATAGCAAGAAATAAGAACATTCAGTCAACCCCTGCGTCAAACTGTTAAAATTACAAAAAAATAAGAACCTGGGACCTTCGTCCCAGGTTCTTATTTTATGCACGAACGGTTACGGCTTTTCCGTCTTCTTGGTAGAGGTTGATAAGGCCGGACTTGCAGGCACGCACCATGTCCCCTGGGAAGACTTCTTGTGGCAGGGTAATGGTCAACAATTCCATTGGGCGGTTAGCACGGTCTGTCAAGTTGCCATCTGAATCACGCAAATCTTGGATTTTTGTTTCAAAATGGCGGAAACCTGGTCCGTAGAACTCTACTTGATCGCCTTCGTTGATGACATTGCGCTGGCGAATTGTTGCCGTCATAGTTGCCTTGTCAAATGCAACAACTTCTGCGATGAACTTGTACTCAGGAATCTTACGGCGTGCACCGAAAAGTTGCTCGTTTTCTGTTGGCGCATTGTAGTAGAAACCAGTTGCCAATTCGCGTTGGGCTACTTTCCACATTTCGTCAATCAAATCTTGCTTGATGGCTTCAAATTTTTCTGGGCTCTCCAAGTAAGCATCAACAGCAGCCTTGTAGCAATTTGTCACTGTGGATACATAGTGGACAGATTTCATACGGCCCTCGATTTTCAAGCTATCAACGCCGTTTTCAATCATGTCAGGAATATGATCAATCATACACATATCAACGGCAGACATAGAAAATTCTTCTGGAACTTGTCCTTTGATTGAACGACGTTCCTCACCAAACGGCAAGTCATAAAGATTGTATTTCCAACGACAAGATTGCGAACAGCCACCACGGTTGGCATCACGGTTACTCATGTGATTAGACAAAACGCAGCGTCCTGAGTAAGAAATACACATAGCTCCATGGACAAAGGCTTCAATTTCTACGCTGGTACGCTTGCGAATTTCTGCCAATTCTTCCATGGTCACTTCACGCGCTAAAACGACACGAGTCAAGCCCAATTCTTTCCAGAACTCGAATGTTTCATAGTTGGTTGATGAGGCTTGGGTTGAAAGGTGAATTTCCAAACCAGGCGCTTCTGTTGCACAAATCATGATCAAGGCTGGATCTGATACAATGACAGCATCCAAACCCATATCACGTAACTCACGGAACCAGGCACCGGCACCTGACTCATTTCCTTCGTGGGTTACCATGTTGGCGGCCACATATACCTTGGCACCGCGGGCATGGGCATAGTCAATCCCTTCTTTCATTTCCTCCATAGAGAAATTTCCCGCACGGCTACGCAAGCCATAGGCCTGCCCACCAACAAAGACAGCATCAGCACCATAATCAATGGCAACTTTTAATTTTTCCAAAGTCCCAGCAGGTGACAAAACCTCAGGACGTTTTAACGTTTTATTTGACATGTTTTCATTCTTTCTATTTACAAGATAGGTGGAATTTTTACGACGTCTATTCTTTTACTTTGAAATCAAGGAAAAGAATAGACTAGTGCAATCATTAGGAAAAGTCCTCTAGGATTTTCCGTAGCGAAAAAAGCTTCTGCACTTTCACTTATGATTGCCAAGATAGTTGAATAATTTCGACGATTGTTACATGACCATGTCCTGTTTAATAGTAACTTCATGATCCGTAATGGTTTTTATTTGACTTTGTTACGATCGTATTCGTAGAAGCCCGTGTCTAGTCCACGCTCTTTCGGGTGGAATTTACGGATTTGCTCATCCAATACAAAGGCTTGGTCTAAGCTAAATTCTCCTTTTTCCATCAAATCACGTGCTTGAACAAAGCGTTTGGCGATTTCAACAAAGTTTTGACCTGGACAAAGAACGCCGTCTAGTTTCCAATTACGGTAACCGTGCGCATCCAGCTCCAACAGCTTGGTCATCATATCAATATCATTGTTGATAAAAATATGGGTACCATGCTTGTCCTCAAAAATCGAGTAATGGCTGTCTGGGTCTGTCGGCTCCGCAAGGAAAAGACCTCGCTCTTTTGACTTGTCTGTCTCATCCGCTTTTGTAAAATTGTAGTAATTTTGTAACAAAGAACGTTTTGAGTGGTGGATAACGGAAGCGCCGTAGACCAACACCTCGGCTGGCATTTCCAAATTTTCAGCGATATCAAAGAGCTCTTCAGATGGAATTTCGCGGGCAAGTACTGCTTCAACAGCACCATGCTCTTTCCAGAAGTTAATCTGACGGCTAGAGGTTACAAAGACAGATGTATCATAAATCAATTTGAAATTGTAACCATCGCGTTTATTGATATAAAAGACACCTGCATCTCCCACTACCAAATAATCCACTTGAATTTCCTTCATCAATTCCATGAATGGCTTGATATTGTCCATCATATCTTGGTGCATAAGGGCGTTGGCCGCCACTGTCAGCTCCTTTCCTGCTGCATGCACAAGTTGGGCAATTTCACGCAATTCATCATATGAAAAAGTTGTAGGCAGACGCAGTGCGTAATCCGATTCTCCTACATAAATCCGGTCAACACCTGCTGCCAACAAATCTTTGACTTGTTCAACGCTTTCAGCAGTTGCTGTAATTGTAATTTTTTTCATAAACACTATTATATCAAATTCCAACATCGGATTTAAGAGGGAACAAAAATTTAATGTTCAGACTTTTCCCATCTTAAAAACGGATTTTGTAACATTTTTGTAATATTTTTGTTACATAAGGAAAGCATTATTATGATATCATTGTAAAGCATAAAAAGGAGACGATATGGCACTTAGACAATATCGGCCTGACCAGTTTGAAGAGTATATCCCGCAAGAGAAACAGGCTAGTTACCAAGAGTATCAAGAAAGAAATACCCGAAAAGAGCAATTGAAAGAAGTCCTTTTTTTCATTAATATTGCTATTTTTAGTATCTTGACTGTAATTTCAGCCTACATCTATCTGTCACTTGACATTCCTGCCTTCTTTGCCTTTATTTTGGCAACGGCTACAGGACTTTTGGGTCTGAAATTGGTTCAAAAAGGGCTAAAAGCAAATTATAAACGACTACAACAAAAAAAACGAGACCGGAGATAAACTCCAGCTCTCTTTTTTTATTTTACAGATTGATTTCAATATCGTCTTGAACAACTTTTTCTTCCTGAAGCACTTCGATTGTTTCTGATTCTGCAAATTTTTCTTTAACTTGATCAATTTTCTCTAAAGACTGGTCCTTGAGGGCCAGGGCTTTTTCTTTTCCTGACTGGATCAAGTCATCCACTGTCAACTCACCTGTTTCCAACTGCGTTTTTACGTGGTCAAATTTGCTAACAACTTGTTGACCCAAATCTTGTGCTTTGTTAACCAAGTCTTCATTGATTTCGTCGTGATTTTCTTGGTAATCTTTGGCAAAACTAGTTACTTTATTCTTAACGACTTTACCTGTTTCAGATGCTAAGAAAACTGCTACTGCTGCACCACCTGCTGCTCCTAAAAGGAGACTTGTGAACATACTTGTCTTTTTAGCCATTATCTTTTTTTCCTTTCTTCAAAAGAGATGACACCACGCTCAATGCCGAGAGAGCTGTGCCTGCTTTGACTGTACTTTGTCCAGCACTTTTAGCTTTAACGGTCAAACTCCGAGCAGACGAGTTCAAGTCTGAAACAGAGGTCGACAAGTCAGCTACTGCTGTAAAGAGTGGGTCTAAAGTATTCACCTTACCGTTCACGTCTTCAACTAAAACATTTGTTTTGGCTAAGAGTTCATTGGTTTGGTAAAGAGTGACATTCAAATCACTGGTCAATACTTTTAAGGTTTGTTGTGCTTCATCCGTGACATTAGATATTTTTTTCAATAGTAAAATGACATAAACAGCCATTGCCACAAAGGCTAAAGCAATCAATAATACTGCAATTTCAATCATCATAAAACTCCTTTTCTTGTGTAGTAGGGGATAGACTTATCTCTACGACGATAGGCTAGCAATCCAAGACCGAGAACAATCATAGCTGCTGAAAGCCATTGGGAAACGCGTAATCCGCCGAGCATGAGACTGTCCGTCCGCATGCCTTCGATGACAAACCGACCAAGACCATACCAAATGAGGTAAAAGAAGGTAATCTCCCCTTGTTTCAAAAGGTTTGGTTTCCGTCTCAAGATGATGATGAGGATGAATCCAAGGAAGTTCCACAGAGACTCATAGAGAAAAGTCGGTACTCGGTAACTACTTTCGATATACATCTGGTCACGGATAAAAGCTGGAAGATAGTCCAAACTTTTAACTGCTTTCCCATAGGCCTCTTGGTTAAAGAAATTTCCCCAGCGACCAATAGCTTGCGCAATCATCACAGGTGGTACTGTGATATCTAAAAAATCCCAAGTATCAATAAAACGATGACGTGTAAAGAGGACCAAACAAATCAAACCCGTAATCAATCCGCCATAGATGGCAATCCCACCATGCCAGATGGCAAAAATCTCACCAAGATTGTCCTTATAATCCGACCATGAAAAGATAACATAGTAGATACGCGCCCCAATAATCGATAAAGGAAAGGCAATCAGGATAAAATCTAGAATATCATCTGACAAGATTTTCTTACGCGGTGCTTCTTTAGAAGCAAGGTATACAGCTAAAATCAAACCCGATACAATACAGATAGCATACCAACGAATGGCAATCGGTCCTAACTGGATAGCAATTGGATTCATTAGTCTGCCTCCGCTTCCGTATTCTTCTCGATGAGAGCTGTCAAGCGGTGTTCAAATGTTTTTGTCGCATCAAATCCCATGAGTTTAGCACGGTAATTCATAGCTGCTGCTTCAATCACAACAGAGATATTACGACCGGTTTTAACTGGGATACGGATTTGTGGAATGGTAATTCCTGCGATTTCAATCGTGTCGCCACCATTTCCAAGACGGTCAAAAACTTTTCCTGTTTCGTAATTTTCAAGATAAACCGCCAATTGAACTTCTGATGATTCCTTGACTGCACTTGCCCCGTAGAGACTCATAATATCAATAATCCCAACACCACGAATTTCCAAAAGATGGCGTAAAATTTCAGCTGGCTCACCCCACAAGGTAACATCGTCCTTGGCAAAGACATCTACTCGGTCATCTGCGACGATGCGGTGTCCACGTTTAACCAATTCCAGACCAGTCTCGCTCTTACCAATACCAGAATCCCCCTGAATCAAGACACCCATACCATAAATATCCATCAGCACTCCATGGACACTGGTCCGTTGCGCCAAGCGCGAATCCAAGAAAGAAGAGATCTCTCCTGAAAGTCGGCTAGTGGCCGTTGTTCCACTTAGAATAGCGATGCCTTTTTCCTTGGCAGCTTGGTACATTTCTTCTGGAATTTCCAAACCACGCGCCACGATGACAACCGGTGTCTCCGGCTGAAACATTCTTCGTAGAACTGAATAACGGTTATGCGACGTCATTGACACGAGATAGGACCATTCCTTCATCCCAATCAATTGAATCCGCTCTGGTGAATAATAATCAAAATAACCTGTCATTTCAAGACCTGGACGAGAAATATCTGCTGTTGAGACGATTTTTTCTAAGAGTTCGTCCGTGCCGTAGGCACATTCAACGCGCACATGTTTCATCAAATCCTTGACTAAAACTGTCATACACTACCTCCATTTTCCTATTACTTTATTATAACATAGTTCAAGTCAAATTGTGAAAATCCAAGGAAGCGTTTACGAAAAAACTGGAAAATCACTGTCTGACGATAGGGTAATTTTCCTAACCTAAAACCGAATACAATTTAATCCATCAAGGGATTAGGATATTTCATTTTCGATACATATTGACTACACGGTGCAACAACACATTTCATCTCCGATATACATTGACTACACGGTGCATCAATACATTTCGTCTCCGATATACTTTGATTACACGATACATCAATACATTTCAGCTTCGATATGCGTTGACTCCACGATGCATCATTGCATTTCATCTCCGATATGCGTTGACTCCCGAGGGGAACAGCGCTTTTCCTATCAAATATACCTTATCCCCTCAGGGGACAGACAATTTCAGATTCAACCTACAGCAATCCCTCAAAGAATTAAGGCATTCGTGTCAAAGAATAGGAGGTCCTCTTTGGGAACCAATCTGTTTTAACTACCAAATCCATCATTCTTCCAAGGAAACAAAAAAGCTGGAAGAAATCTCTTCTCAGCTTTACAAACTTTCTGCTAATTTTTTCTGAATAAAGGTAGCCGACGCTGCTAATTTTTCTTCTTCTTCAGCTGTTAACTGCAACTTAACCTGCTCAATAATCCCTTCACGTCCCACAATGGCTGGGTAGCCCAGATAGGTTTCTAAAGGTTGGTAATAGGTTGATACAGGCAACTCTTCTCGGCTATCTGACACGACTGCCAAAGCTAAGCGAATCGCAGCTGAAGCAATTCCATAACTGGTATACTTCTTGCCGTAGAAGACGCGATGACCTCCAACGATTGATTCGTGGGTCAATTCTTCTAAAATAGAATCCTCCACCAAGTCCGAAATGGCTTGTCCCTTGATGCGTACTTGACTCCAAGCTGTAAATTGGGAATTGCCATGTTCTCCCAAGTTGTAACCTGATACACTTCGCGCATTAATGCCAAAATATTGACCAACTGCTCGCTTCATTCGTGCTGTATCTAGCAAAGTCCCTGTCCCAATAACTTTCTCCTTGGGCAGACCTGTATAATGCTGGTAAAGGCTGGTCACTACATCAACTGGATTGGAAATAACAATCAAGACGCCATGGAAACCAGATTCTTTCAACTGCGCAGCTACGATTGGTACCTGGCTAGCTGTGAAGCGCAATTCTGCAAAGCGGTCTGCATCTGGATTGTCCTGAAGGGCAATATCTCCCAAGGCAGAAATTACCACATCTGCATCTGCCAAGGCCGTATAATCGTTGAGAATGAAGTTGGCATGGTGAGGAAGATTAGCTGCTGCATCTTCAAAATCTCCAGCATCTGCTAATAACTTTTTCTCATTCGTATCTATCAAGACATAGTCATCAAAAGCTCCTTGAGCGACTAAACCGTGGGCCAGTGTTGACCCAACATGTCCCATTCCAATGATTCCGACTTTTCTAACCATAAATGTCTCCTCAGTTTTTTTGTCTATTATACACCTTCTACTAAAAAAAGAAAACGGCTTCTAGTCACTTATTGGATAAGTCACTAAAAACTGTTTTACTTTTGTTCTGCACTAAATTTGTCTGGTTGTCCAGAGTAAGCCGCCCATGATTTTTGTAAAAAGGCATCATTGAGCTGGTAATGTGGTTGCGCCTGCTCGTTTGTCAAAAATGGAGCAACATGTTTGTCCATCTCCAACCAGCCATTCCAGCCCAAGTGAATAGTATCCTGCATGAAGTAAGGTTTGTCGCCTTCCTGAGACAGGTCAGCAATATTGGTAAAACCTTGGCTTTGTAGCTGGTATTTGATTTTTTCCACTGACTTAGCATACATGGCTGGGCTCAATCCTGAAAAGCGAGCCCATTTTCCATTGACCGGTGGAATGACAAAAAGGACGTTAGTGTTTGATTCGGCAAATTCTTTTAGAACCAACTGTAGGTCTGTGTATTCTGGAGATGAGAGGTAAGAGAAATGTTTCTGTGCCCCTTTCAACTCTTTCAGCCGAGAACCGATTCGTTGGCGATAAAATTCATTTTTTATGCCGAATTGATTGTTGCCTGTTTCTGACTGGGCAATCAGTGTCGCAAGATCAGATAGTTTGTCATAAGAAAATTCATTTGGCAGGACTGCCTTTTGCTTCTCAAATGATCGACTACTGAAGCGTTCTGGTGCAAATGCATCAAAAAAATAATCTTCCTTTTTCAGCACATACGCTTGCGTAGCAAGCCAAGCCTTATCCGCTTGGCTGAGTTCTTGACCCTTGGCTACCTTTTCGACAAGAGCACGATTGGAATTTTCTGGATAAAGTTTTAAGAGACGACGAGCCGCTACTTGGTCATAGGCTCCCCCAGTTTGCTCCTGGAGGAAAGAGACCAACTGACCATTACTAAAGTAGGACTGAAAGGCTCCCTTGCCGCTTCCACCTTTGACAAACCATTGTGGCGAAATGACGTAGACAGCCTTCTTATCTTTCAAGGCATATTCCATCTGCTGCATGCTAAAGTAATGACTGATGGAAGCTGATCCACTCTGTCCCAGCAAAAATGGTGTATAGGAACGATGGTATTTTTCTGCTAAAATTGCTGGATGAAAGGGATCCATGCGCAACCATTCACTCGAACCAAAAAATGGCACGAAATTTTTATCAGGATCACTGAGCGCACGCTCTTTTTGGAGACGGCTTTTGAAAACCGTCTTGGCCAGAGAATAAGCATCCGCCTTCTCCCGCGCCTCATCATGGTGAATCTTGGTTGGCGTCAGCAGCAACAAAACTACGATCAAACCGGATGCGCAGACCAAGGGCCCCAAAATCTTCCATAGACGCTTACGCATTGCGAAGCTCCGTCACACCATCGATAATTTTATGAACAGTATTCCAGTCATCGCGACCAAATTCAGAAACTGGAATGCTGATATCAAAGCGACCTTCCAATTCAACGATCAACTCAACCGTTGCCATACTGTCCAATACACCCGCATCAAAGAGATCTTCGTCCAGCATTTCTGAAACGTCCTCCATAAATAAGTCTTGGAAAATTTCTAAAATTTCTTCTTTAATGTTCATAGCATTACTCCTTTATATGATTTATTTAATGACCTTTGGAAACCAGAGCATATCTAGGAATCCTGAGAAAATGAGGAAGGAAATCATGACCACATGGAAAGTGATAAAAATTCCTGCAGCCTGCGTCCATTTGTTGTCCGGTAAGAGTGGAAGTCCCAGAGCTTTGCGCTCTTGATTGATGCGTTTTTTCTTACGAAGCCAGGCATCGTTAGCAACCAGTCCCAACCCATGAAAGAGACCATAAGCGATATAATACCACGTCACTCCATGCCAGAAGCCCATCAATAGCATATTGATCAGATAGGCGACACTGGATGTGGTATTCCGATTTTTGAAAACTTTATGTTTGACCAGCATTTTTACCAAGCGCATGAAGACGAAATCTCGGAACCAGAAGGACAAACTCATATGCCAACGATTCCAAAATTCCTTCAAATCATGTGACTTAAAGGGTTGGTCAAAGTTGATCGGACTCTTAATCCCCATCAAATTAGAAATAGCCAATGCAAACAGGGTATAGCCTGCAAAGTCAAAGAACAAATCCAGACCAAAGACGTACATAAGGCCAATGGTTGGAAGATTGAGAATACCACCTTTTTGCAGAGCCATTTCTCTCAAAGGCGGCAAGAGGACTTGCCCCAAGATATAAGACAAAATGAATTTGTAGGCAAAGCCCTTCATGAGGTACTGTACTGCCTTTTCCAGCATGTTGAGCAATTCTTCCCGCTCTGGAATCGTCTGATAATCCTCATCAAAGCGTTTGAAGCGGTCAATCGGTCCGCTGGTAAAGGTTGGGAAAAAGAGTAAGAAACGAAGGCATTGCCACAAACTAAATTCTTTCAAGGTCCCATCGCGCATCTCGATAATCATTCCCACCGTCCGAAAAGTGATGTAGGAAATCCCTAGAAATCCAAAGAGGGATTTGTGTTCCAAGATAAGGGGAGAGACTTTGACAAAGGCTAGAGGCAGGACAGACAGAACCGTCCAGAGATAAAAGACAAGGCTGTTATTGGCTTTTTTCCTGTAAAACTTATAAGACCAAATCAAGGCCAGCTGCCACATCATAAATTTGACGAGGGAAACTAGCTGGTCTGAGGTCTTTCCAGTCAGCATGAGCAAGAGAAAGACAAAGCTAAACAGTGCTTCATAAACTGGAAATCGTTTTTTAAAGAATAGGCCGATAAAGATAGGAAGGACACCGATAATGACGTAGAGAAAGTATTGTGGATTGCCGTAGGCATCCAAATGCAGTAACTGTGCCAAAAACTGTTCCATTAAGAATTCACCTCAGCCATGAGTCCTTTGATATCGATTTTGCCATTTGGTGTCAATGGTAATTCCTCACGGTAGAAGAATTTGGATGGCATCATGTAGTCCATCATGATGTCTTTCAAGTCTTCTTTGATAGCTTTTGTGATGTCCAATTCTCGGTCAAATTGCTCGGCAACTCCTTCTTTCAAGAGGACATAGGCTAATAGATTTTGTACTTTGTGGTCCTTGTTGTAGCGCGGAACAGCTACTGCTGACTTGATATACTGAGACTTATTCAAATTCTGAGAAACGTCTTCTAACTCGATACGGTATCCGTTGAATTTAATTTGGAAATCCATTCGACCGCCATATAGGAGCAAGCCCTCGTCGGTCATTCGTCCCAAGTCACCCGTATGATAGGCAGGCAGACCTTGAAACTCAAAGAAGGCTTCTGCTGTTTTTTCAGGGTTATTGAGGTAACCTTTTGAAACGGCTGGTCCTACGATGATGATTTCTCCCTGCTCGCCGTTAGGAAGCACATTGCCATCTTCATCAATGACAAAGGTCGGTGAGTCAGCCTTGGTGTAGCCAATTGGCAAACGGTCACAAGTTTCTAACATGTCATCTGTAATGGCTACTGCTGACAAAGCAACTGTCGCCTCCGTTGGGCCATAGGCATTGATAATACGAGCTTGTGGGAAACGCTGACGCAATTTTTGAGCTGTCTTGACTGTCAACTCTTCCCCATCAAAATAGAAATGAGTCAAGTTTGGCAGATTTTCCACGTTAAAGTCTGGCGACAAGAGGGCCATATCTGCAAATGACGGAGTTGACGTCCAGATACCGATTGGTAGGGTTAAAATAGTCGCAAAGAGTTGCTTGAAATCACCGATAACTTCTTTAGGTAGAGCATACAATGTGCCTCCCATTGCCAAGGTCGGTGCCCAGTACATAACGGACAAGTCAAATGAATAAGGTGGCTGCGCCAACATCTGTGGGCGTTCTGGAACCGCAAATTCCTTATCTGTAATCATCCAGTCAGTAAAGCTCAAAAGATTGTCATGCGAAATCTGAACGCCCTTTGGTTTACCAGTTGTTCCAGAGGTAAAGATGATGTAGTAATTGTCATCGCCTTTAACAGGATGAGTCAGTTCATAGGTTACTTTTTCTTGGAAAATTGTTTGCATCTGCTCCAGTGTCACAAGAGGACAAGCAGGATTTTCCAATGGAAATTCACCAATGGCTACAATCAAACTTGGCTGTGCGATTTCTACGATCGCTTCGATGCGGTCAAGTGCTGAATGCTGGTCAACTGGAATGTAGGCATGTCCCGACTTGGTCAAGCCGACAAAGGTTGCCAACATTTCATACTCTTGCCCACCAAAGACCAAAACTGGGGACTTTTCTGGCAATTCTTGCTGGTCAATGTAAGCTGCAAAAGCATCCGAATGCGCCTTCAAATCAGCATAAGTATGTACCTGACCCAAAATATCATAAACAGGAAACTCTCCCTGTACCGCAGCAAAATGCTCTATTTGTTCAATCATATCTCGTAACACAAGATTACCTCCTAAAATTCATTGTAGATGAAGTTACCCTGACCATGTCCCAGGTAACTATAAAAATAAACCAATACTAGTAATATGACAAAATACAGGGCTGTTTTTGCCATAAATTTCCAAAAATCACTCATGCTTCATTCCCTTTTCTAACTGCATTAAGCAAGTGGTAAATCCACCTGGATAAAAAATTGTCCGTCAGCTTGTTCCACTGTGATTGTGCCTCTGTGCTGGGCTACAATGGCCTTGGCAATAGCTAGTCCCAAACCAAAACTTTCTGCTTGATGGTGCGATTCCTCCGCCTGATAAAAGCGATTGAAAAGATTGCTCATGACCTCTTGAGGATAGGGGTAGGCCTGATTTGCCACCACAATCCGCACCTTTTTCTTTTTCAGTGCTAGGCTCACATCAATGGAACTACCTGATTTTGAATGCTTGATGGCATTGTCTAGGAGAATCGCTAACAATTGCTTCAACTGCGATTCTTCTCCCTTGACCAGCACATCTGCAAGGATATTCTCAGAAATCACTTTCCCTTCTTCAAAAGCCAAACTTTCGTAGGTCAGAAGCATCTCCTCACAAATGGCTGACAGATTGCACTGACTACCGCTAGACGGAAGCGGAATCGTCTCTAGACGCGTGAGCCCCAACAACTGCTGTACCAAGCCTTCCATGCGTTTGGATTCGGAAATGATGTGCCCTAAATAGCGACTGTCCGCACCTTCATTTTTTAAGACTTGGGCATTGGCCTGAATAGCTGCGATGGGCGTTTTCAACTCATGGCTCGCATCCGAGACAAATTGCTTCTCACGCGCTAGGGCGTCCTGAGCTGGCTTGACGATAAAACGAGATAGATAGAGGCTGACGCCACTCAGAAGAAGAAAGCCAAAGATGGCAAAAGTTCCTTCCAAAATGTACTGACCCAGATTGTCCTTGTAAGAAGTCGTATCTAGGAAGGCTAGACTAATCTGCCCATCTTTACTCTCTTTAATGGCGTAAATGTAATCTTGATATTTCCGAGTCTTCTTGCCTTTTTTCAGCATTTTTTGACTGAGAATCTCGACCTCGTCATTGGACAAGAGCGTGTTGTTCAGCTGAACCTTGCTTGGTTGATTGGGCGGAATGGTCACCAAGGCTAGCTCCTCATCATTGGGGCTGGTCAGGTATTGATTGCTAGCAACCAGTCGGACTAGGCGGTAATTATCCATCTTGTCCCAAAATTGACTGTAGTAATGGTTAACCGCCAATAGCAAGACAACGACGACCGTCAGAAGCGACATGGTCACGATGACAAATTGTTTTCGTAAACGGGCAATCATTTCTCTGCCTCTTTCATCGAATACCCCAGACCACGTGTCGCCTTGATTTCCACATTGGCTTTCAAGAAGCGCAATTTCTTACGAATAAAGGTCATAAAGACTTCTAATTGGTTGTATTCTGAATCATCCATTGGCCCCCAAACCTTGGTAATCAGCTGCTCTTTTGAGAGCACTTGGTTGGGATGGTGGAAGAATATTTCCATCAAGAGAAATTCTTTATTGGAAAGCGTCATTTTCCCTTCTGAAGACATCAACTCCCGACTGTCCGTCTTGAGCGTCAGATTGCCCATACTGAGTAAATTCGCCTGCTGATTGACCGACTGACGGACCTGCACACGGACTCGCGCCAGTAATTCATCCACTTCAAATGGCTTTGTAATGTAATCATCGGCTCCCTGATCCAGTCCAGTAACCTTATCATCAAGTTGCGAACGGGCTGTCAGGCAAATAACTGGTACATCAATATCCAGGGCGCGTGCCTTTCTAAGAACAGACAAGCCATCCAGCTTGGGCAACATGAGGTCCAAGAGTACCAAGTCATAGACTGCACTAATGATCTCATCCAGACCAGACTCCCCATCAAAAGCCAAACTGACTTGATAGCCTTCCCTTTCCAAAATAGCCTTCAAAGCCTCTGCGATGCTTCTTTCATCTTCGACTACTAAAATCTTCATGCATTACTCCTATTTTCTACACACTAGTCTATCACAGCTAGATTGAAAAAACATTGAAAAACCGATACTAGTTTCCGTGTGTAAAAAATGACAGTTTTTCCATAGAAAAAGACCCTAGTTATTTGTCGGCCAAATACGCTAGAATCTGTTCTTTTTGATTGGTAAAAACCTGATGTGTTTGTAAAAATTGTAGCACTTCTGTCTCCTTTACCCAGACATGTTGGTCTGTTTCCGATGCTTGGTAAGCTACCTCTTTTCCACCAAAAACCTTGGCCAGATAGACGGCAAAGTGCGTCCGGTGTTCTTCTTCTGTAAAGTTAAAGAGGGATTTCAACTCACTAGCCTCTAAACCAGTTTCTTCCTTCAATTCACGAGTGGCGGCTTCTTCTGCAGATTCATCCAAGAGAACAGAACCTCCAGCCCCAGCCTCAAAGTAGAGAGGAAAATGAGATTTTTGCGGTGATCGACGAACGAAGAGCCAATCTCCGTCTTCATGGCAAACCCAGACATTAACTGCCAAATGATAAAGGTCAGCCTCTGTCGGCCATGTGGCACGGTCTAAGATGCGACCTTCTAGAAGATTTCCCTCCTTATCAAAAGCATTCCATAGCTCAGTCATCTATAACTTCTCCGCATCTTTACGCTTGCGTGGCCCAGTGCCAAAACGTTCTGCATCCACATCCTCTTTGTAAGGAAGTAAGACTGCTGCCAGTACATAGGCTGCTAAGGCGACTAGCCCCAATCCTCTAAACAGAACCACAATAGCTACAAAAATCCCCCGCGTAATCCAGACATCCCAGTTAAAACGACTAGCGACTGCTGCTAGCACTCCTGAGATAATTTTCCCTCTTTTTTGCTTATAAAATCCGTACATGTTTCATTCCTTTCAAACTGAGTTGACCGTCCAAAGTCATCATTTTCACCTGCAAGGGATAGTGTCCCTCTTGCTGATAGGTAAAGGGACTGATTTGAGACTTGCGATTGACCCAAACCTTGCCTGTCCGACTTTCTATCTTTCCATTGAAGCCTTGATTCTTGGCTAATTGCAACTGCACATTGGCATGGCAGAAGGCAAGTGATAGGTGCTGTGAAAACTTCCCTTGTGCTGCCAAACGGATATCCTGTTGTTTTTTATCCGTCTGACTATAGATTGAAATATCCTCAAAAGGAAGGTAATCTAAGCGCGCATCGGCCTGTCCCAAGTCCAAATCCAAAATAGACATCCATTTTTCAGGAAGGGAAATGGTGACCTGACACGGGAAACGACTATCGAAATACAGGCGCTCTTCTTCAATGAAAATCTTTGGCAAATCCTCTTCTTCCACTTGTTGTGGATAGACGATACGGACAGCGCAGTCGTTTTTCTTATGCTTTAGAAATTGGATTCGTCCTTCTGTCAGACGAATCTTCATGGATTCAATGGCTGAGAAAGTAAATTCTTGCTTGAGTTTGCTAGATGAAAAAACTTTAAAATGCGGCAAGGTAAAGCCCAATTTCGCCTTTTCTTCAATGAACAAAAAATCACTATCCGCATTGAGTTCCAAAAAACAAGCCTTGGCTTCTTCCTTGGTCAGCACTCCTTTTTCATACAACTCCAAGACACGTCTTTCTTGCTCTTGTCCCATGTTTTCACCTCAATTCTCATATAGTATAGCAAGGACTAGCCCAAAAGAAATCAGCCCAAGGACTGATTTCTATGTTTTTACTAGAAAGAACCGACCTCGACACTTTCCGCAGCGGTATTTTTCCACATTTATCCGTCTCTTTCGCTGGTAGACTTGCCCGCAATCTCGGCAGCTGTAAAAAAGCAAGGACGCATTTTCCTGGGCAAGACTTGGCGCATAGCGCAGACCGTCCACTGCTGACAGAAGATCTTTAAATTCCTTGTCTCCGTGCTTGTAGCCCTTTTTCTCAAAATAGAGGTGGTAATGACAGAGCTCATGACGGACAATCTTCCGAAAGATTTCCAAGCCAAATTGGTCAAGGATTTTCCGATTAAAATCCAGATGTCCATCCTTTGGGAAAAATCGTCCACCTGTTGAGCGCAAGCGATTGTTCCAAAAAGCCTCATGAGAAAACTCTTTTCCAAAGTCTTCTCTGGAAACTTCTCTTACATAATCAGTGAGATTCACGAGGAGCCACCAAGCTTAGGTTAACCTTTTCACGTTCTGTGTCTAGTTTATGTACCCAAACTGTTACCAAGTCACCAACAGACACCACTTGACTAGGGTGCTTGATAAAGTTTTTACTCATATTGGAGATATGGATTAGGCCGTCTTCATGAATGCCAATATCAACAAAGGCACCAAAGTCAACAACATTTCGGACAACGCCTTCTAGTTTTTGTCCAATCTGCAAATCGTTAAAGTCCAGCACATCTTGTCTGAGAACTGGCGCAGCAAATTCGTCCCGTAAATCACGACCCGGTTTCAACAAATCAGCGACAATATCTTTGAGCGTTTCTTGACCGATATTGATTTTTTCAGCTGTTTGTGCAATATTAAGAGCCTTCAACTGCGGTATCGCTTCTGCCAAATCGTTAGCTCCTAAAAGGGTAAATAAGTCCTGAACAGCTTGGTAAGACTCTGGGTGTACGCCAGTATTGTCCAAGAAGTTCGGTGCGTCTGGAATACGCAAGAAACCTGCTGCCTGTTCAAAAGCTTTGTCTCCCAAACGAGGTACTTTTTTCAACTGTGCACGTGAAGTCAAGACCCCATTTTCCTCACGGAAAGCCACGATATTTTCGGAAATGGTTTTGTTGAGTCCAGCCACATGCGCCAGCAAGGATGGGCTAGCTGTATTGACATTGACACCAACTTGGTTAACCACGGTATCCACTACAAAGTCCAAGCCTTCTGACAATTTCTTCTGATTAACATCATGCTGGTATTGACCGACACCGATAGATTTGGGATCAATTTTCACCAATTCTGCCAACGGATCCTGAAGACGTCGGGCAATCGAGATAGCTGAACGTTTTTCAACCGTCAAATCAGGAAATTCATAACGGGCCAACTCAGATGCTGAGTAGACAGAAGCCCCACTTTCGTTGACGATGACGTAGGACACTTCTGGGAAATCTTGCAAAATCTCCGCCACAAAAGCTTCTGATTCACGACTAGCTGTTCCGTTTCCGATGGCAATGATTTCCACACCGTACTGGCTAATCAAGTCTGCCAAGTCAATCTTGGCTTGAGCAATTTGAGCATTAGAAGCTGGTTTTACAGGATGAATCACTTGCGTTGTGAGGAGTTTTCCAGTCTGGTCTACCACTGCCAACTTAGCCCCCGTACGAAAGGCTGGGTCAAAGCCCAAGACCATTTTTCCACGAAGAGGCGGTACCAACAGCAAGTTACGAAGATTTTCAGAGAAGAGGGCAATGGCTCCTTCTTCTGCTACTTCTGTCAATTCAGCCCGCACACGGCGTTCCATGGCAGGAATGATTTTCTTTTTGAGGGCTTGGTTGATGGCCTCTGCAATATAGGCATTTTTCTGTGGAAAACGCACTTCGAAGAAACGAACCATCTTGTCCAAATTGTGCTCAAAACTCACTTTCAAGGCACCAATACTCTCTCCACGATTGAGAGCCAAAGTCCGATAGCCTTGCATTTTCGCTACTTTTTCAGAAAAGTCATAGTAAATCTGAAAAGTCCGCTTCTCATCGGCTGCTTGGTCTTTTAATTGGGACAGCAAGCTCGAATTGGCTGTTATTTCATGGTAAACCCATGCACGCAATTTGGTATCTTCTGAAATAGCTTCTACCAAGATATCCACAGCTCCAGCCAGACAGTCTTTTCCTGTCGCAAAGCCTTCTGCTACAAAGTTCTCAGCCTGCGCTTCTAGGTCAGCTACGTTTTGCAAGATCAAGCGAGCCAGTGGAAATAGTCCTGCTTCACGCGCAATCGTTGCCCTTGTCCGACGTTTTTCCTTATAAGGCAGGTAGAGTTCTTCCACATCTGCCAATTTTTCAGCTTCTTCAATTGCTTGACGCAAGGCATCCGTTAATTTTCCCTGCTCCTCAATCTTAGCCAAAACCGTTTGCTTACGGTCTGCCAAGGCTGTCAGAGACTTATCCAAATCAATGATTGACTTGATAACCACCTCATCTAGATTTCCCGTTGCTTCCTTACGGTAACGAGCGATGAAAGGGATAGTATTGCCTTCTGCTGTCAAACTCAAGACAGTATCAATTTGTTTTAGTGATACGCCCAAATCCTGAGCGATTTTCATGTATTTCTTATCCATAGTCTCTATTATAGCACATGTAAGCCCTTTTTTTGACGAAAAAAAGAGACCTGTTACCAAGTCTCTCTTGCGATTTACTAATAGGTTTTGACAATGCCTAACAACACTGCACCTGCAACAAAGCAAGCAATCCCAATCAATACCCAGCGCATTTCTTTTTTGGTTTTTGTTTCACCCAAGAAAAGAATACCACCGATGATAGAGATAATCACGCCCAATTGTGAAAAGCTAAATGCAATGGCCAGACCAGCTTTTGCAGCAGCAAGCAGCATGAAGATATTTCCGATTCCCCACAACAGACCGACCGAACCATTTTTGATGACAAAAATGTCCAAATCCACCTTAAATGACATAAACAGCAAGGCACCTAATACCATTCCGATAGCCATTGGGAAAATAACTGCCAACGCTTCAAATTTCATGATATTGTTAAACAAGACAGCGTAAGATACATAGCCCACTGTCGAGTAAGCAAGAGCACGAAATCCTTTTGGCAAATCAACAGAACGGCCTACTTGATTGTCATCAGACTGGTCCTGCTTACTTGAGAAGTAAAAACCGATGACCAACAAGGCAAGGGCACTCATCCCAAGTACGAACTGCATTGGTTTTGTCCATTCATGGAACAAAAAGGCACCAACTAGACTACCAAGAACCAATTGAGCCCCACTTGAAAGTGGACCTGCAATCGATACCCCAACGTGTTTCATCGCTTGAAATTGACCAGATTGACCAACGGACCAAAGGATACCTCCAATAATCCCAAATACCCAGAGCTGCCAAGTCATCTCTGGACGAACGACCAACCAAACCACAAAGGCAAAAGCTAAGGCACCTAGTGTCATACCAAATGTCTGTTGTGTTGGCTTCCCTCCAATTTTATTGCTTGCAAATCCAATGCTCCCCCAAGCAAACATGGGAATGAGCGCTAATATGATTCCTTCCATATTTTCCTCCTAAATAATAAATTGTCGTCAAAGCAAACGAAACACTATTGTACCTAATTTTGGGACAAATTTCAAGATGTTGAACAAACTGTTTTTTATATGTCAAAAAACAACAAAAAAAAGCACCAAACGGTGCTGCCTCCCAAAATCTAGTTTACTTTGTAAAATCAATACGTTGGCTAATTTTTTCAATCAACCAAGCTCCTACTAAGAGCGAAGCAAATTCACCAATAGCCGTTGTAAACCAAGTCAAAAAGAACGGTGCTTCTGCA
Source organism: Streptococcus gallinaceus (assembly GCF_024170225.1). Taxonomy (GTDB): domain Bacteria; phylum Bacillota; class Bacilli; order Lactobacillales; family Streptococcaceae; genus Streptococcus; species Streptococcus gallinaceus. The sequence continues at coordinate 52,085 of NZ_JALJXU010000001.1, read as the reverse complement.
ATTACTTTCAATTCTAGGGCGATGGTAAACATAGACAAAGAAAAGAAAATTGAGAAATAAACGAAAGCTTTGTTAAAGAAACCATTAAACAATCGCTCCTTCTTGTACTTGCCAAACAAAATCACACCAAGTGTCACAAAAAGAAGGGTAGAGCCTCCGCCAACAAAGACATCGATGACGCCAAAACTGTAGAGATTTGCAATCATGCAGCCAATGGTCAAACCGGCAATATACTTACGATTGTAAAAAGCCAAGAAATTCAGCATTTCTGAAATACGGAATTGATAAGCTCCATAGGCAATAGCATTAAGAGGGGGAGTCACTGTCAAAATGACATAGACAGCAGCCACGAGTGCAACCTGTGCTACATCACGCACAGACCATTTACTTGTATTCATTTGTTATCTCCTTTAACGGCTAAACCGCTTATAATATGCTTGGCTAAAGGGAGGAAGTGCCAAGGGTTGCTAGCTTGCAACCTGATAAGTATAGCATATTTAGCGGAAAAATGATAGACTATCAATATGAAAACAATTAAAAAAATACTGACAAACGAAGTCTTTCTCTATCTAGTCTTTGGCGTTGCGACCACACTGGTCTACATGGTAACAAGACTTGTCCTATTCGCTCTTATCCCCCACACGCTAACTGTTGTCTTTCTATCAAACTGTGTGGCTATTCTATTTGCCTTTGTCACCAACGATAAAATTGTCTTTCGCCAAGAAAGTGCTGGCTGGTTCCCACGACTGGTCAAGTTTGTCTCAGCCCGAATCACAACACTGCTTCTCGATATGTTTCTTGCATGGCTTTTGGTGGATACCTTCCCTCACATCATCGGACAGTTTGTCAACCAAGACATCAAACTCGTCAATGCAGTGGCTACCCTCATTTCTCAAGTGTTGGTTATCGTTCTCAATTACGTTTTGAGTAAATTATTTGTTTTTAAGGAGAAAAAATAATCGATTAGTTTTCCAATCGCTTTTATTTTATACCGTCGTTTCTGGATTTTCAGCTGTCAGGTGGGCAATCTCTCCTATCACACCAAAATAATCTGCTACTAGCGCTTGCAAGGCTAGAACAGCCTCATTGGCACGGGCAATTTGTACCGCATTGATGGCTTCAATGACCAGAATAGCATCCTTGGTTTCTTCTGTCAGCATGGTCCGCTGCGCCTCACGCCAGTTCAGATTACGGCAGATGGCACCTTCTTGGTCATAATAGATGATTTCTTCTGGCAAAGCTGGGGCGTCTTCTTCTGCTCCGATCGGGAAAAAGGCTTCGCCTCCCTTGGCTTTACCCAAATGAAGCGCCCCTTGAATCTTATCCACATCTTCACCACCACAAGGCAAGCCATAGGAAAGCGAAATGCTATTATAAAGGTCTACCAATGGATTAATCGGATGGAATTCTCGTCCCTGGCTTACCCGTTTCAAGAGCGCTTCAATGGAAGAACGCGCGCCTTTTTTTGTTTTAAATTTTGTAAAAGCCTCACGCCATTCCTTGATAACATCATTCTCCGTAAAGCTATCTTCTTGGATAAAGGCTTGCGCTTTTTGAGCTGCATCTGTTAAAATCCCTTGAAAATACGGATCCTTGCTCTCATCCACATGATTGTCTAACCCTTTCACGGATAAGACGGATATCTGTGCATCTGGAAAAACATCCCAAAAACTTTGGTCAACAACAACTTTCATGTCGATACTCCTTTAATAATTTCTTTTTTTACCCTGTTTGACATCGTTCCAATCCTGAACGATATTTTCACGTACCTTGGTCAATAAACGCTCCAACTCCTCGACCTCTACTGGACTCAAGCCTGTTAAGCAACGCGCTTCCGAATACGCATGCTCTTTCTGCAAAACTTGATAGAGCTGCTGCCCTTTTTCAGTCGCATAGAGGTGCTTATTTTTTCGATTGCCTGCTGCAGTCTGTCGAACGACCAGGCCACTTTTTTCCAGCTTTTGCACCGACCGAGCAACTGTTGAACGGTCTACCGTCAGCATCTCAGACAATTCTTCCTGAATAATCCCCGGATAGTCACAGATACGAACAAGATAGAGGTATTGCCCCTTGGCCAAATCCATCTCTCGAAATTCAATGTTGGCAATGGAATCCAAGCTACGCGCAATCACACCAATTTCTCCAATAATCATAAGACCTCCTTTGATTTATTATAGCATTTTTACTTGTAAGTGCAACAAAAAAGAGGATTACTCCTCATTTTCTTCTATAGGTTCGATTGAGTTGAAACGTGTTTTAATCCGATTTAAAATCGAAACGACATCCCCATGCCGGGTATAAAACTCATCCACATGCATGCTTTGGACCGTGGCATTTAGCACCGCCCCGATAATCAAGATATTGGCCATAAAGACAAACCACAGCATCAGCACCAAAATCACCACCGAGGTGACAAAACGAAAGTCTAGTAATCTAGCCGCATAGGAATCCAGATAGAGCCCAAAGAGCTGGCCGACCGACCCCATGACTATCATGACAAAAACAACTCCCGGCAAGATATAGCGAATTTTCTTGACACGTACATTTGGTAAAAAGAAATAAAGCATGACCAAGGCCAAAAATAGGGAAATGTAAACCACTGGCTCTGTACGATTGACCAACTTCAAGAAGAAATCATCGTTAAAATCTAGAGCCTTATGCAGTTTTTGCAAAACTGTATTACCGAAGGCCACCATGATCACACTCAAGGTCAAAATCAACTGCAGGCCGATTCCCAAAAAGACACCAACGATTCGACTCACAATGAAGTCGCGATGTTTTCCAACGCCATAAGCCTTGTTAAAGGCCTTCTGCAGGGCGTCCATACTTTTTGAAATAGTCCAAAGTGTCGTCGCAATCGAAATTCCCAACCAAGAGGATGACGGCTTGGTTAAAATTGAGACAACCATATTGGCAGCTGTCGGATACAATTTTTCGGGGAAGAGTTCCTTCATAAAGACCAAAATCTGGTCCACATCAAAATTAAGATAGGGCAACAGATTGGCCATGGTCATCAAAATCGGAAAGACTGAGACGATGAGGTAGTAGGCAACCGCTACACTTGTCAAATCAATCTCTGATCCCATATAAAAAGAAAAAAGAGAAGTAAAGAAGCGTTTGAAGCGGTTTTCTTTCAAGCGTTTTTTCATATTCTCCTCCTTTTCTTATTCAATTTTAGTAGGTTCCTTCTTCACCTTGACTGGTCAAAATGACTGGACCATCTTTTGTAATGACAAATTGGTGCTCGTATTGGCATGAAAGTCCGCCATCAAGTGTCTTATGTGCCCAACCTGTTTTCATATCTGTATCAATTTCCCAAGTACCCGTATTGATCATTGGTTCAATGGTCAGAACCATTCCCTCTTTGAGGCGAAGTCCACGGCCTGCTCGACCATAATGCGGTACCATTGGCTCTTCATGCATGGTTGGTCCGACACCGTGTCCAACCAAGTCTTCCACAACTCCATAGCCTAAACCTTCAGCGTATTCTTGGATAGCCGCCCCGATGTCACCGATACGATTGCCAACCTTAGCTTGTGCAATCCCGCGGTAGAGACATTCTTTGGTGACATCCATGAGTTGTTTGACTTCATCAGAAACATTGCCGACTGCATAAGCCCAACAAGAATCCGCCAAGCCACCCTTGTACTCTTGAGTATACTTTTTGACCTGTGCCACATTGTCAAAATCAAGCTTGGAAACATCCACAAGAGACTTATCTAAGGGTTCACTCAAGACCATATCGACCTTGAGAAGGTCCCCATCTTTCAAGATATAGTGACGTGGGAATGCGTGTGCTACCTCATCATTAAGCCCACAGCAAGTTGCATAGGGATAGTCCATCAATGTTCCATCCACACCGATTTGAAGCGGAAGAACATTTGCCTCTTTACAACGACGGCGAACGTACTCTTCTACTTCCCACATATCCACACCAGGTTTAATCAAATCACGTAAGCCAATATGGATACTTGCAAGAAAATCTCCTGCTCGGTCCATTGCTTCAATTTCACGTTGTGATTTTAATGTAATCATTTTTCTTCCTCTACTAATCTAAATTCTGACACTGTCAGAACAAAGTCAATGTATTGACGTGTTTTTCGACTATATCGATCACTTCCGCGGTAAGACCGCATCACTTGAAAACCAACTTTCTGCGCCACAGCCTGACTGGCTGCATTTTCAGCATGGGTCTTGAGCAATAACTCCCGTAAACCCAATTGATGGAAGGCTAGAAAGACAATATTCTGTAACGCTTCTGTCATCAGACCCTGATTGCGCCATTCTTTTCGTAAAAAGTAACCAATCTCTGCCTGCCGACTTCGGTTATCCAATTTTTCAAACCGGATAACCCCCAGTAGCTGACGGCTTTTTTTCTCCTCGATGGCCCAAATTCCCAAGGGTTGACGCATAAAGGTTTCCACTAGCAACTCGTCGCTGGTCGCTTTATCTATCACAGTTGGAAAAACAAAGGCTAAGTTCTCTGCATCCGATGCTATTTCATAAAAAGTCTCATTGTGCTTTTCAAACTGAAGAGGACACAGGTACAATCGCGGCGTTTCAAATAAGGCAAATTCTGCTAGCTCTCGCCAAATACTCATCCCAACTCCTAGACTTCAACCAACTGGATATCTGCACCCAGGGCTTGCAATTTCTCAATGATGTTGGAATAGCCACGCAAGATAAATTCGATATTGGTAATCTCAGTTGTCCCTTGTGCCATCAATCCTGCAATCACCATGGCAGCCCCAGCACGAAGGTCTGTCGCCTTCACCTGAGCACCGGTCAATTGATTTGGTCCCTGGTAAGAAATGTAATTGCTGGTTGTCTTGATATCCGCACCCATCTTGGCCAATTCAGCCACATGTCCAACTCGTTTTTCATAAATGGTATCCAACACACGCCCACTTCCTTCAGCTTTCAAAAGAAGGGGTGTCAATGGTTGCTGCAAATCAGTTGCCAATCCTGGGTAAGGAGCTGTTTTAACAGAAACTGCTTTGAGTTTTTCTTGCTTTTCTACAAAAATCGAATCTTCTGAAACGGTCATGTGAACGCCCATTTCTTCCAATTTTGCAATGTAACTTTCAAGGTGTTCATAAAGGACATTGTCCACATGAATCCCTTGTCCCGCTGCCGCTGCAAGCGCAATGTACGTCCCTGCCTCGATTCGGTCTGGAATCACTTGGTGGCGTGTCCCGTGAAGTGACTCCACTCCCTCAATCGTAATGATATCGGTACCTGCACCACGAATATGAGCACCCATATTGTTCAGCAAGGTTGCCACATCAATAATCTCAGGTTCACGCGCTGCATTTTCGATAACAGTCCGTCCCTTAGCCTTAACCGCCGCCAACATCGTGTTGATGGTCGCACCCACACTGACCGTATCCATATAGATATGCGCGCCATGGATTTGTCCTTCGGTTGCAGTCAAGTGCATATTGCTACCTTCATAAGAAACCGTAGCTCCCATTGCTTCGAAGGCTTTCAAATGCAAGTCAATCGGACGTGGTCCTAAATCACAGCCACCAGGCAAGCCCACAATGGCTTGACCAAATCGCCCCAACAGAGAACCATAAAAATAATAGGATGCCCGCAAGCTGTTGATTTTACCAAATGGCATCGGCATGTCCTGCACACCACGAGGATCAATTTCCAGAGTCTCGCCGTCACGGCGGACAGTTGCTCCCATTGTTTCCATAATATCAATCAAACTATCTACATCTGAGATAGCTGGCACACCATCCAAGGTCACAATTCCATCAGCTAAGATAATGGCAGGAATCAAAGCCACTACTGAATTTTTTGCACCACTAACCGTTACCCATCCTTCCAATGGACGGCCACCGTTTATGACAATTTTTCTCATACTAACAAATCTCTTTCTCAATTTCATCATAAAGACATCCATTTATTATATCATAGTGGTAGAAATAAGGCTAGTGTTTCAATTTTCATCCATGTCTCTCTTGCCTTCATTTGCTTTTAGTAAATCGTAAACCATATAAAAAAACGAACCTCGGCTCGTTTTTTAGTTCAAAACTTGTTTTAAAGCATCCACCTTGTCCAATTTTTCCCATGGAAGATCGATCTCTGTCCGTCCCATATGTCCGTAAGCCGCAGTCTGACGGTAAATTGGGCGTTTCAAATCCAGCATTTGGATAATGCCTGCCGGGCGCAAGTCGAAGACTTGACGAACAGCTGCTTCCAAAGCAGACTCTGCTACTGTGCCTGTACCAAATGTATCCACTCGGACAGAAACAGGATGGGCAACACCAATCGCATAAGCCAACTGAACTTCTGCTTTCTTTGCCAAGCCTGCAGCAACGATATTTTTGGCAATGTAACGCGCAGCGTATGATGCTGAACGGTCAACTTTTGTTGCATCCTTACCAGAGAAGGCACCACCACCATGGCGGGCATAGCCTCCATAAGTATCTACGATAATCTTACGACCCGTCAAACCGGAATCCCCTTGAGGACCTCCAATAACAAAACGACCAGTTGGATTGATAAAGAACTTGGTCTCTTCATCAAGGTATTGAGCTGGAATCACAGCCTTAATGACCTTGTTAATCACATCTTGGTGGATTTGCTCATTGGTCGCTTCTGGGTCATGTTGCGTTGAGATAACGACTGTATCCACACGAACGGGTTGATTGTTTTCATCGTATTCGACTGTTACTTGAGATTTGGCATCTGGGCGTAGGTAGGCAATTTCTCCCGACTTACGTAAATCGGTCAATTTTTTCACCAATTTATGAGACAAGGAAATTGGCAAGGGCATGAGTTCAGGTGTCTCATCAACCGCAAAACCAAACATGAGACCTTGGTCTCCCGCACCAATCAAATTAAGCGGATCTTGGTCTGCATTCCCACGAACTTCCAAAGCTTCATTGACCCCTTGGGCAATATCTGGTGATTGCTCTACCAATGATGGATGTACCCCAACGGATTCAGCTGAAAAACCATATTCTGCCTTATCATAGCCAATTTCAGCAATGGTATCACGTACCACACGGTTAATATCCACATAAGCTGTTGTAGAAATCTCCCCAAACACATGTACCGAACCCGTATACACACAGGTCTCCGCTGCGACGTGAGCCTCTGGATCCTGATCTAAAATAGCATCCAAAATGGCATCTGAAATCTGGTCTGCAATCTTATCTGGGTGCCCCTCAGATACCGACTCAGACGTGAAAAGTTTACGTTCTGACATAAAAATGTCCCCCCCTTAAAATAATGTAAATGTCCAACCAATCCGTATCAAACCATTCAACGTAGTTTCTTACCCTTTTTAGAACAATCTAAACAGTTGGAAAAACTGTCGAGTTACGACGTTTTTTCGATGCTTCGACAACAAGCAAAGAAAAACCTAGTAAGGCAACTCGTCAGTCCGCCCAATAGCGGCTGACGTTAAATGACGAGATACTTTAGTATCCGACATTTAAGTTGAGTTACAAAGAACCGGTCCTCAGCTTGTACGCTGAGTTTGACTGAGCTAAAAATTTTAGTGACGAGGCGATGCAGTCGCAGGCAGTACTGGAGTACGGCAAGACAAATCAACGCTGTCAATAAAAATTTTAGACGGTCAAACCGCCTTTTCGGGACTCTACAGCCATTCTATCACAAAATGTTACCGAAATATAGTCTAAATGTGAATTCTTTCTGATTCCATTATCCACTTAAGGAGCCAATTTATTTCTGAAAAAAGACGAAGATTGCCCTCCGTCTTTTGAAACTATTATTTTATCCCGTACCAGGCAATGCCTTCGTACTTCCAGCCGTGCTTAGAAACAAGGACATCTCGCTCATTTTCACTGGTTGTATAGTGATGTGAACCGCTCTTTAACTTCGGATTGTACAAGCGATACAGCGGTTTTGATCCGCCCGAATACCAAGCGATTCCTTCATAGGTCCAGCCATGTTTTGCAACAAGGACATTTTTCTCATTTTCACTGGTTGTATAATGGTGGTCTTTTAAGGTTTTATTGTAAAGACGGTAAACTGGAGCACCACTAGCAGGTGCATACCAGCCAATGCCTTCATTTACACCCCAACCGATTCGGACCAATGTGTCTCGTTCATTGAGACTTGCAGTATAAAAATGCTCAAGGTTGTTTCGATTGTAGAGACGATACATGGCAATGCCTTCAGACATAATTTGAATAGTCGCTACGGCTTTTAAGCTGGTCTTTTTCAAACCGCCCTCTACCATCACTACTTTTTCACCAATCAGCGATGTATACTGCTCTGGAATTAAAGCTGGCCAGACTACCGCTTCTTCCGTCACACTACCGTCTGTCCACGTCGCTTTTACAGTTGCTGGTAAAATAGGTGCTTGTTTTGAAATAGTCGATACTTTAACAGGAGTTAGATTTGCGATTGTATGAATCGTAACAGTCGCAGTCGCTTTCAAGTTGATTTTAGCAACAGCACCCGCAACAGAGATATTTTTCTTCGTCGCACTGGTATAATCTACCGCTTTTAAAGCGGACCACGTAACCTTTTCAACCGTTGTAGTGCCATCTGACCAGATTGCTGTTACACCTGTCGGCAAGAGTGGCGCAATTCCAGTTTTAGTGGAGACGCTTGGTGATGACAAACGTGTAATAGCATGCACTGTGACGCTGGCTGTTGAAGTTAGATTTGTTTTTGAAACAACACCAGATACTTGAAATGCCTTCTTGGTATGACTGGTATAATCTGTTGCTCGATCTGCTGACCATTTGACCGTTTCATTGGTCGTACTACCATCGGTCCATGTCGCTTTTACAGTTGCCGGCAAGGCAGGAGCTGTTCCGGATTTTGTAGAAATAGCTGGCTTCGAAACGCTTGTAATCGCATGGACTGTCAGGAATAGTTTAGATTTCAAATTTGTCTTAGCTACTGTCCCCGAAACCGTAACCACTTTTTTTGCGTTGCTGGTATAATCTGTTGGTTTAAGAGCTGACCAGGTTACTTTTTCAGTTGAGGTCGACTTATCTGTCCAAGTCACCTTAACCATCGCAGGCAGGTTCGGAGCTACAGTCGATTTTGTGGCTACACTGGCATTTTCAACAGAGGAAATCCCCTGTACAGTAACTATCGCCTTAGCTGGAAGCGATGATTTCCCAATTTTACCATTTACAGTAACTGTTTTAGCAGTAGTCCCCGCATTCGTAACATCTACTGCTGGCCATGTCACCACTTCTTGTGTCTTGCTGCCATCTGACCAGATTGCGGTCACAGTCTTAGGTAGAACAACAGCTGTACCCGCCTTCGTTGCTGCTGATACTGGCTGGATGGACTGAATCGCTTTGACTGTGAATGTTTTTGTTGCTGAAACACCGCCTGAACGTGCGGTAATGGTAACTGATCCAGAATTTAAACCTGTAATCATTCCATTGCTATCAACTTGGGCAATCGTTCCATTAGACGATGACCAGTGGACAGCTGGAAAATGTGCTGTAACACTTCCATTCTGGAAACCATCGACGATGACGGTGCCAGACAGCGTCGCAGTCTCTGGAGCACCTGCTCCAATCGCTGAGTTCTTGCTCTCAATTTTTATATTGGACAAGCGGTTGGACTGGACTTCTATGGTTTGAGAAAAGGCACCATACTGTCCAGTTGCACTTTCATTCAGACCAGTTTTATGGGAGAAAGCTTGTGCAGATGTATGGAAATAGCGACGATCTCCAATAAAAGTCCCCATCCCCATGTGATTGTAGGCTGGATTGATCATACTGACATAATGACCAGTTTGACCTTTCGAGACACCCGTTTTCTTGTAGGTAACGTAGTCCGCTTTTTCACTATAAAATTGCTCAATCGCCTTCATCATAGAATCGGCATTCTCTGCATAGTTCCAAGCCAAATTCTCTGCGAAAGACGAAACACCATTCGAGCTGATAGAAAATGTATCCTTTCCACTCGGGCGTTGGTGGGCCTGATGAAGGTAGGCTTCTGCCGCTCTCGTTTGCGCAATGACCTCTAGATCATAAGACCACTTAATCGGTACGTACTTGTCTGCCAAGCCTTCTCTGGCAGCTTCTTGACGGATTTGATTGATCCTATCTAGAACCCTTTGTTTCCCTGGACTCACAAAAGTACCGTCTACGGTAATCAAAGTATTTCCTGGGCTAGCCACGGTGACATCCGTACCTCGATTCGTAGCTGCCCAGGCAGTTGCATTTCCAAGCGCTCCAACACTTAAAAATAAGCACAGAATCAAAATGAGCTTTATGAATACATTCTTTTTCATATTGTATCCCCTTTATGTTTTTTAGTTATAGTTATTCTAGCATAAAATTTTATCAAAAAATAGTCACTTGTATAAAAAATACATCCTTGCTGCAAGAATGTATCCTTCATATTGGGTTGCTACTATTTCCCTTTCTAGATAAAATCTGCATCTTGAATCGCTTTTTTAACAACATCTAGCGGCAAATGTACCAATTCACAACCTTTTTCTTTGTAGAGATAGGTTGCGTACTCATCCATCCGGTATTCATTGATGTAGACCACGCGCTTACAACCTACTTGGAGCAACTGCTTAGAGCAATTGAGGCAGGGAAAATGTGTCACATAAGCCGTGAATCCTTTCGGAATACCGCGTTCTGCACCTTGTAAAATGGCATTGATTTCTGCGTGAATAGTCCGTACACAATGGCCATCTACCATGAGACACTCCCTATCTAGACAATGTTCTGTCCCTGACACCGAACCATTATAGCCCGTTGCGATGACCTTATTGTCCTTGACCAAGACCGCACCAACCTTGGCCCGCTTACAAGTAGCACGATGGGCAATCAGCAAAGCCTGCGCTGCAAAATATTCATCCCACGCTAATCGATTCTCCACAAAATCACCTCCAATTTTTCTTTTATTATACTATGAAAAGGCTGATAAAAAAAGAGTGCTTGGCTTTTCTTTTTGACTTTCTTACTATATAATAAAAGGGAAAGTGAGTATCTTATGAAAATAGATGATTTAGAACAAAGTAAACATGTCGAAGACCGTCGTGGTCAATCCGGCAACCAGTATTCAAGTGGATCTGGAAATGGTTTGGGAATGCTCCTGCAACTTCTGATGTCTTCAGGACGAGGAAAATGGCTAGTTATTCTTATCCTCATTGTTGCCTTTGTCGGTGGAGGCATGAATTTAGGAGACCTGTTTGGCGCTAGTTCGTACCAAGCCAACTATTCTACACAGCAGACTGCTTCTCCTTCTGCATCAGACAAGGATGCTGTTTTTGTCAGCAAAATCTTCCAATCCACCGAAGACTTTTGGCAAGAAGAATTTGCCCAAAATGGTAAATCTTACCAAGCACCAACCATGGTTCTTTACTCTGGGAAAACTCACACCAACGGATGCGGAGTTGGAAGTGCACAAGCTGGCCCATTTTACTGCCCAGCAGATAAAAAAGTATATATCGACCTCAGTTTTTACAAAGAGTTATCCACCAAATACAATGCGGCAGGCGACTTCGCTATGGCCTATGTCATTGCCCACGAGGTCGGACACCACGTCCAAAATCAACTCGGTACGATGGACAGCTACACACGTGCCCGCCAAGGTAAATCAGAAAAAGTCGCTAACGCTCTGAATGTTCGTCTGGAACTGCAAGCTGATTATTATGCTGGCGCGTGGTCCAAATATGTCCAACAGCAGGGGCTTTTAGAAATTGGCGATATCGATGAAGCCTTAGCTGCCGCTCATGCTGTCGGAGATGATACCCTCCAAAAAGCCGCCTATGGTACTTCTGTTCCAGATAGCTTCACGCACGGCTCGTCCGCCCAACGTCAAAAATGGTTCAAACGCGGATACCAATACGGCGACATCCAGCACGGTGATACCTTCTCAAGTGATATATAAAAAAGAGCCACACACAGAGCTCTTTTTATTACATCATAGCTGACTTCAAATAAACATCCACCATTTTTTCCGTTGCAACAACTGAATCCATGTGGGTCCGTTCGTAGGAGTGGCTTGACTCGATACCAGCACCAAGAAGAGCGTGACGTACGTCCGCACCAGCTCGCATCGCTGCCGAAGCATCACTTCCGTAGTAAGGATAAATATCTAATTTGAATGGAATCTGATTTTCCTGAGCCAAGGCAACCAAGTGTTGGCGCAATTCATAGTGATAGGGGCCTGAACCGTCTTTGACACAGATAGAAACCGTGTATTCATCCGTTTGTTGGTCGTCACCCATGGCACCCATATCCACCGCTAGGTATTCCACTGTTTGAGCAGGGAGACTAGAGTTAGCACCGTAGCCAATTTCCTCATTGTTTGAGAAGTAGAAATGAGTCGTATAAGGAAGGACGACTCCTTCTTCTTTGTAAACTTTCAAGAGATGAATCAAAATGGCAGCTGACACCTTGTCATCCAAATGACGGCTCTTGATGAAACCTGACTCTATCACTCTTGTCCGCGGATCAAAGGAAATAAAGTCACCAACTTCAATTCCCAAAGCACGCGTTTCAGCAGCAGTCGTTACTTTTTCGTCCAAACGAATTTCCATGTTGGTTTGATTGCGCTCTGCGGTATTGGCATCGCGGTAAACGTGAACGGAAGTTTGGTGCATGAGAATGGTACCTGTATAAGTTTTTCCATTGCTTGCCACGTGAATCAAACAGTTTTCTCCCTCGATAGACGGATAACCAAATCCACCAACCAAGTCCATTTTAAGGCGACCATCCGGTTTAACCGCACGGACAATGGCACCTAAAGTATCCAAGTGAGCTGTTACCACACGGTGTTCCTGGTCATTTTCCCCTTGAACAGAAACCATGACACCACCCTTAGGTGTCTTATGCGCAGCATAGCCAAAACTTTCTACCTCTGCCTTAATGTAATCCATGATAGCTGTAGTAAAGCCCGTTGGAGATGGGGTATTGGTTAATTTTACAATATAATCAAGTGTATTCATGAAGCCTCCTTTTTGCATGACTCCATTATACCATCTATCAGGATATTTTTGTTATACTAATAGTATGAAAACATACGAAAAAATTTATCTCCTACTGGCACAATCCACCAGTGCTATCAGCGGTGAAGAATTGGCAAAGGGACTGGGAATTTCACGTACAGCCGTTTGGAAAGCCATCCAGCAACTTGAAAAACAAGGACTTGTGATTAATGCCGTACAAAATGTCGGCTATAAACTTATCAAAGGAGACCTGCTGGTTTCCGATTGGATTTCCCAGCAACTCGACTTGCCTGTCCACTACAACCCAACTAGTCGCTCGACACAGTTGGATGCCAAAATCGGATTGGAAAAGGGGAATAGCGCTCCTGCAATTTATCTAGCTCCCAATCAAGAAGCGGCGCGTGGTCGATTTGGTCGTGCATTTTTTGCCCAAGCAGGCGGCATTTATATGACTCTTCATCTGACGCCCCAGGCTTCCTTTTCTCAAGTGAAGCCCTATACCGTCCTAGTTGCGGCAGCTATTGTCACAGCTATTAACAATCTAACCGGTCTTCAGCCGCAAATCAAATGGGTCAATGACATCTACCTCCATAACAAAAAAATGGCAGGAATATTGACAGAGGCTATTTCATCCATTGAAAATCAAACAGTCACTGATATGATGATTGGTATCGGACTGAACTTTCACTTGGACCATTTCCCAAAAGAGTTAGAAAGCAAGGCCGGTAACCTTTTTCAAGAGGTGCCTAGCATTACGCGCAATGAACTCATCGCAGAAATCTGGCGTGTCTTTTTCACTTATACCGACGACCAACTGGTGGCTATCTATAAAGAAAACTCACTCGTTCTCGGCAAACAAGTGAGCTTTATGGAAAATCAACTAGCATATGAGGGAATCGCCACTGCTATCACAGACAAAGGTGAACTGTTCGTCCGATTGAATAGTGGGCAGGAAAAAATCTTATCTAGCGGGGAAATTAGTCTTTCTTCTTGGGACGAGTCGTCACAGCCTCAATAAATTTTGTTACACGGTAACTAAAACGCAGATTGCGGAAAACAAAAAAAGCATACAAGCAAGCCCAGAAATAATCTCCTGCAAGAAAAGCTGCATTCATCCAGTAAGTCGCAAGAGCCGTAAAAATAGCTAAAAATAAAAATTGTGAAACTCTCATATCATTAGTATAGCAAAAAAACGGCCTATTGGCTGTTTTTTTGCTATTTCACGGACTTAATTTTCAATAATAAAAAACTTGCAAAAGCTAAAGTTCCCATTGATAGATAGGCTGCTAATTCCGTGTGCTGTGTTGCCACAAACACCATAAACATAGATAACAAACTGACTATGCACGTCAACAAGAAACCCAGAGCAGATTCTATTGCGCCCATTTTATCTTCTGGAATTTGTTTAAAAAATAATTCTTGAAGTTTTGGATTGATTATTCCCAAGAAGAAGGCATTGCCGAGAGCGCCAAGGAGAATTAAACCAAAACTTGAAAACAATATCCCCAGTGTCATAAGAAAACTTGCTAAATTAGAAAATAGAATAGCCTGTTGTATAGATATTTTTTTCATCAAAAAAGCTGTACCCACATTCCCAAATAGCATTCCTAGAAAAATAATAACAGATAATAACCCTAAGGAAAATCCTATCGACAACCCCAGAAAACTATGTTTCATCAACAATAAACTAGATAAAGGCATCATCATACCTAAAATACTTTGACCAATTGCTACTACTGTATACAACTTTAACACTGTTGAAAAATGAAACAATACTTGTAACGATTGCCAAATATGTAGGAAATAATTTTTCACATTAAAGTCTGTTACCTGCGGTAGTTCTTTTTCATACCCTCTCAAATCCTTACGAATATAAAATAATCCACCAAAAGCAAATAGGAAAGTCAAAGCGTTGATTATCGCAAACCATTGCAGACTGACAAAGCCTAAGGCTACCCCACCACAAAGATTGGCAAATACTTGCACAACGCTCCCAATTGCTTGATTAAAGCCCATTGCTTCAGCAACATCTTCACTAAGTAACTTTATAAATATAGGAGTTATCATTGAACCTGTAAATCGGCCAAACATATCAGAAAATAAATTGATAATACAAATAATTGCAACACTTAGAATTGTTAAATCGCTTCCTGATAATACTGCTACAAAGCTATAGAGAATAAACTTCATAAAACCTAATACTAAACATTTGGTAATTCTATTTTTTTGAAAATCTGCAAAGCTTCCGATAAATAACTGAAGTATCTGCGGCAACTGCTCCGAAACAGTGATTAGTAAAACCGCCAATGGAGCAAAGGAATAACCCGATACTGCTTGCATAATCGCCAAATAAAACATAGTATCACCCAATAAAGAGATACTTTGATTCAGCGCAAGTTGTCTAAAATCTCTGTTTTTTAGAAAAACATTCATATTTTCACTTCCTATCTAAACTAAATAAAAATTTCTCTTTTAAAATTGTCCAGTAAACTCCAAGTGTTCCTGTACCAAAGTCAAAAACTGATTGACTAGGATCTTCACTTTGAAAAATCAGATATCCATCTGAATTTCGATAAGATCGTGTGAGCAAGATAGCTACAATTTTTTCATACAGTTCTTCATTTTCTGTATATACAACTGTTTGTAAGAGACTAGCTAAACCATGGCAATAGCTTGTTCCCATGTTAAGATGCTGCTTAAACAGTTCATTTTGAACTTGGATCAACAATGAATGATATTTTTTCTGTTCAACTAAACACAAGTACAATAATAAACCAGAATAACCTTCACACCATGAATAATCTAGCGATTCCAATTTATCAAAGCCGACTACTAATTGATTTTTTATTTTATCTGCAATAGTATTCGAAAAATTTTGTATTACTTTATCATAAGTTGGATCCTCATAAAATTGAGAATAGCAATGCAATACATAAGCAAGACCCGCCTGACCATGGGCAAAGCCAAATTCTATCAAAGTATTAGCCGTTGTAGTGGAAAAAGATTGGAAAATCTCTTGAATATTCTCTTTAATAAACAAATCAACTCGTTCATCTTCTATAATACTTGCATATTTCATTAAAGATAAGAGTATGCCAGCTTTTCCCAAAGCAAAATCTACATGTTGCTCACTGTGGTAGTTTTCCATTAGCGTTTGACTGATATGCTCACAAATAGAGCGATAATAGATCGCGCTACTAGTTTGGAAAAGTTCAAGCATCGACCATAAATAACCTGCACGCCCAAATAGTAAGGAATTCTCATAACCAGAAGGCGGTAGTACACTTATCACTTCTTCAACTCGAGAAATTAAATTCCTTATTTTCTCTGTCTTTTCCTCCTGAACTCTATTCGTCATTATTAGATAACCAGCCAAGCCATGTTGCATTGATTGTGGACTAACAAATTCGCCAAATTCACTTGATTTAGCAATTCTACCACGCTTATCTACCGTTCGTTCTAATAAACCATCTATGATGACAGCAAGTTCTTCATGAAAATTATTTGATGGAAACTGAACTGGATGAGGTCGTATAGGTACCTTACTTTTATCTTCAAAGAGCATTGGAATATCTTGAACAATCCGTGTCGTTTCACTCATCATTAACACCGTTTTTATCCAATTCGCTTGCAATGGTGTTATATTATCCGACTCCACTGCAAAATCAATCGCCAACAATACCTTTTGTAAGAGACTAAAATTTGATTTTTCATCTCCTTTTGAAAAAGGAAGTACGTGTCCTAGCAAAATAGCCAGTGCCACCATACCAAGGGCAAAATAATCTTGCTGTATCGTCGCAACTGATAAATCCTTATCTTGATTCAACATCCCTGGTGTTTGAACTCGTCTAACCGGATTCTTTTCTTTACTAATATTTTCTAAATCAATTAAGATTACTTGCCCGTTTTCTCTATAGATAAAATTCGTTGGAGACAAATCTATCAACAAATAACCTGAACGGTGAAGTTCATTAACGATTTGAATAATATTTCGAATATATTCTTCTTTCTGTCTAGCAGAAATCCCTTTCTCTAAGACTAGCTCAAAAAAATTGTTTCCAGCTATTTCCGTTTGAACCAAAAAATAATTTCCATCCACATAAAAATCATCTACGTAATCAGCAGTATAACTTTTATCTGAAAATTCCTGTAGCATCATTTTCTCATTTTTTAATTCATCTACTGCAAACCACTCTCCTTTGGAGTCATTTCCTACGAAAGGTCTAGCTTGTTTGATAATTACAGACTGTTCTGTATCTTTTTTGATAGCTCGATACACATTTCCCCGATTTGATTTTTTTATGATAGAAATAAAATGATAATCTTTAAGTTTTGAACTTACTGAAGTTTCTTTTCCATTTGAAAAATAATATTTCGTTTCTTCTTCAGAAAATAATGGAGCTACCCATTCTGGAGTATACGGTGAACTCCTCCGAATATCTTCCACAAGAATCCCTTTATCATCTTCTACCATGTAGAGTACTTCATTCTTTTCTTAATTAAATACCCGCTGCGCTTGGAAACCACCATATCGATAATGAATTGGCGAATTTGCCCCGCATTGATGATCACTCATAATTTGAGGAGCTTGATAATCCTTTAACAAATCTTTCAGCTGAAAAATTAATTTTCTAGCTTTTTCGCCATCATTCGGATAAATCGTTATAAATTTGTTAGCAGTTGGAGTACTATTTCTAGGAGAATTGATTTCTGCTAACACTTGACTATTTTTAGCTACCTTGAAATTACATTTTTCTTGTAATAACAATTGTGAGACCCGTTCAAAAATAGCAAGAGCATCTGTCATCTGACTACTAATATGTATCTTCCAACCCTGATTTTTAAGTTTACTCCCAAAAGCATAATAAACCCACGTCCCATTGTCTTCTTGAGCAATGGATTTGAAACTAGTAATTGCATTTTTTAATAAATCCATATTTTATACCTTTAAAATTGGCAGGCATAGAATAATCCATACCTGCCCAACAAACTATTAGCCTGCTCCCGTAACACCACAAATCACAATCGTTGATCCGCAAAGCTTCCATCCATATGATCGTGTGTATTCTACTGGCAATGCTTCCAATTCAAGTACTGAATTCATATTTTATCTCCTTTTCTATTTAGTTGAACTCTCGTTCTCAATTAAACTATTCGCAATAAATTCAAAAAAATCAACAATTAGTTCAAATTTTTAAAAAAATAAGACTTTTTACCAACATGAATCATGATTCTGATGGTAAAAAGTCTTATTTTGTATCACTTTAAAGACAAGCTAGGCATTGCTCATTTTTTGTACTATTTAGAGTTAGAGCAATCAGCTCAACACTCATGTCTAATCCTCCATAATAGTCACATTATCCGCTAAAAATTGAAAACCGTCTGGGAGGACCGACTCTTCCTTTTCTTCAACAGTCTCTGATTTTTGCCCTTTGACCTTGGCTGAGAACTCCGCGCGAATTGCCAACCAATCTTCTTCAGCAATGGCTAAAATCTGAGGCGAGAAGCCTGCGGCAGTGCTAAGAATATTGCCAAACATAGTATTGAGATTGTCCCGCTTCATGGTCTGCTCGGCATTGAATCGCGAGTCAAAGGCCAAGATAGCATGATTTTCATTGGCGGCTACTGGTTTTGACCCCACCAAGAGCGCCTTATCCGCGCCAGCCAAACTTTCAATCACTTCTCCCCAAGCATTCTGCAAGCGGATGAGATTTTCACGCGCAAGATTTGGATTTTCCATCGCTTCTTGCAAAATCAAGTGTACGCGATTGGTATCCGGACGATAGGCCTTGCGTGTCTGAGTCTTGCGACTGACTGGTTTGACTTCTACCGATTGGGTCGAAAGGCTATTAACCTTTTCTTGCAAGGCGACAACTTGAGATTGCAATCCAGCAATCTGCTGAGCAATATTTTCAGGAATAGCATCCGCTGGCTGAACAGCCTTGGTCTGCGCCAATTGAATGGTCAACATCTCAGCATAAATCTTAGGCTGGGGACTGGATTTGATATCCGAGAGCCCCTTGGTCACTTGACCAATCAACTGAAAAATCTGACTCTGTTCCTGTGAGAGATTATCCGTAAATGCCGTACTAAAATGCGTATTTTCCCCACCAGTTTGGACAATAATCAAATCTCTGAGGTAATGAAGCAAATCCGTCGCAAACCGTGTCATACTTTTTCCATTGTCAAAAATGGTCTGAAGCTGCGCCAATGCTCCCACTGCATCCTCTTGCCGCACCGCTGTCACATAATCATCCAGAGCAGAAAGACTGATAGAGCCTGTGATTTCCTCTGCAATGGCAAGGGAGACATGACTTTCCTGACTGAGACTGAGAGCTTGGTCTAGGATAGACAAGGCGTCCCGCATCCCACCTTCTGCGCGACGAGCAATCATTGCCAGAGCCTGCTCCTCGTAAGAAATCCCTTCCTTCTCTAAAAGCCAAGCCAAATGCGCACGGATAGCTGACGTCTGGATAGCCTTGAATTCAAAACGTTGCACACGGGACAAAATCGTCGCCGGAATCTTGTGCAATTCAGTCGTCGCAAGAATGAAAACCACATTTTCAGTTGGTTCTTCCAGTGTCTTCAAGAGAGCATTGAAAGCCCCTGTGGACAACATGTGGACCTCATCGATGATATAGACCTTGTATTTGGCCAAACTCGGTGCATAAGTAGACTTATCTCGAATCTCACGAATCTCATCCACACCATTGTTGGAAGCTGCATCGATTTCGATGACGTCCTCTAGACTACCTTCCGTAATAGCTTTACAGATGTAGCAGTCATTACAAGGCTCCCCGTTCACCTGATTAGGGCAATTCATGGCCTTGGCAAAAATCTTGGCCGCCGAAGTCTTCCCTGTTCCACGTGGACCTGAAAATAGGTAGGCGTGGCTAATTTTTTCCTGCTCGATAGCTTGACGAAGCGTTGTGGCAACGACTTCCTGCCCCACCATTTCCTCAAAGGTCTGGCTGCGGTATTTTCGATAAAGCGCTTGGTACATTAGTTTCTCTCTCCAAACATGGCAAAATTCCAGTCCGTTTTTTCAATCAAAATGGCAACAAATTGCTCCAAAAATTCTTGGTCAATAGCGTCATAATCTCCAACCAAACTCGAATCCAAGTCCAATACTCCTAGCAGTTTCCCATCTTTTACCATGGGCACCACGATTTCAGACATGGCTGTGCTATCGCAAGAAATGTAGTTGGCATGCGTCCGCACATCATCCACAATCAAGGTTTTCCCTGTTTGAGCGGATTCGCCACAGACACCCTTTCCTAGTGCAATATGGACGCAAGAAACATGACCTTGGAAGGGTCCCAACATCAATTCTTGTCCATCAAAAAGGTAAAATCCTGTGAAAACAGAATTAGGCAAGGCCTGTCTTAACAAGGCAGAGGCATTTGAAAGGTTGGATAAAGCATTCCATTCCCCATCTAAGAGAGCTTCGTGCTGAGCCAATAACAACTGATACTGTGATATTTTTTCTTGTGTTTTCATAAGGGTATTATACCATATAATGTGAAGAGAAAGCACTTCCGACTGTGAGCACTTCTACCTTACTGGCTAAAAAAAAAGAACTTTGTGCCATAATGTCAACATACAAGCAGATTGGAGACTAACATGCAATACTTTACCTTAAATAATGGTGTACAAATGCCAGCAATTGGCTTTGGTGTCTTTAAAATTCCCAGAGAAAAAACAGAACAAGCCGTATTAGATGCGATTGAAGTCGGATACCAAAAATTTGATACCGCACAAAGTTATTACAACGAAGAAGAACTAGGAAATGCGTTGAAAGCATCTGGACTAAAACAAGAAGAATACTTCGTAACCACAAAAGTTTGGATTAACCACTATGGCTACGACAAAACCATCACATCCGTAGAAGAAAGCCTGAAAAAACTCCAGTTAGACTATGTTGATTTGGTACTGCTCCATCAGCCTTTCGGTGATTATTATGGTGCTTACGGGGCTTTGATTGAGCTGAAAAAAGCAGGAAAAATCCGAGCAATCGGCGTCTCTAACTTCTATCCAGACAGATTGACGGATATTGCAGAGTTTAGCGAAGAAGTCCCTCAAGTCAATCAAATTGAAATTAACCCATTTTTTGTGCAAAATGATGCGATTGAAAATATGAAATCAGAAGGTGTTCTTGCCGAGGCTTGGGGACTTTTCCGAGAAGGAAAAGATGGTATTTTTACCAATACAACCTTACAAGAAATCGGTAGTCACTACAATAAGAGCGTCACACAAATCATTCTACGATGGCTCTATCAAAAAGGCGTTTCTACAAACTGTAAATCATCTAAAAAAGAAAGAATGCAAGAAAATTTTGACATCTTTGACTTCACTTTAACAGATGAGGAGATGAAAAAGACTGACCAATTAGATACAAATACGAGCTTGTTTATGGACCACCGAACAGTCGGTGCAGTTAAACGGTTTAAAGTATTGATAGAGGAACGACGCAAAATGAATGGGTAAATCCGATTTACCTCAAATCAGAATTGTCAGCGAACCTACAAGTAGACTTTCTGCCCTCCCTACCTCTCAGCCGAACAAAAGCACCTACTCCTAGAAGTAAGTACTTTTGTTCGTTTTTTGTATTTAGTTATTTCCTTTGCTGCCAGTAACTAGGGCGTTTTTGCTCATATTGGGCAATCAAGTCCTCATATTGCAGGGTAATGCCGATGTCATCTAGGCCGTTCAAGAGCTTGTGCTTCCAGTCAGCATCCATGTCAAAGTCAAATGTTCCAACTGGTGAGATAATTTTCTGCTGCTCCAAGTCAACCGTCACTTCTTGGTCCGGACTTAGCCCAGCTAACTTTTCCCGCACCTCACGAGGTTGGACAATGGGTAAAATTCCATTATTGAGGTCATTGTTATAGTGAATATCACCAAAAGAACCCGCAATAATCACACGAAAACCATAGTCTGCCAAGGCCCAAGCCGCATGTTCCCGCGAAGAACCTGCCCCAAAATTATCGCCGCTAATCAAAATACTGGCCTTACGATAAGGAGCGTGATTTAGGATAAAATCAGGATTTTCCGTGTAAGCATCATCCAGATAACGCCAGGCATAGAGCAAGTATTTCCCAAAACCTTTTTTATCAATCAACTTCAAAAATTGCTTGGGCAAGAGCTGATCGGTGTCAATATTGTCATTCATAAGAGGAACTGTTGTCCCTCTGTAAATCGTAAATTCTTGCACACTAGACCTCCTCTAATTCAGCCAACTGTCGTACATCCACAAATCGGCCTGCAATTGCTGCCGCCGCTGCCATAGCTGGGCTACACAGATGAGTCCGAGCGCCAAAGCCTTGACGGTCTTCAAAATTTCGATTGCTAGTTGAAGCAGCGTGCACACCACTCGGTACCTTGTCAGGATTCATTCCCAGACACATAGAGCAACCGGGGTCACGCCATTCAAATCCCGCATCCATGAAAACCTTATCCAAACCAAGTTTCTCAGCAGCATGCTTGACCGGACGAGATCCCGGTACCACGATGGCTGTCAGATTTGGAGAGATTTTCTTGCCCTTGACAATCTTAGCTGCCAACTGCAAATCACTCAATCGTGCATTGGTACAAGAGCCAAGAAAAACGTAACCCAAGTCTATATCCTGAGCTCTGTCGCCGGGCTGACTGCCCATATACTGATAGGCTCGCTCATCATTGAAGTCACGAATAGCTGGAAATGGTTGGTCGAAAGAGACTGCCATGGCTGGATTGGTTCCCCAAGTGACCATAGGTGCCAAGTCTGCTACATTCATCTCGATGACCTTGTCATAGACTGCATCCTCATCTGAAACCAAGGTCTGCCAGTCTGCCACCGCTGCTTCAAAATCTGCCGGTGCACACTCTCGACCGCGAAGATAATCATAAGTTTTCTGGTCTGGATTCATTAAGCCCATCTTGGAGCCAAATTCAATGGACATATTGCAGATGGTCATACGTTCTTCCATCGAAAGATTTGCTACTGCCTGGCCCGCGTATTCGACTACATAGCCGACACCACAAGCCACACCATATTGGGCAATCAGCGCCATAATATAGTCCTTGGCGTAAACACCCTTGCCCGGTTTTCCGACAAATTTGACCAGCATACGCTTGGGCTTGACCTGCCAAATGGTCTGGGTCGCAAAGACGTGCTCTACTTCCGATGTCCCAATACCAAAAGCAATGGCACCAAAAGCACCGTGTGTCGCTGTATGGCTATCTCCACAGACGATAAATTTCCCCGGCTGAGTTCGACCAGTTTCCGGGCCGACCATATGTACAATGCCTTGCTTGTCCGAACCATGCTCAGCAGTTTCAACATCAAATTCCACCACATTTCGAGCCAAGGCATCCATCTGTGCCTTCGAAATCACATCACGGATATTGTGAATATCAACCGTTGGTACATTGTGATCAAAAGTCGCAAATGTCAATTCCGGTCTCCGTAAACGACGCTCCGCCTCTCGCAAACCGTCGAAGGCTTGGGGGCTAGTCACCTCATGGATGTAGTGCTGGTCCACATACATGAGCTGAGGTTCGCCTTCATTTCCATGAATGACATGGCGGTCCCATAATTTATCAAAAATACTTTTTCCACTCATTCTAGCCTCCAAATTCCGTAAAAAAGGGCAAGGTCTACTAAAATTCCCAGTACCCAAATTGCTTGAAAATACCACTTACGTGTCTTGTGATGGAAAAATCGACCGGCTAAAAAAGCACCGATTCCCCCACCACACACACTCAGTAGCAATAATGTTTTTTCAGGGGTACGCCAGTTATTTCGAATAGCCTTACCCTTGTCTATGCCATAGATGGCAAACACGACAATATTCCATATGAGTAAGAGTAGCATTCCTGCTTGTTTGATTGTCATAATTGATTGATAATGGCCTCTGTCATCTCAGATGTCGAGGCAGTTCCTCCTAAATCTCGCGTTAAAATCCCTTTGGCCAAGGTTTGCTCAACCGCTTCTTCAATCATGGTCGCGCCAGCTATTTCGCCAAACGACTCCCGCAACATCATGGTAACGGATAAAATCATGCTGACCGGATTTGCCACACCTTTTCCTGCAATATCAGGTGCCGATCCGTGAATAGGCTCATAGAGACTGGGGCCATTTTCCGAATGACTGGCTGACGGCATGACACCCAAAGTTCCCGGTAAGACCGAAGCCTCATCCGACAAGATATCGCCGAATAGATTTTCCGTGACAATGACGTCAAATCGGGCTGGATTGGTAATCATGACCATGGCTGCGCTGTCCACCAACTGGTGCTCCAAGGTGACATCTGGATAATCTTGAGCCACTTGGTCTGCAATTTTTCGCCATAATTTTGACGTAGCCAGAACATTTTGCTTATCGATACTAGTCACTTTTTTACGGCGAGTTCTTGCCATATCAAAAGCTTGAACCATAATTCGGCGGATCTCATCAGCTGTATAATCATTAACATCACGTGCTTGATTTTCTTCTAAAAGATGCTGACCAAAGTAGATTCCTCCTGTTAATTCTCTCACAAGGACAAAATCTACGCCAGCAATTCGCTCTGCTTTTAAGGGAGATAGGTGCTCTAAGGCTTTAAAAATCCGTACAGGACGAATATTGGCAAAGAGTCCCAACTCCTGTCGAATGGCCAAGAGTCCTTGCTCAGGTCTAACTGCAGCATTGTCATACTGAGGTCCGCCAATAGCAGCTAGCAAAATAGCATCCGCTGACTTAGCAGCTTCCAAAGTACTAGCTGGAAGAGGATGACCATGGCTGTCAATCCCAGCTCCGC
Source organism: Streptococcus gallinaceus (assembly GCF_024170225.1). Lineage (GTDB taxonomy): Bacteria > Bacillota > Bacilli > Lactobacillales > Streptococcaceae > Streptococcus > Streptococcus gallinaceus. The sequence goes on along the minus strand of NZ_JALJXU010000001.1, from coordinate 27,383 downwards.
CAAATGGATGCGCCTCCACTTGGTAACTAAATCCAATTTTTTCAGCTACAGCTTCTAAAACCTCCAGACCGGCTGCCATGATTTCTGGCCCAATACCGTCACCTGCTAAAGAAACTATTTTCTTAGTCATTTCTAGTCCTCATTTCTTGGAAAATCTTTTTCAGATAAAGGTGTAGTTGGCTGACTATTTTCCTTTTGTACTTTGATATTTGCGTTAATATAGGCAATCGCTGCGGCTTTCAAAACATCAAAGTCAATCCCTGTCGCATTGAAAATGGTATCTGTATCTTCATTTTCAACTGTAACATTTACAGCGGCTTGGGCATCAATCCCGTTGGTAATGGCATCGATGGTAAAGCTATCCAAACGAACTGCCTGATGGAAGAATTGGTCAATAGCATTGAAAATTGCTTCGACTGAGCCTTTTCCATCTGCCACCAGGTTGACACTTTCTGCTTCCTGATTCACCATGGTCACGGTCGCTGTGATCCTTTCGTCAGTATGTGAAGCCAACTTGAGGTCTCCAAAATGAAAGCCTTCTACATTTTCAACCGTGGTTCCGGCCACCAAGGCGCGGATATCCGAGTCGGTAATATCCTGCTTCTTGTCGGCCAAGTCCTTGAATTTGGCAAATAAAGTCTTAATTTCTGCCTCATCAAACTCCAATTGCAAGTCTTTTAACTTCTCGATAAAGGCATGACGACCAGACAACTTGCCCAATGGTAGTGAATTGGACTTGACCCCAACCAATTCTGGCGTGATGATTTCGTAGGTCAGTGGATTTTTTAAGACGCCATCTTGGTGGATGCCTGACTCGTGTGAAAAGGCATTTCCACCCACTACAGCCTTGTTTTTCGGAATTGGAAGTCCAGAAAAACGAGAAATTATCTCAGACGTATTAACCGTTTCAGAGAGGACAATCGGGCTAGCCACTTGATAGTAGTCCTCGCGAATATTAAGGGCAACTGCCACTTCTTCCAAGGCCGCATTCCCAGCTCGTTCCCCGATACCATTGACAGTTCCCTCTACACGACCTGCACCATTTTTAATAGCTGAAAGGGTGTTGGCAACTGCCATTCCCAAGTCATTATGGCAATGAGGACTGAAACGAATGTCACGGTCAGATTTGACATGTTCAATCAAGTACTTGAAAATATGCCCATATTCCTCAGGCGTGGTAAATCCAACCGTGTCTGGAATATTGATGTAGCTGGCACCCGCGTCCACAGCGGTTTGAACGACTTCCAGAAGAAAATCAGGCTCTGTCCGAGTGGCATCTTCAGGAGAGAATTCCACCACTTCAAATTTACTACGGGCATAAGAAACATGCTCTGTGATGGCAGCTAAAATTTCTTCCTTGGTCTTATTGAGCTTAAACTCCCGGTGAATAGGACTGGTAGCGATAAAGACATGAATCTGAGGATATTTTGCCCCTTTTAAAGCTTCATAGCAGGCATCAATATCCGACTTGACCGACCGTGCCAAGCCTGTCACTGCTGTCTTTTTCATAGCAGCTGCAATGGCTTGAACTGCTGCAAATGAATCTGGACTAGCCGCAGGAAATCCCGCTTCAATGGCTGAAATACCCCATTTTTCAAGCTGTTTTGCAATTGCAACCTTTTCCTTAACTGAAAAATTGACCCCCGGTGTCTGCTCACCATCTCGCAGACTAGTATCTAAAAATTCTACTGTACGCATACTTCCACCACTTTCTATTTCATTTGATAAAAAAACATCTCACTTAACCAGCGAGATGCCCTTCCCGCTTGGTAAGCCAAACAGGACTAATGCTGATTTGCACTAGCCCTCGGATCGCAACAACAAGTTTTGTTTATAACTTGACACCATTTGGCATTCTCCTTGAAATGTGATAATCCTATTTTAGCAGTGCAATTGTTATTTGTCAAGAATTTTCTGATAATTTTGTGAATTCAGTCAACTATTCCACAAAAAAGCAGAATAGTCTCCTATCCTGCCTTCACTTCTTCTAAAATCTCTCTCAGCCATTCAAGTTGGCTCTTGTTGCGCGCAATCGCACGACGAAGAATCAAATAATGGCCATAATTATTTTCAATAGCTGCCTGATCTGCAAACAAGGTCGCTTTTCGGCCTTCCATATGCGCCAAATGCGATTCCAAAATATCAATCTGCCCCTGCAACAAATCCGGAATCCGCTGATCGTCCATCTTTTGGATGAAAAACATTTTGAGTGAAAAGATGTCTCGTTGCTTGGGCGTTTCTTGGTTGGGAATAGCCAACCACTCGTCCAACATTTCTTGACCGTGGGCAGTTAAACGGTACATTTTTTCTTTGTCATTGTCCGGTAAACCGTGACAGGTCAAGTAGCCTTCAGTGGTCATCCGCTTGAGTTCAGGGTAGACTTGACTATGGGCAACCTGCCAGAATTCACCAATTTCACGATTAAAAAAGGTGATAATGTCTTTGCCCAGCATTTCTCCGCCATTTGATGACATAATTCCTAAAATAATATGTGGTAAAATTCGTTCTCTTGGCATATTAGTTGCGCTCCTGCAAAATACTTGCGACTTTTGTATTGATTAAGTCGATGGCCACCACATTGCTGACCCCTTCAGGAATCACCACATCTGCATACCGCTTGGTTGGCTCAATAAATTGGTGGTACATGGGTTTGACAACCGTCGTATACTGATCAATAATACTATCCAAGCTACGACCGCGTTCAACCATATCCCGCTTAATACGGCGAATAATGCGAATATCGTCATCCGTATCAACGAAAATCTTGATGTCCATCAGATCGCGCAAGCGCTCGTCTTCCATCACCAAAATACCTTCGATAATAAAAACATCTTGAGGTTCTTGGCGATAAGTTTCCTTGCTACGCGTGTGCTGAGTATAGTCATAAATGGGAATATCCACCGGACGTCCTGCAATCAATTCCTTGATTTGCTCAATCATAAAATCTGTATCAAAGGCCAATGGATGGTCATAATTAGTCTTAACCCGCTCTTCAAATGTCAGGTGATCTTGATTTTTATAGTAAGAATCATGCTCAATCATAGCAATTTTTGAATCAGGAAAATTGGCCAAAATTGCTTGGGAAACACTTGTTTTCCCTCCTCCAGAACCACCAGTCACTCCGATAATAATGGTTTTTTGAATCATCTCTCTCTCCTCTTTCTTCATTCCACCTATTTTACCAAAAATCATGCTATAATGAAAGGTAGAACGCCCAAGGAGGTCATTCATGTTAAAACTTGGAATTATTGGAACCAGTGCTATCTCTCATCACTTTATTGCTGCGGCAAATCTTTCGCAGGCCTATCGCTTTACAGCTCTTTACTCACGTCGTCTGGAAACAGCTCAAGACTTTGCAAAAGACTACGAGGATGTCAGTCTCTTTACAAATTTGGATGATTTTTTCGCGTCAGACATGGACGTGGTTTATATTGCAAGCCCAAATTCGCTCCATTTTGAGCAAGCTTGCCTGGCATTAAAAGCTGGCAAGCACACCATTATTGAAAAACCAATGGTATCCACACCTGCTGAATTGGCACACTTGCGCCAGCTCTCAGATGAACACCAAGTCTTTCTTTTTGAAGCCGCTCGCAACTACCAAGAACAGGCTTTCCAGATTATTCGGAACTTCTTGGCTGAAAAAACGGTTATCGGCGGACATTTTACCTACGCAAAATATTCTTCAAAAATGGGTGCCCTATTAGCTGGGAAAGAGCCTAATATCTTTTCATCTGACTTTTCAGGCGGGGCGCTCATGGACCTCGGCGTCTACACGCTTTATGCAGCGATTGGGCTGATTGGCAAGCCTGCTACTGCTCACTACACAGCTGTGCAGCTGCCAAATACCGTTGATGTCAATGGTGTAGGCCAACTCATTTATGACACCTTTCCGGTGACGATTCAAGCCGGAAAAAACCTGACGAGCAATCTTCCAAGCGAAATCTACACTACCGACGGAACCTTGGTCTTAAACGATTGTCAGGATGTTCGCTCAGCTATTTTCACTAGCTACGACGGAACAAGTACAAGCCTACCAATCATGGCAGCTCCCCACCAAATGCTAGAAGAAGCTCAAGCCTTCGCCCAAGCCATTCAAACACAAGACAAGACAGCGGTTGAGCATTGGCTAGATGATGCTCAAGCTGTCCACGAAACACTTAACACTATGCGCCAAAGCGCAAACATTACATTTAAGGCGGATTTACATGCAGGAACAATTTCCAACTAGTTGGCAAGAACAGCTAGAAACACTTAATTTTACAGAATTTACAGCCATCCAAGAGGCAGCTTTCGTTCCCATCACGTCTGGGAACAATGTGCTCGGTATCAGTCCAACTGGAACCGGTAAAACTCTGGCCTACCTCTGGCCTAGCTTATTAAAAGTTACACCCAAAAAAGCCCAGCAATTAGTCCTTTTGGCTCCAAATACAGAGCTAGCCGGTCAAATCTTTGACGTCTGCAAATCTTGGGCCGAACCAATCGGACTCACAGCCCAATTATTCCTATCTGGCTCCAGTCAAAAACGACAAATCGAACGCCTCAAAAAAGGACCGGAAATTCTCATCGGAACGCCAGGTCGGATTTTTGAACTCATCAAATTAAAAAAAATCAAGATGATGAACGTCAACACCATCATTCTAGATGAGTTTGACGCATTATTCAGCGACTCTCAGTACCATTTCGTGGATAAAATTCTTCGCTATGCACCACGGGATCATCAGCTGATTTACATGAGTGCGACTGCTAAGTTTGATGAAAGCAAATTAGCTAGTGATGTGGTTAAATTGGACCTACAAGACCAAAAATTGGATAATATTCAGCATTATTACATGATGGTTGACAAGCGCGACCGGATTGAGCTCTTGCGCAAACTGTCCAATATCCCCGATTTCCGCGCGCTAGCCTTTTTCAATAGTCTATCTGACCTAGGCGCGACCGAAGAAAAGCTGACCTATCGCCAAGCAAACGTCGTATCGCTTGCTTCTGACGTCAATGTCAAATTCCGCAAGGTTATCATCGAGAAATTCAAGCAACATGATATCAATCTCCTCCTCGCAACAGACCTAGTTGCCCGTGGAATGGACATCGACCAACTCGAATGTGTTCTCAACTTTGAAGTGCCACGTGATTTGGAAGTCTATACTCATCGTGCGGGCCGAACTGGTCGCATGGGCAAAAAAGGCTTTGTCATCACACTTGTTACCAATCCAAGCGAACTGAAAAATCTCAAAAAATATGCAGCTGTCAGCGAACTTGTCTTAAAAAATCAAGAGTTTTATAGAGTATAAAAAGCAAGGAATTCCTTGCTTTTTATTATTTTCAAATTTTATCCTTCCATAGGTTGATATTCTTTTGCTAAAGCCCGCTGAACAGCTGGTCGATTTTTGATTTTCTCTGCCCAGGCCAATACATGTGTGTAAGACTGTCCATCAAGAAAGTCTGCGGCGCCTGGATACAAATTTCCATCTAACAGGCGACCATACCATGACCAAATTGCCACATCTGCGATACTGTACTCTTTGCCCGCTACGTAAGCATGCTGTGCCAATTGCTGGTCCAGCAAATCAAGCTGACGCTTGGTCTCCATAGTATAGCGGTCGATAGGGTATTGCTGCGCAGTCGGTGCATAGTGGAAGAAATGCCCGAAGCCGCCGCCAACAAATGGAGCTACACCCGTTTGCCAAAAAAGCCAGTTGAGCACCTGCGTGCGCTCTGCCAAGTCAGTCGGAATCAAGGCTGAGAATTGCTCTGCCAGATAAAGTAAGATATTGGCAGACTCAAATACATTGATACCTATCTCTTGGTCCAACAGTACAGGAATCTTTGAATTAGGATTAAGCACCACAAACTCCGACCCAAATTGCTCTCCTTTCCCGATGTCCACCTTAAACAAATCATAGTCAGCCTGATGGCCTAATTCAAGTAGCTCTTCTAGAAGGATCGGTACCTTAATGCCATTTGGCGTTGCCAAGGAATAGACTTGAAAACGGTGCTCCCCTTTGGATAATGTTTGCTCAAATCGGCTACCTGCCGTTGGTCTATTTCCTGAAGGAGCATTATTTTCATCTTCCCAGCGCCAAACAGCTGGTTTTACATATTGGTCCATCATGTTCTCCTTTACACATTTATAACCATATCTTACCCAAAATCTGGGTGGATTGCAAAAATTCAACACAAAAAAGACTGCCCGAAGACAGTCTTTGCATTACAAATTACAATGAGTTTGTATCAACTTTGATACCAACACCTTGTGTTGTAGTGATTGTAAGGCTTGTGATGTAAGTACCTTTAGCTGTAGCTGGTTTAGCTTTTACGATAACATCGTTGAAAGCTTTGAAGTTTTCAACCAATTTGTCAGCTTCAAATGATACTTTACCGATGATCGCTTGAACGATACCTGCTTTGTCAGCACGGTAAGTGATTTTACCACCTTTAGACTCTTCAACTGCTTTAGCAATATCCATCGTTACTGTACCAGTTTTAGGGTTTGGCATCAAGTTACGTGGACCAAGCACGCGACCAAGACGACCAACAAGTGCCATCATGTCAGGTGTAGCGATTACGACGTCAAAGTCTAACCAACCACCGTTGATTTTAGCAACAAGGTCTTCTTCACCAACGAAGTCTGCACCAGCAGCTTTTGCTTCTTCAGCTTTTGCACCGCGAGCAAATACCAATACGCGAGCAGTTTTACCAGTACCGTTTGGCAATACCATTGCACCACGGATTTGTTGGTCTGCTTTACGAACGTCGATGTTCAAGTTGTAAGCAACTTCTACAGTTGCGTCAAATTTTGCAAAATTTGTTTCTTTTGCAAGTGCTACAGCTTCTTCAACACTGTAAGCTTTTGTGCTGTCGATTTTCTCAAGAGCAGCACGCATTTGTTTGCTTTTTTTAGCCATTAGATATGTTCTCCTTGTGTTTTCAATAAATCGGTTACGATTTCTACTGATACAGATTAGTCAGTAACAGTGAATCCCATTGAACGAGCTGTACCTTCGATCATGCGCATTGCTGATTCGATGTTTGCAGCGTTCAAGTCAGGCATTTTTGTTTCAGCGATTTCTTGTACTTGCGCACGAGTTACTGAAGCAACTTTAGTTTTGTTTGGTGTGCCTGAACCTTTTTCAACACCTGCAGCTTTTTTCAAAAGAACAGCAGCTGGTGGTGTTTTACAGATGAAATCAAATGATTTATCTTCATACACAGAGATAACAACTGGGATGATCATACCAGCTTGGTCAGCTGTACGAGCGTTGAACTCTTTAGTGAATCCCATGATATTGATACCTGCTTGACCCAATGCTGGACCAACCGGTGGAGCTGGAGTAGCTTTACCTGCAGGAATTTGAAGTTTTACGAGTTTTTCGACTTTTTTAGCCATGATATAAAATCCTCCTATTGTGGTTCTTTCGGTAATTAAAGATTTTTACCTCCCACAAGTATGTGTCGAACACATACTCTTCTAGTATACAGATTCCTTGCTTTTATTGCAAGTTAAAAGTTTACTTTTTTAGAGTTTTTTTATAGAATAAAGACATGAATCTGATCTTATTAAAAATAGCTGCTATTCTTTTTCTTATTTTGACGCTACTGATTTCTGTTATCTTGGTCAAACTCCTCGGTTTACGGAAAAGAGGGCTTAATTTTGCTGATCTGGCCTTTCCTTTATTTGTCGGCGAATTTTACCTAATCTCCGACAAGGCCTACTACCATAGTATGCTTCCATTATTGGGACTTGCCTTGGGCTTGTTGGCTCTGGTCTTGTGCGCCCTCATGGTCTTTAAGAAACGCAGTTTTGATACAGGAAAATTTATGAAAACATTTTGGCGAGCAGGATTTATTCTCACTTTTTTGATGTATCTCGCCCTCGTCATCTCTGTTTTCTTTATGAAATAAAGCCCAGCAATCGCTGGGCTTTTCTTATTCATGTATTTCAAGCGGTAGACCATCTGGGTCAAAGAAGAATGCCATTTTCTTTTCATCAAAATCATCCGTTCGCAAGTCTTCGTGACGGATTTCTAACTGGTCAAATGCTTCTAGACAGGCTTCAACATCCTCGACTTTAAAGGCTAGATGACGCAATCCTGTATGCTCTGGACTGGGCATGACAGGTCGAAGCGGAGCACATGGCTTGATGAAGATTTCTAGTATTAGATTTCCCTTTTTGACATTGAAAAGAATGTCATTTTTTTCTGGTCGAATATGCTCATCCAACTGCTCAAAACCTAATTTGTCCACATAAAATTCACGCATTTTTTCATAATCACGGCCAATAATAGCTACGTGGTGCACACTTTGAAATTCCATTACTGTGTCTCCAATACTTTTCTAGGCTTGGTTCCTTCTGCAGGTCCGATTACTCCGGCCTCCTCTAGTTCTTCCATGAGACGAGTCGCACGGTTAAATCCGACGGACAAGCGGCGCTGAATCATAGACGCGCTGGCCTTTTGTGTCTCGATAACAAGCGCACGCGCTTCTGCAAAAAGAGGATCTCCATCCAATGTGGCGCTGCCACCATTTCCAGAAAAATCATCGCTTTCGGATACTTCTCCTGGGTCAAAGCTTTCGTCGTATTCAGCATCTGCCTGGTCTTTGATAAAGGTCACAATCCGCTCTACATCACCATCTGAAATGAAGGAACCTTGCAAACGAAGGGGAGCCGATTCTCCAATTGGGTGAAAGAGCATGTCGCCTCGTCCCAAGAGTTTTTCCGCCCCGTTTTCTCCTAAGATAGTCCGACTGTCCGTCCCCGATGCCACCGCAAAGGCAACACGGGATGGCACATTGGCCTTAATCAAGCCGCTAATAACATCGACAGATGGGCGTTGAGTGGCCAAAATCATGTGAATCCCTGCCGCACGCGCCTTTTGCCCTAGGCGAATAATGGCATCTTCAACTTCCTTGCTGGCAACCATCATGAGGTCAGCCAATTCATCAACGATTACGACAATCAATGGCAGAGGAATTTGTTTTTCCTGCGACTGAGCATTGAATTCTTCAACCTTAGCATTGTACCCTTCGATATTACGAACACCAACTTTACTGAAGAGTTCGTAGCGATTTTCCATCTCATCAACGACTTTTTGCAAGGCGCGACTGGCTTTGCGAGGATTGGTCACCACGGGAATTAGCAAATGGGGAATGTCATTGTAGACAGATAATTCTACCATTTTAGGGTCAATCATCATAAACTTGACTTCATCTGGTCGAGCCTTCATGAGAATGCTGGAGATGATGCCGTTTACGGCGACAGATTTACCCGAACCTGTAGAACCGGCCACCAAAAGGTGAGGCATTTTGGTCAAATCAAAACTTTTGGCTGAGCCATTGACAGCCTTACCAAGCGGTACTTCCAAAAGCTTTCTTGGATTAGTCTGAGCCTGTTCCCACAATTCACGGAAGGAAACGGAGGCAACTTCTGAGTTTGGCACTTCAATCCCAACCAAGGATTTACCAGGAATCGGTGCTTCAATTCGGACGTCCTTAGCCGCAAGCGCAAGTGCCAAGTCATCTGCCAAGTTAGAAATCCGATTGACACGAACTCCGACTGCGGGCTTGACTTCATAGCGAGTCACCGATGGACCAATCTCTGCGCGCTCTACTACGACCTTGATGCCAAAACTCGCAAATGTATCTTCCAAGACCTTGATATTTTGGCGAACCAATTTTTTCTCATTCACCTGACTGCTAGCCTTGGCTGGCGCAAACAAGTCAATTGATGGCAATCGGTAGGCCAAACGATCCTTCAATGTCGGAGCTGTTTTGGCAAAGACAATCTCCTCATCCCCTTCTTCTGGAACTGCTTCAAAGGGCTCTTCGTCTGCTAGCAGAACCGGAAATTCTTCTTCTAGAGAGACGGGCATCTCTTCAGTTGGAAAATCAGGTAAATGAAGGTCTTGATAATCTCGGATAATGGGCTCATGCGGGATGTCTTCTAAGATTTCGCCTGTTTCCATATCGACTGATGGGTAGGCAAGTAAAGGTTCTTCCTCTAACAAAGACTGCCGTTCAGCCTCTGCCAAAGCTTCTTGCTCCCGACGAGCCTCTTCTTCTGCCAATCTAGCTTCTTTTTCCGCTTCCTTAGCCCATCGTCTTTCTTGGCGCTTTTCAGCACGAATGGCACTTTTTTCTTGGTATTTTTCCACCGCAAGGGCAAACATATCTGCCAAATCATAAACCGACCAAGGACTCATGAAAAAGAGACCAAACGTAATCAATAGTATCCCAATGAAAAAGCTACCGATTGTCGCAAAGAGAAATGAGACCGGCATGTAGAGCAATCCACCAACAAGGCCTCCTCCTAGATAATGAGTCACCTGAAACTTAGTCGTGTCCTCCAACAAGAGCTGAACCGTATGGGCAAATAAATCCTCTCCCTTATAGGTCACATCCAAATAGGCTTGAAATTCCAATAAAATTCCTGCTAAAAACAAGAGAAAACCAGAAAGAACCCCTTCTCTGCGATGAATACGTTGGCTGAATAAGAGATAAACTGCAATCCCAACTAACAAGAGATAGGCTGAACTTCCCGCAATAGCACGGAGAATATTATAGGCGGTAAGCCCAAATGCACCCATCTTCACGGCTGCAAATCCCAGTAAAATCAAACCAGCAATCCGCAGCAATAAGGCACGCATATTCTGCCGCTGCGCCTGCTCAGCCTTGGTCGGGCGACGCGTTGTTTTTCCTTTTTTTGTATTTTTCTTCATAAAATCCTCACTATTCCATATCTTTTTATTTTATCATATTTCTCCTATTTTTTCAGATATGAAAATAGCCCGCAACACGGACTCCTTGACCTTTTGATGAAAAATAGTATAAAATCTAGATAAACATAGCAAGGAGGATTCCCATGCAAAAATCACTGACAACCAGCCAACTGGTCCAACTCTTAAAAAGACAATCCATTCAGCTACTGGATGTCCGAGAAGCAAATGAGTATACCGCTGGCCACATTCCAAGAGCAATCAATCTGCCGCTCAGTACGCTGGGCGGATCTATTTCAAGACTCGACAAGGAGACTCCCTACCATGTCGTTTGCCAGATGGGTGGCCGCTCCGCACGCGCTTGCCAATTTTTAGAAGAAAATGGATTTGATGTGACCAACGTCACGGGCGGAACTGACGCTTGGACTGGTCCACTTGAACAGTAAAAGAACCTAGACCTTTGGTCTGGTTCTTTTTGCGTTACTTGGGTAGGTAAATGGTAAATTGACTGCCTTTTCCTAGCTGACTGGTCACTTGAATCCTACCACCGCATAGCTTCATAATCCGCTCGACAATAGCCAGTCCTAAGCCGTTACCTTCTTGGTGACGGGAGGAGTCCGTCTGATAAAATTTTTCAAAAATGCGTGGCAGCTGGTCGCTCGCTATCCCACATCCTTTATCGCAGATTAGGATAACCCACTCGTCTGCCAATTCCTGAATGCTAACAGAAATATCCACCTCTTGCCCCGAATACTTGATGGCATTGTCCAATAGATTGACCCAGACTTGCATGAGCAGGTCTGGATTGGACTGCAGGATCACCGCATCACTGTCTAGGCGAAAAGCAATCTGCTTACCGGTCCACTTCTCCGATAAAGCAATCATCGCCTGCCGAATCTGCTCGTCCAGACGAATAGTTTGTAGCTGCCCTAGACTATCCAAATGATCAACCCGAGACATTTGCAACATGGTATCACACAGACGACTGAGCCGCTTACTTTCTTCTTGAATGAGCCGGGTAAATTCTAACCGACTTGCTTCATCCAGTTGAGAATCCTGCAACAATTCACTCATATTAGCAATAGCTGCAATAGGCGTCTTGAGCTCATGAGAGACATTGGTCATAAAATCCTTGCGCATATAATCCATCTGTGACAGCGATTGGATCATGCCATTGATGCTTTCAGACAGTTCATCCAGTTCATTGTAGTAGGCAAAATTCTTACGGCGTTCGGCATTTCGATCCACATGACCGACAAATTCTCCCCGACTGACATTGGCTACCACTTGATTGATTTCTTCAATCGGCTTGGTCAAATGAACAGCCCCATACCACATGCTAATGGCTCCAAAAACAATAGTTAGTACACAGACCAGAAAGGTTGCAAAATGAAGGACTAAAGTTGTTAATACTCCATGATAAAAAAGCACAAATCCAAGCGTAACCAGAACCAATGCCAGCAAGACACAGGCAGTCAGGGTCGCAGCAAACATGACCGTAAAATAGTGGCGTAGCGGTATCCGAAAGCGGCTAGTTTTCATGGACACGGTAACCAACTCCTCTCACAGTTTCAATGGTAAAATCCGGAAAATGTTCTACCTTGCGGCGTAGTTTATTGATACAAGCATCTACTAGGCGTTCGTCCAAATCGTCTTCCATTCCCCAGATGTTGTCCAACAACTCCAAGCGAGTGAAAATTTTATTGGGGTAGCTGAGCAAATGAAAGAGAAGCCGAAATTCTTTTTGGGGCAAAGTCAAGAGAGTGTCTCCCTTAGACAGGCTAAATTGCTCCTCGTCCAAGAGACAGTCCCCTACTTTTAACTGATGACTCGCAAAAATATTGGCGCGGCGCAAGAGAGCCTTGATACGCAGTCCTAACTCCTGCAGCTGAATGGGCTTGACCATATAGTCATCTGCGCCCAACTCAAATCCTTTTTCCATATCATCCAGTTGCGAGCGGGCAGTCATCACAATAATGGGCACCTGATAACTGGCTTGACGAAGAGATTGAATCAATTCATAGCCATCTAATAAGGGCATCATGATATCGGTCACAATCAACTGTACTTCCGTCTTGTCCAATACATCCAGAGCAACTGCTCCATTTTCTGCCACCAAGACTTGGTAGCCATCCTGTCTGAGTTTAGTGGCAATCAAAGTCTGTTGAAGGGCATTATCTTCTACTACTAGTATTTTAATCATGCCCTTATTTTAGCACATATTTTACGATTCTTTGACTAATTTCCCGTGTTTAAGCCGGTAAACAGTATCCACCAAATCGAGAATCCGTTCATCATGCGTTACCATGATCGCTGCGGTCTTTCTTTCCGTCACTTCCTTACGAATCAACTCCGTCACCTGGCGACCTCTAGCCTCATCCAAGCTGGCTGTTGGTTCATCTGCCAAAATCAACTTAGGTTGGTGAATAAAGGCTCGGGCAATCGCAGCTCGTTGCTTTTGACCACCGGATAATTGACGTGGAAATTTATGAGCGGAGCCTCCCATACCCAGTTCACCTAACAGTTGGGAAATTTCAGCGCGACTCTTATCCTTCTCACTATCTCGGTCAAAACGCGCCACCTGCTCCAATTGATCCTGTACAGTCAGGTAGGGAAGCAATTGGTGACTTTGGAAAATAAAACCTAATTTGTGCCGACGGAGTTTGGTCTGCTCCTTCTGAGACAGTTTGGTCACATCTTGCCCATCCAAGAGCAAGTGTCCACCATCCGCACTCAAGAGAAGCCCCGCAATAGATAACAATGTACTTTTCCCAGAACCAGACGGACCTAGAATGGCCACAAATTCTCCTGCTTGCACTGTCAAGTCAAGCTCGTCCAAGATGACTGCTTGCTCCTCACCATCCAAATAATATTTGGAAATTCCCTTTAATTCCATCACATTTTCCATTATTCTTCTCCTCCATTTATCACTTCAACTGCATCAATTTTTGCGACTTTCAAAATGGACAAGCCGCTGCTTAAAAGTGCAATAACAAGAAAGGCAAGAGATACCAGCGCAATATTTTCCACATTGAGGACAAACGGCATAGATACTAGCAAGACAAGAGATAGGGCATAAGCCAAACCATCCCCAACGAGGATACCCATCAAGGCCAGTAGAAGAATCTGCGCTAGCTGGAAGCTCGAAATCTCTGCCATGCTCATTCCAATCGCCTTCATTACACTAAATTCATGGCGTTTTTGCAGGGTAATGATATAGAAGAACACTCCCAAAATCGCTGCAGAGGCCAAAACCAATACCCACAAAATCATATTAAGCGTGGATTGTTCTGCGCTGTATCCCGGGATTTTTGAGATGACTGTCTCTTTATCGAGCACTTCTACCTTATTTGGTCTATTACCGCTCAATGACTTATTTTTTAAGGCAATCACTTGTGGATGGTAGCTGTAGTTTGGATTTTTTTCTTGTTGCAAGGTTGTATAAGTTTTTTCTGAAATATAGGCAACTGGACCGTGACCGTACATTTCATTGTGGGTGAAGCCGATGACGGTCAACTTGAGCCCACTCATATCATCCTCTACTACATCCCCTAATTTCACACCCTTAGCCTTCAAGCTATCATTGACAAGAATTGTGTTAGCCTTATCAGCCAAATCCTCTCCTTCAATCGCTTTTGGAACTATAAAACTAGCTGGGTTAACCACAAAATACATGGCATCCAACGTATCCGTATCCCCACTTTGTTGAACCAAGCCAGTTCGCTGGATAGATAGACCTGTCTCCTGGTCTGAATCCAGTTCTCCAATTGCCTTGACCTGATCTTGGTCCAGATTTGAAAAGGTGATAATTCCCTCTGCCGTATCAGACATGAGATAGTGATTCGCTGGATTATTTTCAATCGCTGCGCTAACCGCCCGCCCTAAGCCGTTTGCCAGACCCGATAAGAAAACAACCATAAACATCATTAGAATAATAAGGAGTTCGATAAGAAGATATTTCTTTTTGTAAAAGAGCAACTCTTTCCAAGCGTAGTGCATAGTATTTCCTACTTTCTTTCTTTTTTTCTAGTCTAGCAGGAGTATATGACCTCAATATGACGGCTGAACAAGTTTTTAAAAAAAGACTGAACCAAGTGATTCAGCCTTTTCAGCAACCCGTCGCGCGGACAAGGTGCTGGATTTAATATTTTTTCTTTGGATGGCGGTCGATGACTTGCGGATTGGCATCGATGGCTGCCTGTCCTTTTTCCGTCAATAGAATTCCTCGAACGGTAAAACAGTTCCCCAACTCATCTTCAGACAGATTGTCCTTCAAGGCCTGCTCCAAATCAGCCGCCTTCATTTTAGACAAGCCGGCGACTCCTCTGTCTTTTAAAATCTTCTTTTTCTTGGTCGCATTGATGTGATCCAAGGAAGCAAAGGCTGTTTCCAGCTGTGCATAGCCTTTATCTAGCAACATATCCAACCGCTTTGGAGCATTGATGCCATAGGTGTACTCGAAGTATTTTGGAAACCAAGATTCGTTGGTAAAGGTGTCAAAAGCAATCCGCCAGAGCAAGATAATATCTCCTGCCAGTAAGTCATCTTCTAGCAACTCCATATTCTTTTTTGGTACTGGTTTAAATTCTTCTGTCGCCAAATCACGTTCTGGCGAGATATAAGGTTTTACTGGATAATCTTCGTACATGTTCTTCTCCCATTTTTTTCTGTGTCTAGTATAGCATAAACGGAGTGCCAGCACTAGCTAGCTCTCCCCATTTCTTTGGCAGATTTTATGGGGAATTTATGATATAATGTGACTAATAAAACGATTCCCAGAAAGGATTGACATGAAAAAATCTCTCGTATGGACAGCTTTGGCTGCCAGCCTGCTCTTGACAGCTTGTGCAAAGACAAGTGAAAAAGACAACTCTTCTAGTGCTGCAACCAGCAGCCAAACTTGCTCAACTGACACTTCTGCTAGCCAACAACACCAAAAAGACTTGGCTTACGCTATCAACAACCCAAATGCCGTTTTTCCACAATTGACAACGGATATTGCTGAAAATGAGGCTGCTGTCACACTCAAGACAAGTGCCGGCGACATTACACTCAAACTTTTCCCAGAACAAGCTCCTCTTGCTGTGGAAAACTTCCTAACGCATGCCAAGGAAGGTTACTACAACGGCGTTCTTTTCCACCGCGTCATTAAGAATTTCATGATTCAAACTGGTGACCCTAAAGGGAACGGAACAGGTGGCGAGTCTATCTGGAAAGGTAAAGACAAGACGATTGATGCGGGAAATGGTTTCAAAAATGAAATTTCTGCCTTCCTCTACAACATCCGCGGCTCTCTTGCTATGGCAAATGCTGGCGCAAATACAAATGGTAGCCAATTTTACATCAACCAAAATACAGCTGATGCTTCTGGCCAATTGACCTCTGACAAGTACCCAGCTAAAATCATCGAAGCCTATAAAAACGGGGGAAATCCTAGCCTAGACGGTGGCTATACAGTCTTTGGACAAGTAACAAGTGGCATGGACATTGTCGACAAAATTGCTGCAACCGAAACCGGCGCAAACGACAAACCAACCTCTGACATCAAAATCGAAAGCATCGAAATTGTGAAAGATTACGATTTTAATAAGAAATAAAAAATAACCTAGGACTCCGTCCTGGGTTATTCTTTGTAATTTTAACAGTTTGACGCAGAGGTTGACTGAATGTTCTCATTCCTTGCTGGGCAAGCAATTTTGAGTCTTGTAACTAACTTCGTTAGTTCTATCTCCCACCTTAAAAGGTTCACCGAACCTTTTTGAGCTAGTCAACTGTGCGGTGGTGAGTTAAAAAGGTCCGGGTGACCTTTTTAATTTGGAAATGGAACTTGCAAGGCAAGTGTCTACAAAATCGATTTCTACGAAATCACGATTGAGTCCCACTCTCTATTTTTCCAAAAAGGCGAGTAAGATTTTAGCGGATTGTTCCCCTGCTTGGATGATAAATTCGTCAAAGGTAATATTGGCATCGCCCTGGGCTGTGTCACTCATTGCACGGATGACGAGGAAGGATTTACCCGCATTAACCGCTGCTTGTGCGATGGCTGCGCCTTCCATTTCTACGGCCAGTACTTGTGGAAAATGCGCCTTAATAGCTGCGATCTTATCCTGACCAGCAATAAAGCTGTCTCCTGTTGCGATGAGACCAACTTGGCTCACCAATTCTTGTTCTACTAAGACGCTCCGCATGTTTTCAAGCAGGACTTGGTCTGCTGGAAAATACAGTTCTTGCCCAGCCATTTGACCATAGGCATAGCCAAAAGCTGTTACATCTACATCGTGGTAGGCTAATTGATCTGCCACCACGACATCACCGATTTGCAAACCATCTGCTACTGCTCCGGCCGAACCTGTGTTAATCACGGCGTCCACTTGGAAATGGTCTGCTAAGAGAGCAACTGACATGGCAGACATGACTTTCCCGATACCGGATTGGACCAAGACTACTTCATGCTTGCCCAAGCGACCTGTATAGTAGGTATTGCCCAAGACAGGGACTTCTTCTTTTTCTGCCAAAGCTTCTACAAGAATGCCTAATTCTTGAGGCATGGCAGCAATAATACCAAATTTCATAATTCTCCTTTAAAAGTAAATCACGGCAAGGATAAATACAATCAGAAGAAGAACAATCCAAAACAAAATGGTATTGACTTTTGACTTAAATCGTTCCTTTTTGATGGTTTCAATTCGACGACTCTTTACCACCGAGGCTTCCACAGGAATGCGCATGGTCTGTCCTTCTTGGTAGCCTTGATAGTCGTCTTCTCCATATTGCCACTCTTCTACATCATCTTCATAGACGTCTTCTGCATCTTCCTCGTAGTAGCCAAATCGTTTTTTACGGGCTTCACGTTGCAGCACTTCGTCTGTTAATAGGGGCTTGCTCATACCAACCCTACTTTCTCAGCAGTTGATAATATTGAATGGCCATGATGGTCTTGGCATCACAAATTTCTCCACGAGCCACTAAATCAAGGGCTTGCTCTAAGGTCACTTCATACAGTTCAATCACTTCATCTTCGTCTTGCGGACGAGGATTTTCGACCTTGACCAAGTTCTCTGCTAGATAGATACGCAAGCGTTCATTACAAAATCCAATCGCAGAATAAAAATCTGAAAGCAAGGTTAATTTGTCAGTGGTGTACCCTGTCTCTTCTTCCAATTCACGAAGAGCAGCTGCCTGAAGCGCATCCTCTTCGCCCACTTCGAGCTTGCCTGCAGGGATTTCATAAATCACGCGCTCAATGGCCTTACGAAATTGGCGGACTAAGACAATCTTGTCTTCAGGTGTCACGGCAAGGACACAGACTGCACCCTTGTGAAAAATGAGTTCTCGTTTTGCTTGCCCGAGACCGTTTGGCAACTCGACGTCATCGACAACCACGTCGAAAATATGGCCATTAAAAATCTCTTTGCGGCTAATTGTTTTTTCTTCAAATTCCATAACAACTCCTATTTTTGACTTGGATGGTGAGGAAGACGTGTTGCGTAGCCTTCTTTGTTTTCCTGGCGAGAGCGTCCGATGGCAACGGTATCTGCTGGGACATTGCAGGTAATGGTTGAGCCGGCTGCTGTTAAGGCACTGTCTCCGATTTCAAGTGGAGCGATGAGGGTTGAATTGCTACCGACAAAGACATTGTCTTTGATAACGGTCTTGTATTTGCCTTGACCGTCGTAATTGACAGTGATGGTTCCCGCACCAAAGTTGACATTAGCGCCCACTTCCGCATTACCAATATAAGTCAAGTGACCAGCCTTGGTATTTTCACCCAAACTTGAACCCTTCACTTCCACAAAGTTTCCGACATGGACATCTTTTTTCAAGAGGCTATCTGGACGGATATGAGCAAATGGTCCCACTGTTACCCCAGCTTCAATGACAGATTGTTCAATATCTGACTGGCTAATCACCACATCCTCAGCAATAACCGAATCCGTCACACGCGTACCGTTTGTCAAAACTGTCCGCTCTCCAATTTTTGTCTGACCTTTTAGGACAACATTGGCTTCAATGACGGCTTCTGCCCCAATTTCCACATCGATGTCGATGTAGGTCGCTGCTGGGTTGGTAAAGGTCACTCCGTTAACCATGTGGCGCTCGGTAATGCGTTTGCGCATCACGGCTTCTGCTGTCGCAAGTGCAATGCGGTCATTGACACCCAGACTCTCGTCAAAGTCACGAAGAATATAGGCACCAACTTTTTCACCTGCTTGACGGAAAATAGAAATCACGTCTGTCAGGTAATATTCACCCTGAGCATTATCCGTATTGATGTCTTTTAAGGCTTCAAAGAGGCGTTTGTTATCAAACAAATAGGTTCCTGTATTGATTTCCTTGATTTGTTTTTCAAAGTCATTGGCATCTTTTTGTTCCACAATCTTCAAGACTTCTCCGTCTGTATTGCGGATAATCCGGCCATAACCGAATGGATTGTCGGCCTGCGCTGTTAAAATCGTTGCAACATTTTTGTGGCTGACATGGAAATTAATCAAGTTTTTCAGACTTTCCCCTGTAATCAGTGGTGTGTCCCCTGCGATGACCAAGGTTTGTCCTTCTAAGTCTGCCAAGGCTGGCTCTGCCATCATGACAGCATGCCCTGTTCCTAACTGCTCTGATTGAAGGGCAAAGTCAGATTGACCTTCCAAAACTTCTTGAACCAGCTCTGCTTTATGGCCTACGATGGTCTCAATCTTAGCTGGCTCAATTGCTGAAACCGCACGAAATACGTGTTCCAACATAGAAATACCTGCTACCTTGTGCAAGACTTTAGGAAGATCTGACTTCATCCGTGTTCCCTTACCAGCTGCTAAAATAATTGCATAATTTGTCATAATTTTATTTCCTCACTTAAAAATGGCTGAGTTCATCACTATATTATATCATAATTCAAACAATAAATAGACACTGCTCTGACTATTCGCTTGCTTGGGACGATGGATGGTCTGAAATTTGCTTACCCAGCACAAATTTTGAGACAATGGCTGAGTGTGGTTTTTGGTATTCTCTCTCAAAATAATCCTGATAAACGCCCGGAGTCAAGATACCATGATTCGCGACATTGTCTGTGCCAATAGCTGCTAGAATGGTATCTGCCAGGAGAACACAGTTGGTCGTCATGACAAAGTAGGTCTTGAATTTTGTCTGGGTAAACTTAAAATTATCTACCCGATAACGTTGATTGAGCTGTCCCAGATAACTTTCCTTCTGCGCCTGACTAGTCAAGTAGAAAGGCTGCGTCCAAGACATCATCTCACCCAGTCTTTCTTCAATGGCTTGTTTTTGTGCATCTGTTAAAACCATGCCATAGCCCAGCACAGCCCGCCAATCCTCTTGAGCGAGCGAGGCTAGATAATCTTCGCTAGATAGACGGAACAAAACGCCGTCACCCATGGTCCCAAAAAAGCGAGCACTATCCACATCGTATTGCCCATAAGCATAGGTCATGCCCTTATAAGAAATATCCACATGCCCCATCATCTCAAAGCCTTTTCGAGCCGTATGAATCCAAATTTCCAAGTCTGGTTGCTGAGTCGGCAAGCCTTTTTCTTCTAGCAAAATAGGTTGACTACGATTGGGATTGAGCAGGCGATTGACTGCATTCAAGGCGCTGACAGGAATAATAGCTGATAGGAATATGGGCAGACCCAAGTGTTTGCGTCTACCTCTAGTCGGAAAGGATGGCCGGTCAAAATCCCAAGCATCTTTTAAGGCGGTAAAACCTCGGACAATCAAGGACAGACCCAAAAAACTATAAATCCAGCCCAATGTCCCCTCCAAATGCACCAAGGCGTATATGGAGAAAAAAAGATGTAAAAGCGCATCAAATAGAGTCCAAAGTGAGATTTTTTTCTGACTGTTCCACTGTAAAATGAGGTCAATAAACAAGATACACCCCAAGACAAAAAACTCCAGAACCAGAATAATGGCTAAAAATCCTGCTGGCAAAAGAGCATTGTTAAAGAAAAAAATCGTTAAAAAGAGATGAAACCAAAAGGCCAGTACTTCTCTTCTATCACGTCCCTTCTTTCGCAGGAGACCAAGCCCCTTCCAAAGCACTTGCAGTAAAAATAAGAGAGCGATTGCCGCAAATAAGCCTGTCGCAAATTGAATATTCCACCATAAAAACAGACAGCCAAAGCCTATCAAGAGACTTCCCCATATCATTGCTGCCCCTTTTTTCCGATCTGTCAGCATCCATTTCTCCTTACTAATAAAAAGAATCTAGGACAAAAGTCCTGGGTTCTTTATTTTTTATAATTTTAGCAGTTTGACGCAGGAGTTGGGACGACAAAATCGATTTCTGCGAAATCACGATTGAGTCCCACTCTCTATATCATGATTTTATACGACTGTACTGCGTCTGCTAGATGGTGGCAAATTCGTCTTCAGCCCAGTTGTCATTCCACCGATACTCAGCTCGATGCGCCAATTCACGCGCCAGCTTTTCTCCAAAACAATCTGAAATAAAGCCCAGTGTCATATCCATTCCCGCTGAAACTCCTGACGAAGTATAAAATTTTCCGTCTCTTATCCAGCGCGCCTTGGTCTGCCACTTGACCTTGTCTGACTGACCGCATACCCAAGTCAGGGCACGTTTGTTGCTGGTAGCGGCCTTGTCATCCAAGGCACCACTTCTAGCCAGAGGGCACTGCCTGTGCAGACACTCAAGACCCAGCGTGACCGATTAACAAGTTCGTTTAGACGTTCTAAAAATAGCGGATTTTCAATCACCTTTCGCGTTCCCATCCCACCTGGCAAGAGAAGGATGGCCCAACTCTCCAAGTCACGCATGGTTTGGGGATATAATTGAATCCCTTGTTTCGTGGAAATCAGGCCTCCGTCCATGGACACATAGGGCAACTGCGCATCTGGCAATCCCGATAAAAACTCAACAGGACCAAACAAATCCAGTGCTTCAAAGTCATCAAATACCACACATACAATCTTCATCGGCTTTTCCTATTCTTCTAACGGTTGGTCATTTTCCATTAAAAATGGTCGTGTGCCACCAGTCGTGTCAACGTCATACTTGTCTAACAAGTAGCCAATCAAAGCCTTTTTAGACTTGAATCGCAAGACTTGGTAGGGCTCTTCAAAGGAAATTTTTTCCACAAAAAGAAATTCAGTTTCAGATGGAACCAAAACGCCGACGTGTCCGATGAAAAGCTTTGTCTTCTTCTCATCAATCTGGTCGTGCATCCAAACAGAAATCATCTTAGCTTGACCAGTCTCAAAGGTCACTCCCATCTTTTTCCAGTAGGCTTGCACTTTTTTAACATGAAGGTGTGTGTCCGTGACATTTTCAGTCGCAACTGCACTAAAAATCGTTTGAAAGCGACTAGCCTCCTCAGCCGTCAGCTGGTAAGAAGCTGGCGCATGCTGAATGGCATCCTTGTCAATGAAAAGAAGGCTGTCATCATAACCCGTCGTACTCTTTGTCGTGATGAGCCCCCTCAGCAAGCCAAAACTAGTCAAGCGGCAATTATAACCTGGAAAGTCCGGAAACTGTGCCATCCATTTTTCACTGATAGCTGCCACATCATAGGCTGGAATCAGTTCTTTTGAAGTTCCAAATCCCGTCTGCACCAAACTATCCGTCGGAACGTGTTGGTTATAGAAATTTACCTGCTCCAAAAATTTGGTGACATTTTCTTGAGGAAAGGCCTGCTCCAACACACTTTTGACCTCTGTCTGCATTTGACTATCCAGCAAATTGGAATAGTTGATTGACTTGGTCACTTGCTTGCGGGCTGCCATTTGGGTGCTGGTCGGTGTGACTGCATCTCCACTTTGCTTTTGACTAGCACAAGCCGTCAAGAGCAGACAAGATGCGACTAGTAGTAGATACTTAGGTTTCATTTTTTCTTTATCCTTTCAAGGGAAATAAGGGGGAAAATGCTGACTTGATCCAAGTGGGCGAGTTCCTGCCAATAGGGCTGGTAGGCATTGTACTCTGTCATCCGTTCCCGTTCTTCTCCTCCTATCTCAAGCGGTTGGCGCTGTAACTTCGTCGCCGCCAGAAAGGTCATTCCCTCAGCAGTAGCCTCTAGTTGCTCCAGACTAGACATCTCTAAACTAATAGCCAACTCCTCTTGGATTTCTCGCACAGCTGCTTGCTCCGGGGTCTCTCCCTCTTCTATCCTACCACCTGGCCAGACAAGGTAGGAGCGACCATTTTTCATCCGACCAATGGCAATGGCGTATCGCTCTGACTCGTCCAAGATAATCACTGTTGCGCGCATGCTATACCTCGATTTTCGCCTACTTATAAACCACTTCAAACTCTTCTAAGACAATCTTGCTTTCTTCTGTGAAGGTCAAGCCGCATTCTTCAAAGTAAGTTTTGAAAAAGGCTTCATGAACCTGTCTCCAGTAAGCCAGACTACGGTCACCCTCGCCTTCTTTGAAGGCATGCTCTGCGGACACCTCTCCAAAAGGAACCACTGCTACTTTCGTGATGCGGACGATGCAGACAGCATGCCCTTGCCCATCTAAAATGACATCGTAAGTGCCCGCCTCTGGAATTGGCTCCTTGTCCACTTCGTATAAGTCATAGGCTGATGCCATTGCGGTTTTCTTGCCTTCCAAAACGAGCTGTGCTAGCAAATCAGGCTCCATACCAAAAGCCCATGCGTCTATCTCGTCCCCAATCGTCGGATTGATTCCCTTGTATTTATTCCATAATTCTCTTGGTGTCATCTTCTACCTCCGATGCAATTCCGAAAATAAATTTCACTGCTCTACGCTTCTTTTCTTGCTTTTTAAAGCCTTCTTGCCAATCCCAGATGTAGACAATTTTACCTAGCCAGATGCGTAGATAGACTGACTTGGGCTTGATAGGTCCAGAAATTCCCTTGACTTCCCATTCACTGCCATCGTCTTTTTCAAACTCAGTCCGAATGAGCCAGCGATTGCCGAAGCCAAATTCAATATATTTTGTCATTTCAAACTCCAACCGCCGTCAATCTTAACAATTTCGCCTTGCATGGACTGGGCTTTTCCAGATGCTAGAAATAGAGTCAGCTCTGCGATTTCACTTGGGTCTGTCCATCGTCCAATCGGTGTCTTGCTCGCCACCCAGTCTGCCATGCCACCTGGCTCAAAGTCTGCCTGTGTCATGCCTGTTTTGACTGCCCCAGGTGCAATGCCAAATACTTGAACGCCATCCTTGGCATAGTCCAAGGCCAACTGGCGGGTAAATCCAGCTAAAGCGTGCTTAGAGCTAGTGTAGGCGGCACCGCCTCCACCAGCTAAAAAGCTAGCAATGGAGCACATATTGATGATGACGCCTGATTGCTTTGCGACCATTTTAGACAGGTAAAAGCGCGTAATGCCAACCGCCGCAAAAAAATTAGTCTGAAAAATGGTCTCAAAGGTCTCTTCTGACGTTTCAAGAAGAGGCTGATAGGCATCCAAAATCCCAGCTGTATTGCAGAGGATATCCACTTGAGGAAGAGCTTGAAAAAGAGGGGGTAAGTCACCAGTCACATCCAGCTGGAGAAAGTGAAAGTCTCCTGACAAAGCTGGTTTCTCCGAGCAATCAATCCCATAAACGCGATAGCCATTTTCCAAAAATAAGCGCGCCTGAGCTAGCCCAATCCCTGAGCTAACCCCCGTCACCAAAACGCTCTTAGTCATAAACTTGAACCCAGTCTGTCGCCAGCACATCACATGGTGTCGGACTCCACATAGAGAAGCCCTCTCCCTCGCCCGCCACGTTAATCAAAAAGTAAGGCGTCGCCTCTAGCTTCTGCCCATTGACCTCAATGGTGTCAAAGAGCTGCACATAATTTTCAGCACCGCCCCAGCCAGTACGAACGTATTTTTTAAATTCCTTTAACCCTGGTAAAATTTCTTCAAATGTCATGTTTGTCTCCTTTAATGTCTGTAATCGTTGATTTAATAGGCTTTTTAATGAGCCTATGAGTTCTAAAATATAAATTTGTTCACCTTTTTGTGGACTTATAAAGAATTTATGGCTTTTTCATAATAAGAAACAGCCTCTTTTTCTTTGTCCATTGAAAGGTGTCCATAAATGTCCATGGTCATAGCTAAAGTAGCATGACCTAAACGGTATTGTAATTCTTTATAGCTGATACCAGCATTTAGCAATAAACTAGCGTGAGTATGGCGGAAAGCGTGGAAAGTAAAGCGCGTGATACCAATTTCAGCACACCGCCTATCTAGGCTTTCTTGCCTAGTCGCCATGTTTTGATATTCCTTTGTGGGTGTCGCAAACACCACAGGGGAAACACGCGCCCCAGTCTCTATAAATAGTTGTCGCTGTCTGTTCTTATAAAGCCTTAGCATATTGACTGTTTTCTTGTCTATGCTTATAACCCTAACCCCTGCTTTGCTTTTGGGCGTACCGATTAACTTTAATAGCCTACTGTAACTCTTGGTTATGCTGATAGTTCCGTTATCTAGGTCAATATTAGACCATTCTAGGGCTACTACTTCCCCAAAACGGCAACCAGTAGCAAGTAAAACGCTATATAAAACATAATCAAAGAAATGGCTAAACTTCTTATTGGATAGCTTTTCCATGTAAGCCATTAACGCTTTTAAATCTTCTGGAGCTATGAACTTAATAGCCTTATTTTCCCTTTTTGGTACTTTAGGCAATATAACATCACGCGCAGGATTGAATGGCAATAACTGGAGAGATACCCCATATTGTAAGACACGCCTATTTATTGAGTGGACAACGCTATAATGTACCAACTCACTAGATAAATCATTTATAAAACTTTGAATATAGCTAACAGATAACTTTGTCAGTCTCAAAGTACCAAAAACAGGTATTAGGTGATTGTAAAGCATTCTCCTAGTCGCTATAAAGGTCTGAGGCTTTACAGTTAGCTGATAACTTTCTAGCCATAATTCAGCCAATTCTTGATAGTTCTTAACAGGTACTACTTTTGTGACAGTACAACCATTAGAAACAAAGTCATCTTGCGCTTGCTTTGCTTTCTGCTTGACCTCCTTTCTTGTCCTACCAGTAACACTAGTTTTAGCTTTCTTACTTGTTACCTGGTCAACGCCTAGATAGACATTGGCACGGTACACAATAGCACCGTTCTTCTTTTTGACTTCATTTATTTTCATGATATGAACCTTTCCATCAGCAGGCAAGCCGTTATTAAAAAGATTTTAGATTGAATTGGGTTTATATCATGCTGAGCGTTACGAGAATGCCCCTATTTTCGTTTATTTTGGTTAGGTGGTCATTTTATATTGTTTTGGCTCGAAATCGCTTAGAGGGCGTTTTAGGCATATATTTTGATAAGCATATTTTTTGAGCTTTGAACAGGTCAGAAAATGAGCGATTAGTTAGACTAAAAAAATATATATCTAGTTTGATGATAGGGTCATCTTTACTTTGCTTACCACCGTTTGAGTTGTGCCCCAAAATGGACGTTACCAGATAATCTTGATTTTCTATTTTGCTACTCAATTTTGAGCGGTTACCATAGAAAATGTTAGTGTATGCGCGTGGGTTAATGCGGAAAATCAATATCTAAGCCCGCTAGTCCCTCTAAAATATTTATTATGCTTTCCCTTTCTTTTGGGGTTAGTAAAGAAAAATAAAAAATAAGCTTTTTAAAAACATTTGGGGTATCCCCACCGTCAATAAATTCAATAAATTTCTTTGTATGCAGTTCCCACATATCAGTAAGTTGCTGGTCAGTGATACCGATTTTCCAAGGTTCAGCTTCTTCAAAATAATGACCAAAGCTATTTTTCAACTCAACCGATACAGTACTTTTAATCTTTTCAAGATTATCAGCACCTAAAACCTCAGAAAGAGCCGTATAAGCATCATAATCAAAATTGTCATCACTATCTTCATCAACTGTATATGGTGCTAATGCTACTAGCATATTTTCACGACTTAGACTATAGCCCAGTAAATACCCAATATGTACACCAAAAAAGTCAGCTAACATTTGGGCTTTGTCTGGTTTGATTTGGCGGTCACCCTTTTCCCAGCGTAACACTGTTATTTTAGATACACCTATTTCACGGGCTAACTCATCTTGAGTTAAGCCCTTTTGTTTGCGTAATTCTTTCAACCTAATCATAAAATATCACACCTTTCAGGCTTGATTATATCCGAATTTTAGAAAAGTATCAAGAAATGATACAAAAAAATATTAAAAATACTTGACAAGTATCAAAAACGGATATATAATCAAAATCAAAGTTATCCAAAACGGAAACTTTTTACTCACAACCTTTCACACTTTCAACCTATGGAAGGGAATTTTTAAAAGGAGGAACGCCATGAGCAAACTTAGAGGCTATCGGGTCATGCTGGGACTAACTCAGCAACAAATGGCTGACAAGCTAAATATTTCTTTACAGTCTTACAATAACAAAGAGACAAAGAAAACGCCCTTTAATGACAAAGAGCGCCTAGTTATTAAGTCAATGGTTGCTGAAATTAAACCAGATATAACCATAGATGAATTATTTTATCAAGATTAGGAGGTACATCATGAACATTGTTTACATGGACGGCAAGAAAGAGCCGTACACAACTAGCGAGATAATCGCAGAATGCGCTGGTATCAGTCATCACGCTATACAAGAGCATATCAGAAAACAAAGAGACCGCTTAGAACGCTATGGAAAGCTAGCATTTCAAATGCGACCTTTGCCAAGTGGCCA